>JAGRIJ010000044.1 GCA_020443295.1 Alphaproteobacteria bacterium | reverse complement strand
TGGCCCGCGCGCTCGATAAATACCGCATCAACCCCGGCAATGTCGGCTTCGGCCAGAAACGCGACCGCCAGTATGAAATCATGGTCGAAAAGGCCATAGAATACGATAAGCCCATCCGCATCGGCGTGAACTGGGGTTCGCTCGATCAGGACCTCTCGACCAAACTGATGGACGAAAACGCGCTGAAGTCTGATCCGGCCAGTGCCGATGAAGTCATGCGCGAAACCCTCGTCCAGTCCGCCCTCATCAGCGCGAAAAAAGCCGAAGATATAGGACTGCCGGCGGATAAAATCATCCTCTCCGCCAAGGTCAGCCGCGTGCAGGATCTGATCGCCGTCTACACGGCCCTTGCACAGCGAAGCAATTACGCCCTGCATCTCGGCCTCACCGAGGCAGGCATGGGCTCGAAGGGCATCGTGGCCTCCGCGCTGGGGGAAGGGATTCTGCTCCAGCAGGGCATAGGCGACACGATCCGTGCCTCCCTGACACCCGAGCCGAACGGCAACCGCACGCTCGAGGTCAAGGTCTGTCAGGAAATCCTGCAATCTCTGGGCCTGCGCTCCTTCACCCCGGAGGTCAGCGCCTGCCCCGGCTGCGGACGCACCACAAGCACGTTTTTTCAGGAACTCGCGCAGGATATCCAGCGTTATCTCGATGTCAAAATGCCGGTCTGGACCACCCGGTATCCCGGCGTCGAAACCATGAAGGTGGCCGTCATGGGCTGCATCGTCAACGGCCCCGGTGAAAGCAAGCACGCCGATATCGGCATCAGCCTGCCCGGAACGGGCGAACAGCCCGTTGCCCCGGTCTTTATTGACGGCAAAAAAGCCCACACGCTGCGCGGCGATAAAATCGCGCAGGATTTCCAGCATATTGTTGAAGACTACGTCCAAAAGCGCTACGGCACCTAAAGCATTGGAAAACTCCGGAAATCCTGCATTGCGGATCGTTATCGGACCGTCTAATATGCCCCTGAATTGACAGAAAAGATAATGGGAACAAGGAGGAGGCATAAATGCGTATCGGCGTTCCAAAGGAAATAAAAACACTTGAGCACCGGGTGGGATTGGTCCCGTCTTCGGTAAAGGAACTGGCCAGCCGCGGCCACGAAGTTCTGATTGAAACCGGAGCGGGCAAGGCGATTAATTTCACTGATCGCGATTATGAAGAAGCCGGAGCAAAAATAGCATCCGATGCAAAACAGGTCTTTGAATCATCTGAAATGATAATCAAGGTCAAGGAGCCTCAGCCGCAGGAATGTAAAATGCTGCGCGAGGACCAGATCCTGTTTACTTATCTCCATCTGGCCGCCGACCCGGAACAGGCAAAAGGCTTGAAGGACTCGGGCTGCATAGCGATAGCCTACGAAACCGTAACGGGGCCTCATGGACACGGCCTGCCGTTGCTCGAACCGATGAGCGAGATAGCAGGGCGTCTTTCCGTACAGGTGGGCGCAACATATCTGCAAAAACATCTTGGCGGAACGGGTCGTCTGATTGGCGGTGTCCCGGGTGTCAAGCCTGCGGAGGTTTTGATTATCGGCGGCGGCGTCTCCGGTTTTCACGCGGCGCAAATGGCAACAGGGTTGGGCGCAAATGTAACCATCCTCGAACGCTCGAACCCGCGCATGCGTTTCCTTGATGAGCATTTCCATGGCCGCGCCAATATCGTTTATTCGAACATCGATGTTCTGGAACGCTACGCCAAAAAGTCCGACCTGATTATCGGGGCGGTACTGATCCCCGGCGCGTCCGCCCCCAAGCTGATCCGCAAGGATATGCTTTCTACCATGATTCCAGGCACTGTATTTGTTGACATCGCCATCGATCAGGGCGGCTGTGCGGAAACCAGCAAACCCACGACCCACGATAACCCGACCTTTATCATAGATAACGTGGTTCATTATTGCGTGGCGAATATGCCCGGAGCCGTACCGCTGACATCCGCGCTCGCCCTGAACCATTCGGTTCTGCCCTATGCTCTCCGGCTGGCCGATGAGGGTTGGAAAGCGGCGCTCAAGAGCGACCCGAACTTCCGTAACGGTTTGAATGTTTGTAAAGGACAGATTACGCATTCTGCCGTAGCGCAGGCTTTGGGGATGGATTATACGGCGCAACCTGCGGCTTTGGCGGCCTGACGCGGATTTTTAGTGTTTTTTGTTACTTTCGCTTGATTTTTGACAGGCGAGCGATTAAGTACTTGAGGTCTAACGGATTGCGCGGGTGTAGCTCAGCTGGTTAGAGCGCCGCCCTGTCACGGCGGAGGCCGCGGGTTCAAGTCCCGTCACTCGCGCCATTTCGTTACCCCGCCGCCAAACAAGGCGGCAGCCGGATCACCAACTCAATAATCGCGTATAAGATCTTCCGACGGCGCCGGGGGAGCAAGCCCATACTGGGCTTTAAAATCCCCCAGCTTGCTTCTGCCAACGACACTCATCTCTAAAAGCGTGGGGGAATGGGCGCTCAGTTTTGTAGTATAGCGGGTTTGATTGAAACTAAATGTATAGCTGGAGTCAACTCCCAGAACGTCGATTTGCCGGTCTGCAATAATTGTAACGCCCCGGACGATAATCGCATGGCCAACCTGCCCATCTCTGCCCAGGAAAATAATTTCATCGCTATCGACAAGATCATAAGGATGATCCCTGATTTTATCGGCAAGATATGAAAAAGCATCATGGCGGAATGCTTTGGGGCTATCCGGCGTTTGAACGGTGACAGCCAGACGCTGAAAAGCCTGCTCAGGTGTGGGGTACTGCATCAGCCGCGCCCGGTTCAGTTAAAAAAACAAAAGACAGAAATGGAGCCTATCTCAAATAAAAAATTTTTGCAAAGAAAGTAAAAGTAAACGAAAGACCTAGCCTCTTTTCGTCAGGTTCCGGGAGGCAAGAAAATCCTTTTTGATTTTATTAAAGCGGCCCATGGGCACTTTAAGCCCGTCACGTATGTCTTCCAGAAACATCTCTTCGCCTTCATCCATAATCCCGTCGGCAGCAAGAATATAAAGGGAAGCGATAATGATCTTCTCCTTCGACGATTTATCAAGACTGGATTGCGTGTTCTTGAGTTCCGAGATGATATCGACCCCGCTTTCCATCATCTCGCCGGCCGTTTCACGGATAATCTTCTCGCCGACAGGGGACCCCGTAACTCTTTTAAATACAGAGGCAACGGCTTTGACTTCCTCGTCCTCAAGTTCGTTATCGGCTACGGTAATGGCGATCATGCAGCGGATCAGGGTATGCGAAAAGATGGCCGTGTCGCCCCGGTGAATCCCTGTTTTGGGGGAGAATTCCTGAAAGACGGAACTCAGAAAACCGAGAAGTGTTAAAAGCACTCCAACACCAAGAGCCACTGAACCGCCCGTCATGACAAGAGGATCGGTTACACTGTGAGTCTGGTAGGCGCCGATGGCGATAAAGCCTAAAATCAGGAGTGTAATCCCCGTTGCCAGAACGCGTATACCGCCCATAAAATGCTCCTTGGCCTTCAAAAACAGCCGCAAAAATAGAAAATTTATAATCTGCGTAACAGTTTAGCTTAAGAACAGCTTTTCACAAGAATATTCTGTGAAAGGCTGTTTTCTTTCCCCTTTTATGGTGCTAAAACTAAAGCAAAATTCAGCCCCTTGTGAGGTTGCGATGGCATCCAATGACCTTCTGATACAATATCTGCCCATTCTGGTTTTTCTGGTAATAGCGGGGGCCGTTTCCGTGGCCATGATCCTTGGTTCGCTGCTGGCAGGAAAGCAAAAACCCGATGCCGAGAAGCTCTCGGCTTACGAGTGCGGTTTTGACGCGTTTTCCGATGCGCGCAACCGCTTTGATGTTCGCTTTTATCTCGTGACGCTGCTTTTTATCATTTTCGATCTGGAGATTGCTTTCCTCTTTCCGTGGGCCATTACTCTGGGAAAAATCGGCTTGTTTGGTTTCTGGTCCATGGTAGTCTTTCTGGCTGTCCTGACGGTTGGTTTTATCTACGAATGGAAAAAAGGCGCTCTGGAGTGGGAATGATTTAAGGATGGGACACGACAAGCATATCATAGAAGCACCGGATTATGATCTGACGACAAGGGTTCCGCTGCCCGAGGCTCGCAAGCAGGATGTCGTTCCGGCAGCAATCTCCAAAACCCTTCAGGAAAAAGGGTTTCTGCTGACCCAGACGGACCGTCTCTTCGATTGGGCCAGAACAGGGTCTTTATGGCCGATGACATTTGGCCTGGCCTGCTGCGCGGTGGAAATGATCCACGCCTATATGAGCCGTTATGATCTCGACCGCTTCGGCATGTTTCCACGCCCCAGTCCGCGCCAGTCCGATGTGATGATCGTCGCTGGAACTCTCACCAATAAGATGGCGCCGGCCCTTCGCCGCGTCTACGACCAGATGCCTGAACCACGCTGGGTGATTTCTATGGGATCCTGTGCCAACGGGGGCGGCTATTATCATTATTCCTATTCCGTGGTCCGCGGTTGTGACCGGATCGTCCCGGTAGACATCTACGTACCCGGCTGCCCGCCAACAGCAGAGGCTTTGGTCTACGGTCTTCTGCAGCTTCAGAAAAAAATCCAGAGGGAGGATACGCGCATTGCTCGCTGAATCCTTAAAAGAGCAGGCCGATTCCATGATTGAAGCATTGAATGGCGATGCTGAGGGCTATGTCGTATACAAGGATGAATTAACGCTTCAGGCTTCACCCAAAACGCTGGCTTCTGTCCTCAAATTTTTACGTGACAATGCGGATTATGCTTATACTATCCTGATTGATATCACCGCGGTAGATTACCCCGAACGCCCGGCTCGTTTTGATATTGTCTACAATCTTCTTTCTATAACGAATAACGCGCGCATACGCGTAAAAATCGGTGTGGCCGAAGATGAAATTGTGCCCAGCATTGCGGGACTGTTCAGCACGGCCGGCTGGTTCGAACGTGAAGTCTGGGATATGTACGGCATCCCGTTTTCGGGGCATCCTGATCTGCGCCGCATTCTCACCGATTATGGCTTTGAAGGCCATCCGCTCCGAAAGGATTTCCCGCTGACCGGCTATGTCGAAGTGCGTTATGACGAGGAAAAGAAGCGGGTGGTCTATGAACCCGTAACCCTGACCCAGGATTTCCGGCGTTTTGATTTCTTAAGCCCGTGGGAGGGAATAACGGATATTCAGCTTCCCGGTGATGAAAAGGCGGTATGCCCGCCGCACGGCTGGCATCCTGCAAGCAAGGATCCGTTGAAAAACGGGGGAGATAATCATGGCTCAGGCTGAACAGACTGATACTCCTGATGTTGTGGTGGCGGAAGAAACCCAGATCCGCCCCTATACGATGAATTTCGGGCCGCAGCATCCTGCGGCGCACGGCGTATTGCGTCTCGTGCTGGAACTGGACGGTGAAATCGTCGAACGGGCCGATCCCCATATCGGCCTTCTGCACCGCGGCACGGAAAAGCTGATCGAATACAAAACCTATGTGCAGGCCCTGCCGTATTTCGACCGCCTTGACTATGTCGCTCCGATGAATCAGGAGCACGCCTTCGCGTTGGGTGTCGAGAAGCTTCTGGGCATCACCCCGCCAAAACGCGCGCAATATATCCGCGTGCTCTTCGCCGAACTCGGGCGCATTTTGAACCATATCCTGAACATCACGACCTACGCCCTCGATGTGGGCGCGATTACGCCTGCTCTCTGGGGCTTTGAAGAGCGCGAAAAGGCGATGGAGTTCTACGAGCGTGTCTGCGGCGCCCGTCTGCATGCGAACTATTTTCGTCCCGGCGGCGTGCATCAGGATATGCCCGCAGGATTGGCCGAAGACATGCTGGAATGGTGCGAAACCTTCCCCAAATTTCTGGCCGATCTTGAAACGCTCCTGACGGATAACCGGATTTTCAAACAGCGTACCGTCGATATCGGCGTGGTCACACCGGAGCAGGCGCTGGACTGGGGCTTTACGGGGCCGATGCTCCGCGCATCCAAGACCCCGTGGGACCTTCGCAAATCGCAGCCTTATGACGTTTATGCGGAAATGGATTTCGATATTCCCATCGGCAAGACGGGGGATTGTTACGCGCGCTATCTCGTGCGGATGGCCGAGATGTATGAATCCATCAAGATTATGAAACAATGCCTTGAGAAAATGCCCGAAGGCAACATCAAGATGAACGACTACAAAGTCTCGCCGCCCCCGCGTGCGGAGATGAAAACGTCAATGGAAGCGCTGATACATCACTTCAAGCTTTATACCGAGGGCTATCACGTCCCCGAAGGCGAAACCTACACGGCGGTCGAAGCGCCCAAGGGCGAGTTCGGCGTCTATCTCGTCTCCGACGGCACGAACAAGCCGTACCGCTGCCGGATTCGCGCTCCGGGCTTTGCCCACCTGCAGGCGCTCGATTTCATGAGCCGGGGTCACCAACTCGCCGACACCGTGGCGATCATCGGCTCCCTTGATATCGTCTTTGGAGAGATTGATCGGTGAGCGAGTTTCCAAAGGATAGAAATGGCAAAACACTAAAAGTCGGATCAAAGGTAAAAGTTATAAAATTGGATGAGAATTTATTTTTAAATTTACCTGCCGATGAAATAGAAAACCTTAAATCAATGATCGGAGAGGTTTTTGAAATTAAAGAACTTGAGGGGCAACGTGGGGGTTGGATAGAAAAATGGTGGTATTTCTCCGATGGTCGATCCATGGGCCATGAAATTTCACTAGCAGGGCATGAACTGGAATTGGTTGAAGAGTGATCGATCGGTGAGAAAAGTCGGCTATTACTTAGCCCTGATTAATTGCGTTATTAGTATTGTTACTTGGGGCATGATTACATGGGGAGCTTTGTTGCTCGAATGTAATTGGACAGCCAATAGCGGGTCCGTACACTGCAATAATCTTGGTGTTTTTTCTGAGTTTTTTGAAGCTTTGTATGGTTTTGCAGTTGTTAGTTTTACCTATAGAATTAACACTCTTGGTATTCTTGATTTTTGGGCTTTGTATTTTTTGATAACTCGTTTAGATGGTGTAAAAAGCTAACCGTAGGCATAAAAGATTAAGTGTAAACTTGAAATGAAAAAGAAATTCGAAATCAACGCCGATTACCAGCCCGAAAGCTTCGCCTTTAATGCGAAGTATAAGAAGAAGGCGCAGGAAGCCATCGACCTGTACCCCAAGGGGCGGCAGCAATCCGCCGTCATGCCGCTGCTCGATATGGCTCAGCGTCAGGTCGGGGAGGAGGGCGCGAAGGCCAATCCGCCCTATGGCGGCTGGATTCCCCGCGCGGCGATGGACCATATCGCGCAAATGCTCGGCATGGCCCCGATCAAGGTCTATGAAGTGGCAACCTTCTATTCCATGTACAACCTTGCCCCCGTCGGCAAAAACCTCATCCAGCTCTGCACCACCACGCCGTGCTGGCTCTGCGGCAGCGATGACATCGTCAAGACCTGCAAGGACAAACTGGAAATTGGGCTGAATGAAACGACAGAGGACGGCTTGTTTACGATCATGGAGGTCGAGTGCCTCGGCGCCTGCGTCAACGCCCCGATGGTCCAGATCAACGATGATTACTATGAGGACCTGACCTCTGAGACGATGAACGAAATCCTCGAAACCCTGGCTGCGGGAAAACAGCCGAAAGTCGGCTCGCAAACAGGCCGCAAAGGTTCCATGGCGCTTTCCGGCCCCACCAGCCTGAAGGACCGCGCTAAGAAAGCGGGAGTGGCCTGATGCTCGACGACAAAGACAGAATTTTCACCAATATCTACGGCTGGGAATCCTTCTCCCTGAAAGCCGCGCAGAAACGCGGCGACTGGGATAACACAAAGGACCTGATCGCCAAGGGTCGCGACGGAATTATCGCCGAAATAAAAGCCTCCGGCCTGCGCGGGCGCGGCGGTGCAGGCTTCCCCACGGGCCTCAAATGGTCCTTCATGCCCAAGGAATCGCCGGACGGCCGCCCGTCCTATCTGGTAATTAACGCGGATGAGTCCGAACCCGGAACCTGCAAGGACCGTGAAATTCTGCGCCACGATCCGCACAAGCTGCTCGAAGGCGCGCTGGTCGCCGGCTTTGCCATGGGCGCCCACGCGGCCTTTATCTACGTCCGCGGGGAGTTTTATCATGAAAGCTCCGAGCTGATGAAAGCGGTGGAGGAAGCCTACGATGCGGGTCTTCTGGGCAAGAATGCCGCAAATTCGGGCTGGGACTTCGACGTTATCGTTCATAGGGGTGCCGGAGCCTACATCTGCGGGGAAGAAACGGCCCTGATCGAAAGTTTGGAAGGCAAGAAAGGCCAGCCTCGGAACAAGCCGCCTTTTCCGGCCATGGCCGGCCTTTATTCCTGCCCGACGACCGTCAACAATGTTGAGACGATCGCCGTGGCCCCCACAATTCTGCGGCGCGGAGCGGGCTGGTTTGCCGGATTGGGCCTGAACGAAAAGAACGCGGGAACAAAGCTGTTTTGCATTTCCGGCCACGTCAACCAGCCCTGTAACGTGGAAGAGGAAATGGGAATCCCGCTCAAGGAATTGATCGAAAAACATTGCGGCGGCGTGCGCGGAGGGTGGGATAACCTTCTGGCTGTCATTCCCGGCGGCTCGTCCACTCCCATGATCCCTAAGGATGTTTGTGAAACTGTGCACATGGATTTCGACTCCCTGCGCGAAGTCGGTACGGGTCTGGGCACTGCAGGCGTGATTGTCATGGATAAAAGCACCGACGTGATCAAGGCCATTGCGCGTCTCTCGCAGTTTTACATGCACGAAAGCTGTGGCCAGTGCACGCCCTGCCGCGAAGGGTCGGGTTGGCTCTGGCGCGTCATGACCCGGATGGTCGATGGCCGCGCAACAGTTGACGAAATCGACCAGCTTTACGAAGTCACCAAGGAAATCGAAGGACACACAATCTGTGCTCTCGGCGATGCCGCTGCGTGGCCTGTTCAGGGGCTGATCAAGCATTTCCGTCCGGAAATGGAACGCAGAATAAGGGAATACCGCAAACAGGCCGCTTAGGTTTCACGCAGCTTGCAGGGCGCCGTCTCTGGAATCTCGAACATATTTGATAAAGCCATACAGGTTCTCCGCGTCCAGCCCATGCAGCATTAACCGGAACCCGGCTTCTATGGTCGAAAGCGGTACCATCGGGTGCTTGTTGTTCACGATCCCCATGATGGCGTCTTTGTTAAAAAGCGTCGCAGCGTAAATCGCAATCGTTTCGTCCAGTTGAAGGGAATTGCTGGCCCGCTCGAAATCCTCGCGCGAAAGAAGCAGCGCAAACATCGGTGTATAAAGCTCAATCGCACTCTGCAGGTCCAGAAAGTTGTGCCATGTATTCGGAAATTCCTCCAGTTCAGGATCAAAATCTTTAATAGCCGAAAAATCGATCTGGTCCAGCGGAACAGGGGTCAGTTTTTTGTTATGGGTCCTAAGATACTGGTTCATCAGGATGACAAAGTTATAAATATTCAGGTCATGCTGGACGAAGACGTTATCGCGAAGGTCTTCAATTTTAAGAGGGTGCAGCGGATGCCCGGGAAGCTTTCCATCTGACAAATTGTCGTTCAGAAATCGCAAAACCTGGGATCCCATGTTGAAATGCCGCAGGATAAGATAGTTTGCGTCCCGGCTGACGAAATTACGCATGCCCCAGCAGATCAGGTTATGCAGAGCTTTCGATGACGTAAATGTCCGGGGCAGGAACAGACGGATAAACCGGAAAATAACAATACTTAATCGCGCAAGCGGACGGATAACAGGCAACAGGACCCGGCGCGACCAGGTATCATTGTTTCGGAGCAGGGCCTCTTTCGCGCTTTGGTCGATAAACGTACTGTGATCCTGCGTCAGCGCATACCACGGATTAGGGTCCTGCATATTATGAACAGGGGCCAGCAGCTCTTCGCTCATAATCTCTCACCTCAAAAATTATCGATCTCGTCAATTTGAAGCAGGTAAAGCCGCGCAACGATCTTCGCCGTTTTGACGATGGCCTGCCCCATACCCGGAATTTCAAGGATGCCGGATTTCAGGGCTTCCTCGAATTCATCCATATGCCCGTCATCATGATCGGCATGGTACAACAGGAAACTGACCTGCTCGTCTTTTAGGCCAAGCTGGTCGCGGATCATCCGGCCCCATTCCCCGGCCTTGTTTTGCCCCAGCCCCTCTATGATAAACATCGCGCCCAGCAGGTCAAAAGGGTTGGGCTGGGAAGCCCGGTGAAACATGAAAGCGTTCAGAGCTTCCGTCCCGATATTCTTTTCTCCCTTCTGGATCTCTTCCATCGTGCCCCCCAGGGAGACATAATTCTGCTCCAGCATTCGAAAATCCCGGTGTTCGGTCACGCAATGCGTCATAAATTTGGACCGCAACTCGAAATAACGGTCATCGATACTGGATGCTGCTCGCGCGATCCAGCGCCCGCCCTCGACAACCTGCTGACGGTGGTTCATCAGAAGGATCTTGTAATCCTCGATCCGAAACTTTCCCCGGTTCAGCTTGTCGATCAGGGGCAGGGCATCCAGCCTGGAAGAAAAATCCGCCCAGATTTGCAGCAAAGCGCGCAAAACGTCTTGGCTTTTCGTATAATCCATTAAACAACCTCCAGCAGCATAAAACCGTTCAGGCACCGTCCGCTTTCCGGGACATGGCAGAGAATGAACTCTCCGCTTTTTAACGCTCTGCTACGGCCCAGCTCTTCGAGCATAATAAAAATAGAGGCCGTGCCTGTATTGCCCTTACTGTATAGGTTGCTGAACCATTTGTCCTCGTCAATCATAGCCCCGGCCTTTTTCAGCAATTTGATCGTCTCTACGCGCAAAGAATGAGAGGAATAATGGCTGCACAGATGATTGATCGCATCGATCTTGATCTTTCCCTGATCGATCAGGCTCAGGTAATGGGAAACCCAGACGGGGATCATTCGTTTGAGCAAAGCAAAATCCTGCGTGAGCATCAAGGCCCCGGCCTGAGCGGCCGCGGCAGGGCTCTCAAAGTCGCCCCAGAAGGCTGTCTCATCCCCATGCCTGACCCCTCCTGCCATCATGCAGGTCTCGAACCGGTCTGCATAGGATCGCAGATCGATCCAGTGAATTTTAAAGGAAGGAACCAGCGTATTGGGCTTGTTCTCTATAATGAAAGCGCCGGCGCCGTCAGAAAGAGTAAAGCGCAGGAAATCGATCTCCATGGGCAGGGTCCCATCTTCCTTGATAACGGCAGTGCCCTCATAAAACCCGGGAGTAAAATAACGGCTTGGAAAGTCGCTTCCGCACGCGGCAACGCAAGCGTGCTCTCCCGCCTTGACCTGAAGATAGCCGGATTTGATGGCCATGAGTGAACTCGCGCAAACGCTCTGGAAACTGGCGATTTCGATCGGTGGGATCCCCAGCGCAGCATGTGTATGGGAGGCCGTGCCGGGCAGGATCAGGTCGCCGACGGTCGTAGACGTGGCAAGAAAAGTAATATCCTGCAGCGTAATTTCAGAGGCATCCGCCGCATGTTTGACGGCAAGGGCGGCCATTTCGCTCACGCTATACGGTTTTCCCCGTTCACGTCCGAAAGCGTAGTGGCGTGTTTTGATTTTATTTTGCCTGAGGACAAAGGCCCGGCTGGGAGAAGGATGCCCGTTAACCCGTCCGATATACTCTTCCATCTCGGCTGAAGAAACAGGCGGCCCCGGAAGAAAGGCGCCCAGACCGTTAATATAGACGTCTTTCATGAAAGATCAGCCATCCTTCGGGATCACGGAAAGAGGGATCATAAAACTCTCGATAACGGCCAGGGTATCCACATTGACAATATTAAACTTTACCTGCTGTCTTTCCTGAAAGAATGGAACAAGGTCGCTTTTTAGCGCTTCGCCGAGATCCTTATGTTCTCCTCCTTCAAAAACAAAAATAAGATGTGCGTCCCTCAGGTCAAGATCAAGTCTGAGGAGCTTTTTTTGAAAAGGTTTGTCAATCAGGATCGCCAGCCCATGCATCTCAGGACTGGCATAAATATCGATCATGAGCTCATCTGTTACCGAAGCTCTTTTGTTCGCTTTCTTAAAGACATCAAACATACAAAAAGAATATCAGAGGGATAAAGGAAGCGCCTAGCACAAAGCGTGACTTATGCTCAACTGCCGGCAGGGCTGGGAGCATGATCCAGATCGAGATGCGTCCCATCCCGGCCGAGAACATTGAACCGGTCGCCAAATTGGGTTTTGACGTTATCCAGCAAAACCTGCCTCTTCAGCATATCTTTGAGGCCAAAAAGGTCCAGATGCAGGAAATCCAGCAAGCCGATGACAAACATGGTCGGAGAGCTGAACATGTGCAGGTTTTTCTGATCGACAACGCGGTTGAATTCCTGTGACAGGCCAGCGCCGCTCAGACGGGCAATACCAACGGCATCGGTCGCCTCGTCAACGGTCGTGCGAGCCAGATCGCCCACCTGCTGGCGCCGTCTCTGCAGGGCGGCACGGGCACGCTGAAGGGCGCTAAGCGATGTATCGGAGCCTCCCCCCGGGGTAACTTCGGTCGTTTGGCCGAACGCGGCCTCAATTTCTTCCGGCGTGGCGCTGCTGGCGTCAATAACCTCAGGGCTGGCAAGAGCATTAAGAATGTCTTCCTGGCGGCGCCCCGTTGTTCGGCTGAGTTGCTCCGCGATATAGGCCTTGCGGTCAGGAGCATTCATCGAATCCCGCATGATCCGCTCGATATCTTCGCCTTTGACATCCACGCCGGCCTCGCGCAGGGCGCCCATAACCCAATCGCCTTCCATAACATGGGCGATGGATTCAAGATCGGTGTCATTGATCCCGAGACTGTGCCGCGCATTCACTTCACGAAGCGAAGTCGTAAGAACTTCTGTTTGCAAAGTGGCGGCAGTAAAAAGAAGGTGCGTGATCTCCGGGCTTTTTTCTTTCAGGAGATCGGCAAGGCCGGGGGCAATCTCTTTAACCCCGTGGTATAAA
Source organism: Alphaproteobacteria bacterium (assembly GCA_020443295.1). Taxonomy (GTDB): domain Bacteria; phylum Pseudomonadota; class Alphaproteobacteria; order Micavibrionales; family Micavibrionaceae; genus JAGNKE01. The sequence continues at coordinate 27,509 of JAGRIJ010000044.1, read as the reverse complement.
CCGACGGCTGCATCTTCAACAAAATGCGTCAGACCTCGCGTTGATTCGCCGCCGGTTGCCAGATGGGCAATTCCTACAGCAGTCAGGGCAGTCCCTCCGAGACCCATAATGGCCGTGCTGTAAAGAACTCCCTTTCCTGTATAGATAATGACGCCCCTGAATGGTCCGGCTCTATTGGCCACCTTGTGCACCATACGGTTAACGAGACCGGGGAAATTTAAGACATCGCGCTGCTCAAGGCGCCTGATGCGCTCCTCCACGTTTTCTGCCTGGCGTGTGGCAGTGGTAGCGGCACTTTCAGCGGCTCTGCGTTCTACAATTTGCTTAGAGGCTCGGATTACAGCATCATCAGCCTCCAGCCCATACTTGACGCGCAAGGCTTCTACGTCGACGGCTCCCCCCGCGTGCATCGCCTCATCGAATTCGGTTCTGAAAAGAGTGCGGCTGCGCGATGTGCGCAAAGCAGTCTGGACCGACTCCATCTTGAAGAGCATCGACTCCATCTCGTCGGCCGAGCGGATGCTCCGGCTGATAAACTCGTCGACTGCATGGGGATTGGAATCTGTCAGGACATTGGCGATCTCGCCGGACATTCCTTCAAGCGTACGCGTAGCACGTGCTGCTATAGCCGCATGCCCGCCTTCTTCTAATATCTTGAAGACATCGTCTATGTATCTTCCGACTGCGCCGCCCATAGAAAAATCACCCTAATTTCAACCGCTTTTAAATTATTAATAGTTTTTCTTACTTATGAATATAACCAAACAGGGTCAAATTTGCCAGTTTTTTTATAGTCTTTTCGGTACAAAAAGGCAAAACTGTTAACGATTAGGCGGTTTTTTGTAATTTATTCCCGAAATAAGTCGCGGCGTTTCGGAAAATTTTCAGCCCGTCCGCCTCATCGGGCAGAGGATGATTCTCTCGGTCCGCCCGATCCTTCAACTCATGATAGTCATCCCGTTGCCATGTAAACATGCCGCGTTCAGGGTGGGGCATCAGGGCAAGAACACGCCCCGATTCATCCGTCATCCCGGCGATATCAGCTATGGAACCGTTAGGGTTATAAGGAAATTCGCCATTAGCGACACTTCCGTCGGGTTTGAGGTAGCTTAAAGCGACCTGATTGTTGCTCTGAAGGGTCTTAAGGACTGCTTCATCCATCATGAAGCGTCCTTCCCCATGGGCAACCGGGATATGCATAGACCCCGCCCCAGAGAGCCAGGGGGAAGAATTGGCCGGATTGACCTGTAAATCCACCCAGCGGCACTGATAGCGCGCGGTCATGTTATAGGTAACGGCCACCAGCCGCTCTCCGTATTTCTTATCTAAGGCAGGGATCAGGCCGAGATTGGCGACAATCTGGCACCCGTTGCAGATCCCGAGCGTCAGCGTATCCCGCTCGACGAAACGCTGCAAAGGCTCCCACAGCGCCAGCTTCATTTTTTGGGCGAACGCATTGCCGGACCCGGTATCGTCCCCATAGGAAAACCCGCCGGGAACAACCAAGATCTCAACCTTCTGAAGCTCTGCGGGATTCTCAATCAGGTCGTTAATATGACGGATTGTCCCTGAAAGCCCCGTATATTCAAAAGCTTGCAAAGTCTCTTCTTCGCAGTTAAGGCCATACCCGCTGAGAATAAGAACGTTCGCGCCCATCAATACCCCCGCAGCGGCGCTTTGTACGCCTCTTCAATATCCGCGACTTTGACTTTCAGGGTGTCGCGGATAGTCATGTTTTCGCTAAAGGCGACACTACCGATAGGGAGGCAATACTCGTAACCTTTGAAATTGCGTTCAAATTCCTTGCGGTTCTGGGGCGCTACGGTTACGACAATCCGCCCGGTGCTTTCGGAAAACAGAACGGCCTGTTTGCTTAAATTCAAAGCGGAGAGATCGATATCCATCCCCGTTTGCCCGGCAACAGCCATCTTCGCCAGCGTAACAGCCAGCCCGCCCAGCCCCACAGGCAGCGCCGAAGCGATCAGGCGGTCGCGCGTCGCGCGGGCATAAAGCTTGTAAAGTCTGAGATTCTGATGACCGTCTGTTTCGGGGACATGGGATCCCAGATGCCCCAGATAATCATAATATTCCGAGCCGCCGAGCTCGTCTCCGGTGGAGCCAAGCAGATAGACAAGATCGCCCGCAGCCTTGGGCGCAAGCGAGATCGAATTGCGGATGTCGTGAATAACCCCGATGCTGGAGATCAGCAGGGTAGGGGGAACCGAGACTTTAACGGGCTTGCCGGCAGCATCATAGCCCTTGAAGTCATTGAACATGCTGTCTTTGCCGGAAATGAACGGCGTTTCATATTTCACGGCCAGATCGTAGATCGCCTCCACCGCCCGCTTAAGTTGCCCGAGCCGCTCCGGCTCGTCGGAGGAACACCAGCAGAAATTATCCAGGAGCGCGGTATGCCGTATATCCCCACCGGCTGCGACAATGTTGCGTACCGCCATATCCAGTCCCGCCGCTGCCATGGCTGCGGTGTCGATATCGCTGTAACGGGGGAAGAGGGCCTGCGAAAGAATAACGCCTTTAGGCGAACTCAGAACGGGTTTGGTAATGCTTGTTTCAGCGTAAACCCGCCCCGGCCCTTGCAGGGGTTTGAGAACCGATCCGGCCTGAACCTCATGGTCGTATTGCGTAGCGATAAATTCCTTCGAGCAGATATTCAGCCGCCCCATCATGGCCAGCAGGTCGGAACCGTAATCCTCTTTATCCGCAACGTGAGGCTCTTTTATTCCTCCATGTTTAAAGGTCGTCTTGAGAGGCGTTTCCGGGATTCCGTCATGCAGGAAATCCATAGAGAGGTCCATAATCGTTTCGCCATGCCATGTCACATGAGCCCGGCCTGAATCCGTGTAAGTGCCAATCACCGTGGCCTCTACTCCGCGCTTGGCCAAAAAGGCAATAAGCTCCTCCGTATGCTCCGGCGGTACGGCCAGCGTCATCCGCTCCTGCGACTCGGAAATCCAGATTTCCCAGGGCGCCATACCGGGATATTTCAGGGGAACGCTCTCCAACTCGACATGAAACCCGCCCGACTGCCCGGCCATTTCCCCGACGGATGAGGACACCCCCCCCGCGCCGTTATCCGTAATCGCCGTATACCAGCCCTTTTCGCGTATCTCTTTCACGATGGCGTCCGACATCTTCTTCTGCGTAATCGGATCGCCGATCTGCACGGCCGTCGCGGGCGAACCCTCGTCCAGAGCCACGGAAGAAAACGTCGCTCCGTGAATCCCGTCACGCCCGACTCTTCCTCCGGCCATAACGATTTTATCGCCAGGCCTTGCTTTCTTGATATGCGCGGGCTTGCCGTTGATGCTGCGCGGGATCAGCCCGATCGTGCCGACAAAAACCAGCGGCTTCCCGGCAAAGCGGTCATCGAAATAAACAAACCCTTGCGGGGTAGGGATACCCGAACAGTTCCCGCCCGACTCAACCCCGGCCACAACTCCGTTCAAAATCTGCGCGGGCGAAAGCATGGGATCATGGCCGTTCGGATCGCGCGAATAACCCGGATTTTTCCGCGGGTCGGCAAAGCAGAACCCGTAGCGGTTAATCACCGGCTTCGCGCCAAGCCCGAATCCCATGCAATCGCGGTTCACGCCGACAATCCCGGTAATCGCCCCGCCGAACGGATCAAGCGCGGAAGGGGAGTTATGCGTCTCCACCTTATCGCAGATCAGGTAATCCTCATCGAAAACAATGCCCCCCGCATTATCGGAAAAGACCGACACGCAGATATCGTCTTTGCCGCGCTTCTCGCGGATTTCCTGTGTTGCTCTCTTGATATAATGGCGGTAGAGACCGTCCTTCACATCATCGATCGGCGAGGCGAAAATCGTATGCTTGCAATGTTCCGACCATGTTTGCGCAAGGGTTTCCAGTTCAATATCCTTGGCGTTCCGGCCCTCTTTTTTGAAATAATCGCGGATCGCCTGCAGGTAAAGAAGGGAAAGCCCAAGGGGCCCGCGCCGCGATCCGTCCGCATTGGCGATTCCCTGTTTCCCGATTGTCTCCAGCTCGGCTTCGCTGACCGAAAGATCGACCTCATCGGCAACAACGCCTTTATTGTCCAGATGCACTTTCGGCACCACGGCACCCATGCCGCCGTCACGCTTATACTCAGAAGCGCTTTTGATGGTGGCTCTCTGAATGAGGCGGTTTGACAACTCCCCGGCCAGCGCCTCGATGTCCTCTTTCTGAAACGCGCCTTTTATCAGGTACAGGCGCGAGGAGTAACAGGCGGCATCCTCTTTATTCTCGTTCGCCGCGCCGATTTGCAGCAATTCGCTGGCGGTATGCCCGACATTATCCGTAACGCCCGGAAGAAAGCCGATTTCCAGCGCCCAGTCGAAATCCTCAAAATCTGAGTTGACGGTCTGAACCACCGGGTTCGCAAGCGCACCGGCAAAAGCATCAGTCTGAGCATAGGGATGTTCGGAGGTATAGACGTCAACAATCCTGACCCCCACGTCCTGACCCTTGCCGCCAAGGGCCTTGCGGATTCTGATGCTCCGCCCGTCTTCTTCATGCCCTAGGACTTCGATGCGATATGCCATAAAACGCGGAAAGGCCTGTGCCAAGTAACTGTTGATCTTCCGTACCGCGCAGATTAAATAGTACTCCGAGGCACTTTTCAATATTCATCTGGAAATTTTAAGCCGATGCCAACACTTCGCAAAATCGGGATAATTCGTAAAATAATCTTGATAATGCCACTGACCATAGCGCCGTTAATAAGTTCCGGAGCGGCCCAGGCGTGCAGTTTCGCGCCTAAAAGCACCTACGATTATTACAACGAACACAGCAAGGTGTTTGTCGGAACGGTCGCACAAGGGCCCGATGAAAAGGGTGGCTACAAAGTTAAAGTCAATGAAGCCTTCAAGGGCTTTGACGATAAAAACGAATTGAGCGACACCATGGACGTTGTCTTTGATACGGATTGGTGCGGGTTTGATAAACAGGAAAAGGGCAGCAAACTTCTGATCTTTATGAACGAAGGCGAAAAGGTTTCGCACACGGGCGGAACGATCCCCATATGGCAGGTAGAGGACCAGACAAAGGCCGAAACCAACCTGTACCGCGTCATTCTCCTGCGGCAAATGCTGGATCCCGATCACAAGGGCATCCCGAAAGGCGCTGTTCCTGATGAAGAAACCGCAATATATTTGGCATACAGGGCGATGGTACCGGTGTTCGGTAAAGAGGCCGTATCGGGCAACGCTCCTTATAAAGCGGTGTTAACGAAGGAAAAAGAAGAAGGCTCTGACTACGAAGAGGAAGTATGGCATATTATGGGGACTTCGAAATGCGACACGCAGAAGGACTCATGTGAAAATAGGTCCCCTCAGGTTAAAATTCACAAATGGTCTGGAAAAGTTTTAAAGGTAGACAGAACAGGCGGATAAAATATGCCCAAAGTCACAATAAACGGAATGGAAATAGAGGTCGCGCCGGGAACCAGTATCCTGCAGGCCGCCGAGCAGTTGGGAATTGAAGTTCCGCGTTTTTGCTATCACGATAAGCTCTCCGTCCCCGCAAACTGCCGGATGTGTCTGGTCCAGGTGGAAGGCGGTCCGCCCAAGCCGGTCGCTTCCTGTGCCATGGCCTGCGGCGACGGCATGATCGTGCGCACCGACACCGATGTCGTCAAAAAGGCGCGCAAGGGCGTCATGGAAATGCTGCTCATCAACCACCCGCTCGACTGCCCGATCTGCGATCAGGGCGGGGAATGCGATCTTCAGGATCAGGCGATGGCTTACGGCTTTGACCGTTCGCGCTTTCACGAAAACAAGCGTGCCGTCACAGATAAGGAACTGGGCCCCCTCATAAAAACGGTCATGACCCGTTGCATTAACTGCACGCGCTGTGTCCGTTTTGCCGAAGAAGTTGCGGGTACGCCGGTACTCGGCCAGCTCAACCGCGGCGAGGATGCGGAGATCGGAACCTTTATCGAGGAGCTGGTGCAAACCGAGCTGTCGGGAAACCTGATCGACATTTGTCCGGTCGGCGCTCTCACGTCCAAACCTTACGCCTTCAAGGCCCGCTCGTGGGAACTCAGAAAAACCGAAAGCGTGGACGTTCACGATGCGCTCGGCTCGAACATTCGCGTGGATTCGCGGGGCCGCGAAGTCATGAGGATTCTTCCCCGCCTGAACGAGGACATCAACGAAGAATGGATCAGCGATAAAACCCGCTTTTCCTATGACGGGTTGGGACGCAAACGGCTCGACCGTCCGTATATCCGCAGCGAAAGTTCCGGCAAGCTGTATGAGGCTTCGTGGCCCGAAGCCTTTGTCAGGATCCGAGAAAAGCTCGAAGGGCTGAAGGGTGAGAATATCGCTGCTCTGGCCGGAGATATGGCCGATGTCGAATCCATGGTGGCCCTCAAGGACCTCATGAAAAATCTGGGAAGCCCGCATCTCGATTGCCGTACGGACAACGCACATTTTGATGTGACAAACCGCGCGGGCTATCTGTTCAACTCGACGATCGCAGGGATCGACGAAGCCGACCTGATCATTCTTATCGGCACCAATCCGCGCTATGAAGCTACAATGGTCAATGCCCGCATCCGCCGCGCCTGGCTGGAGCGCAGGGTGAAGGTCGTGATGATCGGGCAGGCCTCCGACCTCACATATCCTTACGATCATTACGGCACCGGCCCGAAGGATATTGAGCAATTCGCCAAGGAATTTGCCGGAAAGCTTCCCGCGCAAAAACCCATGATGATCGTGGGAGCAGGGGTTTTCCGCCGCGACGATGGCATGGCGCTCCACCAGTCCTTATACGACGCCGCTGAAAAATTGGGCATCGTCACGAAAGACTGGAACGGGTTCAACATCCTCCATCACGCCGCTTCCCGCGTCGGCGCTCTTGAAATCGGTTTCGTTCCCCAAAAGAACGGCCACGATTTCCGCAATATCATCGCAGGCACCAAGGACGGCACGATCAAGGCGCTCTATCTTCTGGGCTGCGATGAATTCAATGCCCGCGTGAATATCGGCTGGAAGACCTTCGTAATTTATCAGGGCCATCACGGCGATCATGGCGCTGAACGGGCCGACCTCGTCCTTCCCGGCGCAGCCTATACGGAAAAGGACGGAATATACGTAAACGCCGAGGGTCGTCCGCAGTTAGGCAAGAGAGCCGTTCACCCGCCCGGAGAATCGCGGGAAGACTGGAAGATTCTTCGCGCTCTGTCGGAAGAACTGGGTGTCGCGTTGCCCTACAATACGCTTCAGGAACTCCGCCAGCGCATACAGTCCGAATGGTCAATCTTTAAGAACATAGATGAGATTGCCCCGGCCAAATGGACGAAATTTGGTGAAAAGGGGAAAATCTTGAAAGACCCGTTCGCACCCTATAATGAGGAGTATTATTTAAGCAACGCAATCTGCCGGGCTTCCGGGACCATGCATGAATGCGTCGATGCTTTTATTCGCAAGAGCAACCTCTCGGAAGCGGCAGAATAAGGAAAACGCCATGGCAAAAAACAGATCGACAATCGAACAGGTCCGGGAATTTCACGAAACTTACGGTCTTCCCGTCAAGACACGTCCCGATATCTCTGATCCGAAAACAAATGCGTTGCGGATTAACCTTCTGGCCGAAGAGCTGGATGAACTAAAAGAAGCTCTCGATGCCGGTGATATTCTTGAAACCCTCGATGCCTTGATTGACCTTCAATATGTCCTCGATGGTGCGTTTCTCTCCTTTGGCCTGCATAATCTCAAGGACATCGCCTTCAATGAAGTCCATGGTTCCAACATGAGCAAGTTGGGAGAAGACGGCAAACCCATAGTGCGGGAGAGCGATGGTAAGATCCTCAAGGGCCCTAATTTTTATCAGCCCGACCTTCGGAAATTCCTGGATTCCGATATATGCGACGCAGCAGAATAAATCTCAATATACTGAAATAATTAGAAAATATTCTCGCGGTTGCAGTTTTTCATATTTTATTGCATGATGAGAACTGTAGAAAAAGAAAAGTAACCTGTAATAAACAGGGTATAAAAATACAGGCAGCCAAAGAAACGCCGCAAATATCGACAGGGCTGTCAGGGGTGAGACAACTAGATGGCGCAAAACGATACTACAGATGAAAGAGAAGTGAGGGCGGGCGTTCAGCGAACGCGCCGCAATAGTGAGTTTTTCAATCTTCTGTTTCTGATCCAGCACATCTATCATGAGGTCGGCGTCACCCCTTCATCGGAAACACTCAATATCGCTGAAGACCTGACCGAAGAACAGATCGTCCAGCACCCGGTATTTCAAAGCGAACATCCTGAATATGCCAGCGAATACATAAGAACCCATCCTGCGAGAAGCACCGGAGGGGCTGGCACGCCCCTGATCAGGGACGGCGTCCAGTCGGAGCTTCTGACCGACAGGAGATATTCGGAGACAACTTTGCGTACGGCTGTCAGCATAGGCATCGAACGTTACGCCGAGGATTCGGTTCGCCGCGGTGTAAAATACGAGTTTGGCGCCAAAGCGGATGGGGGCGACTCGGTTGATTGCAGCGGATTCGTCCGGAACGCAGTTTCCCAGATAGAAGCCTTGCGTTCAGGTTCAAATGTGAATGTGAGTTCAATTTTCTCGACACATTCCGATGGACAGGTATGCAATGTTTCCAACGCAACCGGTTTCATGCTTCAGGGCGATGAGGTCACGCTCTCGGCGATGAAGGCAGGGATGATCGTGGGAATTGACTCCGGGGACAAGGGCTGGGATGCAGGCCGTACCCACGGCATAAACCATATCGGGATCGTTTATGCCGACTCTGAAACCGGGAAACTGATGTTTGCGGAAAGCAAAAGCGGGTCGGGTGTAACCACGACTGAACTGAGCGAGTGGCTGGATCGCGCGCATAGCAGGGGATACAATCTGTATGCCACCGATGTGGTCCGGCTCGCCGAAGAAAACTACCGCAACGGAACCCAGAGAGCGCCAGAAACCGTAACCGCAGCCGCAGAACCGGTGGAGGTCACAAGAGACAGCTCCCTGACCGCGCAAAGGATCACCCCTCAGGGCTAGGAACCTCTGCGGACACATTGAATTCCTTCCTTATGCCCTTTACTTTTTCTTCAAAAGCAGGCAGTTTTGGGCTGGCAAGCGGCCCAAGAAAAGCCGGAACAAGAAATGTCCGATACGTTTATGTTTTACGCACAATGGCTGGGAATGACGGTCCTTTGGATCGTGCTGGTCGTCGTCGTCGTTTTATTGGCCGTGGCCTATCTGACCTATGCCGAACGAAAAGTTTTAGGCGCGATCCAGCGCAGGCAGGGGCCGATGACCGTCGGACCCTTCGGTCTGCTGCAGCCTATTGCGGATGGGATCAAGCTTTTTTCCAAGGAAACAATCATCCCCTCTCAGGCCCATCGCGTCGTATTCCTGATGGCCCCGATGATGCTGTTTGCCCTCTCGCTGATTGCCTGGGCTGTTATTCCGTTCAACAAAAACTGGGTAATCGCCAATATTAATGTAGGCGTTCTCTATCTTTTTGCGATCTCCTCGATGGGAGTATACGGCGTGATTATGGCCGGCTGGGCGTCCAACTCGCGTTACGCTTTTTTGGGCGGACTGCGCTCGGCCTCTCAGATGGTTTCCTACGAAGTGTCCATGGGCTTGATTATTGTCTGCGTGCTTCTGTGCACAGGTTCTCTGAATTTGCAGGAAATTGTGATGGCTCCGCGTCCGTTCTGGATGAATGTGCTTCTGTTTCCAATGTTCGTGGTGTTTCTGATATCTATTCTCGCTGAAACAAACCGCGCGCCCTTTGATCTGCCGGAGGGGGAGTCGGAAATCACGGGCGGTTTCATGGTGGAATATTCTGCCATGACTTTTGCGCTCTTCTTCCTTGGTGAGTATGCAAATATGATCCTGATGAGCGCGATTACAACAACGCTCTTTCTCGGAGGATGGCTGCCGCCGTTCGGAATCTCGGTATTGGCGGTTATTCCAGGGATTATCTGGTTCGGGTTGAAAACGGCGCTTATTCTCTTCTTTTTCCTTTGGGCACGGGGAACCTTGCCCCGGTTCCGGTACGACCAGCTGATGCGGCTGGGGTGGAAAGTCTTTTTACCCTTTACATTGATATGGGTGGTGTTCACGGCCGGAGTGCTGCTCACCTTCGACGCGTTGCCGGGTAAAAACAATGTGGAGGTGGAAATTCCCGATGCGGTGATAGCCTCGTCCCCCGTTCTTCCGGCAGACATGCCACCCGCCCCGGTATTCATACCCGAAGAGCCGGACATCGTTCCGCCGGGGAAGGAGAAATAATATGGACCGCTACGCGCGAGCGTTTTTACTGACCGAAATTGTGAAGGGCTTTGCCCTGACCCTGAAATACATTTTTTTCATGCCGCGCGTAACGCTGAATTATCCCTATGAAAAAGGGCCGATCTCGCCTCGCTTCCGGGGAGAACATGCTTTGCGCCGCTATCCGAACGGGGAAGAGCGCTGCATTGCCTGCAAGCTGTGCGAGGCGATTTGCCCCGCGCTTGCGATTACGATTGAGGCCGAACCCCGCGAAGACGGGTCCCGCCGCACCACGCGCTATGATATCGACATGACCAAGTGTATCTATTGCGGCCTGTGTCAGGAAGCCTGCCCGGTGGATGCCATCGTGGAAGGACCGAACTTCGAATTCGCCACCGAAACCCGCGAAGAGCTATATTATAATAAAGAAAAACTGCTGGCTAACGGCGACCGCTGGGAAGCTCAGATCGCGGCCAACCTGCTCACAGACGCGCCATACCGCTAAAAAGCCAGAGGGATCGCAAAAGTTAACAAAAGAGCCTGCAGCGCTCTTAAGTTGACTTTTGTAATTTTATTGCGCTAAAATATGCGGGTAAGAACAATAATAATGGAGCCATTCCATGCGGCACATGGGGGGCCTGATGGATCAATGGGTGAGATCCGTTCAGGTAAGCGATACAGAATTGGACAGTGTTCCTTCAGAAGAGCATCCTTTCGGCACGCCTGCGGAAAGCATCGGAACTCTAAAAAGAACTGCCGAATTTGAAAAGCGGGTCACGCGCGCTCAGCCAGAAAATATGGTAATTAAAAGCTATGGACAGGATGGCGTGCTGATCCCCGGTGGCTACGATCATCTCTCTGAAGCGCTGGAGTTAATGATTGCAGACCAGATGGTGGTGAATCCGTTATTTCGTCATGCAAAGGTCGAACTGACGTTCCGCCAGAACCCAACACCTCAGGAACCCACAAGAGTGGTTCATGCAGACCCTTCACGAACGGACAATGCCGTAGTGGAGGATTACGTTTATTTTCTCTCAAACAAGCAGGGCACAATTGCACAGGCGCAATATGTTAGAGACCCGGATGGTACGCTCAACAAAATGAAGCCCGAAGCAATGGTTGAGGAAGGCCTGATGCGTCAGGCAGGCCCTTTTGAAGTGTTAAGAGGCAGACAAAGCACCCGCCACACGCAGGGGGCTGCGATTTATGAGGGCGGCAGGACCTTTGTTCGTTTAATCGTCACCCATCCCGATGCGGATTATTTCCGGAGTCTGCCTTTGGCCGAACAGGCCACGTTGCCCGAAGAGTTTCGGGATAGATTGGGCATTGTGATTCCCTCACGTGAACACGGACTGCATTAGTCGATATTTACAAAGATAAACCCGAAAAAAGACGGTCAAGAGGAATAAGGTAAGAGAGATTGACAATCTCCGCCCCCGGGTTGTCGTCCCCCAGACCGCAATGGGAAAGATGGCTGAAGCTCAGTGCAATCCGCTCGCCGGAATCAAGCTGATAGCCAAGCTCCAGCTGTGAGCGGAAAAGTAGCGGAAACCCCAGATCAAGATGGTTCTGGCCTTGGTTGTAATAGCCGGCTCCAAATCCGGGAGTAAGAAACACATGATCTGTCAGCCTGATATCGGCAAGAAGGCCGCCCCCGGCCCATAAAGTGCCGTCAGGCGTAAGCTCAAGCCCGGCCCAGGGTTTAAAAGCTTTGATAAAAAGGGGAAGATCGGGCCGGTATTCAACACGAAAATCCGCGCTCTGGCCGTCATCTCTGTGAAAAATATCATAGCGACCGACAGACAGCCCCAGAAATCCCGCAGGCTTGACGGCTCCGGCTTGACGCGCAAGAACTGTAGTCAGAATAAACACAAGAATAAAAACAGGAGAAATTTTCACCCCTTGTAATCCCAAAACTGATGTTGCTGTTCAGAAAAAACGCAGAGGATATTGAAAACAAAGAGGATTTAAAAAACGGTATGGCGTGCATACGTCATGAAATCAAGAGGGAAAATTTTGCCGATCCGGTCGACTTTTTGATATCGGGCCTTGCGACAGGTCGCAGAAAGGATTAGAAAAGTACACAAAAATGACAGAGACACCCGATGGTCGTTCAGGCTTTTGCCTTTTATCTTTTTGCCGGTATTTTGATCTTAAGCGCGTTGATGGTAATTACGGCTCGCAATCCCGTGCATTCGGTCCTTTTTTTGATCTTGGCTTTCTTTAATGCCGCAGGACTTTTTATCATGCTGGGAGCAGAGTTCATAGGCATGATCCTGGTGATCGTCTATGTAGGCGCCGTTGCCGTCCTGTTCCTGTTTGTCGTCATGATGCTGGATATCAACTTCGCGGATTTACGCAAGGGGGCAATGCATTACGTGCCTTTGGGATGCGCAATCGGGGCCTTGCTGCTTTTTGAACTCATCACGCTGTATGGCATGTGGCAAAAATCGCCGACTCTTCAGGCAAACAGGGCCGTCCCGTCTGAAAAAATGGCCGACCTCACCAATACGGAAATGCTCGGGACTATTTTGTACACGGATTATATCTATGCGTTTCAACTGGCCGGTTTGATCCTTTTTGTTGCGATGGTCGGAGCGATCGTCTTGACTCACCGGACTCGCCCCGGGGTCCGGAAACAGAAAATCGCAGACCAGGTTTCCCGTAAAGCTGAAGATGTACTTGAGATAGTCAAGGTTACATCGAACACGGGGGTTTAAGATGGAACAGGAAGGGGCGATCGGTATTGAGCATTTCCTGATCCTCGCGGGCATAGTTTTTACCATAGGTGTTTTCGGCATCTTCCTGAACCGCAAGAATGTGATTGTCATCCTGATGTCAATCGAATTGATGCTGCTGGCCGTTAACATTAATTTTGTAGCCTTCTCCGCTTACCTCGATGATATGGCCGGACAGGTCTTCACGATGTTCATTCTGACCGTCGCGGCTGCCGAGGCCGCCATCGGTCTGGCAATCCTTGTTGTCTTTTTCCGCAATAAGGGATCAATCGAAGTTGACGACATTTCAAGTTTAAGGGGATAGGCGATGGAAATGCTGGCCGTCTTTCCTCCGTTGCTCGCCTTCCTGGTCGCCGGTCTGTTCGGTCGCCAGATCGGAGATAAGGGCTGCCAGTTTATCACCTGTGCCGCTGTCATTATGGCCGCTTTAACTTCGGTCACTCTGTTTTCAAGCGTCATTCTGAATCCTGACGTTATGACCGATCACAGCTATACGACAGTTCTGGCACGCTGGATTGAGTCCGGATCGTTCAAGGTCGATTGGTCCCTCCGGATCGACCAGCTTTCCGTTGTGATGATGTGTGTCATCAACATCGTTTCGGCATGCGTTCATGTCTATTCGATCGGGTATATGAGCCACGACCCGGCGAAGGGGCGCTTTATGGCTTATCTCAGCCTGTTTACCTTTGCCATGCTGATGCTGGTGACATCGAACAACCTCTTGCAGCTCTTTTTCGGCTGGGAAGGCGTCGGTCTTGCCTCTTATCTGCTGATTGGCTTCTGGTCGCACAAGGAATCAGCCAACGCAGCTGCGCAAAAAGCTTTCATCGTGAACCGGGTAGGGGACTTCGGCCTTGCTCTTGGCGTAATGGGGATCTTTGCGCTCTTTGGCAGCATCACATTCGACGATATTTTTTCTGACCCCTCCCAATATGCCGAAACCATGATGAATTTTCTTGGCTATAAAGTGCATGCTCTTACAACGATCTGCCTTCTGCTGTTCATGGGCGCTGTGGGCAAATCTGCACAACTGGGGCTGCATACATGGCTGCCCGATGCGATGGAAGGCCCGACACCAGTTTCCGCCCTTATCCACGCCGCCACGATGGTCACAGCCGGGGTTTTCCTCGTCGCTCGATTTTCCCCGCTGTTTGAATATGCGCCGTTTGCTCTCTCCGTAGTGACTCTCGTCGGCGCTCTGACCGCCTTCGTCGCGGCGACCATAGGCATGACTCAATTCGACATCAAGCGGGTGATTGCCTATTCGACAATGTCCCAGCTGGGCTACATGTTTTTTGCTCTTGGCGTTTCTGCATACGGCGCGGCGATGTTTCACCTGATGACCCACGCTTTCTTTAAAGCCTTGCTCTTTCTCGGCGCAGGATCGGTCATCCATGCGATGTCGGATGAACAGGACATGCGTAATATGGGGGGCATCAAGGACGAAATCCCGATGACCTATGCGCTGATGTGGATCGGGGCGCTGGCATTGGCCGGAATTCCGCCTTTTGCCGGTTATTATTCCAAGGATATCATTCTGGAGGCGGCATGGGCCGATCAGTCAGGCATCGGTCATTTTGCCTTCTGGATGGGGATTGCCGCGGCCTTTATGACCGCTTTCTATAGTTGGCGTTTACTTTTCATGACCTTTCATGGCAAGCCCAGAGCCAGCGCAGAAGTTATGGATCACGTTCATGAATCGCCCTTTGTAATGATCGGTCCCCTTGTTGTGCTGGCGGCAGGCGCAATCTTTGCCGGGCATTTGTTTTACGGCGGTTTTGTGGGTTCAGCTTACGAACATCATAGCGAAATCCACGAAGCCGTCAGGGCGGGCATGGAACATGGCTCTGGCCCGGAAGAAGAGAAACCGGCCGATCTTACAGAATCTTTGAAGCAGGATGCAAAAGCGTTTGACGTTACGCACGAACCTGAGCCGGAAGAAGCAGACAGTGAAACGGCTGAAATTTTAAAGCAATCCGTTCAAAAACAAAGAGAGGGGGGACGTCCCTTCGATACGGGGATCAACGCCTGGTCCCGTCAGTTTTTCTGGCAGAATGCGATTTTTGTCCGTGAACAGAATGATACACTCGAAGCCGCGCACGGCGTCCCCTCGTGGGTTAAGCTGATGCCGCTCATTGTCGGTGTTCTGGGCATTGCTCTGGCCTATCTGGGCTATATTGTGCAACCGGGACTTCCGGCGGCGATCGCAGCTTCGGTACGCCCCGTCTATCAGCTCTTTTTCAATAAATGGTATTTCGACCAGATCTACGATTCTCTCTTTGTAAGGAATGCGATGCGTCTTGGCCGGGTATTCTGGCGTTTCGGCGACAAGGAGTTTATCGACGGTCTGGGTCCGGACGGTTTTGCATGGCTGTCTCGTAAAACCGCAGGATGCTTTAGCAGGTTCCAGAGCGGTTTTGTCTACCAGTATGCGTTCGTCATGATGATCGCGGTCGTGGCCATGATTTCATGGATGGTCTTCCGGGTAGAGCCTGCGTTGGGCAATAAGCCGGTCGATCCTCCTGCTGCAATCGTCGCTCCGGCAAACCAGCCGATGGAGGAGATGCAGCCATGATGCCGCCCATCCTCTCGATTATGATCATCCTTCCTCTGGTCTGCGCTTGCATGATCACTTTGGTACGCGGCGAAACGGGTGATGAGCCAATCGTCGAGAAAAACGTCAAGCATATCGCGCTCTTCGGGTCTTTATTTGTCTTGGCCTTTGCCTTGTTTATGATTGCCAATTTCGATAAGTCGTCCGCAGATTTCCAGTTCGTTGAAAAATTCAGCTGGTTTACGCTCGCAGGGCTGAACTACCATCTCGGCGTTGATGGCATATCCGTCTATTTCATTCTTCTGTCTGCGCTCCTGACGCCGGTCTGTATTCTGGCAAGCTGGAACTCCGTTCATATGCGGATCCGGGAATATATGATTGCGTTTCTGGTTCTTGAAAGCCTGATGATCGGAACCTTCTCGGCACTGGATACCGTCCTGTTCTACGTCTTTTTCGAAGGCGTCCTGATCCCGATGTTCCTGATTATCGGGGTCTGGGGCGGACCGCGCAGAATATACGCCTCTTTCAAGTTTTTCCTTTTTACGCTTCTGGGCTCGGTGCTCATGCTGATAGCGCTGCTGGCCCTGTACGTGAAAACAGGCACGACAGATATCCCGACCCTGATGCACGCGACGACCGATCTTGAATTCCAGAGATGGATCTGGTTGGCTTTCTTTGCCAGCTTCGCCGTAAAAATGCCGATGTGGCCGGTGCACACATGGCTGCCGGACGCCCACGTGGAAGCGCCGACCGCAGGATCGGTTATCCTTGCGGGGGTTCTTTTGAAAATGGGGGGATACGGGTTCTTGAGGTTTTCTCTGCCCATACTTCCTTTGGCCAGCATGTACTTTGCGCCGCTCGTTCTGACCCTGAGCGTAATCGCCATTATCTATACTTCGCTGGTGGCGCTCGTTCAGGAAGATATGAAAAAACTGATTGCATATTCTTCCGTGGCTCACATGGGCTTCGTGACCCTCGGCATATTCAGTTTTACACAGCAGGGCATTGATGGGGCAATTTTCCAGATGCTCAGCCACGGGATCATCTCTGCCGCTCTGTTCCTGTGCGTCGGGGTAGTTTATGACCGCCTTCATACACGCGAAATTTCGCGCTACGGCGGCCTTGTCAAAAACATGCCCAATTATGCCACAGTCTTTATGGTTTTTATGCTGGGGTCCGTAGGTCTCCCGGGAACGACCGGTTTCGTAGGGGAGTTTCTGACGCTTGTAGGAACCTTTCAGGCTAGCACGACGTTCACTGCTTTGGCCGCAACGGGGCTTGTGCTCGGCGCTGCGTATATGCTGCTCTTATATCGTAAGGTGGTCTTCGGACCGCAGGTCAACCAAGATGCTGCCGAAATGCAGGACCTTTCCCGCATGGAAAAAATCATTCTCATTCCTTTGGCGGTGGCCGTTATTTATTATGGGATATTCCCCGCGGCGATTACCGATAAAATTACCCCCTCGACGCAGGAGCTGGTTGATCATTACCGGTTGTCGCATCAGCCTTTGAGCTTTAACGAAGCAAGTCTGGACGGTCTTCGGGATCATAAACAAAAAGAGGCAGAAGGTTCATGATCGATTTTGATATAACGCCTCTTTTACCCGAACTGCTTCTATCCATATCGGCCATGGCTTTACTGATTATCGGCGTTATTCGGGGCAACCATTCAACGGTAATTTTATGCTGGCTTGCCTGCGCCGCATTTGCGATTGCGGCCTGTATCGTCTTGCGTATGCCGTGGGAAAGCCACGCCGTTCTCAATAACATGTTTGTCATCGACGAATTTGCCGCCTTTTTCAAGATCCTGATCCTGATGGGGCTGATAGCTTCTCTGGCTCTGTCAGTGGAATATATCTATCTGGAGCGCATGGCACGTTTCGAATACCCGGTGCTGATCATGCTGGCCGGGGTTGGTATGTTGCTGATGGTTTCGGCAAATAACCTGTTATCCCTTTATATGGCCTTGGAGCTTCAGTCCCTAAGCCTCTACATTCTGGCGGCGTTCCAGCGCAGTTCCATTAAATCGGCAGAGGCCGCGATCAAGTATTTCATATTAGGCGCCCTCTCTTCTGGGATGCTCCTTTTCGGTATTTCGCTGATTTACGGTTTCACAGGGTCTATCGACTTCAACATCATCCGCGAAACATTGTCACAGGCGCAGGCTCACTCTCCGGGGGTCACCATCGGGCTGGCGTTTTTACTCGCCGGGCTGGCGTTCAAAATATCCGCGGTTCCTTTTCATATGTGGACACCCGACGTGTATCAGGGGGCTCCTACATCCGTAACCGCATTTTTTGCCATGGTCCCTAAAATCGCTGCGATGGGGCTGCTCCTGAGGGTTTTGATGTTTACCTTTTCGCCCGTTTCAGGGGACTGGATGCAGATTGTGTCCTTCCTCTCCGTGGCGTCGATGATCGTGGGCGCATTTGCAGCCATTGCGCAAGATAATATCAAACGCCTGATTGCGTATAGCTCGATTGGCAATATGGGATATGCCCTGATCGGTGTTGTGGCGGCAACGCCGGAAGGAGCAGGGGCGGTTATCCTCTATCTCTTTATTTATATGATGATGACGGCCGGGGTTTTCGCGGTCATTCTCTGCATGAGGCGCGAGGGAATGATGGTCTCGCAGATTTCAGACCTCTCAGGTCTTTCAAAAAACAGGCCCGTGCTTGCCTATGCAATGGCGGCTCTGATGTTTTCCATGAGCGGTATTCCGCCTCTGGCCGGGTTCTTTGGCAAGCTTTTCATTTTTCTGGCCGCGGTCCAGCAGGGACTGTTTCCGCTTGTGATCCTGGGCGTTCTCAGCTCTGTCGTCTCCGCCTATTATTACCTGCGCATCATCAAGGTCATGTTCTTTGACGAAGCAGGCGAACCTTTCGATCCCGGCATGTCGTTTGAAAAAAGAGCAGTCCTGTTCGTTTCCGTCTTGTTCATTTTGGGCTTTATCGTAAAACCCAACCTTGTTGTTAACAGCGCGATGAGCGCCGCCAAATCTCTGTCTTCTTCTAACTCGAGTGATGTCCGTTCACTGGTTGATTGAAACTTATGAAACCCTGACCAGCACTCAGGATATGATCCGGGATCGCTTGGGCGAAAACCCGCCGGAGGGCTTGGTTGTTCAGGCCATTCAGCAGACTCGCGGACGCGGGCGGCAGGGACGCTCATGGTTCTCCCCGCCGGGAAACCTTTATCTTTCCGTTCTTCTAAAGCCCGTGAACGGGCTCTGCGGCATAGGCCAGCTCTCGCTGGTAAGCTGCCTCTCCCTGTCCAACACGCTGGCAGCGATCTACGGTCTGGATCAGAAACTGCTTTTAAAGTGGCCCAACGATATTCTTCTGGAGGGCCGGAAATGCGCTGGAATATTATTGGAAACCGAAACGGACGAGAAAGGGGCCTTCAAGGGGGTCATACTGGGAATGGGCGTTAATGTCGTTTCTGCCCCTCCGGAAATGGGAACGGCTCTTCAGGCCAGCACGGACCGTAAAGTCGCCCTGGCTGATCTGCGCGAAGCCCTCCTTGAGCGGCTGGAAGAAGATTATCAGCGCTGGCAAAAGCAAGGATTTACGCCCTTTAGAAGCGAATGGGTCTCAAAGACCGTAGGCTCCGGCACGCCGCTGAGCATCGGCCACGGAAAAACGTCCAGAGCCGGCACTTTTGAGGATATTGATCCGGAGGGAAGCCTGATTCTGGCCGAACCGGGCGGAAACAGGATCACGGTCTCTTCGGGGGAAGTCTTTTTTATGTAATGCCTCGCGTCTTTGAATATGGTATACCCTGCGCATGTTAATGGCGATCGATATCGGCAATACCAATACGGTTTTCGCCCTTTTTGAAGAGACAAAGCTCACGCAGTTCTGGCGATGCCGGACGGAATCCGCACGTTCGGTGGATGAATACGCGGTCTTTCTTCGTCCTCTGCTGGAAATGGCAAAAGTCAGATGGACGGATATCTCGGATGTCATCGTCAGCTCGGTTGTCCCGGATGCCGATTTGCATATCGAGCGGTTTTCAAAAAAATATATGAACAAGGCCCCCTTCTTTGTCTCCCCGGCGTCAGTCAATCAGATTAAGATCGATCTGGATCGCCCCGGTGAACTGGGCGCCGACCGGATTGTAAATGCCATCGCAGTCATCGAACATTACAGGACTCCTGCTGTTGTTATCGACTTTGGCACAGCCACCACTTTTGACGTCATCGCAAAGGATGGTACTTATAAGGGGGGCGTCATTGCGCCGGGTGTACGTCTGTCGATCGAAGCCCTGCATAGCCGTGCGGCCAAGTTGCCCAAGGTCAGCATTCAAAAACCCTCCAACGTGATTGGCCGTAACACGGTCGATGCCATGCAATCCGGCATGTACTGGGGATATATTGGCCTGATCGAAGGCATTGTCACTCATATCCGCGAAGAAATGGCTTCCGACCTTTTCGTAATCGCTACCGGCGGACTCGCGATTTTATACGCAGAAAACACCGAGGTAATAGAGCAGGTGGATGAACACCTGACACTCAAAGGCCTTCTTAAAATCCATCAGGACCGTAAGGGCTGCTAACAATGCCTATGAATCGCTTCCTAAAAAAAGACGGTCTTTACTTTATCCCGCTTGGGGGCAGCGAGCAATTTGGCATCAATCTGAATGTGTATGTTTCGGAAGGCCAGTTTCTTGCCGTGGATTGCGGCATGGGGTTTGCGGATGAGCGTTTTCCGGGCATCGATATCATGTTGCCGGACCCCGCCTTTTTAGAAGAGAACCGCAAAAAACTAAAAGGCATGATTATTACCCATGCCCATGAGGATCACATCGGTGCAGTGAGCCATTTATGGTCCCGGTTCGAATGCCCGCTGTATGCAACGCCGTTTACGGCAGCAGTCCTCAGAAAAAAGTTGGAAGAGGCTGGAATATATGACGCTAAAATGCACCTGATTGAACCTTTAGCGGAGGTTCATATCGGTTCATTTAAGGTTCAGTTCATTCCCGTGTCACATTCGGTGCCCGATAGCTGTGCTCTCATGATCCGGACGGTCCATGGCAATATCCTGCATAGCGGTGACTGGAATCTGGACCCCACGCCTGTCGTTGGCCTGAAAACCGAGGAAAAAACCTTCCGGAAGCTGGGCGAGGACGGCATTCTGGCCTATATAGGCGATTCCACGAATGCAACGGTAAGAGGGGTCTCGGGATCGGAAAAGGATGCCGCTAAAGGTCTGTATCAGGAGTTTAAGGAGTGCAGGGGACGCATCGCGGTTACATTATTTTCTTCGAATATAGGTCGCATGATCAGTATAGCCGAAGCGGCTCGTAAAACCGGGCGCCACGTTGCGGTCGTCGGACGCTCTCTTCACCGGATGGTTGCCGCCGCTCAGGAATGCGGTTACCTCAAGGACCTCAAGGAGTTTGTCTCTGAGGAAGATATAGGCTACCTGCCCGATGAAAAAACCGTTCTGGTCGTCACGGGATCGCAGGGCGAATACCGCTCGGCTCTGGCCCGTATAGCCCGCGGCGAACATAATGCCGTGCATCTCAGCAAAGGTGACACGGTCATATTCTCGGCCCGGGCGATACCCGGAAACGAGCGCAATATCAACACGGTCAAAAACAACCTTGTCGCTCAGGGGATCCGGGTGATTTCTCCGGGCGAAACCGTCGGCGTCATCCATGTTTCCGGCCATCCCTGCCGGGATGAAATACAGCAGATGTTGCAATGGACGCGCCCGTCCTGTGTAATTCCGGTCCACGGGGAAAGGGTCCAGCTTGAAGCGCATGCGGCGCTGGCACGGGGATGTCAGGTTCCGCAAACACTGGTGCCGTCGAACGGCTCGGTCATACGTCTGGCTCCCGGCCCTGTAGAAGAAATAGGCGAAGTTGAAACCGGGCTGCTCGCAATGGACCAGGACCGCCTGATTCCTGCAGACGATCCATCGATCACGGCCCGGCGAAAGCTTCAATATACCGGGGTTGTTCACGTTTCCTTTGCGATCTCTTCAAAATGTGAAATTCTGGGCGACATCAAGCTTGATATAATCGGTCTGTCGGACGGGGGTCCCCCGCAGGAACTCAAAGAGGATATTTTTGCGGAAATAGAAGAGGTTATGGCGGATATTGCGGACGGACCGCGTCTGGAGGAAAAAGCGGTGGCCGAAGAAGTCCGCATTTGCCTGCGCCGCTATCTTCACAACCGTCTGGGCGTAAAACCGAAAACGACAGTTCATGTCTTGGAAATCCGGCAACAAAAAAGGTCAGGAAAATGAATATTTTTTCCGGAATTGTGGTCTTCACCTGCATTTGGTGGACGGTCATATTCTGCATCCTTCCCTTGGGCATGCAAAGCGAACAGCACGAAAAAGACGACATCACAGCTCCCGGCGCTCCCTCTGAAGATCCTCAGCTTAAGAAAAAACTTCTGCTGACGACGGCCATTTCCATCGTGTTATTCCTGATTGCTTATGCGATTATCGAATCCGGCATTATTGACTGGCGCGAACTGGCCGCCCGGCAATACGGGGTAACTCCATGAAAAACAGTATAATATTGCCTTTTCTATGTCTGGTGGCCTTAATCGGCGTGCAAGCCGATGCGAATGCAGAAAACGAACCGGTTGTCAAAAGCCTCTGCACCCAATTAAGCGAATATCAATCGGGCGGAGCGGATTATGTTCCGGGTGTGGATGTTGAAGGAAATCCAGTCGCCTCCGCGGATCTGGAGGAACAGGTGCCCGCCCTTTATGACCCCGTGATTATCCCGGTAACGGTCGATCTGGCCGCCCGTTATGGCCTTTCCTTGCCGCAAGGCGTAGAACTCAAGCCGGAAGTGGCATGGCTGGAAATCTATCGGGATGGCCGCGTCCTGTATAATGGAGAGGATGTCCGGGGCCGTTTGCACGCCGCGTGCTTGCTGGAAAACCCTGAAAACCCGCCCGAACAGGATGGACAGGCAGGCCCCGATCCCTTAGTCTCGGGCAATAATAAGGAAAAAAGCACGTCTGGAGTTTCTAAGCCATGAACAAACCCGCAAAAGCCGCCACCCGGACTGCCATAACCCCGACGCGCGCCGAGGATTTTCCCGAATGGTACCAGCAGGTGATAAAAGCCGCGGATATGGCCGAAAATTCTCCGGTCCGCGGCTGCATGATCATCAAACCCTACGGTCTGGCGATCTGGGAGAATATGGTGCGGATTTTCGATCCATGGCTGAAAGATTACGGCGTGCAGAACGCATCTTTCCCGCTGCTGATCCCGGTCAGCTTCCTTTCCCGCGAAGCCGAGCATGTGGACGGGTTTGCTAAAGAATGCGCGGTTGTCACCCACCACCGCCTCGAAGCAGGTGAAAATGGCCTGGTCCCGACCGCAAAGCTGGAAGAACCCTATGTCATCCGTCCGACTTCCGAGACCATTATCGGCGACGCGATGGCGCGCTGGATTCAATCCTACCGGGATTTGCCCCTGAAGCTTAACCAGTGGGGCAACGTGATGCGCTGGGAAATGCGAACCCGCATGTTCCTCCGGACGTCGGAATTTTTTTGGCACGAAGGCCATTGCGCTTTTGAAAACGCGGAAGGCGCGAAGAGCGACTGTTTAACAATCCTGGATTTTTACGAAAAATTTTTCAGGGACTATTGTGCCTTTTCGGGATTCAAGGGCGTAAAAACACCCGAAGAACGCTTCCCCGGGGCGGATCAAACCTATTCCTTTGAATCGATCATGCAGGACGGAAAAGCCCTGCAGGCCGCTACCACGCACGATCTCGGCCAGAACTTCGCCAAGAGCTGCGGCATTAAATACCAAGGGCGCGACGGTGCCGAACATTTCGTTCATACGACGAGCTGGGCCTTTAGTACCCGCGTGATCGGTGGATTGATTATGATGCACGCCGACGATGACGGGCTGATCATGCCTCCTCGCATCGCACCTCAGCAAGTTGTCATCCTCCCGGTGATAAAGGATGATAGCTCAGCTCCTCAAATTATGGAATTTTGCTCCGGCTTGGCGGCCAAACTGAAGGCGCAGGGCCTTGCCGTTAGACTCGATAACCGGGAACTCCGCACCCCCGATAAAATGTGGGATGCCGTGAAAAAGGGAATTCCCGTGCGCGTGGAAATCGGAGGACGGGAAGCGCAGGATCAGGCCGTAACCTTTGTGCGCCGTGATCTGGGCCGTGAGTCCAAGACAACTCTGTCGGCAGAGGCCTTTTTGCAGGAAATCGGTAAAACAATGGACGCCATTCACGAGAGCATGCTTGAACGGTCCCGTGCCTTTCATGCAGAAAACATCGTGGAGGGCAAAACCCTGAATGATCTCAAGGACTATTTCGCAGCAGGCAAGACAGGTTTGGTCAAGGTTCCGGTGGAGCTTCTCAAAGAAGAAAAACTGGCCGAAGTTAAAGCTGAATATGGGTTGTCGGCGAGAAATATGCCCTTTGAGGATGAAGGCCGCAAAGTTCTGATTGGCCGGGCGTACTGATTGATCATGGGGTCTGACCGACTGAAGGAGGGCAGGCAGGCAAATGTTTTCCAGATTTGAAAGGATGGTCGCGTGGCGCTACCTGCGCTCGAAAAAGGCGGAAGGCTTTGTCTCCGTCATCGCGGGGTTTTCCTTCATGGGAATTTTGCTGGGCGTGGCGACCCTGATTATTGTCATGTCCGTTATGAACGGGTTCAGGGAAGAGCTTTTTGGCCGGATTCTGGGCTTGGGCGGCCATATGAACGCCTATTCGACCTCTGGCCGTCTTTATGATTACAACAATCTGGTTGATCGCCTGAAAGACCTCGACGGCATTAAATACATCACTCCGGTGATTGAAAGCCAGTCACTAATGACCACGCCCGAAGGTGCCGCCAGCGGGGTGATGGTTCGGGCGCTGACGCAGGAGGATTTCGCTAAACGCGACATTCTGTACAAAGGCATCAGGAAAGGCGAAATTGGCGACTTTGTCGACGGCAAGATTGCCATCGGAACGGTACTGGCCAACCGCTACAAATTATTGCCAGGCGACAAGGTAACTTTGATTTCTCCGGAGGTTAAAAGCAGCCCTTTTGGAAATCTGCAGCGGAAGAAAACATACGAGGTCGGAATAATTTTCGACGTGGAAATGTATGAATATAACAGCGGCTTTATTTTTATGCCGCTTTCGGCAGCTCAAAAACTCTTTGATTACGGGGACAGCGTCAGCTCTCTGGAGATTTTTCTGAACAACCCCGACCGGCTGGACGAGATCAGGCAGGCAGCGGAAATTAAACTCGATCCCTTCGCCAAAGTCTACGATTGGCGCGACATGAACAAAAGTTTCTTCAATGCTCTTAACGTAGAGCGTAACGTGATGTTCCTAATCCTCAGCCTGATTATCCTTGTTGCAGCGTTCAACATTATTTCCTCAATGATCATGCTGGTAAAGGACAAGGGCCACGATATCGCGATTATGCGGACCATGGGGGCGACACGGCGAAATATGCTGAAAATATTTATCCTTACCGGAGCCAGTATCGGGTTCATCGGAACATTTTTTGGCGCCGCTCTGGGCATTGCCTTTGCCCTGAATATCGAGGCAATCCGTAAATGGATAGAAGGAATGACGGGATATACCATCTGGGATGCCGAAGTCCGCTTCCTCTCTGAAATTCCTGCCGTAATCGATTGGAACGAAGTCATCGCTGTGATTGCCATGGCCTTCTTCCTCTCCGTTGCGGCAACCCTTTACCCGGCCTGGCGCGCGGCGCGCCTCGACCCGGTCGAAGCGATGCGCTACGAGTAGGGGGCCGAGATGCACGAAACCGGAACCCTTTCTGCTCTATTCAAACGTCATAGCATGGACGTTCAGGTTCAGGATGATCGTCAGATCCAGCAACAGCCTTCTTCAGAAAATGAAGGCGCTCCCGAAGACAAGAACTGGAAAACCTCCGGCGTCTTCCGAGTAAGACGATTCAAAGGGATGGAAGGCGAGATACTTTTAACCGTTCAGGGGCTGGAAAAAAAATATCAGCAGGGAACGCGAACTCTGAACATTTTGCAAAAACTGAACCTTCGCCTGCGAGCAGGGGAAATTACGGCGCTTGTCGGGCCCAGCGGCTCGGGAAAATCAACACTCCTTCATATTCTTGGTTTGCTCGACACGCCTACAGGCGGCCAGATCATCATCGGCGATCAGATCGTGGGCAAGATGAACGACCGGGCGCGCACGAGATTGCGGAACCAGACCATCGGATTTGTCTATCAGTTTCACCACTTGCTGCCTGAATTTTCTGCCGTCGAAAACGTGGCGCTTCCTCTGATCATTTCCGGGACTAATATGCGCGAATCCAGGGACCGCGCAGAAGAATATCTCAAGACCATGGGATTGGCCGAACGGCTTAAACACCGCCCCTCCGAACTCTCTGGCGGCGAGCAGCAGCGCGTCGCGATAGCGCGGGCATTGGTCAATCAGCCCAAGCTCTTGTTCGCGGACGAGCCGACAGGAAACCTTGATCCCGAAACCTCGCAGGAGGTTTTTGAAATTCTTCTTGAACAGGTCCACAATCGCGGGATCGGCGCCCTGATCGCGACGCACAATATCTCTCTGGCCGAGGAAATGGACCGCATCCTGGAGCTTAAGGGTGGAAAGCTGGTTCCTTACTAGTTTGATAAACGGATGCAAGGCAAACCTGCCAATATTGAAAGTATCGCTTACAAATGGTCCTTGAAAGAGGCTTCGCAGGCTTATTTCAGGGCTCTTTTATCTGACTGGGGTATAGAAACTCTCCTCCGGAACCATCTGCAGAGCCGGGGCATCCAGTGCAAAACGATTGAATCCTCTCACAAAAGGACCACATGCCTGTGCTCAGGAGATTTAACCGCACAGCCCGTCCTTTTTCTGCACGGTACGCCGGGAAGCGCCTTAAGCTGGTGGCCTTACCTGAAGAATCCGAAACCCTTTTATGTTATGGCACTGGACCGTCCCGGCTTTAGCCCGGTAAACAGAAATATCCCCGATCCGGAAAAAGACATCGAGATTTTAAAAACGGCGCTGGAGGAAGCAGCGCAGGCACAGCCGGTCATCATCGTCGGGCATTCGATGGGCGGGGGACTGACCGTCAGGCTGGCAATCGATGCACCCGAAAAAGTGAAAGCGGTTGTCCTGATAGGGGCATCCCTTGACCCCGATCTTGAGGAAATCAAGCCCGTGCAGTTGGCAGCCCAAAAAGCGCCGCTAAAATTTTTCCTTAACCGCTCGGCCCGTAACAGCAACGAGGAGTTAATCAGATATCCGTCTTTTCTGAAAACGCTTAAGCCGCGGCTCAGGGAATTAAAATGCCCGGTTCTGATTGTCCACGCGAAAAAGGACGGGCTGGTTCCCTTCGGAAACGTTGCTTTTATGCAAACAAACTTTACCGGTGCCGGAAATATAGAAACGATAATTGAAGAAAACGGCGACCATGGCATTCATGTGCGCAAATACCGGCAAATCATGCAGAACATGACGGCACTCGTCTGACAGTTAGCTCTTGTATTTGCTATTGCTCTTTTGCGGATATTTCTGAATCAGCTTTTCGTATTCTTCTTTAAAAGTTTCGAGCTGGTCCTTCAGCATCGCAGCTTCGCGCAACCCCTCGATAAAAGAAGCCTGTTCTTCTTCCGTGATTTCAATTTCATCTTTTTTCTGCATGGGTCCTCACTGTTCCAGACTAACGCTCGGATAAACGGCTTTCCGGCTTCTGCTTATTTGCTCTTGCATGGCCAAGCCAAGATCCTTGGGCGTAATGGCGTCTTCCACAAGGATAGAGTCAAGATGATCCATCCCCTGCCGCACTTCTGTGCCGTCAAGCCCCGCCGTGCGTTTTATTGATTCAAACCAGCTCCTTCTGGATTCCTCCCGCCCGTCGAGAAAATAAGCAATCAGGATTAACCCCTCCAGGTTGGAAAGAGTATCGCGGCTGAGTCCGACTTGCCCTAACGCTTCATCCAGATCTTTTC
>JAGRIJ010000043.1 GCA_020443295.1 Alphaproteobacteria bacterium | reverse complement strand
TGGACATGCAGGAGTTTGTCGATAAGGTCATCGTATCAAGCAACCGGGATGACATGGTGATAGCTACCTTGTATGGTTTAAAAATTATGGAGGTCATGATCCAGGCCGGGTCCCGCCGCAACAAAAAAGTCAGCGAAGTGGTCTCCAACCGCGAGATGCAGTCGAGCGAGACTCCCGAAGGGTCTGAAGAATAATAGTAAGGTTGAGGATTTAAACCATGGCAGAAGAAACCAAAAAGACAAAAAAACCCGCAGCGGAAAAGAAAGCCGCTCCGGTTAAAAAAGAAGCCGCGAAGAAAACCGCTAAAAAAGCAGCGCCCAAAAAAGCCGCGAGCGCGAAAAAAACGCCCTCCGGGAAAACAGTACGCGTAACCCAGATCGGCTCGCCGATTGGCCGTAAAGCCTATCAGCGCGCAACGCTGATCGGTCTTGGGCTGAACAAGCTGCACCGCTCGAAGGTCCTTGAGGACTCTCCGGCTGTGCGCGGGATGATTGCCAAGGTCAGTCATCTCGTGAAGGTTGAGGACGTGGCCTGAGCCTGTAACACAACGATCAAGGATAAAAACAATGAAACTCAATGATTTAAAACCCCAGAAAGGCTCCAAGACCGCCAAGACAAGGATCGGGCGCGGGATCGGTTCCGGTAAGGGAAAGACCGGCGGCGTAGGGGTTAAGGGACAGAAAGCGCGGACGGGCGTGGCCATCAAAGGTTTTGAAGGCGGCCAGATGCCTCTGTATCAACGGATGCCGAAAATTGGTTTCCGTAATACGGCTTTTGCAACAAAACTGGTGGAACTGACCCTGAAAAACCTTCAGCAGGCGATCGATGCAAAGAAGCTCGATCCCAAAAAGCCGATCGATGAAGATACCCTGGTCAAGGCGGGCGTTGTAAGCCGCAAGCGTGATGGCATTAAGCTTCTGGCCACCGGTGAGTTGACGGCTAAAGTGGACCTGAAACTGACCAAAGCCTCTAAAGCGGCGGAGGCCGCCGTGGAAAAAGCGGGCGGTAGCATCGAACTGAAGCCGGAAAAGCCCGCAAATCCCAAAAAACTGCCGAAAAAGGCTAAGAAGTAATCTTTTAGGAAGATTTAGAAGACAAGCCCTTTTCAGACGGGAAGGGCTTTTTCTTTTTGACATATTTTCCGTGCACGATTAGTCTGTTAGCAGGCTTTTTTGACTTCTAATGGCTGGATCCGATGCGTCGCTTACCCTTTCTTGTCCTTCTTTGCACAATATTTGTCATGGTTTCTGCGGGCGCTGCATCCGCTCAATCTGTGTGTCCGCGCTCAAACCCTGAGACCTCTGTTAAAAAATATAACCTGAAACCCCGCTATTTTAGAGGGACATCGGCTTGGTTTCTGACAGCGTGGACCGGACATTGGAGCGGTGGCGTCGTACTGGGACTTCATACGGGAGCGAATGGAAACGCTCCTTTTTGGGCCAATTACGATACGAAGTTCGATTTCGTTCCCGCTCAGGGCAACCCGAACGCATGGTGCGTAATGGCCACAAAAATAAGGATGAATTTTTACATCCAGCCCGTTGTTCACATCGCCTCTGAATATCCCGAGGATAGTTGTGAGTTCAGGGAAATTCTCAAACATGAGAAAAAGCATGTGAAGGTGACCCAGGACTGGCAAAAGGAATTCACACCGCTCCTGCGCAGGGAAATGCACAGCATAGCAAGCAAAATCCCGGCCTCTCCGCCGGTGGGGGAAAAACAGGTTCCGGCGGCCCAACAGGCGGTTGTAAATATTATTAAAGCCAATCTTGAAAAATATATGGAAGAAAAAGCGATTCCTGTCCTCATTCGGCGACAGGCCAAGGTAGACGACCCGCTGGAATACAGGCTCGTTCCCACCCGTTGCGATAACTGGCAGGACTACCATATCACCGCCTATGATAAGTCCGGTTTTGAGACCGCTGACGATGAAGGAGGCGACGATTCCGGCGGCGATGATGGTGGCGGTGACGATGATGGCAGCGATGACTCGGAAGACGGGGGCATCGGGAACTTGCCGACATACGGGGACTATTGAGATCGCTTCCTCTGAATAATCTTCTGTTATGAACATAAGCGGATCGAGGAGGATTGTTTCAGTGAAAAACTCACTTTTCGCACTGGCAATAATCACTGCCGTATTATGTATTTATACCCCGGCAGCTCGCGCAAACGACTGCCCGGTTTCACGTCCGCTGACCAGCGTAAAATCATGGATTGAAGGGACCCGGATTCTTCGGACCAAGTCCGCAGCGGATATGACTGAATGGCAAATGGGCCATAAGCCGACGGTCGGCGGCGGCCAGATTCTGGGGCTGGGCGGAGGCGAAATTGAGGCCAATTATAACACCGGATTTGAAGTGTCCCCTTTTCCGGGCGGCTATTGTGTCGTGATGCAGGAGCTAACGGCAACCTTCGTCGCAAAGCCACAGATTCACGTGGCCAGCAATTTCGAGGAAGGAAGTTGTGAATACAGTGAAGTTCTCTACCACGAACAAAAGCATATTGATGCGCTCCGGAACTTTCATCTCAAACATATCAACGATATAAAGAAAAAACTGCGTGAAATCGCGAGTACAATTCCATCGACCCGCCCGGTCTCTAAGGACAAAGTCTCAGAGGTTCAGCACCAGCTCGTGAACTACGTTCAGGTGAAAATTAACGCATATTTCCAGAAAATCATGCGGGAACTGCAGGAAACCCAGCAGAAGATAGACAGCCCGGCGGAATATAAGCGTGTAGCCGGAAAATGCCGCAAATGGGAACAAAAGCTTAAAGACAAGCCCAAAAAATAAGAACCGCCCGGCAAATCCCCGTTAAATGAAACATCCGGACTGTGATTCCGCTCTTGTCTCCGAAGACTCTTTTCATTATGACTGATGGACTGATTTAAGGACAAAAGAAAGAGAGCAAACGATGGCATCGGCCGCCGAGCAACTCGCGCGTAACGCAAACTGGGGTGCGCTTGCAAAAGCCACGGAACTAAAAAAAAGGATTTATTTTGTCATGGGCGCCCTTCTGGTTTACCGGCTGGGGACCTATATTCCTATACCGGGCATAGATATCAGGGTGTGGGAAGAAATTTTCAAGCAAAAAGGCGGCGGCATTCTCGACATGTTTAACATGTTTTCCGGGGGTGCGCTCCAGCGGATGACCATTTTTGCCCTGAACATCATGCCCTACATTTCGGCCTCCATTATCATGCAGTTGGCCTCGTCCCTCTTCAAAAGCTTGGAGGAACTGAAAAAGGAAGGCGAACTGGGCCGGATGAAAATCAACCAGTACACCCGCTATTTGACGGTTCTTCTTGCTTCGGTACAGGCATACGGTCTCGCGATCGGTCTGGAATCGATGCAGGGCCAGAACGGTTCGGCGGTCCTTGAGCCGGGAATGTTTTTCCGCTTGTCCACGGTCATCACGATTGTGGGCGGCACAATCTTTTTGATGTGGCTGGGCGAGCAGATCACCCAGCGGGGCGTGGGCAACGGAACCTCGCTGATCATTTTTGCGGGGATTGTCGCCAACCTGCCGCGGGCGATAGCCAGGACTCTCGAATTGGGGCGTCAGGGGACCATCAGTCCGGGCGTGTTGCTTTTACTGACTCTCATGGTGGTGGGAGTGATCGGCCTGATCGTGTTCATGGAGCGCGCTCAGCGTCGTATCGTGGTTCAGTACCCCAAACGACAGGTTGGGAACAAACTTACAGGCGGTGAAACCAACCACATTCCGCTTAAACTGAATACGTCGGGCGTTATCCCGCCGATCTTCGCATCCTCGCTTCTGCTGTTGCCCCTGACCATCATTAAATTCGCGGGCGTTAACGGCGGTGATTTCTGGGCGGATGTTCAGCGCTACCTCGCTCACGGGCAACCCGTCTACATGGCTCTTTATGGCACATTGATTATTTTCTTTGCCTTCTTTTACACGGCGATTGTATTCAACCCTGAGGAAAATGCCGAAACGCTCCGTAAATACGGCGGCTTTGTCCCCGGAATGCGTCCGGGAAAAAACACGGCGGATTATTTTGATTATGTTCTCACGCGCATTACCAGCATCGGCGCACTATATCTCGTCTTCATCTGCCTGCTGCCCGAATTCATGATCTCGCAATACAGCATGCCGTTTTATTTTGGCGGAACCAGCCTTCTCATCGTGGTCAGCGTGACTATGGATACGGTGGCGCAAATCCACTCCCATCTCATCGCCCACCAGTATGAAGGACTCATCAAAAAGGCAAAACTGCGCGGAGCGACCACGGGGCGAAGACGCAGATAACGGGATAGTGCTTAAAAACCAACTGACGGCAAATTAAAGGAGACAGGGAGTTATGAACGTCATCATTTTCGGCCCGCCGGGCGCTGGAAAGGGAACGCAGGCCGCAAGGTTACAGGAAATTTATGGACTCAGACATCTCTCGACGGGAGATATGCTGCGCGCCGAAGTGGCCAGCCAGTCTGAACTGGGACTGAAGCTGAAATCGATTATGGATGCAGGACAACTGGTTTCCGATGACATTATGATCGAACTGATCGGGAATTGCGTCAGCGAACCCGATTGCGAAAACGGATTCGTCCTCGATGGCTTTCCCCGCACGGTGCCGCAGGCAAAGGCGCTCGATGACATGCTCCGCCATATGGCCCGCAAGGTCGATCATGTCCTCGTGCTGGAGGTGGATGAAAACGCCCTGATCGACCGCATCCGCACCCGCGCTGCAGAAACGGGTGGTGCGCGCTCCGACGATAATGAGGATGTGCTGAAAAAGCGGCTGAACGAATACCGCGCGAAAACAGCGCCCGTTCTCCCGTATTTTGAAGAAAGGGATCTATTGCGCAAGATTGATGGAATGCAGCCGATTGAGGAAGTCAGCGCTAAAATCGAATCGATCCTGGGGATCGAGCCGCCCAAAAAGCACTAAGGAAAGTCTCTCGTGAGCGACAAATTTATTCTTGCTCTCCATGGCGGAGCCTTTCAGAAACCGCAGGATTACACAGAACATACGGCCTTTCTTGAAACCCTTCTCAAATCGGCATGGCGGAACCTTAAGGGCGGACAGGCCGCTCTGGATGCGGTAATCGAAGCGGTTGTTGGGATGGAGGATTCCGGGCTTTACATTGCCGGAAAAGGGGCCGGACCCAATTCAGAAGGCGATTATGAGCTGGATGCGTCCCTGATGGACGGGGAAAACGCAAAAGCGGGAGCAATTGCCGCAGTCCGGGGCGTCAAAAACCCGGTTCTGGCCGCGCGGGCGGTGATGGAGAAAACCCCCCATGTCCTGCTGGCGGGAACAGGGGCTGAGCGTTTCATTGACGAATGCGGGATCGAGCGCCTAAAAGATCCTCAGGCTTATTTCACACCCTCCCATACGGAATCGCAGGTCCCAAAAGCCTCAGGAAGCCATGGGACGGTCGGCGCTCTCGCCCTGGACCGTGACGGCAATCTGGCCGCCGCTACCTCCACAGGCGGTCTCGTGGGCAAGAAGGCGGGCCGGGTAGGGGATTCGCCCATTATCGGCGCGGCAACTTGGGCCGACCGGGATCTGGCCATATCGACCACCGGTTTCGGGGAATACTTTATGCGTGCGGTGGCCGCGTACGATGTGCGTGCGCTCTGTGCGTATAAGGGGCAGACTCTCGAATCGGCGACGGCGACGGTTCTTGATGGAATTAAGGATGCAGGGGGCTGGGGCGGCCTGATCGCAATTAACAAACAGGGCGATATCCGCCTCGATTACCGGTGCGCCGGAATGCACCGGGGCTTCGTACGCGAGGATGGGGCAACCTACGCCAGAAGCCTCCCGGACGCGTGATCTGGGGTCAATCGGCCCGGAATCGAGTCAAAAAGAAGCAAAAACAGCTCGAAAATCAGTTTTTCCTGATAAATTATGTTGACGTCTCCTTGCGAATTCCTATAATGCGGCATCCCTGAAAAGGGGGGCGCACGCCTGCCTCAAAGCAGCCGGACGTCAGTGAAAACCAGGTTTACAAACCGGCGCGGTGAAAGTTTAACGCACAGAGCCGTAAACGGTTTGGACAGAAGAGGGGCAAAAGCCCTGATTCGGAAAATTTGAAAGGAAAACACATGGCACGTATTGCTGGGGTGAACGTACCCGACAATAAACGTATTCCCATTGCCCTGACCTATATTCATGGCATTGGTGTCACCACCGCCTTCAAGATCTGCGAAAAGCTGGGCATCGATGTGCAACAGCGCATGGGGCAGGCCGACGAGGACACCCTGAATAAAATCCGGACCGAAATTGAAAAGGGCGGATACAAGATTGAAGGGGATCTCCGTCGCGAAATTTCTATGAATATCAAGCGCCTGATGGATATGCGCTGTTACCGTGGCCTTCGCCACCGTGCGGGCTTGCCTGTACGCGGCCAGCGGACCATTACCAATGCGCGCACGCGCAAGGGCCCGGCTAAACCCATCGCCGGCAAGAAAATGGCGACGAAGTAAGGAGAGGGACAATGGCTGCACCTAGAACTAAAAGAAAAGAACGCAAAAATATCGTCTCCGGCGTGGCGCACGTAAACTCCACGTTCAACAATACGATCATCACGATCAGCGATGCCCAAGGCAACGTTGTTTCTTGGTCGTCTGCAGGAACGATGGGCTTCAAGGGCTCCCGGAAATCCACGCCTTACGCGGCGCAGATGGCTGCCGAGGACGCGGGCCGCAAGGCACAGGAACACGGCATGAAGGAACTTGAGGTTCTCGTAAAAGGTCCCGGTTCGGGCCGTGAATCGGCTCTGCGGGCTTTGCAGATGGTTGGCTTCCTGATCAAGTCGATTCAGGACGTCACTCCCGTTCCGCATAACGGCTGCCGCCCGCCCAAAAGACGCCGCGTGTAATCTCCTCTGCTGCATAGGCAGGGATTGCGCATTTTTGAATCAAACAGTACTTGAGATGAAAGAGCAGTAGACACATGTTGATACAGAAAAACTGGCAAGAACTGATTAAACCCGCGAAGCTCGAAGTCAAGCCGAGCCGCCAGCCCAATACGGGAGTGGTTGTTGCTGAGCCTCTGGAACGGGGTTTTGGTCTGACCCTCGGAAACGCGTTGCGCCGGATCCTGCTGTCGTCCCTTCAGGGCGCGGCTGTCACGGCGGTCCAGATTGAGGGCGTTCTGCACGAATTCTCCTCCATCGAGGGCGTGCGCGAGGATGTCACTGACATCATCCTGAACCTGAAGGCGCTGAGCGTCCGCATGCACTCCGAAGGCCCGAAAAGAATGCGTCTGGCTGCGGAAGGTCCCTGTGAAGTGACCGCTGCGCAGATTGAGGCCGGGGCCGATATCGAAATCATGAATCCGGACCTGATTATCTGCACGCTGGATAAGGGCGCGAAACTGAACATGGAAATGACCGTTAACACCGGTAAAGGCTATCGTCCTGCGGCTCAGAACCGTCCGGAAGAAGCTCCTGTGGGTCTGATCCCGATCGACAGCGTTTTCTCGCCTGTGCGCAAGGTCACTTATGAAGTGACCGACACCCGCGTGGGTCAGATTACCGACTACGACAAGCTGACCCTCTCCGTTGAAACCAACGGCGTGATCAGCCCTGAAGATTCCGTGGCATTTGCCGCTCGCATTCTTCAGGATCAGCTTCAGGTCTTCGTCAATTTCGAAGAACCTCAGGAAGTCAAGGAAAAGTCCGAAGAGGAAGAACTGCCCTTCAACCGCAACCTGCTCAAGAAAGTCGAAGAGCTGGAACTGTCGGTCCGCAGTGCAAACTGTCTCAAGAACGACAATATTATCTACATCGGCGACCTCGTTCAGAAAACCGAGAGCGATATGCTCCGCACCCCGAACTTCGGCCGCAAGTCCTTGAATGAAATCAAGGAAGTGCTGGCGATGTTCGGTCTGCATCTGGGCATGCAGGTCGAGGGCTGGCCGCCGGAAAATATTGAAGACCTCGTCCGCAAGATCGATGAGCAGCAATTCTAAAGATTTTCGCCCGGGCCGCACCGCATGGGTTCGGCCTCGGCGATAAGTAAAAGGACGTGATGTCCGCCCCGACTGCAGAACGGTATGAAAAAGCAAGTGGCAGAGGGAAATGAAATGGTTCTTGTCCATAACCGGGCAGGGCCGCAGCAGCCGGAAAAATACGGCAGGAAGAAAGGAAAAAGTAAATGAGACACGGATTGAAACAGCGCAAGCTCAACCGCACCAGCAGTCACCGCAAGGCAATGCTGGCCAATATGGCCGCCGCTCTGATCAAGCATGAGCAGATCGTGACCACCCTGCCGAAAGCAAAGGAGCTGAAGCCCTACGTTGAAAAGCTGATCACAATGGGTAAGCAGGCTGCTGCAAACCCGAAGGTAACCCTCGCCAAGCGCCGTCAGGCAGTGGCAGTTCTGCGCGATGAAGAACAGGTCAAAAAACTCTTCGAGGTTCTGGCAGAACGCTACGAAGACCGCCCCGGCGGCTACACCCGCGTCCTGAAAGCGGGCTTCCGTTATGGTGACGCGGCCCCGATGGCCGTTATCGAACTCGTCGACCGTGACCCGGAAGCCAAAGGCAAGGATTCCGGCCCCAGCCAGTTCGACGATGAATTTATCGATGATAAAGACGCGGCGTGACAAAGCGTTTATGCTCTTAAATATAAAAGTATAAAACGGCCGAGAAGGCCGTTTTGTTTTGTATATAAATGTCTTTAAAGCAGATAGAATCTTCTTTTTATATAACACAATGACAACATGACATGCGCATCTTTGGCCTTCTCAAGCCCACGTCGGTTCCCTTCCCAAAAAACATAAGAGGTTTAACCTCGCTGCGCTTTTTTGCAGCGCTGGCGATTGTTGTGTTTCATTTTATCTACGAGGTAGATACGCTGCGGGAGGCGTTTTGGGGGCGGCTTTATCTGGGAGTCGACTTTTTCTTCATCTTAAGTGGCTTTATCCTTACCCATAGTTACATACAACCGATCGAAAAAGGGTCATTTTCTGCGAAAAACTTTTATATTAAACGCTTGGCGCGCATATATCCTGTTCATATTGTCACCCTTATGGGATCCGCCTTAACCACTCTGACCACGATCTATGTGTTAAAAGGGTACTATTTTGATCCGGGAGACTCAGTGAAGTGCTTCTTCTACAGTCTCGTCTTGTTGCAAGCATGGGGGATGTATCCCCATTTATGTTTCGATGATCCGTCCTGGTCTATTAGCGCTGAATGGTTCGCATACCTTTTATTTCCTCTGCTGGCCGGCTGGGCCGTAAAAAAAAGCCCTTGGACAGTTATATCTTTGTCTTCATTGGGGTTTCTTATCTTGTTTGTTCTTTTTACTTTTTTAGGCAAGCAACTTACGGAATTAACAACACTTGGCTTTGCTCGCATCACTCCTGAATTTGCTCTTGGTATGGGTTTGTATCAATTGGGCCGAAAATATACTTTGAAAGTATCTGCAAAAGCATTTCTAGTTATCTTAATCGCAGGCATCGTTGCGTGCTTAAGCCTGAATATTAACGATGCAGTAATAGTGTTTCTGTTAGGTGGGATAATTTTTACGGTCGCCGATATGGCCCGTAAAGAAATAAAAACCTTTTTAGATCAGTACATTATGGTTTACTGGGGCGAGGCTTCTTATGCGCTCTACATGCTTCACTATATTATATGGGAGTCATTCCCGGTGATTGTCTTGATGCGTAAGTTCGACGGCTCAAAAATGTTCGATATATGGTTTTTCGCATCATGGCCTGTTGCTTTATTTCTATCACTACTGTTATCTCACTTTACGTATGCTTATTTTGAGCGCCCTGTACGTTTTTGGATATGTCGAAAATTTATACGGAAATAAAGTAACGATCTCAAAATAAGAAACAAAATTCAAATAAATGCCACTAAGAAGCGCTTCCCCCCCCTGTATGTTTTGGTTTTCTATAGATAGTCTATGATTTAAGAAAACCAATAATTCATAATATGCTGTAAGTTTATTGCCTATGAACCTCTTGAAATTGTTCGAGCCCGCGCAAAAACCTTATCCTAAAGACATAAGAGGTCTGACATCCTTACGCTTTTTTGCTGCTTTGGCAGTTGTAATTTTCCATTACATTATGGAATCAAAAACGATAATGATAACCTTTTTAGGTAGATTTTATCTTGGGGTGGATTTTTTCTTTATTCTGAGTGGTTTCATTCTTGCTCATAGTTATATTTCTTCCTTAGAAGAAGAGCGCTTTTCTTTTCGGAATTTCTGTATAAAAAGATTTGCCCGGATTTACCCTACCCATTTACTAACACTAATCCTTTCCGCCTCCACAACAGCCACAACCATCCTTTTGTTTAGGGTCGGCTTTGACCACGGAGACAGTTTCTCCTGCTTTATTTTGTCGCTCCTGATGATGAATGCTTGGGGGCTCAATAAATATACATGCTTTAACAACCCCTCATGGTCCATAAGTGCTGAATGGATTGCATATATGCTTTTTCCTTTGCTTGCGGGATGGGTTGTGAAAAGAGGACCATTAATAACAATTACGCTCTCTTATGTAACAATTATTACTCTCAGCATTTTTTTTGAGTCGATTAACAAGCCTTTTTTTGAACTCACTACCCACGGATTTATAAGAATTCTTCCAGAGTTTACAATGGGTATAGGGTTCTATTTACTGGGTCGTAAATACAGCTTTACCTGCGCGAGGCAATTATTTCATTTGCTGCTGTGGGCACTGGCTATTGCGTTTGTTATGAATGTCCCGAACGTTGTGATTGTCCTGATGTATGGGCTCCTCATCTTAATCGTAGCTGATTTGTCTAGGCAGAATAAAAAAGGAGCACTGGAAAAAAAGATCTTGGTATTTTGGGGCGAAGCCTCCTACTCGCTCTATATGGTACATTTTATACTGATAGATATTTTGTTTATACCTGTGATGATGCGTGCGATGGATGGATCAAAAGTCTTTGATACAACATTATATATTACGGGCACTATCTCGTTTATCCTTACTTTTTTTGCCTCTTACTACATTTATGTGTACTTTGAAAAACCGTGGCGGTCGTGGATATGCAAAAAGTTTGTAAAGGAAACGAG
Source organism: Alphaproteobacteria bacterium (assembly GCA_020443295.1). Taxonomy (GTDB): domain Bacteria; phylum Pseudomonadota; class Alphaproteobacteria; order Micavibrionales; family Micavibrionaceae; genus JAGNKE01. The sequence continues at coordinate 116,554 of JAGRIJ010000043.1, read as the reverse complement.
TCAGAGAATTAACCAATAGCAACATTATCAATCAGCCGCGTCCGTCCCACCCACACGGCCGCAAGAATCCGATCCCACCGTACCTCGACGTAATCGGCGTTATCAAATCCGTTTTTCAGGAGTCTGAACCGCGCTTCTCGGCAAACATCTTCAGCTTTTCCGCCTTTGCGCATGGCATCCGCGGCATCGAACAACACGCGGTTCAGCGTTCTTGCGATCAGAAGCTCTTCCGGGTTGAGGTAAGCATTCCGCGATGAAAGTGCGAGCCCGTACTCATCCCGGATAATGGGACCGCCGATAATCTTGATGGGTTGATGAAGCTTCTCAACCATCTCGCGGATAACCTGCAATTGCTGAAAATCCTTCTCTCCGAAGACAGCAATATCCGGTTTGACGGCATGAAAAAGACGGCTGACGACATTGACCACGCCCCCGAAAAAATGCGGACGGAAATCGGTTTCCAGCCCCTGCGCGGCGGGGCCGGGAGCAAGGGCGGCACCAAATCCGTCCGGGTAAAGTTCCGCGGCAGTCGGAAGGAAAACGATATCCGCCCCCTCGGGTTCCAGAAGGGAAAGATCTTTCTCTTCTGTTCGCGGATAAGCGCTGAAATCTTCGTGCGGTGCAAATTGGGTAGGATTGACAAAAATGCTCACCACCACGCACCCCGCTTCGCGTCTGGCGATCCGGACCAGCGACAGATGCCCCTCGTGCAGGGCGCCCATGGTTGGAACGAAGCCGATGGTTTTCCCGCCTTTGCGTGCTTCGGCAACCAGCTCTTGCACGCCATCCCGTGTATGGACGCTTTTCATTTACTGTGCCTTGGCTTTTTTCGCTGAACCGTAGGTATGGCTCTCGTCAGGAAACGCACGTGAACGCACGTCTGCCGCATAGGTTTCTACGGCTTTTGTGATTTCCTCGGCGAGGTTCACGTATTTTTTCACGAATTTCGGAGTATGGTCGGTGATCAGGCCCAGCATATCCTCCGTTACCAAAATCTGCCCGTCACAGGCCGGGGAGGCTCCGATGCCTATCGTGGGAATGTCAACGCTTTGGGTGATGGCCCGCGCAACCGGTTCGACCGTGCCCTCGATCAGAAGAGCAAACGCGCCCGCCGCCTCGACAGCTTTTGCGTCCTCCATCAGCGCTTCGGCTTCCTCCCCCGTTTTTCCCTTGATTTTATACCCGCCCTCTTTTACGACGGATTGCGGCTTGAGGCCGATATGCGCCATCACCGGAATATCCTTGGCAGCCAGATATCTGATCGTCTCGGCCATCTCGTGCCCGCCTTCAAGCTTCACCCCGTCACACCCGGTTTCAATGAGAAGCCTCCGGGCGCTCTCATAAGCTTGCTGCGGTGTATCCTCATAAGTGCCGTAAGGCATATCGATCAGGACACAGGCTGTCCGGGCCTTTGACATCACGGCGCGCCCGTGGGCGATCATGGTCTCCAGCGTAACGCCCAGCGTATTATCCATGCCGTAAAGCGCCATACCGATAGAATCCCCCACCAGCAGGATATCGCAATGGGGGTCAAGAATCTGCGCCATCGGGGCGGTATAGGCGGTCAGGCACACAAGAGGCGCGCGGGCGTTTTTCCATGCCCGGATCGACGCGATTGTAAGCCTGTCTGGTAAAATTTGTTCTGGCATTTGTTACGTAAGTCTATGATTAAGCTATCTTTTCTAAGGGACCCTTGCAACGGCCCGAAAGCTGTTTTATACATCACCGCTATGCTTAACAGAATTCTTATCCTCATACCAGCCTTGCTGGTTTCGGTTTTCTTGGTTCCATCAGCGTATGCACAGGCGCAGCCTCTGCAGGGCAACGTTCCCCAGACGCAACAGCAGCTCCAGCTGTCTTTTGCGCCGCTGGTCAAAAAAGTGATGCCTGCGGTCGTAAATATTTATACCAAGCGCGTCGTAGTGTCGCCGGTAAACAGTCCTTTTCTGACCGATCCGCTCTTCCGCCAGTTTTTTATGAATAACCTGCCCATGCGCCAGCATCTCGAAGCCTCGCTCGGTTCAGGCGTAATTTTGCACGCCGATGGACTCGTGGTAACCAATGCGCACGTCATCGAGGCGGCCACGGAAATCGTTGTGGTCCTGGCGGATGGCCGGGAATTCCCGGCAAAGCTGGCTCTGGTCGATAAAGCCTCCGATCTGGCATTGCTGAGGATCGATCCCGGCAAGGAGTCTCTGCCGTTCGTAACATTAAAGCCCAGCGAATCCCTGGAAGTAGGGGATCTTGTTCTGGCTATCGGGAATCCTTTCGGGGTCGGTCAGACAGTCACCAGCGGGATAGTCTCTGCGCAGGGACGCTCCTCTCTCAATATTAACGACTTCAACTTCTTCATCCAGACAGATGCCGCCATAAACCCCGGAAACTCGGGGGGCCCGCTCGTAGCCATGGACGGCGGGGTCGTCGGCATCAACACGGCGATCTTTTCCCGCAGCGGCGGGTCTCTGGGAATAGGGTTCGCGATCCCCTCTGAAATGGTGACTACGATTGTCGCGGCTGAAAAGAACGGTCAGACAGGGAATAGCGGCGTGGTGCGCCCGTGGCTGGGTGCGGATATGCAAACGATAACTCCTGAAATCGCAACCAGTCTGGGCCTGCCTCGTCCGGGCGGTGCCCTGATTTCCCAAATGCACTCCGCCAGTCCCTTGCTTAACGCCGGGGCAAAGATCGGGGATGCGGTGATTTCGGTGAACGGACATCCGATTCGCGATGCGGCGGAAATTAAATTCCGCATGGCGACGGTCCCGGTCGGGGAAAAAGCGAAATTTGAAATCCTCCGTGAAGGAAAAACACAGGCTCTGGAGGTTCCGGCGCTTGCGCCTCCTGACGATCCGCCGCGCCAGGAAACAATTCTCAAGGGCCGTCATATGCTCAATGGGGTTACCATCGCGAACCTGAACCCCGCTGTTTCCGTTGACTTTGATATCAGCCAGCCGGAAGAGGGTGTAATCGTCACGAAAGTGCCCCAGGCCATGCGGATGCGTGTGGTTTCCCCGGGGGACATCCTGCTGGAAATTAACGGGACAAAGATTAAAAAAGTAACGGACGTCATGAAGGCGCTCGGAACGCCGTCACCGCAAGGATATGCACTTGTCATCCTCAGCAACGGGCGCGTCAATAAAATCCTCATCCGCTGAGTCTTGAAATTTGCCGCAAATGAAAAAGGCGCCGAACCCGCTCGGACGCCCCTTTCCCCCAACATCAAAGGCTGTTTCGCCTGATTATCTCTACTCACCTAGTCATGAGCATACGCATGCTCATGCTCGTCGTGACCCAGCCCGAAAAGCGCGGCCCCGACAAAATCTCCTATATTTGCGAAAGCAATCTCTTCCGACTGCTCAAAATTGGACAGGCATTGAAGAAGATTGCAAAAGTCATGATGCTCCTGATCGGCTTTGCGTCCGCGATCTTCCTGGCTTTGCGCGCGAAAATTTATCTGAAAGATACGCGTAGCCGACGCTCTCCTCCCCAAGCCGCCGGCAACGGGGTTGATATCCTGAAAGGACCGCGAAGGGCCATGTTCGATAACATCCATACTCATGAACATATTCTATAAAAAAAGAAACAAAAAAGCAAATATTTGCTATTTAAAAAAAATAAGTAATTAGAAAAACAGGAAAGCAATTAAAAAGTAAATAAGAGTTTTTTGCTTAAATAAAAACAAAATATAGTTAACAAAAAACACAACAATTATTATTGTGGTTCTGATATCGGTAAAATTAATCTCAAAAACGAAATTTTTTTACCGCAAATGAAAAAGGCGCCGAACCCGCTCGGACGCCCCTTTCCCCCAACATCAAAGGCTGTTTATGCCTCATTTCTCTTTTTAATTTTAGTCTTCCTCGTTCAACTCGCTCGCTTTTGCTCACACACCGCCGCTTATCCGTAGTCTAACTCTTTATTTAATGTAGCAAGAACATCACTGAAATTAATGGCCAGACCGCCAAGGCCAATTCCGCGTACGACCCCGACTTCTGATGTCGCCTTAAAACCGCCATCCGTTGTCATTCTCTTTGCAAGGCCCGAAAGATCCCCTCCGCCGAGGCGTCTCTGCCCCCTGGAGGCCTGAGCCTGCATATTGAGGTTTCTGAAAAACGGACGGCCAGCAGTGCCGGGAGCCCCAAGGTTACCCGCTACCGGGTTGATATCTTGTGTGGGTCCGAAGGTTTCTTGTGTAGCCATGTTTAGCTCCTTGATGATTACAGATTATAAAAAAAAGATAACATTGTCAAGAAAAAAGCATGTATTTCTTTTAAGAAAATATACTTTCAAATTACAGTAAAACACATAAAAATGATTTAATACTTAAATATAGCAAGCAGTAAATAGCCAGATAACTACAGTAAAATACTACATAGTTCCGATTTTGGAGAAGATAGTTCCGATTTTGAAAAAATAATTCGTTGCGTCCTACTGATGCGGCTATTTAAGAGTCAGACTCTTCTCAACCTCTTGTTTTATGAGGAGTTTCACGTCATGATGGCCGCGGTCACGCTTCTGCCTTGAACCGGGGATGCGTTCCATAAGCAAAGTAATAATGAATGGATTATTTGGTGATGAAAGACATTGTTTCCCTCTGCAAACGTCGCGGTTTTATCTTCGCAGCCTCTGAAATCTATGGCGGAATCAACGGATTCTGGGATTACGGCCCGCTGGGAATCGAGCTGAAAAACAACCTGCGCGACCGCTGGTGGAAGGATATGGTCATCACGCCCCCCATCGGCCCGGACGGCAGCCCCGTGGAGATCGTCGGCGTCGATTCGGCCATCATCCAGAACCCGAAGGCCTGGGTCGCCTCCGGCCATGTCGGCGGATTTAGCGATCCAATGGTCGATTGCCGGGAAACCAAGAAACGCTACCGGGCAGATCACCTTTTTGTCATGGTTCCGGAGGATAAAAGCACAGAAAAGCCGTGGGCCACTTATCTTGATGGCGAGGAAGATTCCGAAAAAACAAAACGCCTTAAGAAGGCCGGACATAAAAACACCGACCCCGCAGCGTATCAGACAACCGAAATTAATAGGCTGGGTGTTGAGAATTACAAATATGTGCTGGGCCCTGACGCGAAAGAACCCGGCACCCTCACCGAACCCAAAGCCTTCAACCTCATGTTCCAGACCTATGTGGGCGCGATGCAAAGCGAGGATTCGATTGCCTATCTCCGCCCCGAAACGGCGCAGGGCATCTTCCTCAATTATAAAAACGTGCTCGATTCGTCACGTGTGCGTATCCCCTTTGGAATCGCCCAGATCGGCAAGGCCTTCCGCAACGAGGTCAACCCGCGCAACTTCATCTTCCGTTCGCGCGAATTCGAACAGATGGAACTCGAATGGTTCTGCCACCCCGACGAAGCGAAAATGTGGCGCGACTTCTGGTTCGCCGAGCGTCAGCGCTTTTGGAAATCCGTGGGCCTGTCCAGCGACAATCTTCAGATGCGCGATCATGATTCGGACGAGCTGTCGCACTACGCCAAGGCCGGTCTCGGCACGGCGGACATCGAATACCGCTTCCCCTTCACGGCCCCCGGCTTTGGAGAACTCGAAGGTATCGCGCACCGTTGCGATTTCGACCTCACGCAGCATCAGGAACATTCGGGCGTAAAGCTCGAATATATGGACCCGACCGATTCGAAAATCCGCTATATGCCTCATGTCATCGAACCGGCGGCGGGCCTCTCGCGCGGGGTTCTGGCTCTGATTTGCGAGGCTTATACCGTGGACGCAAACCGCCCCTCCGGTATCTACCTGAACTTCCACCCGGCCATGGCGCCGAAGAAAGCGGCCATCCTGCCTTTAACGGCCAAGGAGGAACACGTACCCCTCGCGCAGAAACTCTACATGGACATCCGCGAGGATTTTGCTGTCGATCTGGATATCAAGCAGAATATCGGCAAACGCTACGCCCGGCAGGATGAAATTGGCACGCCCTTCTGCTTTACCGTCGATAATGACACGGTAAACGATCAGACCGTCACCGTGCGCGAGCGAAACACCATGGCGCAGGAGCGCATCCACATGGATAAGGTTCGAGATTTTCTGCATGAAAATATCAAAAAACGCGGATAATGAAAGAAGCAGAAATTCATAAATGGCTGAGCAAGACAGTAATATTGTTGTCGGAAGGCGCTATCAGGAACTGAACGGCCTAAGGGCGGTTGCTGCCACGATGGTAATATGGCTGCACGCGGCGGAACTGGCCTCAACGGCTTCGACACCAAATACCTTGACGCAAATTTATACTGACATTGCATGGATCGGCTCATCCGGCGTCACGTTGTTTTTTGTGATTTCTGGTTTTCTGATTACAGGGATCCTCATCGATACGAAAGATGAGCCGTCAGGATTGAAAAAATTCTACATCCGGCGGGCTTTGCGCATACTTCCGCTTTATTATTTCGGTCTGGTTGCTATTTTTTTACTTCTGGTTATGTTTGGGCAGATTAAGGGGGAGTATAACCTTCTTCAGGTATTTGTTTATCATATTCTCTACGTCAGTAACTGGGTCGTCTTCTTTGATATTCATAATTTTGTCTCCGCTCACTCGAACCTGACATGGTTTACACATTTATGGTCGCTCGCGGTCGAGCAACAGTTTTATATCGTCTGGCCTGCTCTTTTCCTGTTTCTTTATAAAAGAATTTCTTATCGCGTTTTTGTAACGCTTCTTATAAGCCTCGCCGCCTTTTCCGCGGGCCTGAGGATTTATATGACGTATGAGTGGCATTGGGTCCCGGCTTATACCTCAACCCCAACAAGAATGGATGCATTGTTTATGGGAGCAGTTCTGGCCGTAATGAAAAAAAACACCCCTGAAAAGTTAGTCAAAATTAACAACTTTGGGCCTTTCTCAATCTTAGTTCTGAGCATCCTGACCTTAGCCTATCTTCTGGCGACTGCAGCCACAGAAAATTTCTTTGAGGGGCTATCCGCAGTAATTGTACCTCTTACAATGCTGATTTCTTTCTTTCTGACGGCTGCTCTGATCGTCCCCGCGAACGAGGGAAAGATCCATACTTTCCTTAAACACAGTATCGTACAGAGAGCAGGGGACATCAGTTATGGTCTCTATATATATAGCCATCTGGTTCAGATTGCTCTTAGAAACCTTTTGGCGGCTAGAGGAGTCGCAAATTTTTGGCTGCTCCATTTCATCCTGCTTTTCCTCGGGATTGCTTTGGCTTTCATTATTGCGGGTTTAAGTTACGACTATATAGAAAAACCAATTTCAAACCTGAAAAAAACCTGGGCGCCTTATAAGAACAGGAAAAGAGCTTGAGTTTTATGAGCCAAAAACCTAAAGCCCGTAACGCGCAAGAAAAGCCCGCGCCTCGATCGCATCCATAACATCATCGGGCAGGGAAGCCCTCACCCCGCCCCCGCCGAACCGCATCAGGCCCGACCACCATTTCTTCGACGCGGAAAGTTCGATGAATTTAACTTCCTTTCCAAAGCGCTCCCGGCACACCGCGCGCATTTCGCCGAACCCGTCGATAAACCCGTTTTCAAGCGCGCCGCCGCCCGTCCAGAATGCGCCCTCGAACAGATCCTTATCCGCGCCCTTGAGTTTTTCTCCGCGCCGCGAACGCACCCAGTCCTTGAAAACTCCATGCATGTCTTTTTGTATTTCGCCAAGGCGCTTGACGTCGCCAGCCTTCTCATCAACGAACGGGTCGAGGAACGATTTATCCTTCCCCGCCGTGTGGATGCGCCGCTCCACCCCGGCCTTCTCGATCAGGTCCTTCAGCCCGAAAGAGGCGGAAATAACGCCCACAGATCCGACGATGGACATGCGCTGCGCATAAATCTCGTCCGCCGCGCAGGCCAGCCAGTACCCGCCGCTCGCCGCCACGTCCTCGACGAACGCCAGAACGGGAACCTGTTTCTCCTCCGCCAGTGCGCGGATCTGCCCGGCGATCAACGCGCTCTGCGCGCCGGACCCGCCGGGGCTGTTAATCACCAGCGCAAGCGCGGATAAAGGCTCTTTCTTGAACGCCTTTTCGATCAGCTCTGAAAACCGGGCATGAGAAATTCCCTCGCGCCCGCCAAGGCTCGTATCGCGGATCACCCCCGCCAGCCGCAGCACGGAAACCTTCGGCTTCGGAGTAAACCATTTCCCGACCACCGGCGTTTTTGCCAGCGCCGCACGGGTTTTCTGAAGGGCTTTTCGAGCGCACATGATAATTTGACCTTTCAAAATATTAGTTAGTGCACTTTATTCTGCTGAAACATCAATAAAAACATTTTTGTCGCCATCCTTTAAACAGATTGTAACCCAGCATGGCGATCCACGATTTCTTGACTCCGCCGGACATGATCCGCGCTCAAGCCAGAGATCACCATTGTAGTAACATTTTAACCCTTTATTTTCGGAAGGAGGGCGAAAGCCACCCTTAAACAATTTTTCCTCGATTTTGGCGAGATCCACATTATTGCTTAGGACAAGGTGCCACTGCCCATAATCAGAAATACCGATAACATCAATAGATTGGCTTTCAATCCTGAAATTTTTCTCTCCAAGAAATTCACGAGCAATAACACGTACGGTAAGCTTAAGGTCGTAATATTTTGTGGCGCACATGCTCAAAATATCCAAAACCAAAAAAAGGAAAACGCCGAGTAAAACCCGTTTTGCTCTTTTAATTTCGGCTCTAATTTCTAACTGGCCCATAATTAAAACAACCCCGCCCCATCCCGCAGCACCCTCTCCGCCGCCTGCGTATACGCCCCGTCCGCCTCGTGCAGGACAAGGCCCGGACGGATTACGGTCGGCGTCTTGCGGTTGCGGATCGCCCGCAGGATCACGCGCTTGGCCGCCACCCCCGCGCGCGGCCAGAGCGGGAAAATCTCCACCGCGCCGAACCGCTTGCCCAGAGCCTGAATGATCGTATGCGTTTCCCCGGCCATGTGAATGACGTTCAGCGAGCCGCCGTTTTTAAGATTCCGGAACCCCGCATCAATCCAGTCCTTGAGGTTCAGATCCTCCTCGATATGCCCCCGCGCCAAAGCTTTGGAAGAAGAAGGGGAGGGCGTATGCTTTCCCGCTTCGGAAAAGGGCGGATTGGCGATCACATGATCCTGTGGTGCGCCTTCGTAGTCCCTTATATCCGCGCAGGCAAAAGTGGCGGCAATCGTGTTCAGCGCGGCATTTTTTTCCGCCAGTGCGACGTGATCGGCCTGTATGTCGATGCCCGAGAGCACGATCCCCTTCACCCGCGCCGCCACGCATAAGCCAGCGCTGCCGACCCCGCAGCCCAGATCCAGCACGCTCTGCCCGCTTTTAACCGTGCAGGCCGCCGCCAGCATCACGCTGTCCAGCGAGGTGCGGAACCCGTTCGCGGGCTGGTGCAGCAAAACGCGCTTGTTCAGCACGGTAATCGGCTCGTGATCGTCGTTCATAAGGGGAAGTTTTAGCCGTTCAGGCGGCTTTTGTCACCTTGGCCCTGCTCCTTGGCATCCTGCGGGGCCGGATTCAGGTCCGACTGGCTCAGCAGCATCAAATCCACCGGGTTGGCCATCAGGCTGAAAAACGGTTGCTGCGGGATCTGCTTGCCGCGAAACACGCTATCGCCCTTTTGTTGATTTGCCGATTGATAGGGAATGGGCGGAACAATCGCTCCCTTGCTGTGCAGGGCAGTAAATTCGTGGAAATCGTAAAGACGCCCGGAAGGCGCATACGGCTTGGCGGGGTGCTCCTGCGGGTAGAGGGAATTGGTCGTGTTGGGCGCGCTCGGCTCGTTCTGGGCGATGGCAAAGGTCGAGGGATCGGGCGCGCCGTCCTTGATCTGGAATTTCTGGTCGAAAAACTGGTAAACCTGCTCCAGCGTGCGCGGCTTTCCGGTGTTCGGATCGTAAAAGACGCCGCGATTGGCCCGCGCCGGGCGCGGAAACAGGTCCGCCGCCGGGGTCAGCGGGTTTTCATCCCGCGCCTTCAGGAAAGAGGCTGCCGCCCCGGAGCCGAGGAAATGCGCGAGGTAAAGCTCCGTAGGGCCGACATCTCCGCCCCAGAGCTTGTTCAGAACCTGCTTGTTTTCCATCGCAAACTCTGCGGCCATCTGTGCCGAAACCACGGGATCGTTCCGCAGGGCAAGAATCTCCTGACGCGCCTGCCGGTCCTTCACCCGGTAGTGCGAATCGATCTTCTCGGCCAGATCTCCCAGCCCGTATTCGTCGCCATGTTCCTTAATCATTGCCAGCCACGTTCGTTCGATAAACTGATAAAGTCCGCTAGCGCTACTCGTAGAGGCTTTCGCCTGAGGGTTAAAATTACTTTCGGCCTGCGCCTGTTGCACCAGATAGGCAAAATTCACCCCCGTATGGTCGCTCGCCTCCGCAATCGCATTGACGATTTGCTGCGGCGCCTTGTGGGTGAGGGCCGTTAAATCCTTGTTTTGTATTACATTTGTTAATCCGTTCATGTCATACTCAAGTAAGAGGCAATCAGGCTACGCGGTGTTCTATGGAAATGATCTGCAACACCTGTGCCAAAGACGAAAAAACAAGGGCTGAACATGAGTGACTACACCCCTCCTGTCGATGAAATGCTGCTCCTTCTCTATGACGTGCTGGGTTTTGAGCACCCGGAGATCGACCGTGACACGGCCCGGTCAGTGCTGGAGGAGGCGGCAAAGCTGGCCTCGGAAGTCCTCGCCCCCCTGAACCATTCCGGCGACAAGGCCGGCGCAAAACTTGAAAACGGCGCGGTCACCACGGCCCCCGGCTTTAAGGAAGCCTACAGGCAATATTGCGAGGGCGGCTGGAACGCCGTGCCCTTCGATCCTGAATATGGCGGACAGGGCTTGCCATGGGCGCTGGCTTTCTGCATCCAGGAAATGTGGCAGGGGGCCAACATGTCTTTCGGCCTGTGCCCGCTGCTCAATCAGGGGTCGGTCGAGGCGATTTCGCTGCACGGTTCGAACGGACAGAAACAAAAATACCTGCCCAGACTCATTGCAGGAAAGTGGACCGGCACCATGAACCTCACCGAGCCGCAGGCCGGCTCGGACCTCGGCCTCATTCGCACGAAAGCGGAAAAGCAGGCGGACGGCACTTATAAGATCAGCGGCCAGAAGATTTTCATCACCTACGGCGAGCACGACATGGCGGAGAACATCATCCATCTCGTTCTCGCCCGCACGCCTGACGCTCCCGAAGACGTGAAGGGAATCTCGCTCTTCATTGTGCCCAAATTTCTCGATGACGGAACGCGTAACGCCGTCACCTGTATCGGGCTGGAGCATAAGCTGGGCATTCACGCTTCCCCGACCTGCACCATGGAATTCGATGGAGCCGTCGGCACCCTGATCGGGCAGGAGAATATGGGCCTGAAATATATGTTCACCATGATGAATAACGCACGCCTCTCCGTTGGGCTTCAGGGCGTGGCGATTGCCGAACGCGCCTATCAGAAAGCGCTCGCCTACGCCAACGAGCGCGTACAGGGAAAATCCCCCGCAACCGGGGAGCGCGTTGTCATCGCAAAACATGCCGATATCCGCCGGATGCTCGAAACCATGAAAGCAAAAATCATTGCGGGCAGGGCGCTGACGCTTGAAGCGGCGCTCGCGCTCGATCATGCGGCCGAAGGCGCGGAAGACGCCCAGAAAAAAGTTGAGCTTCTGACCCCGATCGTCAAGGCCTGGTGCACCGACATGGCCTGCGAGGTCACGTCCGCGGCGCTCCAGGTTTTCGGCGGCATGGGCTTTATAGAGGAAACAGGCATCGCTCAACTCTACCGCGATGCGCGCATCCTGCCGATCTATGAAGGGACGAACGGCATTCAGGCCGCCGATCTTGTTTTCCGCAAGATCGTCCATGATGAAGCCAAAACCGCCGGAGAATATATCCAGAACGTGAAAGGTCGCGTACCGGAGGAGCATCGCAAGACTCTCCTCGATGCAACGGATAAAATTCTGGATATGGGCAAGACAAAGAATTTCGATTCTCTCGGTTACGCGTCCGTTCCGTATTTGAAAGCCTTCGGGACCCTTGCAGGTGCGGCCCATCTCCACAAATACGAACAAAGCGTTTCAAAAACGCAGACGGCAAAACTCTCCGGGCTCCTTTGGCCCGGACAGATATTTGCTGACATTTAAGCAAAATCAGTTAAGCGTGAACGTTCTCTGCTCGTTTTGGCATTTGTTCATGGCCATCCCGGCAAGGGCGCTTGTCGCATTCATGGAAACATCCGTCCCTTCCAGCGTTGAGAACCCTTTGGCGAATTCATTAGCATAGCATTCGCAAAACTTTTTGGGGTCCTTGGTCCTTAAAGGCAGCTGACCGGGTTTTTTGATACAGTCGCTATAAAGATATCCGGCCATTTCGGTGCTGTTCAGGCATGTTCCTTTCAGTTTTGAGAGAACATGATCGCGGTTGGGAATACGGCCCATTTCTCTCCGCTTCTCTATAAATTCTCCGGCCATGCACTTGCAGTCATAATAAATGGGCATGAAGGAGTCATTCTTGCACCACAGATAAACACCCTGTGCCTCTTTGACCTGGGCTTCGGTGTACTCATCGCCAAGTCCGGCACTGTCCTGATTACCAAGATTCTTCTTGGCTTTCGGATCGACCAGACAAAGAGCTCGGACATCGGCAAAAACCCGTTTATAAGAGGCATCATCTCCGCGCTTCATCCGGGCAACCAGAAACTCTCCCGCCAGACACCGGCAATCATGCTCGGCGCTGAGTTCCTCGTTATTTTTACACGCTTTGTAAAAACGCTGGGCTTCGTCGATCTGTTTGTCTGTCGCCTTGCCGATATCCACGCCCCCAGACGTGTCGGCTTTGCTCTCCCGATCTTTAGCGCTCGAAACTTTATTGCTCTTATCAGACTGTTGGGTATCGGAATGGGAGGGATCGTCCCCTGCGCTGGTTTCACTCGAAAGATCTGATGCAAGATCCTGTGCCTGCACAGGAAAAACAGCGCAGAAGAAAAAAAGGAACCCAAAGATGAGAAGACTAAAACGCATCAAGACATAGCTCCAAACGCCAAAACCCAGTCAACGAGAATTATAGCACTTTAGGGAGCCTGAAACCAACGGATACTTGAAAATAAAGGACTTAAGCCTTGGCTTTCTTCCAGAACATGAAACGGGAAGCAGGGCTGTTGTTGGTATTGGCGTTCTGATTGCCGGCTGAGATTTTCTTAACGGACTGCGCAGAACTGCTTTTTTCGCTCGAACCCTGCGCAGCGTTGCGTTTGGGCTTGATTTTCTCGTCCATCTCACGAATCTCGGCCCGCAGATCTTCAATCTGCTTATGAGTATGCTGGGTCGTCAGAAGGACCTGATTGGCCTGATTTTCCCATTTATCGCGCTGACCGCGAAGATCCTCGATTTGCTCCTGTGCATTTTCAAGCCGCAATTCCAGCAGTTTGATTTCAAGCGCCAGACGCTCTTTTTCAATATCACTGTTAACAGGACTGCTGCTCGGCGCAGATGCCCCCCCGGCTTGAAGACTTTCAGGCTTGATCCCGAAAACACGTTCCAGCTCTGAAACGTCGATGACCCTTCTGTCATTCTGATCCAGAGAATATGACAGCTTTCCGCTGTTCATGGCTCTCTGGATAGTGGATTTTGACTTCCCTGTCAGGACAGCGGCTCTTTGCGCTCCTACTTTTGCCATTGCGACGACCCTCTTTTGAATATCCGACAATAATTAAGCGGTAGCATGTGAACCGCAAACGGATCAATCCATTGCGGCAAAGCATCCACAGCTTCTGTAAGTGGGAAGTGAAAAGAAAAAACTAAGATTCAGGAAATGCAGGACAATTAAGCCGCTTCTTTTTCAAGACGTTCGCTGAGAAGCTGGCTCAGCAGATGCCATTTTGAACCGGAGAAGAGATGCGCATAAATATAGGGCAGCCAGCCGTTTTTGCGCCATTCAAGAAAGGTCTTCTCATCCAGAGCGTCCAGTTTTTTCTGGTCAATGATTCGGAACCCGGAGAAATTGATCACACGGTTTCCGGGCAGCTCGATGCGGACCCCGCGCGGATCGACGAGCAGATCCTTCTCGACCAGCGCTTTGCTGAAAGCCAGAGTTTGTTGGGCGGCGGCATGATAGGATTTGCAGAATTCAAGCGCATCTTTGGAGAGCTGGCTCGGGGAGCCGTCCTCTTCAAAAAACGGGCGGTCCGAACCTTTCTCGACCACTTCGTCGCTCAGGTCGACGCACAGCGTCAACTGGTCTTTGCTGGGCATTTCAGAAAAAATAAACGGATAACGGCGAATATAGGCCGGGATATAGGTATTCTTGTGCCACTGGCCGCGCGAATCAACAAACAGATTTTCATTGTCGCGCAGACCCAGAATTGCAACGGGAGTTGCATTTCCATCAGGGCTGAAAGCGATGGGATAGGCCTCGGCAACCTGCGCCATTTCGATCAGGTTAACAGGAACCGCATTGGCGGTGTTGCTGAATTCGAAACCGAAATTGCGCTTCAGGGACAGCTCCGAGTGCTTCTTTGCATCCAGCGGTTCGGGATGGCCATAAAACAAGGGAAGATTGGCGGCAGGGGGTTGTGCCGAGCCTCCGTCCTGTTTTTCAGCGGACTTTTTCTCAGATTTTCCATCAGGCTTGGCCATAAGGTTTCCTTTGGTACAATATTTGAATTGGGTTCATTATGTTTCAGGGATCATAGGCAAAGTGTCAGCCGCTTTGCAACGGTTTTTGAAAAAATGCCGACTTTCGACCTTAATTTTAGCCAATAGAGGGTTAAAAACCGGTTTAAACCCCTTAAAATGAGCCATTTATTTGTTTTCTTGATCCTCAAAATAGTTTAGGTTCGCGGGGTTCAGGCGGCAGGCGTAATACGGAAGAGCAGATAAGAACTTCAAAACAAGGATGAAATGATGCGCATAGCAATGGTAGGAACGGGATATGTCGGTCTGGTCTCAGGGACGTGTTTTGCGGAGTTTGGGCATACCGTGGTTTGTGTGGACAAGGACTCCGAAAAGGTCGAGGCCCTTAAAGAAGGCAAAATTCCGATTTACGAACCCGGTCTGGAAGACTTGCTCGGGCGGCAGATCGAAGCAGGACGCATCGAATTCACCACCGATATCAAAACCGCGGTGGAAAGCGCGCAGGCCGTCTTTATCGCGGTAGGCACCCCTTCGCGCCGCTATGGCCGCGATGCCGATCTCTCCTATGTTTATGATGCTGCGCGGGAAATCGCCCGGAATATCAGCGCCTACACGGTGATCGTGAACAAATCCACCGTTCCGGTCGGAACAGGGGAGGAAGTCGAACGGATCATCCGCGAGGAGCGCCCGGACGTGGATTTCGACGTGGCCTCCAACCCGGAATTTCTCCGCGAAGGTGCGGCGATCGAGGATTTCATGCGTCCCGACCGCGTTGTCGTGGGTGTAACGTCTCAAAAAGCGCAGGATGTGATGCGCGAAATTTACCGTCCCCTGAACCTCAACGAGACGCCGATCCTCTTCACCAGCCGCGAAACGGCGGAAGTCATCAAATACGCCGCCAACGCCTTCCTGGCGACCAAGATCACCTTCATCAACGAAGTGGCCGATCTCTGTGAAAAGGTCGGCGCGGACGTGCAGCAGGTCGCCAAGGGCATCGGCCTTGACGGGCGGATCGGCGGCAAGTTCCTGCACGCCGGACCCGGCTATGGCGGATCGTGCTTCCCGAAGGATACGCTGGCATTGGCCCGCGCCGGGCAAAAGTTCAGTGCGCCGCAGCGGATCGTCGAAACGGTCGTCGCTGTGAACGAAGACCGCAAGGCCAAGATGGCGGACAAGATCATCGAGGCGGTCGGCGGAAACGTCAGGGGCATGAAAATCGGAATTCTGGGCGTTTCCTTCAAACCCAACACCGATGACATGCGCGACGCACCGTCCCTGACGATCATCCCGATCCTTCAGCAGGCCGGGGCCGGCATCGCCGCTTATGATCCTGAAGCCATGAACCACGCCAAGACGATGATCGAGGACGTCCAGTGGGGCAAAAACCCTTATGAAGTGGCCGAAGACGCCGATGCTCTGGTGATTATCACCGAATGGAACGAATTCCGGGCCCTTGATCTCAAACGTCTGGGAGAAAGCATGAAAAGCCGCTGCATCGTAGACCTGCGGAACATCTACAAAATCCCGGAAATGCAAGAAAATAACTTCCATTACGTTTCGATTGGGCGTAAAGAAGTGTGCCCGGAGCAGGAAGTGGCCCTGAAAAAGGTATCCAACGCTTAAGACGCAGCATAAAACACCAGTTAAGGGGTTGAAAGTGTATAAGTATCTCGACGAGCTCGAAGCCAAGAGCATTTATATCATCCGCGAAGCCTATAACCGCGTGGACCCGATGTGCATGCTCTGGTCCATCGGTAAGGACTCCACGGCTCTGCTCTGGCTGGTGCGCAAGGCGTTTCTGGGGCGCGTGCCTTTTCCGCTGGTCCTGCTCGATACCGGCATGGAAATGCAGGAAGTTTACGACTTCCGCGACAACCTGATTAAAGAGTGGGACCTGAACTGCATCAACCATATGTGCCCGCCCGAAGAGGATATGGACCAGACCCTTCCCCCCGCCACCCGTTCGGCCATGCGCAAGACAGAAGGTTTGAAATCGCTCCTGCGCGAACACAATTTCAAGGGCGTGATCGCCGGGATCAGGCGGGACGAGCAGGGCTTGCGCGCCAAGGAGCGCGTCTTCTCCCCCCGCACCATCGACGGCAACTGGGACTTCAAGGACCAGCCGCCCGAATTCTGGGATCAGTACAAAACCGAGTTCCCCGAAGGCGCGCACCTGCGCATCCACCCGATCCTGCACTGGACCGAGCTGGATATCTGGCGCTACACCCAGCGCGAAAACATTCCCTGCTGCGAACTTTATTTCGCGCGCAAGGACAAAAAGACCGGCAAGATGATGCGTTACCGCTCGCTCGGCGAGAAAAACATCACCTTCCCCGTCGAAAGCCCGGCATCGAATATCGAGGAAATCATCCACGAACTGGAGACGACCAACACCTCCGAACGCGCAGGCCGCTCGATGGACAAGGAAACCGAAGACAGCTTTGAGCGCTTGAGAGCGGCGGGCTATATGTGAGGTAAAGCGAATGCTGGAAAATTTATCGCTAATTATTACTGAGGTAGCGCGCTTTACAAATAAACATAAGATAAATGCGGAATTCCATCTGCATTATGTCCATGAATTAAATGAAGGACAAGAAAATCAAAGCGAATGTTGGGCTCGCTTTGAAAGACATGGGGGCGTTTATTGCTTTTTTGACCCCACTGGGAAAAACGTTAAATACATTGGGATGAGTGAAATAAGTACAGGTAGCCGTCTTCACTATTGGCTTTATAGAAAAAATAAGCTGACAGAAAAGATTGATAGGGAAGACATTATTTTGCACATAGTTTTGGAAAAAGAACCTTACATGGCCTCGGCTCTTGAAACTTATCTAGTCCAAAACATTCCCACATTGCATAACGTTAGAAAAATCGAAAAAGCGGCTTAGTAGTACATAGTAGATAATGAGCAAGAAAATGAGTGCGGAACCGGCAATTAAGATTGTGAAACAGGACAAAGCAAAACGTAAACAAAGCACGGGCAAGCAGCAGCTGCGCGTCGTCATTGTCGGCCACGTCGATCATGGGAAATCGACCCTGATCGGACGGCTGCTTTATGACACCGACTCCCTGCCCGAAGGCAAGGTCGAGGAGATCGAGGCCATCTGTAAGCGCCGCGGCACCGATGTGGTGGAATGGTCCTTCGTCCTCGATGCGTTTCAGGCCGAGCGCGACCAGGCCGTAACCATCGATTCCACGCAAATCTGGTTCTCCACCGACAACCGCGATTACGTCATTATCGACGCGCCGGGCCACCGCGAGTTCCTGAAGAACATGATCTCCGGTGCCGCCGCCGCCGATGCTGCGATCCTCGTGGTCGATGGCGCTGAAGGCGTGCAGGAACAGACCCGCCGCCATGCTTACTTGCTTCATCTTTTGGGACTGCAGCAGATTGCCGTGGTCATAAACAAGATGGATCTGGTCAATCATGACACCGAGGCCTTCGAGAACGTTTCGCGCGAGGTTCGTGAATATCTGGGGTCCATCGGCGTGACCCCGCGTTTTATCATCCCCATTTCCGCCCGCAACGGCGACATGATCGCAAGCCGTGGCGAATCGATGGGCTGGTATTCGGGAAAAACCTTGATCGAAGTACTGGACAGTTTTGAAAACGCAGCCCTTCCCGTTTCCCGCCCGCTCCGTTTCCCGGTGCAGGACGTATACCGCTTTCAGGGCAAGCGCATTATCGTCGGCCGCGTTGAAAGCGGGATCTTGAGAAAGGGCGACCGCCTGATGTTCTCCCCCGGCAACGAGGAAGCGACGGTTACCTCGTTAGAAGTCTGGCCGGAAGATGACGACAAGGTCGAAGCCCGCCCCGGCGAAGCCATCGGCATTACGCTCGATCAGCGTCTTTTTGTCGAGCGCGGTCATATCGGATCGCACACCAAGAATCCGCCGATGCTCTCTAACGTTTTCCGCGCCAGCATCTTCTGGCTCTCGCAGAAGCCGCTCAAGGTCGGAAACTCGTACAAGATCCGTTTTGGTTCGCACGAAGCCATGGTCACCGTGCAATCCATCGACAAGGTCATCGACACGCAGGATCTCGCCGATCAGTCGGATAAAAGCGAGGTCAAGCGCAACACCGTGGCCGAAGTCACGCTGCGTGCCCGCGATCTTCTGCCGATCGATCCGTACTCCGACAACGAACGTCTGGGCCGCATCGTCATGTATCAGGGCTACGATATCGCGGGCGGCGGTGTCATCAGCATGGAAGGCTACGCCGACCAGCGCCGCCGCAAGGCGCCCAAATCGGAAAACATCCATAAGGTTGAACACCTCCTGAACCACGATGTTCGTGCCAAGCGCGCAGGACACCGCGGCGGGGTCTTCTGGTTTACCGGTCTTTCAGGGTCGGGCAAATCGACCTTGGCAATGGCCGTTGAAAAGGCGCTTTTTGAAAAAGGCTTTTCCACTTATGTGCTGGACGGCGATAACATCCGCCACGGCCTGAACCGCGATCTGGGGTTCTCGCCAAAGGACCGCTCGGAAAATATCCGCCGGATCGGCCACGTGGCGGCGCTGATGGCCGATGCCGGGCTGATCGTTCTCTCCGCCTTCATCTCGCCGTATCGCGCTGACCGCAGACGCGCACGCGCAGCCGCAGGAGAAAAATACAACGAACTCTATCTCGCCGCTGATCTCGATATCTGCGAAAAGCGCGACCCGAAAGGCCTGTATAAAAAGGCGCGGGCAGGGGAGATCAAGGACTTCACGGGGATCGACTCGCCCTATGAAAAACCGGAAAACCCCGAAATGATCATCGATACCGCCCGGCAGGATGTCGAAACCTGCGTGGAACAGATTGTCGCCTACATCGAACGGCAGGTTGCTCTGGGTGATCTGTCCGATGACGGGAAAGACAAGGAACAGGTTCTCGATTATGTCGTCTAAGCTGCTGCTCCATCGCGCGGCGCTCTGCAACATGGTGCGCCGGATCGCGTTGGAAGCCGGGGAAATTACCCTCGATTATTTTGACGAAACCGGATATGAAGGCGCGGAAGCCAAGGCGGACGGCTCCCCCGTGACCCTCGCCGATCAGGAAGCTGAAAAACTGATTCAGGAAAAACTCGAAGAGATGCTGCCCGGCATCCCGATGATCGGGGAGGAAGCCAGTGCCGCAGGCCACAAGCCCGACCTTTCGGGCCATGAGTATTTCTGGCTGGTCGATCCGCTGGATGGGACGAAGGAATTCATATCGGGCCGTGGCGACTACACGGTGAATATCGCCCTTATATACAAAGGCGAGCCCGTAATGGGCGTGGTGTACGCCCCGGCAGTCGGGGAACTCTATGCCGGGTATACTGAGGATAACGGAAACTGCAAGGCAGTTCGCTGGGTGGAAGACACGGACAAGGAAAAAGAGATCCACGTGCGCCGCCCGCCGAAGGAAGGCCTGACTGTCGTCGCCAGCAAAAGCCACGGTAGTGCCCAGCGTCTCGATCAGTATTTGAGCGAATATAAGGTTGAAAAAGTCGTCAAGCGCGGAAGCTCTCTTAAAATCTGCGTGATCGCAGCAGGCAAAGCCGACCTGTACCCCCGCTTTGGCCCCACCAGCGAGTGGGATACCGCGGCAGGCGACGCGGTTCTGCGCGCAGCGGGGGGAATCATCAGGGATCTATCGGGTAAGCCCTTGATCTACGGCGGTGCTGATCCGCGTTTCCTGAATCCCGAATTTATTGCCGCTCCCCTCGGTTTTTTCGAATAAAAACCCGCATTTAAGGGTTTAGGGCAGTTTTTTTTTGTTTCCGGGCCTTTTCCCCTGCTAAAATGACACTCTGTTAATTGACGTCTTTTAAATGTAGGATGTAAAGACCCTCTGGTCAGTTAAGGATCGTAATAGCGATGCGGACATTCATAATTTTAGCTTTCTTGCTTTCTTTTGCCATCCAGCCCTTTCTCAGCACTCCGGCTCTGGCGCAGGGGGTAGATGAATTCAAGGAAATAGATATAGAGGGCTCGGCTTTTCCCGACACCAAGCGCGGTTGCGCAAAACGGGCGTCGTTCAACGTGGCGATGGCGGATCTTTACAAGAACGGGAAAGACCCTCAGGAACTCACGAAAATGAAAATAATCAGGCCTCTGGTGCAAAATGTCTATGACGATATAGGCAAAAAAGGCTTAACCCGGTTTTACACCGATACGCTTGAAAATTATCAGGAATGCGGGAAAAAGGCCAAGGCCGACAGAAACGAAGAGCGCGAAGCCGAGCAGATCGTGATTTACGAATCCTGCAGCGGAATTAACGAGGTCACTCTGGATGCTCTAAAGGCTGTAAAGAGTGGCAGGTCTAAAGAGTCATTAATCTCAAAATATGAACATAAGAAGCTGAACGTAAAGGGAACCACGCTTGAAAAAGTGGAGGGACCCGCGGTTTTCCTTGTGGAGCAGGTCTACTCAAAGGCGGAAGGGTCCTATGACGATGCCGTCGATTTCGCGGTCAAGATGGGTATAACCTGTCTGAACAGCCGGGATCGCGACCCGCCGGTCAAGAAGGAGTTGCCGAAGGATTTGCCGGAGGATGTCAGGAAAAAACTCCGGAACATGAAATAGTCGGCTATATTCGAAAAATAAGATAAAAAACGGCCTTTCTGGCTTTGCAGCCGCTTTTGTTACAATATTTGCTTTATTGTTTTCAATAGGTTATAAAAAGTACCACAGAATATTTTTGTTAAATTATTTTGAAAGGGACAATCATGTCTGAAAAAAGATCGACAGCGAGTACACTGGCTGCACTGGGATTGGCAGGGTTATTAACGATTAGCCCCGGTGTGGCAGACTCCACGGGAAATGCGGCTCAGGCGCAGGATCTCCCGGAAGCAACCGAACTGGTGGCCTCTATAAACCATTCGACTCTGGCGCCTGACACTGTGGCTGCCCCTGAAATCGTTCCGGGGCAAGGTGTAGAGGCTGTGGCGACTCCTATTCGTATTGCCGATTTTACCGGCAATTTAAGAAAAAAGGACGGCACACCCTACACGGAAGCTGAAAAGGTTATCGTAGCGCGGGCCGTGGCCTTTGCAAGTTCTAGGCAAAATCGAATTGCCATTATTTCCTATCTGGATCAGGAAACGACCCTCGCGATTCACAGGATTGCAACTGAATTTTCCAGATCGCCTCATAATCTGCCGATTACGATGATCGTAAGATCGCCAGTGAATGCGACCACGCCCTCACCTTATGGATTTACGGTTGTTCTGGATGGCGTCCCCTTCCCGGACTTGGAAGTACCAGAAAACACATATACCCGTCAGGAAATTTTGACCGCGATGATGGAAGGAATCCAAAGGGACCACTTTGCGCAGCGTGCTTCGATAGCAACGGCAGCCATGCTCGCCCAAACCGACACGACCGGAAAAAGCGGTCGCGGATCAGGAGATATGATAGGCGGTGGAAGTGGAGATACAGACACCGGCGGCGGTGCGGGAACCAACCAAACAGAATTGGCGGTTGCTCCGTTTAATCCCGATTTTTAAGTCAGATATAATTTGACCGCAAAAAGCCCGATGAACAATCGGGCTTTTTTTTAAAACGGCAAAACCAAAGATTACACTTTGGCGCTCATGCCTCCGGATCCGCTGGTTCCGGTGTTAATGGCCAGGGTGCGGTCCTCTTCGGTTGTGTAAGTAGCCTCGGCGCTGGCCACCTGAACGGGAACACTCTCGCCGCTGGCGGCGCTGGCAAAGCTTGCTGAAATCGGCTTGATCCCGCCGGAAAGATCCTCCATCCCTAACTCTGCGGCAAAGGACCCATTATTGCGGCTGCCCGTAAGCTGTTGTTCAAGCTGCTCGGTCTGGCGAATAAGGTCTATGAAATTTGCGTCCGGTATGGGCAGAAGCTTTGTCCCTTCCGGGAGAAGATCTATGGCAGGCTGAAGAAACTGGTGAACGGTCTCCGGCAGCGGAGCTTCGGCGGCAACCTGAGTGGTTGTATCAGGTGCAGAAACAGTAACACCGTCTATTCCGGCCAGCAGGGCATTGACATCCGCATCACTATCCAGGGAGGCAACATTCGTTGCGACCTCGCTGTCAATAGGCCCGGCCCCTTCTTGTGGCGACAGAGCCATAAGGGCATCAACTTTTTCACTCTGAGTAAGGGAGTTTGCAGAGCCAATAAGCCCGTCCGAAAGGCTTTGTGCTCCTTCCGCGGTAGACGCAATTCTTTGATATTCGGCAGCGGCGGCAGAGTCCCCGCCCGCCCGTGCTTCGGCTACGGAAGCATTCTGCTCCTGCCGGGCCCTGATCTCCTGACGAAGGCGGTCTGCTTTTATATAGTCCTGGCGCAATTGTTCGGCGAGCCGCTCCCTTTCATCATTCCATCTCTGCAGACGGTCGTGGGCCCATTTCTCCTGATCGACCGTACCGTCTTCACGGAAATATTGGTTCGGGTCGATTCCGGCATCAATAAGGGCCTGCCGGAACTTGTTCCGTTTGGCCAGCCCGTTCAGAGTATTATCATTAAGATCGGCATCGTCCCCAAGGTCAAAAGCCACATCAAAAGCTTGAACTTTAAGGGTCAGTTCTTTGATTTCTTTTTCCAATTCCGCCAAGCGCGCCTGCATTTCGGCCAGACGTTGCGCCTCGTATTGGGCAAGCGTAAGGCGCAGATACTCGTTCGCCTCTTCTTCCCGTTTTTTGGAACCGTCAAGATCCTGGGGAGCGACAGGATTGAAAATAGTGTAGCCGATCTCGCTGACATTACCGCCGTCACCCTCCATCCGGGCTCTCTGGCTGTAATTGAAGACGGTCGTTCCTTGTCTGGATAAGGGTGAGGCAAAATCGTGGGTGTGATCAACCTCGGAGTCATCAGCTCCTGAGTCAGGATAGCCGTCTGCGCCGTAACCCGTACCCTCATCACGCTCGAGGCCGGATTCCTCGTCATCAGCAACGGCTAGATTTGTTACTCCAGCAACCACTTCAGTCACTATATAACCCACACACGCTAGAAACTATACTAACGGAGAGGGTATCTCCCAAAAGTTAATATTATGTAAATAAAATAACTAGTTCATCCAATTACATTTTAGGGAATACGTCGTATGACCTGAATTATTTATGTCACTACGGACAAAACTCGGACGGGCTCCCCCTGTGTAACACCATGTTCCGCTTATATTTTTTTAAAATCTTATGTGCGGCACAAAAGAAAACTACGCTCTTTTTTTGTGATTTGCAAACTTTTTAAAAAAATTTTTTCAAAACCGGAACTAACATTCAAACTATTGAATATAAAGGAGTTTATGAGTCAAATCTCCAGAAGAGCAAACCCCTGATATTTCATAACAATTTTCCGTAATGAATTAATGATAGCAGAAAGTACAAAAAATATTCGTATATTATGCTTGCCTAATATTATGCGCTTCTGATGAATCGGGCTGAAAAGAAGAAAAAAATTGTTGCACTGCAACAAGATAGATCAAAACGCCGATCCAGTGACTCTGCCACATTCCATAAGAAAGTGCGGCAACAAGGAGGGTAAGAAAGAAAGTTGTAAGAGAGGCGCGCGCTAACGAAGGCCCGCATCTCCGGATCTGAAAGAGAATATAAA
Organism: Alphaproteobacteria bacterium; assembly: GCA_020443295.1. Taxonomy (GTDB): domain Bacteria; phylum Pseudomonadota; class Alphaproteobacteria; order Micavibrionales; family Micavibrionaceae; genus JAGNKE01. The sequence goes on along the minus strand of JAGRIJ010000043.1, from coordinate 92,415 downwards.
CCAGAAGAGCGCAACCGCTTGCCGCTCCAATAAGGCCGAAATCCACCCAGAGCTGAACGGCAAAGTTATGCGGGTGAAGCACGCTGTCTTCTTTATGATAAAGCCGTGCATGATCGAACGACTCGACATAACGGGTTCCATCCATCCCGTGCCCGGTAAGCGGGCTTTGCAGGGCATAACGGCTCGAGAAATCCCAGATTTCAAGGCGCGCTCCGGCATAGCCGCTTTTAAGCCAGGCGACGGACTGTAGATCTGCGGCAAAGCCCGTAAAAAGCCAGTGCGCCATCCACGGGGTTGCAAGGAGCAGGGCGCATAGCAGAACGGCAAAGATAGCATAGCCCGGCTTCCAGCCTGCAGGATAAAGGAAATAAAAGACCAGCCCGGCACCGAGCGCCAGTTGCGCGGCCTGTACCTGGGAAAGGCCGAGCATAAGCGCGATCGTGACGAACAAGGCAATGCCAAGGCCGATGCGCCATTCTTTCTTGCCGTCCCACTGCCATAAGCAGGACAGGGCAAAAAACGAACACAAGACGATATTCACGGCCCCCCGGTTCATAACGGAAGTATTCAGCCGCCTCGTAGGGTTCGCCTCATGAATGATTCGATAGATCGGCATGTTCAGGGAAAGTTCAAAAATCGCAACAGCGGTCGCAAGAATCAGGAAGGCCGGGAAAATCCAAGCATGGCACCGCAGGCTCCGGGGATCAAGGTGCCTGCACACCGCCAGAAGAAAAACGCCGCTGGCGATCAGGAGTGTCGTGAGCCCGGCCTTTTCAAGAACCGCTCCGGGGTGGGAGGAAAACGCGGAGCTAAAGACACACAAAAAACCGATACCTAAAGAGATCAGGAGATAGGCGCGGTTCAGGGGAACGCTCTCCTTGCGGACGGCAATCAGGTAAAGATAAAAACCCAGCCCCAGCAAAGACGGGCAAAACGTCATGAAACGGGGCAAAAGTACTGAAATCAGGGGAAGACACGAAAACGCCAGAACAAAAGCAAACGTGAAATCCCGACGGTCCGTCATAGCAAGAGGTTCCTGAAAAATTGAAGCCTGCATTCTCTCACCCGCCTGCAAAAAAACAACCCCGCAAATTCGATAAATTTTTCCAAGTTTTCTCCTGTACAGGACGTCCTATTGTTATAGGATAGGGAAAGTCGTTCCCTGGACATGGTTAAGAGTGAATGCCGGACGCTGAGAACACAGAGCTGATCAAACGGGCGCAGACCGGTGATGCAGCCGCGTTCGAGGCGCTGGCAAACCAGTATTACAGGGTTATGTTCAAAATGGCCTTTAAATGGTGCGGGGACAGAACAGCGGCAGAGGATATAACGCAGGAAGCCTGTATCAAGCTTGCCCGCGGCATGGATTCCTTCCGTCATGACTCGGCTTTCACGTCATGGCTTTACCGTCTCGTGATCAACACGGCCAAGGATTGGTTCAAGTCCCAGAACCGCCACCCCGCAACCGACATGGAGCAGGCCGCGAATATAAAAGCCGAGGAAAGCGCGCCCGACGACAAAATCCTCATGCAGCAGGTCTGGGCGCAGATCCAGACCCTCCCTGAAGGGGAGAAGGAGGCGCTGCTTCTGGTCGTAGGCGAGGGACTATCGCACAAGGAAGCCGCACAGATTCTGGAGGTTAAGGAAAGCACCGTCTCATGGCGCATCCATGAGGCCCGCAAGAAGCTGGAAAGCCTCTTCGGCAAGGAGAAGAAATATGGATGAGTCCGCGCTGAAGAAAATAATGGACGATATCGAGGTCCCGCCCGTCGACGAAAACGCGCAAAAACGGGCGGTCAACCTCGCCGTGGCCGAATTTAAGGCCCATCAGAACGAAAAATCTCAAAAATCCGCCCAAGGAACCTCGTTCCTCTCCCGTCTTATCGGCAGATCAACGCCTGATAGAGGGAGTAAGGATATGAAAATGAATAAGAAAGGTCTGATTTTTGGAGGAGTGGCTGCAACGGCTCTAGCGCTTTTGCTGGTTAACGGTAATTTTAGTGAAAATAACATCGCCGAGCGCTTGCCAACCGGTGGGGGTGGAGTAAACAATTTTAGCTCCATAGCAGAAAACAGGACTTATTCAATAGCAAGCCTTCCGGATTTCTCTGGATTTTTCGGAAAAGATGAAAACAAGCAAGCAGCAGTAGCTCCTGCCGAGTTAACAACCCCGCCCGGAACGGCTGAAGCTTCTCCGGCTTATGTTCAGGCGGTTGAAGAAGCCAATGAGGAGGATATGGAACGCGCGATCATATCGAGCAATTCCACTATACCTGTCCCCATTGAAGCACCCTCCGACCGTCTTCAACTGGCACAAGAGTCCAGAGCGGATGCGGAACAGCCGAAGGCGCCGACATCTGATCAGTATCCAGCCGCAAGAGCAAAGACTGATGAAGGTATGGCTGTCGCTGAATTGAAGAAGAGCCAAGCAGAGGGCAGTTCGGCACCTGCGCAGAATTCCGCAACTGATACAAACGCTAAGGGTTTTTATTTTCCAAGCCTGAAAAATAAGACAGCTAAGGAAACAACACCCCGGGCCGAAATGGCAGATAAGGACATGAGCGCTCCTGCCGCGACAACGCCGGGCTATGCCGGGCAAAGCAATGTAATCTATCCCGAGCCTTATCCGTACCCGCAGCCGGTGCCCGTGCCTGTCCCGCCGCCCGACTATTACCCGCGCCCCTATTATCAGGAGCAGGGCCGCGACCGTTTCCCGGAATACAAGCCCAACAGCTTCAAAGTCGCACAGGAAGAGCCGGTCTCCACCTTCTCATCGGATGTGGATACGGCCAGCTACAGCTTCATGCGCCGCGAACTGAACAATGGTCGCTTGCCTCCGGCTCAATCGGTGCGGATTGAGGAAATGGTCAACTATTTCCATTACAATTATCCCGTACCCGAAAGCCGCGAAGAACCCTTCCAGCCGACAGTGACGATTGTCGATTCCCCGTGGACGCAAGGCCGCAAGCTGATGCAGATCGGCATCAAGGGCTACGAGATCACCGGTGAAAAACCGCACAGCAACCTTGTCTTCCTGCTCGACGTGTCCGGCTCCATGGATTCGCCGGACAAGCTGCCTTTGCTGAAAAACTCTATGAAACTGTTGCTCGACAGCCTGCAGCCGGATGATACGGTCTCCATCGTGGTCTATGCGGGCGCGGCCGGAACGGTACTGGCTCCCACCAAGGTTTCCGAGCGCTCCACGATTTATAACGCCCTTGATAACCTGCAGGCCGGAGGATCGACCGCCGGGGGGGCCGGGATCGAGCTGGCGTACAATCTGGCCGAGCAGAACTTCAACAAGGAAGCGGTCAACCGCGTGATTCTCGCCACCGACGGCGATTTCAACGTCGGCATCACCAACCGCGACCAGCTCAAGGATTACGTCGCCAAAAAGCGCGAGACGGGAATCTTCCTTTCCGTACTTGGTTTCGGGCAGGGCAACTATAACGACGACCTGATGCAGGCATTGGCGCAGAACGGTAACGGCGTCGCCGCCTACATCGATACGCTCAGCGAGGCGCGCAAAGTTCTGCTCGATGAGGCAAGCTCAACCCTGTTCCCCATCGCCAAGGACGTAAAGTTCCAGATAGAGTTCAATACGGCCAAGATCGCCGAATACCGTCTGATCGGCTATGAAACGCGCCACCTCAACCGCGAAGACTTTAATAACGATAAGGTCGATGCGGGCGATATGGGGGCGGGCCACACCGTCACCGCGATCTATGAATTCGTTCCTGTCGGCAGCGCTTCGGCACGGACCGTGGATGACCTCCGCTACGCGCAGAAAGACGCCGCGAAACCGGCCATCGAGGAAACGGCGTCCGACTCGCCCTTCGCGAACGAATACGCCTTCCTCAAGATTCGCTACAAACTGCCGAATGAAAACACGAGCCACCTGATCACCCGCCCGGTCACGGCGGCCGATCAGCGTGCCCTGCAAAAGATCGAATGCGGCCCCGCGGACTCCTGTCCGGCCTCGGCAAGTGACGATACGCGTTTTGCCGTCGCTGTAGCCGCTTTCGGCCAGATTTTGCGGGGAGAGGTGAATATGGCGGACTACACGCTTGATAACGTCATCGCCCTCGCTCAGGACGGCAAGGGAGCTGACGAATTCGGCTATCGCACAGAGTTCATCAATCTCGTCCGCCTTGCCAAGGCCTTTGAGCATCGCCAATAGGCTATATATTAGAAAGCCGTTAAAGTAATAAATAAGTGTTATCACGGTCCGGCCCCCTAAAATCGGGGGGCCGGAATTTTTCTATGCTTTCCTGTAACGAAAAAAAGGGTAATTTCGAAAGTACTGAAAATTGATCGTCAATTTTTCATGGATCTTAATTTACTAAAAAGGGACTGACTGATGAAAATCACTGACAAAAAATCGAAATTGAACAAGAAGCTGGCAACCGTGGCGCTTGCCGGTCTGATGGCGGCGGGCACGTTCACCGCAACGAAAACCTTCGCGGCGGACACCGCGGCAAGCGGTTGCAGTGCCAACGGTTGCAACCCCAAGGCCGAAGCCAGTTCTTGCCAGGGCAAATCCTCATGCGAGGGCAAGGCCGAAGAAACCGCAACCCCGGAAGAGGGCAAAACCTCCTGTCAGGCAAAAGCCTCTTGCAAGGGTAATACTGAAGAAGAAGGCAAGGCCTCCTGTCAGGGCAAGGCCTCCTGTGAAGGAAAAACTGAAGACGAAACCCCGGTTGAAGACCCGGACGGCAACGAATAAATTTGATTGTCATAACATAAAGAGACCCCGCGCTTTGTTGCGGGGTCTCTGTTTTTTGTCTGAAAAAACGTGTAACCTGTGCTCCGATGCGTACGAATCAAATCGAAATCGTAAAGCAATTTACACTGATCACTTTTTAACGAAGGAAAAAACTGATGACCAAAACTGTCAAGAAAGAGGCAAAGAGAGCCAAGGTGAACAAGAAACTGGCAACCGTGGCGCTTGCAGGAATGCTCGCCGTTGGCGCATTCTCTGCGTCTCCGGCATTTGCAGGCTCCGGCAGCAACGGCTGCAACGGCTGCAGCGCAAGCGGATGCAACAGCAAAATGAGCTGTAAAAACGCGGATAAGCCCACAGGCGGAAGCTCTTGCTCCAGCAAGGCATCCTGTCACGGCAAGTCTTCCTGTCAGACGAAGTCGAGCTGTCAGGCAAAATCTTCATGTCAGGCCAAGTCGAGCTGTCAGGGCAAAGCATCTTGCGAAAACAAGGCAAAGTGCAGCGGACACAATGACAACAACCGCTACAACGACTAAGTCTCCTTTTGAGAGAATCGGATATGGGATGGGCCTGCGCCCGTCCCATTATCCTTATATTTTCGAGCACAAGCCGGAGATCAACTGGTTTGAGATCATCTCCGAAAATTATATGGACACGGATGGCCGTCCCGTCCGCATGCTTGAAAAAATTCTGGCAGACTACCCGGTAGTGATGCATGGTGTCTCGCTGTCCGTCGGCACGGTGGACCCGCTCAATTCAGAATACCTGCAAAAGCTCAAAAAACTGGCCTCATGGGTGAATCCCCCCTGGATATCCGACCATCTGTGCTGGACCGGCACGGCGCACAAGAATACGCACGACCTCCTGCCAGTTCCCTATACGGAGGAGGCGCTCAAACATATCGTTTCCCGCATCAAGCAGGTGCAGGATGTTCTGGAGCGCCCCATCGTGCTGGAAAACCCCTCAACCTATCTCGAATTCACCTGCTCGACCATGAGCGAGTGGGAATTCATTGCCCGCATGGCGGAGGAGTCCGGCTGCGGCCTTCTGCTCGACGTGAACAACATCTACGTCAGTTGCTATAACCACCGCTGGGACCCGAAAACCTATATCGATGCGCTGCCGCTGGATCGCGTGGCGCAGATTCACCTCGCGGGACATACGAACAAGGGCACGCACATTATCGACACGCATGACGATTACGTCATCGACGAGGTCTGGTCGCTCTACCGCTATGTCATCAGCAAGGCGGGAGAGATCAGCACCATGGTCGAATGGGATGATAAAATCCCCGATTTCCCGGTCGTTCTGGCCGAGGTTGAAAAGGCAAGAAAATGGGCGATAGCCAGCGAAGGACCGGTGCCGATCCCGACTTTCAAATCCTTCCGCGATAACATCCGCCCCTCCGAACGTTTAACGCCGCTTTCTGACGAAATGGAAGACATGCAGAATGCCATCCTCGAAGGCGACGGCGAACTCATGCACCCGGACGAACGCATTATCCCGAAGCCGGATTTCTCTCCCCAGGACCAGATTCAGGCTTACATCAACGGCTACCGCTACCGCCTCTTTGACATCGTGGCGATGGACTACGACGCGTTGAAAGACTATCTCGGCACAAAAAAATTCAACGTTCTGATCGACGAATTCATCGAGGCTACGCCCTCCACCCATTTCAACGTCGCGCGCTATAACAGAAAATTCCCGGAATGGGTCAAGCAGCACGCCGACCCTTTCGCCTATGAACTCTCCATCCTTGAAACCGAACTTACGCGGATTGCGGATGAAACGGAAACGCAGGCGTTAATCCCCGAAGACTTCGCCGGGCTTGATCCGGAAAAATTCATGGACCTGAAACTCAAGCCGCGCGAGGCGCTGAAACTCTTCGCCTTTTCCTATCCCGTGAACGAATACTATCAGCGGTTTCTGGATGAGGAAAATCCCGCCGCCCCGCAAAAGCGCCCCAGCTTTCTGGCAATCTACCGTCATGAGGATCAGCTCTGGCGCCTCGATCTTGAGGAACGCGAATATATGATCCTAAGCTCCCTCTTCGCGGGCGTCCCGGTAGGCGAGGCCTTGGCCGCAGCCCTGCCCGAAGACGGGGAGGATGAAGACCTCATGGCCGATGTGCAGGGCTGGTTCGGCAAATGGATGCATAACGGCCTGCTGGCGAAAGCGGCTTGAAATATACATCACTTCAGCCACTTCACCTCGTAGAGATCAAAGCGCCGGTCGCGGAAATTCTGCACCGTGCCGGATTTGCGCGCCAGCAGCAGATCGTTGATATTCAGGTCCGCAAAGATGATCGTTTCTGTATTCGGCGAGGCTTCGGCCGCAACCCCGTCCCGCGCGAAAGGAAAATCGCAGGGGGTAAAAATCCCGCTCTGCGCGTAATGGATATCCATGTTCTCGACGTCAGGAATATTTCCGACGACTCCAGCCGTAACGACATAAAACTGGTTTTCTACCGCACGCGCCTGCGAACAATATCTCACACGAAGATGCCCCTGCCGCTCGTCCGTGCAGTAGGGTACGAACAGCATGAGCGCACCCTGATCAGCCAGATGACGGGCCAGTTCAGGAAACTCGGAGTCGTAACAGATCAGAACCCCGATCGGCCCGCAATCCGTCTGGATGACGTTGAGCCTGTTGCCGCCCTTGATGTTCCACCAGTATCGTTCGTTCGGGGTAGGCTGGATTTTCTGCTGCTGATGAACCTCGCCGTTCCGCAGAAACACATAACAGATATTTTTAAGGTCCTTGCCATCCATCGCCGGATGCGACCCCCCGATAATATTGATGTTGTATTTAAGCGCCATTTGGTTCATGGCCTTGATATAGGGTTCGGTATAGGCCGTGATCTTGCGGATGGACTGCTCCGGGTTCATTTTCTCCTTTTCCGCCGAGAGCAGGGCAAGCGTGTATAGCTCGGGCAGAACGACAAAATCCGCCCGGTAATCGGCGGCGATATCAACGAAATATTCGACCTGACTGATAAAATCCTCGAACGCTTTGATCTTGCGCACCTGGAACTGCACGCAGGCGACCCGCACAGATCCCATCCGGCGCCCGCGAGGTTGTTTAACCTTTTCGGCACTCAGCACATTTCGCCATACCATGTGCACGGCGTACCCGCCTGACTCTTCGTCAAAAGAAAGATATTCGGAGATAATACCCAGCGGCTCAAATCCGTTCCGCATCTGGAAACCGATAACCGGATCGCGGATTTTTTTTGCGGCCACCTGCTTCAGATATTCTTCCGGGCCTATGCCCTTGCGCGCATATTTTGCGTAGTTTGGCATCCGCCCGCCGAAAACAATTCCTTTAAGTTCGTAATCAAGGCAGAGCTTTTTCCTCATGTTATAAAGCCTTTGCCCGATCCGCATTCCGCGCATGTCTGGATCGACGCTAACATCAAGACCATAAAGAAAATCGCCGTCGGGATTGTGCCGTGTCCCGTAACCGCCACCGGAGATTTCCTTCCACGTGTGTTCGCCAAGGGCTGCCTCTTCCTCGACAATGCACGTCGCGGCATAGCCGACGATTTTTCCATCGTAGAGAGCAACGAACTGGCCCTCGGGGAAGGTCGTAATATGGCTCGAAATCATTTTGTCAGTAAAACTCATGCGTCCGTAAACTTTTTGGCTCAACGCATGAATGGCCGGTACATCTTTGAGCGTGGCATGGCGGGTTTCAAGCTTCTTGTCCTGAATTTTTTTGCTCACATTTCCTCCTTATTTCTATGGTTTAAAGGTAAGCGAACCCATTGATCCTAAAGAGAAAAAACACAAAAATCAATTATGCTGTGTTCTCCCTCATTTCCTCCAGCTCCAGCCAGCGGATTTCGGCGGTATCCAGTTCCTTCTGCGCGCGGGCCAGACGCTTGGAGACGCGGTCGAACTCCTCCGGGTCCTCCATGTAAAGACGCGGATTTTCCATCGCCTGTTGCAGTTCCGTCAGTTCCCGCTCCAGCGTATCGATTTTTTCCGGAAGCTGTTCCAGCTCATGCTTGAGCTTGTAGGTCATCTTCGCGCCAGCCTGTTTCGGGGACGGGGCATCGGCCTCTTTCTTTTTGGGCTTGGCTTTCTCTTCCTCGGGGGGAAGGGCGTCCGCGCTTTGCGCCTTCTTGAACGCCACGTAATCGCTGTACCCGCCGATGATACCCTCGACCGCGCCGTTCCCCTCGAACACCAGCATTTTGTTCACCGTGCGATCCAGAAAATCCCGGTCGTGCGAGACGACGATCATAGTGCCCTCATAGGTCCGCAGCACGGTGGTCAGCATGTCGAGCGTATCCATATCGAGATCGTTCGTGGGCTCATCGAGGATCAGGAAGCTGCCGGGGTTGGCAAGAACCTTGGCCAGCATCAGGCGGTTTTTCTGTCCGCCGGACAAGGTGGCAACCGAACGCCAGGCATCTTCCGGGTCGAACAGGAAATCTTTGAGATACCCGCACACATGGCGCATCTTCCCCCGCACCTCAAGATAATCCGTCCCCGGCGGGCAGAGATTTTCCTTAAGCGTTTTATCGTTCTGAAGCTGCGAACGGTTCTGGTCGAAATAGGAAAACGCCAGTTCCTTGGAAATCTTAACCTTTCCGCTATCGGCCTTTTCCTCGCCCGTGATCATCCGCAGAAACGTCGTCTTGCCCGATCCGTTCTTACCCATCATGCCGATCCGGTCGCCCTTTTTGATCCGCATGTTGAACTTGTCGAGGATAACGAGCTTGCCGCCCGTCTTGGGCGTATCAAAGCTTTTACAGACCTGCATGAATTCCGCGATATTCTGGGAGGATTCTTCGGCCTTAAGAGGCGGCAGTTCGATCTTGGAGGTAATCCGCCGGAATTGCTTTTGCGCCAGTTCCAGCGCATCGCGGGCCTCGAACGCCTGTTCCTGCCGCCTGATATTGCGCTTGACGCGTGCTTTGACCCCGCGTGTGGCCCATTCCATCTCAAGCTCGACCTTCTTGGCCTGATTCTGCAGGGAGCGGCCTTCCTGCTCCAGCAATTCCTTTGACCATTCTTCGAAATACCTGAACCCGCGCGGGCTGACCTTCAGCGCCCCCCGGTCCAGCCAAAACACCCGGTCGGTGATATTGGCAAGGAACGCCCGGTCGTGCGAGACGCACAGCACCGCCCCCCGGTAGGATTGCAAATAGCGCTCCAGCCATTCGATCAACTCCAGATCCATATGGTTGGTCGGCTCGTCCAACAGCAGGATATCCGGCTCCTCCACCAGCGCGCGCGCCAGCGCCGCCCGCCGCAACTGACCGCCCGAAAGCGTATTCAGCTTGTCATTCACATCAAGGCCCAAAGGCTGGATCACCATCTCGACTTTATAGGTCTTGTCCCACTCCTCGGTCCCCTCCGCCAAACCCTCGAATACAAAATCCATGACGCTCTGGTCCGTCGGCTCCACATGCTGGCGCATATAACCCGTAGTGACGCCTGGCAGGGTCCAGCGCGTTCCGTCATCCAGTTCGCGTTCTCCTGTAATCAGGTTCATAAGCGTGGTCTTGCCCGCGCCGTTCTTGCCGACGAGAGCGATCTTGCGTCCCGCATGGATATGAAAGGTCAGGCCTTCGAAAAAGGGCTTTCCGCCAAGGATGACAACGGCGTCTTCAACACTGAGAATAAGATCGGACATGGCGGGGGTTTTAGCAGGACCGGGGCCTTTGTGCAAAGAAGAATTGCCCGGCCCGACCGGGAAAAGGAAGCAAATTCCTCAGTTTTCTGCACATTCCACCTTCCCCCTGAAACCCTGGAGGAAGTTTCAGGGCCGGGAACGGCCAATAAAAAATGCGCCACAAAAATTCAAAGTAAAGGCGCAAACAAACAGGTCATGAGCTTTCCGTGAGCATGAGGGAGTCCCGCCTTCGAAATTCAACGCTGTGATTGTTAATCAGGAAAGAGTTTCCCGTCACGATCCCCAGACTATGAATAATATTAAACGGATCCCACTGCATGTAATCACAGGTCAGTTCCTCTCCGTACGCAATGTCCCTCAAGGCATAGTCCGACTGCAGCGAAATATTGAGCGAACTTCCATCATGGTCATCAACGCGGCCGATATTCGGGGCGTCGCTGTGATTAAAAAACCGGCTCATATCTGCACAAAGCAGTAAACCAATAAGAGGAGGAGACTCATCAAGTGTAGCGATAGGGTAGGAATATCTCTGGACGTGCTGCAGTTCTTCGGGCTGAAAAGAAAAATATTGTTTAACGGTTAGAAAGCGGGTGAAAGAGGGATCATATTTCCAAACCAGCGCGCCTTTGGGAATATCTTCACCAGCAAAGAGACCCGTCCCGCCATAGGAGTCAGGTCCCGTATAACCTTTGATCACTAACATATAGTCCCCTGTTCTTGTTTCGCATTCTATAATTCTCTATCTGAGATTTTAAAAAGCGCAAGAACCATTTTTTGATTTTGAAAAAAATTTATTCTTTTTTTTCAGGGGGGTATAGGCATATTATGGAAAAAATTATGTGGCGCTGGAAAGGGTGTTGAGTCCTAAAGCCTTGGCAACTTTGACCAAAGAAATCTTTTCAATCTCCGCGTAAAGCGCAAAAGGATCGAGGACCTCATGCCCCAGCGCCGCTTCGAAATCGGTCTTCGAGGAACTTTCAAAATCATCCTTCCAGTCTTTGGAGGCGGCATTGGATGCAAAGATGCCGGCGGCACTGACGGGCAGGAAATCTTCATAAACGATAGGCGCAAAGGTCACCAGCCCGGCCTCAATCAGCCCGTCGAGGGTAGAAGGGGCATTCCCCCGATGAGCGTGCCCCGATTCGCTCACATAATACTGAAAGTAAGCCAGCCCCTCCCGGCGCATTGCATCGTAATCGGAGGGAAACGCGCGGAAAGTCTCTTCCAGCACTTTATAATACTCCGCGGCGTTCGACCCGTCGGCCTTGGGTTTCTCTTGCTCTAGCACCTTGGCAAGAAGCTGGTCGTAAAGCTTGCGGCCCTTTTGGGTCAGCGCGGCGCTGCGCTGCTCAATCTCCCCGAACCGAGCCGTATGCTCGCCTTCCTCGCCTTCGAACCGGACCTTCTCGGTCAGCGCCTTGAAGGAGGTTTGCCTTAACAATATGGGGCAGGAAGCAGGCGGCCCCTCGACTACGTTCTTGGCGTTCATCCCGCGCTTGGGCATGTCTTGCTGAATGGTGTCGATCTCCAGCGTGCGGGGGGTCAGGTGGTTGATATGCGGCCCTTTGAAACAGGTGATATCGGCCACCCGCGGATCGGCATCCCGCATCTTGATGTAAAGCGCTTTCGAAACACCCGGCGCGGCGTCCGCATGCCACTGAAAGACCTTCGTCGCCTCGGCGATAAAAACCTGGGTATCGGCCTCGTTCAGGCCGCCGTTCTGTTCGGCTTTCTCGACAAGTGCGCGCAGACTATCTGAAAAAATGTCCCGTGATTCCAGCAAAACTTCGGCCTTGCTTCGAAGCTCCTTGTCCTTGATCAGTTCGGTCCGCAGCAGGGAGCAGAACACCCGGAACGGCGAGCGCGACAGGCTCTCCCCCTCCACGGCGCGAAAGGCGGTGGAGTGCACCGGCACGTTCGCTTGGGTTAAATCATAATACCCCACGGCCTGCATCCCCATCACCCCGAACACGCGGGAGATCATCTGAAGCTCGGTAGCTTTGCCGACCCGGATCGCCCCGTGCCGCTCCTCGGAAATCCGCTCCAGATTATCCGTTTCCTCCAGCTGTTTGCGCATCGCGGGGTTTTCCGCCAGCACCCGCTCGTTCACATCCCGCACGAGCTCCAGCAACGTGCCGTAGGCGGGCACCTCCTTGCGGTACATCTCGGACATCGCCCGCGAAAACCGGGCGCGGAGTTCATCGGGGGAAACAAAGCCTTGGGTCATGGGTCAAAAAGCCTCTTTCAGGTTTCAGGAGCGAATATCTCCATGATAAACTATTCCCGCATTTTTCAAAACCGCTCGCACAGTTTTAAGGAGTCCCCGTCATGACCGCACCGCAGCAAATCTTTTCGGCCCTCGGGCTGGACAAAAAAGCCTTAAACGGCGGCGATCTGCCTGTATGCTCGCCCATAGACGGTGCCCTGATAGCCTCGATAAAAACCCACACCGCCAAAGACGCGGGGAAGATCATCGCCAAATCCGTGAAGGCGTTCGAGGCGTGGCGCAGCGTCCCCGCCCCGCGGCGCGGCGAACTGGTGCGGCTTTACGGCGAGATCCTGCGCGAGAATAAGGAGCCGCTGGGCAGGCTGGTGACCCTCGAATGCGGCAAGATTTTGCAGGAGGGGCTGGGCGAAGTGCAGGAGATGATCGACATCTGCGACTTCGCGGTGGGCCTCAGCCGCCAGCTTTACGGGTTGACGATTACCTCCGAGCGTCCCGCGCACAAGATGCGTGAAATCTGGCATCCCGCCGGGCCGGTGGGGATCATCAGCGCGTTCAACTTCCCCGTCGCGGTGTGGGCATGGAATGCGGCGCTTGCGCTGGTGTGCGGCGACAGCATTCTCTGGAAACCTTCGGAGAAAACGCCTGTCACAGCGTTGGCTTGCCAAAAACTCTTTCTCGAAGCCTGTAAACGGTTCGGCAAGGACGCGCCCGACGGTCTGTCGCAGCTTCTGATCGGCGACCGGGAGATCGGCGCGGTGATGGTGGACGATCAACGCGTCCCGGTCATTAGCGCGACCGGAAGCTGCGCGATGGGGCGCATTGTCGGCCCCCGTGTGGCCCAGCGTTTCGGGCGCAGCATTCTGGAGCTGGGCGGGAATAACGCAATTATCGTCGCGCCCAGCGCAGACCTCGATCTGGCGTTTCAGGGCATCGTGTTCGGCGCGGTCGGTACGGCGGGGCAACGCTGCACCACCACGCGGCGGGTTTTTGTGCACAAATCCATCTACGCCAAATTCGTGGGCCGCTTGAAGAAAGCCTACGGTAAGCTTTCCATCGGCAACCCGCTGGAGGCCGGAACGCTGGTCGGCCCGCTGATCGACAAACAGGCTTATGAGAATATGGAGAAAGCGCTGAAAGCCGCGAAAAAGCAGGGCGGGGTGGTCACGGGCGGCGGGCGCGCGCTGGCGAAGAAATACCCGAAGGGTTACTACGTTAACCCGGCGCTGGTCGAAATGAAGGGCAAGGTCGATAACGTGCATGAGGAAACCTTCGCGCCGGTCCTTTATGTGTTTTCCTATATGGATCTTAAGGACGCCATCGCGCGGCAGAACGCGGTGCCGCAGGGCCTGTCGTCGGCGATTTTCACGAATGATCTGCGCGAGGCGGAATTGTTTACCTGCGAGGCGGGCAGCGATTGCGGCATCGCGAACGTGAATATCGGCACCAGCGGGGCGGAAATCGGCGGCGCGTTCGGCGGGGAGAAGGAAACGGGCGGCGGGCGCGAGAGCGGATCGGATTCGTGGAAGGCCTATATGCGGCGCGTGACCTCGACCGTCAATTATTCCGACAAGCTGCCGCTGGCGCAGGGGATTGCGTTTAATGTGGGGGATTAGGTTGGCGGAGGCGAAGAAAGACAAGCTCAAAGTTTATGAAATCGCTATTTTCTTGGCGTTTTTTGTAGCGCTTTTCACTGTTTCTTACAGGTTTATTATTCCCTATAAGGACAGCCTTTTCAGAAGAGAAATCAGTGCGGATGATCTGCGTCATCTGAGTGCGCAGGAATACATGAAGATGATGTATTGGGTATCTGATCTTACTGTTTTAGGCATTTTAGACGACTGGCCGCGCCGTGAAGACATTCCGTATTTGCGGAGCCTTATTGAAAGTCAAAGGTATACCGGTACGGCTTATTGTGAAGGATCAAACTCTTTTGAACGCATTGGGCGTTCATTCATTACCTTTGACACTTATTACGGCACAACGGAGAGTATCGCGGCGTTAAACCTTTTGGAGGCGATAAAGAATGGAAAATTTGAAGGGTATTTTCAAAGTTATCCCAGCAATAACGACGAAATTATCGCTTGGGCACGCGCGGAGTCAGCGAGGATGAAAGCCGGGGAATGATGCAAAACGACGATGAAAAAACCTTTCTCGAATCGTTGATCGAAACCAGCGAGAATATAAGTCTTATTCTGATCCTGCTTTCGATCGCAGGCCTATTTGGCCTTTATATCTCGCTGTCCTATAACCCGCAGCTTCTCGCCCCTGCTCCATCGGCGGGGATGAAAAACGAAAAGACCCAGGATCAAGACGGCCCTCTCCCGTAATCCCTCACCTCTCCAAAGGAAAGACAAATCGGGCGCATGACCGAAAACAAGGGCGTGCGGAAGGAATCTGTGCTACGCTGCCCACGTTTTCAAAAAAGGAGATTTCTCATGACGAAAATTAAAGATCGTATTGTATTCATCACCGGCGCAAACCGCGGCATCGGCAAGGCGCTCGTAAAGGCCGCGCTGGATCAGGGCGCGAAGAAGGTTTATGCCGCCGCCCGCGACACGGCGAAGATCGACGATTTAGGCGATAAGCGCGTGGTGAAAATCAAGCTGGATATCAACGGCAAGGCGCAACGCGAGGCCGCCGTCAAACAGGCCGCCGATACGCAGGTGCTGATCAACAATGCCGGCATCGCCACCTCGGGCAGCGGCGTGACCACCCCCATGGAGGATATCGAGCGCGACATGAAAACCAATTATTTCGGCACGCTCGCCGCTATGCGGGCCTTCCTCCCCGTGCTGCAGAAAAACAAGCCCGCGGCGATCGCGAATGTCTGCTCAATCGCTTCGTTTGTGAATTTCCCTCCCTTCGGCGGTTATTCCGCGTCCAAGGCCGCGCTGTTTTCCATCACGCAGGGGGCAAGAATCGAATTGGCCGGGCAGGGCATCGCGGTTCACAGCATCTGTCCCGGCCCGATCGACACCGACATGGCCCGCGGGATCGACATGGAAAAGACCAGCGCGGAAGACACGGCGCAAGCGATCATCAAGGCGCTGGAAGCCGGGGAGCCGGACATCTTCCCCGACAAGGGCGGGCGCGAGATGTTCGAACTCTGGTCGAAAAACTACCGCGACCTCGAAGCCTCCGTCGCGGACATGATGAAACAGGATCAGGCGGCTTAGGGTTTTAGAGCCGGCCGCTCTCCCTTTCGGGCTTTGCCCTCTGTCCCTCTCCCCTTTAAGGGGAGAGGGGTGCTTTATACGCTTGGTTTAGATAGTCTTATTGAGATCGTTAGTCATTTCTAAAACTAACTTTTCTCTAATTTCCAAAAACTTTGTGCTTATTGCATCCTTGTGAAAAAATTGTCTAGCTAAGTCAGTAATCTCTTTGGGTGCAATAAGTTGCAACCTATGCGTCCAATACACTACTTTTTGTCTGTTTGCGTGATTACCCTCTGAGATTACATTAGAGAGGCTTTCTAAGTATCCCGCGTATACAGCAGATTTTTCCTGATAAATGAATTTCTTCTTATCAAAATTTTCTTTGACATAAGTTGTTATTAAGGAGCCAATTCCGAAGCCACCCACAAGCCCGATAAAAATGTTTAGAAATTCGAGCATATTTTTTTATCCTTAACTCCGCAAAACCCCCAGCCATTCCTTCTGCTCGGCGCTCAAACGCTCGTCGGGCGTCATCACCGCGCCCTTGAGCGCCGTGCGGATTTTCTCCGGCGTCTCGCTGATCCCGTTTTGAAGCAACTTCACGACCAGCGATTTGATCTTCTCGATATTTTCAAAATAAACCTTGAACACCGCCTCGACGCTCACATGCTCGTCCGGGTCCTCGCGCCAGCAATCGTAATCCGTGGCGATCGCCAGCGTGACGTACCCCATCTGCGCCTCGCGCGCCAGAAACGCTTCAGGCACATTGGTCATGCCCACAACATCGCACCCCGCCGGACCGCGCAGGAAATGGCTCTCAACCTTCGAACCCAGACGCGGCCCCTCGACACACGCATACGCCTTGCCGGAGTGAAGCTTGATGCCAATATCTTTGGCGGCCTTTAAGACATCCTGCGTCAGAACGGGGCAGGCCGGTTCCGCCGTGGAGATATGTGCGGTCACGCCCTTGCCGAAAAAGCTGGCTTCGCGCTTGCCGCGCGTATGATCGAAATACTGATCGACCAGCACAAGATCGCCCGGCGCGATTTCCTCTTGCAGCGATCCCGACGCCGAAACGCTCAAAATCGTCCGCACGCCGAGTGTTTTGAGCGCGTAGATATTTGCGCGGTAATTCACCTCCGAGGGTAAAAACTCATGATTGCGCCCGTGCCGGGGCAGGAAAAACGCGGTATTCGCCCCGACCTTGCCTTCCGTAACCGGGGCGGAGGGCTTGCCAAAGGGCGTCATAATGTCGTGTTCCTTGACCAGTTCGAGTTCCTTGAGCGCATAGAGGCCGCTGCCGCCGATAATTCCGAGCATCCGTCAATCCTTTGATATGAATGTGTAAGCCGCCCGCAGCATAACACCGGAACGCCGCGCGTAAAATTCTTTTATCACCCCCCTTGAAGTCCACCCCTGCGAGGGTCTATGGATGATGCAGGACAACCCCCGTAAACCGTGAGAATAAAGATGGCCGGGCCTGTATCCCCGCAATTCACGCCCAAGATTTTTACCGTTCTGAGCAGCGGCTACACGCGCGCGGATTTCAAAAGCGACCTCATCGCGGGCCTGACGGTGGCCATCGTCGCGCTGCCTCTGGCTATGGCGCTGGCGATCGCCAGCGGCGCTTCGCCGGACAAGGGACTGGTCACCTCCGTCATTGCGGGCTTCCTGATCTCCTTCTTCGGCGGCTCACGGGTGCAGGTCGGCGGCCCGACGGGCGCGTTCGTTGTCGTGGTCTTTAATGTCATTGCAGCGCACGGCTACGATGGCTTGCTTCTGGCGACTCTCACCGCCGGGATCATGTTGATTATCGCCGGTTACGCGCGCGTGGGCATGATGATTAAATTCGTGCCTTACCCTGTGGTCACCGGCTTTACCGCCGGGATTGCGGTCATTATCGCCTCTAGCCAGGTGAAGGATTTCCTCGGCCTCAGGATCGACAAGGTCCCCGCTGATTTTGTCCCGAAATGGCTGAGCTATTTCGAACATATGGATACGCTCGATCTCTGGACCCTGATTGTGGGGCTATTGTCTTTGGGGATGATTATTGTCCTGCGCAAAAAAGCGCCGAAGCTGCCCGGCTACCTGATCGCCGTGGTCATCGCTTCGGTCCTCGTTGCGCTCTTCGGCATTCCGGTGGAAACCATCGGTTCTCGCTTCCCCAATATCCCCTCCGGCCTGCCGATGCCCGAACTCCCGGCTTTCAGCTTCGAGAAATTCAAGGATATCATGCCCTCCGCCTTCACCATTGCCTTTCTGGCGGGGATCGAGGCGCTGCTCTCCGCTGTGGTCGCGGACGGGATGACGGGCTTCAAGCACCGCTCCAATCAGGAGCTGGTGGGGCAGGGCGTCGCCAACGTTGCCTCCGCGCTCTTTGGAGGCCTGCCCGCAACCGGGGCGATCGCCCGGACGGCCACCAACATCCGCTCCGGCGCGAAAAGCCCGGTCGCCGGCATGATGCATTCCGTTTTCCTGCTGATTTTCATGATGGTGGCCAGCGGGGTGATGAAATATGTTCCTATGGCTGCGCTCGCCGCCATCCTCTTCATGGTCGCATGGGGGATGAGCGAAATCCGACACTTCATCCATATCTTCAAGCTTTCGCGAAGCGACAGAACGGTGATGATCCTGACCTTCGCGCTGACGGTTCTGGTCGATTTGACGGTTGCCATCGGCGTTGGCGTAACGCTGGCCTGCCTGATGTTCATGATGCAGATGAGCAAATCCGTGGAGATCGCCTCCCGCCGGGTAAGCCCGGATGATGAAGACCAACGCCTCAGCCTGCCTAAAGACGTGGAGGTCTTTCGCATCAATGGCCCCATTTTCTTTGGCGTATCGGGCGACTTGATCGACACGCTTAAACGCATGGGACAAATGCCCAAAGTTCTGATCGTCCGCATGAAGCTGGTTCCGTTTCTGGATACATCTGGGGTGGCGGCGATCGAGAATATCGTGAAAATCTGTAAATCGTCGGGAACGACCGTCATCATCTCCGGCCTTCAACGCCAGCCGCAAGGCATTCTCTCCCGCCTGAGCTTCGGGGAAAGTGTGCTGTTTGTCGAAGATTACGAGAATGCGCTAAGCAAATCTGCCCTAATTGTTGAACAAGGAACAGAATCTGCGTAATTTGTAAGCGGAGGAAATTATGGACGAAGATTTTTTGCTTTCCTTACCAGATGATCCTGAGGAAGCTTTTCCAATATATGAAAAGAAAGCTCGTGAAATTTATACTGAGTACAACGATATGCAAGAATATTTTGATGAAGAGGCTTACTTCTGCGACATCATTGGATTTATACAAGCAGCCGATCTTGATATAGGACTTCCAGCAGAAATGCCAACAGGATACAACGAATATGAACAGTTTCAGCAACTTGCGCGAAACAAAATTCGCATTTTTGCGAGTAAATCTAGATATAATTCACTGAAAAAGAAGAAAGAGTCTGTAACGCCATCATATGTGATGACCCCTGCAATACGTGAAGAAATTCATGGGTATATTCGCCTAATTCGAGAGGCATTAGATAAGCTCGATTCACTAGGACAAGAAAAAAGAGAAATTTTATTTAAAAGACTGGATGCTTTTGCTACAGAGGTAAATAAAAATAGGACAAAAATAGAAAGCCTTGGAAGTGCCTACACATATGCTATGAAAACTCTTGGAGATGGAGCAGAGCCAGTTATTCGCCAATTCGAAAGGATATTTAAAGCTATAGGAAAAGCAGAAGAAGAAAAAATTGCCTTACCAAAAGTAGAAGAAAAAAAACAGATAACATATCAATCAGGTAGCAAAAAAACGCAAGCCGCAAAAATTGAGGATTTCGAAGAAGAAATACCTTTTTAAGTTATTTCTAACCAAACAACGTCCGGTTCGCGTAATCGCCGAAAGTCTCGCCGCTGGTACGCTCTTTAACGAACGATCCGAACAGCTTATCAAGCTCGCCGAGAATTTCCGTCTCATCCGCTTCTTCTTTATAAACACGGTTCAGGCGCTCGCCCTGATAATCGCCGCCAAGGCGCAGGACATAGCGTCCCGGCCCTTTGCCGACCAGTCCGATCTCCGCGACATAGGGCCGCCCGCATCCGTTGGGGCATCCGGTAATCCGTGTGGTAATCGCTTCCTCGATCAGTCCGTGCTTGCGCTGCAGATCTTCGACCTTGGCCACAAACGCGGGCAGGTAACGCTGCGCTTCCGCGAGGGCAAGCGGGCAGGTGGGCAAAGCCACACAGGCAATCGCTTCTTCCTTGGTCTTGGTGTAATGACCTTGCGTGATGCCGTGCCTGGCAAGAATTTCATCAATCTCGGCCTTATTCTTTTCCTCGACATAGGTCAGCATGACGTTCTGATTAGCCGTGCAGCGGAAGGCGCAAAGTTGCTTTTGCGCAATTTCCATCAGTGCCGATTTGATGTTGTATCCGTCATCATCTTTCACGCGGCCGCAATCAACAAAAACCGTGTTGTACCATTGGCCCGTGTGATCGGAGAACCAACCGTAGGGATCGCCCCGGTGCGTGAACAAGACGGGCCGGGCCGGGGCAAAGGAAAAACCCAGACGCTTTTCCAGCTCGCCCTTGAAGAAATCAACGCTCAGACGGTCCAGCGTATATTTCAGCCGCGCCTGCGCCCGGTCTTCGCGGTTGCCGTAGTCGCGCTGCACGGCGGCAATCTGCCAGCAGGTCTCAAGCGCCTTGTCCTTAGGCACAAAACCGATAACATTGCCAAGGCGCGGATAGGTTTTCGGATTGCCGTGCGTCGCGCCAAGCCCGCCGCCGATAGAAACATTAAAACCTTCGAATTTATCGCCTTCGCCAATCGCGATCAGCCCGATATCGTGAACAAACACATCGACATCGTTATGCGGCGGGATCGCCACGGCAATCTTGAACTTACGCGGCAGGTAGCGGTCCTGATACAGCGGGTCGGGTTCGCCCGGCTGATCGGCGGCCAGCTTTTCGCCATCCAGCCAGATTTCCTTGAATGCGCCCGTCTTGGGCAGGAGATGTTCGCTGATCGCGGCGGCATATTCATGCACTTCGGCGTGGAAAGGGGCGATCGCCGGGTTCGATCCTGAAATGACGTTGCGGTTCACATCGCCGCACGCGGCAATCGAATCCAGCCCCAGAACGTCGAAATCCTTCATCGTCGGCTTCATCCGCGCCTTGACAACGCCGTGATACTGGATCGTCTGGCGCGTCGTGATCTTCATGGTGCCATTCGCATTCTGATCGCAGCACTCCTGCAAGCCGATCCACTGGTCCGCCGTGATATCCCCGGCGGGAATACGCAAACGGATCATGAAGGAGTAGGCCCATTCCAGCTTTTTTTCTTCACGCTCGGCGCGGCGGTCGCGGTCATCCTGCACATAGGAGCCGTGGAACTTGATCAACTGCTTTCCGGTCTCGGTGACGTTTCCGGTAACCGGGTCGGCCATCTGCTCGGCCAGATCGGCCCGCAGACCCCGGCTGGAAGTTTTCATACCTTCGACGGCAGAAAGCTTTTTCGGGTCTTTATTGATCTCGTCGCTCATCTCAATATACATCCTTCAGGTATCGATCCGCTTCAGCCATATCCGCAAGGTAATCCGCTGCCGCGTCCGGGGAAAGGGATTTCTGCTCAGAAATAATCTCAATCAGGGTTTTCTCGACATCATGGCTCATCGGGTCTTTCGCGCCGCAGACATAAATCCGCGCGCCGCCCTCAATCCAGTCGACGAGTTCCTTCGCTCTCTCTTTCATCTTGTGCTGAACATAGACCTTGTGGTCGTAATCGCGGGAGAAAGCCAGATCGATTTTATGCAGCGTATCGGTGGCCAGATGCTCCTGCCACTCCGCCTGATACAGGAAGTCGCAATGGGCATGTTGATCCCCGAAGAACAGCCAGTTCCGCCCCGATGCGCTGCGCTCCGAGCGCTCGTAAACGAAAGAGCGGAACGGTGCAACGCCCGTGCCGGGGCCGATCATGATAATGTCGGTATCGTCCGGCGGCAGGCGGAACATCTGGTTCTGATGGATGTAGAATTGCAGCGCATCGCCCTCTTTCATATCGGCGAGATATTTCGAACACACGCCGTAACCGATGCTGCCATCCTCTTTCTTATAGGTCGAAAGCGCAACGGTAAGATGCACTTCGTTCTCATGCACAGACGGGGAGGATGCTATAGAATAAAGCCGGGGCGTCTGTTCCTTGCCGTCCGCATCAAGCGGCAGAATGATGCCCGCCGCATCCCCGCAGCTATAGGCAACTTCATCTTCGTAAGCAATCTCGATATGATAGGTCTGCTTGTTGGAATCGATATCGTTAAGATTAACGATATGCTTGATCTGTCCGGCCACAGGCTCAAGCCGCGTATACCCTTTCCCTGTGCGCACCGTCGGCGCTTCAACAAAGGAAGAGGCCGCAGTGCTCGGCCCTGTATCGCCGACAATTGTGTTCAGCGCGTCAACGGTTTGCGAAACCCATTTCGGCGTATGCGCGGCGTAATCGACATCAAAAAGCGCGATCTCCTGAAACGCTGTGCCGCCAAGACGGATCAACTCTTTTTCCAGATCCGTCGCCGCGCCGCAGAAAATCTGATAGCTCTTATCGCCGAGCCCAAGTGTAGCGAATTGCAGACCCGAAAGACTCCCGTCTGCCGCGCCGCGCACGGATTCAAAAAACTTCACCGCGCTTTCCGGCGGATCGCCTTCACCATGCGTGCTGGCCAGAAAGATCGAAAACCCGTTCTTAGGAATATCCGAAGCCTTCAGGCGGTTGACAGGATTATTCTTCGCCTTGAAGCCTGCGCCCTTCAGCGCCTTCATCAGTGAAAGCGACAGGGCCTTCGAGTTTCCTGTTTCAGTCGCGTAGAAAATATGCACTTCCGGCTTGTTGGAGGCCACAGCCGCGCCCGCCGCATCGGGCAGACGCCCGGTCAAGCCTTGAACATAGCCCGCAAGCCAGATTTTCTGTTCCGGCGTCAGCCGGTCCAGCAGCGATTGCAGCAGCTGTTGCTGGTCTTTATCAAGCATGGGCGGTTTGTTTAATCCTGACGAGCTTGCCGTCTTTAATATGCAGACCGCATTCCTGATCGTTTTCCTGCTCCCACCACCAGCGGCCCGAGCGCGGATGATCGCCCGGATTGACCGCGCGCGTACACGGCGCACAACCGATGGAAGGGAAGCCGCGATCATGCAGCGGGTTATAAGGGACGGCATGGTTTTGGATATACGCCCTGACGTCGGCCTCGGAGAGGTCGATCAGAGGGTAGACCTTGATAATATCCCGGCCTGCATCATATTCGACAACCGGCAGGTCAGCGCGGTTATCGGAATGTTCGCGGCGCAGCCCGCTGATCCACACGTCAGTCGCGGCCAGGGCGCGGTTAAGCGGCTCGACCTTCCGGACGAAACAGCACGATTTGCGCTTTTCCACGGATTCATAAAACCCGTTCACGCCTTGCTTTTTTACAAGGGCTTCCAGCGACCGCGTATCGGGGTAATAGGTTTCGATCTCGACACCGAAATACGTATCGCGGGTCTTCTGAAAGGTTTCATAGGTTTCCGCGAACAGGCGCCCCGTATCGATCGTAAAGACCCGGATGGGCAGGGTATTCTCGGCAATGGTGTGCGTGAGCGCCTGGTCTTCAAGGCTGAAGCTTGTTGAAAAAGCGATAGACTGGCCGGAATGGCCGGTCAGTTTTTTCAGCCGCTCCTCCCATGAAAGCGGCGTCAGTTCCGCCAGAAGCTGGGCGGCAAACTGTTCTTTCCTGCTGGAATGATCAAGCATTTTCCTGTTCCTTTTTATCCTGTTCCGTGGGCTCCGGGAGCTTGGAGAAATATGATTTCACGTCTTCCGGCGCCTCTTTCCAGCCGTTCGTCTCGCGCCAGCGCACGACATCGCCAACAATAATCAGGCTGGGAGAAATGAACGCGTGTTCCCCGTAATCAACATCGAACTGCGAAAGCGTTGAAACGTAATCGCGGTGCTCGGGCGTTGTGCCCTGCTCGACGACCATCACGGGCGTATCCGGGCGGAAGCCAATCTCGTGAAGCTTCTCGCAGAGCAAAACATAATGCGGCGTGCTCATGTAAAAGACGAGAGTCTCGTTCTGTGCATACCGCAGCCCTTCCCAGAAATCCGCCTGATGGAGGGTTTTGGTGTAAAGCGTCATAAAGCGCACGCCCTTGGCGCCGTCACGCTCGGTCAGAGGAATGCCGGAATAGGCCGCGCACCCGTTGGCTGCGCTGATCCCCGGTACGATCTGGTAAGGCGCACCCACACGCCGCGCAATCTCGATTTCTTCGGCACCATGGGCAAAAACGCCCGGATCGCCCCCCTTGAGCCGCACGACGATATCGCCTTTAAGCAGGTGTTTTTCGATCAGATCGCCAATATCCTCCTGCTTCTTGAGATGATGGTCGCGCGTCTTGCCGACAGGGATTTTATGCGCGTCTTTGCGCGCATACTGCTCAAGGAGTACGGGAGAAATCAGCCGGTCATGCAAAATAACATCAGCTTGTGATAGCAGGCGGATCGCCTTCAGCGTAATGAGTTCAGGATGCCCCGGCCCGGCTCCAACCAGATAAAGGGCGGGTTGTTTATTTTTTGGAAACTGCTCAAGCGCCGAATTAAACAGATCTTCGGCATTCCGCGCATTGCCTTCCAGAACTTCTTCGGCGATCGGTCCACGGATGATCTGCTCGTAAAAGAGGCGGCGAGGCTGGATATTCGTAAAAAACTTGCGCAGGACGGATTTTTTCTCGTCCATGAACCGGATCAGGTTTTCAAACTGCGCGGGAACGGCCTGCTCGATAGTATGCTTGATCAGCCGGGCCAGAACGGGTGATATTCCAGAGGTCGAAATCGCAATCTGTAAAGGGCCGCGTCTAATAAGCGCCGGAAAAATAAAATCGCAGAGCGGAGGGTTATCAACAACATTAACCATAATCCCGCGAGCCCGGCAATCGGCAGCGATGCGCTCGTTCAGCGCGTTATCGTTCGTTGCCGCAACAACAATTCGGTAACCTTCCAGAAATTCTTCTTGATAGGGAGCTTGCGTAGCCTTAAAACCATGCGTATCGCACAGGGAACGGGCCGCCTTTCCGATTGTATCTGAAAGAAGATCCGCTTTTGTGCCAACGCCGGCCAAAGCTTCGATTTTGGCGGCAGCAATGGCTCCGCCCCCGATCACAAGAACCGGGAAGTCTGCGGAAGTCCGCAAAAACAGCGGGATATAAGCCATAAAAAGCACTCCAGTATAAAGTTCACTATAAAATAACATTTTAATATTGTAAATACAAAAAAATTATGTATTATATGGGCGATGGGATTTTTACCTGACAGAGTAGTACTGGCCATGAAGGCTGCCTTCTATATCGCCTATAACGGGCGGCAGGACCGGCCTGTGACCAGTGCGGAGATCGTTGAACATTTCGACCTGAAAGAACGTGCGTTGGAGCCTGTTCTGCAGCGGCTTTCCAACGAGGGGATCATTGTTTCAATCAAAGGCCCGAAAGGCGGGTACTTCGTGGACGACCCCGTCAACACGACGTTGAAGGACATAGTGGGGTGCTTTTTTGAATCGGCTACGGATAAGACCGATTTCCCTGACGCGTTTGACCGCATCCTGATATCACGCGTCGAAGACGGTTTTGAAAAATGGCAGGACATTCTTTCGGCAACCAGCCTGCAATATCTCTGCAACGAAGCCCGCAAATCGCACATCCCGACCATCGAATCGCCGCCTCCGCTCGATTTCGTCGTCTGACATCCCCAAAAAACTCCAAAAATATTTGCGCTTTTGTGGAAATAAGACCTGTACCTGTTTATTGTCCGGGCATGAGACTTCTTAAACTCTGTCTCGCATGTTGCTGCGTATGGGCTTTGGTCGGGTGTAAAACGCCGGGCCTGCCGTCATTTCTGGGCGGGGAAGACCCTGACAGCCTCGTCGGGAAATATGCCCTTGAAGGATTGCAGGACGATGAAGAGGCGAAAGCTTTCGTGCAATCCATCCTTGATAACCGCCTGGCCCAGATTGAGCTTCCCGAAGACCCTGACGAACGGCTCCGCCAGAAGGAATACGCCGAGAAGATGATAACCGGCGAAGTCCTGAAAGCCGCGCATTCGAAAGGTTACTACGATGCGGTTGTCACACTCAGGGCCGCCGGTGGCGAAGACGCAACCGGGAAAAACGGCATGTATAATATCCGCCCGGGTCCGCAATATAAAATATCGGGTATAACCGCCGAGCCGCCAGAATACACCGCACTGCTGGAAGGCTTGGAACTCAAGCCGGGGACGGCTCTCGAATCAGCCGCCATCCTTAAGGCGCAGGTCGAACTGCAACAGGAAATAGCCAAAGGCAAATGTTACTTCTCCCTGAAAGTCCGCAACCGCGTGGTTTTGGATAAAAACGAAAAAACCGGCAGCGTTGTTTTGGTAATCGAAGCCTCGGAAGAGGCGACCTTTGGCGAAGTCGCGTTCGAAGGGCAGGAAACACTCAAGGAGTCCTACCTCCGCAAACTGGTGAAATGGAGAAAGGGCGACTGTTTCGACCGCACGAAGATCGACTCCTCAAGAGAAGCGTTTCTGGGGACAGGTCTGTTTTCAAGGGCCGAGGCCAGCTTGCCCGAAACCGTACCGGCCGGCGGAGTTGTGCCTGTAACGATGGTCCTGAAAGAGCGCGCGCAACGCTCGATTAAGGCCGGCGCGACCTATTATACCGATGAAGGGCTGGGTCTTGTTCTGGGTTGGGAACACCGCAACTTTTTTGGCGCGGCGGAAAAGCTGACCGCCGATTTGAATCTCTCCCTGCTTGAACAGAGCCTCGAACTCGAAATGAACAAGCCGTTTTTCATGCGCAAGGACCAAAGCCTGACCCTCAAGGCCGGGATCGAAAGGCTGGATACCGACGCGTATCAGGAACTGGGAATCGGCGGTGGTTTGCGGGTAAACCGTCAATTCGGCCATCATCTGACGGCCAGCGTGGGAAGCGATATCAAGATCACCAACATCGACGAAGAAAGCGGGAAAAAGAAAACCTTCGGCCTGATCTCCGGCCCGTCCTCCCTGACCTACGACAATCGCGACGATACGCTCGACCCGCATAAAGGCTTTCAGGCGCGTGCGGTCCTCGAACCGTTTGTGGACGCATTCGGTAAATCGGACCCGTTCCTGAAAATGCAACTCTCGGCAAGCCACTATCTTTCGATCACTGACTCTCTGATCTGGGCCAACCGGGTCAATATCGGCAGCATCGCCGGATCGGATTCCGACTCCATCCCGGCCACGGAACGCTTCTTCTCTGGTGGGGGAGGCTCGGTGCGCGGCTTCGCGTATCAGGACATCGGACCGAAAGAGGACGGCGACCCCATCGGTGGACGTTCTCTGACCGAATTTTCAACCGAGTTCCGTTATAAATTCACCGACACGATGGGCATGGTCGCCTTCATCGATGCCGGGCAGGTCAGTGAAAAAATCTCTCCCGAGGTCACGGACCTGTCGGTCGGCGCGGGTCTGGGTTTCCGCTACTATACAGACTTCGGCCCGCTGCGCTTTGATATCGCCACGCCTTTGACGGATAAAGATACGGTCGATTCAAATTTTCAGGTTTATATAAGCATCGGGCAGGCCTTCTAGGATGGAAGAGGAAAAACCCAAACCCGCAAAGAAAAAATTCCGGCGGACCAAACGCGTTCTGGTGTTTCTGGTCGGCTTTATTGTCCTGCTCGCAATCCTCGCGCAGATCGGATTGTGGCTGGCGGTAGGCTGGCTGAACTCCGAAGGCGGGCAGGGCTGGCTGCAGGCTCAGATAAATGCGGCGCTAAAGGAAAGCGGGTATAGCGTGAAGCTTGACCGCTTCCGCTACAGCTTGATTTCAAACATCACGCTCGACCATCTGGAAATCAGTGATGCACAAGGCCCCTTCGCCAAGGCCGAAAACGTAACCCTGCACATCGGGTTAACGACAATCGCCGCCAAGCGCCTGAGCGTCGGTCTGGATATTGCTGAGATGGATATTCTGCGAACCCCGGAGCAAAAACAAAAACCGGAAAAACCGCAGGGCGTACCCATGATGGAGCCCCTCGAACTTCCTGATATTTATTTCACGCGCATCGTACTCTCCGATATCTCGATTGAAAAACTTCATCTCTCCGAAGCGGTAACGGGGCAGGATTTAATTTTATCGCCCGCGCTTTCGGGTGACGTACTGCTAAAGCCCGATAAATTAATTTCAAATCTGACTTTGGCCATAGACCAACCTGACGAGGCGACGCTACCCCTGCCGGATAAAATCACCCTGAAAGGCGATCTGATGGCATCCGCTCCGGCTCTTTCGCTCGAAAAGATTGAGGTCACCGCAAAGGGCTACCATCTCAAAGGGCAGGGCATGGCCGATCTCGGCACAGACCCGAAAATTGACATAACCGCTGATTATGCCGTGCCCGATCTGTCCACCTTTGCGCCCGGCCACCCCGGAACGCTCGCAGGAACCGCAAACCTCTCCGGCCCTATTGAAAAGATCGCAGCGGACATCAAGGCAAAACTCAATATGCCCGAAGCCGCTGAGAAACAGATTGGCCCGGCGGAAATAGTGCTTATGCTCGGCAATGTCGGCGCACCCGAGGGAGCGGTAGATATCAAAAGCACATATCAGGACTTGCCCGTCACACTGAACACGGGGTTCCTGCTTAAAGACGGCACGCTCGCGCTGTCCGGTATCAAGGCGAGCGCCCCGGAGGTCACGGCGCATGGTGATCTGAAGATTATTCTCGATGGTGCAAAGGCCCATGGAAGTCTAGACGCTCAGATCAAATCACTCGAACCGTATGCGCCGCTCCTGCAAACGGACATCAAGGGCAGCGCGGAGTTAAAACTGGACCTTGCGGCGCAGGAAGATAAACAATCCATCACTGCCAACGTGAGTGTAAAAGATATCATTTACAAAACCATCTCCCTCTCAAAACTCAACGCGACGGCGCACCTGCCGGATGTGACAAACCCGTGGCCGGATAACGGCGAAGTCAATCTCTCCGGCCTGAACGCAGGCGAAGCGATGATTGAAAAACTCACCGCTAGGATCGTTCAGAAGACCGAAAGCGAATACGCCCTGAACGCCACAGCGAACGGCACGGCAAAACAGCCCTTTACCCTTACCGCCAGCTCTGACCTGTCCGGCCTGAAAACCGGAGCGCCCGCCGCGCAGAATATCAATGCGCTGATCGAAACGGGCGGCGGCAAAATGAAACTGACCGGAAAGGCCGATCAGACCGCGCTCGATCTGGCCCTGACCTCGAAAGATTTCCCGCTCTCCGGCCTTCCGGCGGAACTGCCCGCGCAGCTTTCAGGTCTGAGCATGAATATCGACGCCGCCCTCAAAGGGGCGCTGGATAACCCGGAGGCCAAAGCCGATATCGCCCTCAGCCCGCTGAAACTGGGCGATGAAAACGCGCCGGACGTAACGCTGGATATTGCCGCCTCTTATAAGGATAAGAACGCCGCCGCCACTCTGAGCGGCAAGGGCGAGGGCATCAAGACATTAACCGGAAACGTATCTCTGCCCCTGACTTTCGCCGTGCAGCCTTATCAACTCGGTCTGACCGAAGCAACGCCCCTGAGCGGGAAATTCGAAGCCAACCTCAGCGGGGACAAGATGGCGGCGCTCGTCCTGCTGCCCGGCCAGAGCTTCGAGGGGGTGATCCGCGCCTCCGGAACACTGACAGGTTCGATGGGACAACCGGCCATAACCGGAACCGTTTCCGTGGATGACGGAAAGTTCATCGACAAGCAAAGCGGCGTGGCGATGAACGATATAATCGTCCGCGCGGACTTGACGCGTGATTCCCTGACGCTCTCCAAACTCACCGCAACGGACGGGGAAGAGGGCGACCTGAAAGTCAACGGTTCCTATGCATTTGGTCAACCCGACGCCGCCGCAGACTTTAAGGTCCGCGCGAAATCTCTCCACCTGCTCAAAAGCCATACGGCGGATGGAAAGTTCGATGCGGACCTCTCCATGAGCGGGGCCGGGAAAAAATACAAGCTCTCCGGCGTCATTAAACCGGAATTCATCAACGTCAACATTCCGCAGAATTTCGGGACCGCGATCCCGCAGGTCAACATCGTCGAAGCGGACAAAGTCGATGAGCACGACTCGCCGCTCGAAATCGCGCTCGATATCCTCTTTGATATGCCCAAACGCCTCTTTGTGCGTGGCTGGGGGCTGGATACGGAATTCGGCGGATCGCTGGATATACGCGGCACGGCGGAAGAGCCCCTGATCGAAGGCACCATGAAATCCATCCGCGGAACCTATAAGGAGTTCGGCAAGAAATTCGATCTCGCCAAGGCGAACTTGCGCTTCTCCGGCACCATCCCGCCCAGTCCCTTCCTCGACATTCTGGCAGAAACGGACGCAGAAGATATTAAGGCGCAGGTTAATCTCACCGGCCCGGTAACCAAACCAGGCATCAAGATGTCATCCGAACCCGCCTTGCCCGAAGACGAGGTGCTGGCCAAGGTTCTCTTCGGGAAAGACATGAAGGATATATCGCCCTATCAGGCCATCCAGCTCGCCCAGACCCTGCGGCGCTTTGCGGGCGGCGGGGGTGGAGGCGGCTTCGACCCGATGGGGAGCGTGATGGGCGCAACCGGGCTGGATGAACTGAATGTCGAAATGAGCGAGGAAGGTGGGGCGACTGTCGGCGCCGGAAAATACCTGACCGATAAAGTCTACCTCGAAGTGCAGGGCGGCGGCGAGGAGGGCAGCGGCGGTGCGCGGATAGAAATTGAGGTCACGCCCAATATTTCCGTCGAAAGCGAAGTCGGGCAGGACGCGCAGGGCGGGGCGGGAGTTTTCTGGAAAAAGGATTACTAGGCGAATTTTGCCCGTCTTGTGAACGCGCTTCCCTCTGTGCTAATGCTGCTACCTTAAGAAAATATCAAGGGAAGAAACGCATGACCAAAGCGAACATCCTGCTGGGCGGTGTGGTTTTTATTCTGGGCGTCGTGGCGATAACGATGCTCCTGAGCCCTGACATCATGTCCGGCGTTTCAGCACGCACGTTAAAAAGTTTGAGCTATGGAACAACGCAGGTAAAGGCATCGACATTGCCTGCGGATCAGCCCCGGGCCGTGCCGCTGCAAAAACCGTTAACGCCCCCGGAAGTCAGGGAAGTTATGTCTGACCCGTCTGCCCTGCTGACCTCTCCGGGGCAGGAGCAGGGCGCCACCGCTGAAATCACCTCGGATTTCCAAATGAAGGGGGCGAATACAACAATTAAGGCCGAGGATTTTGAGGACTGGCGAGTGGAGTGCGCGCAAACCCCGGCGGGTAAAAATGTATGTCAGATGTTCCAGCGTCTTCTCTGGGAGGATCAGAAATCAGTCGCTTTGGTGGTTCTGGTGGGTATGGGAGAGCTTCAAGGAAAACCGGTTCCGCGCATGCGCCTCATCGTCCCGCTGGGCACTTTCCTGCCGACCGGCTTGGTTCTCGGTCTGGAAGAGGCTGAAGATAAGGGACTAAGGGTGCCGATCCAGTTTTGCGTTGCTCAGGGCTGTGTGACCAATATTGATCTGGATCAAACCGTGATAGACAAGCTTAAAAATAAGCAGAATTTAAGCACGGCATATATCAGGCCGGACCGTAAGACCGTAAAGCTGAGTATTTCTCTCAAAGGGTTTACAAAAGCGCTGGAAAGGATCAGCAGGAACTAGAAGGCGGGAAAAGATCGCCATACATCTCCGGCCTCCGGTCGCGGAAAAAGCCCCACACCGCGCGGTATTTCTGCATTGCATCCAGGTCGAACCCCTGCGTCAGCACGCCCTCGTCCGTTTTCCCGAAAGACTGCATGATTTCTCCATTTTGCCCGGCGATGAAGGAGCAACCGTAAAAACTCTGATCCTCTCCGTTGGCGTTCTCGGTGCCGAAGCGATTGGCCGCGATCACCGGAATGGCGTTCGCGACCGCATGCCCCTGCATGACGCGCTGCCAGATCGTGCTGGTGTCCAGCGTATCATCGTAAGGTTCCGATCCGATAGCCGTAGGGTAGAACAGGAAATCCGCACCCTTGAGTGTCATCGCCCGCGCCGCTTCGGGGAACCACTGGTCCCAGCAGATGCCAACGCCGATAGCCCCGAACTTTGTCTTCCAGACCTTAAAACCCGTATTCCCCGGCTTGAAGTAATATTTCTCCTGATAGCCCGGCCCGTCGGGAATATGCGTCTTGCGGTAAACGCCCATGATCTCGCCGGCATCATCGACCATGACGACAGAATTGTAATATTCCGGCCCGGCTTTCTCGAAAATAGAGACGGGCAGGACAACGCCCTTATCTTTAGCCACTTTTTTAAGCTCGACAACGCACGGGTGCGTTTCGGCGGGGTAGGCGGATGAAAACCACTTCTCGTCCTGATGCGTGCAGAAATAAAGCCCCTGAAAAAGCTCAGGCATCAGAATAATGTGCGCGCCGTTATCCGCCGCCTGCCCGATCAAGGACACAGCTTTATCGATATTGTCCCGCAGATCAGCGGAGAAAGAGGCCTGAACGGCGGCAACGGTGGTAAGACGGCTCATATTATTCCTTGGCCTCGCTTCTAAGGGCTGGAACGTGTTGCGTGATGCAGTGGAACGATCCGCCTCCGGTCAGGAGCGTATCCGACCGCACTGCCGTGACGGTTCGCCCCGGAAAGTGCTGCTCAAGAACCTCGACAGCGGCGCTTTCGGATTCCGACCCGTAAGAAGGCATCACCACAGCGCGGTTCCCGATTACAAAATTCGCGTGCGAGGCGGGGACAATTTTACCTTTTGCGTCTTTGACCGGTCCGGGGGAGGGCAGGGAAATAACTTCAAACCCTTCCTTTTCAAGTGTTTTCCGGGCCTGCGCATAGACTTTTGTGTTCGGGTCGTCCTTGCCGAAAGCTTCGGTACATAAAACGCGCCCCGGGGCGACAAACCGCGCCAGGTTATCAATATGCCCGTCCGTATGATCGTTCTTCAGACCCTTGTCAAACCAGATAATTCTCTCCGCGCCATAAGCTTCGCGCAGGGCAGCCTCGGCATCCTTCTCATCCCAGTTCCGGTTTCTGTTTTTATTCAGAAGACACTGACGTGTGGTCAGGATTGTGCCGTTTCCGTCATGTTCGACCGCGCCGCCCTCAAGGATAAAATCGAACGGTTTGATCCGCGCACGAATCTGCGTGGCGATAAATTCACCGACCGTATCATCATACTGATAAACATACTTCCCGCCCCAGCCATTCAGTTGGAAACGCAGGGCGGTCAGGCACGTACCGTCAAATCCGAAGACAGGGGCCGTATCGCGCAGCCAGATATCGCCGAAACCTGCGGCCAGCACATTGGCGTTCTTTCCAACGCTTTCCTCGGCCGATCGTACCGCGGCATCGCCGAAGGCCAGAACGACGACCTTCTCGCCTGCCGACAGCGCACGCACCATCTGCGCGACTTCATCGCGGGCTTTCTCAAGGCGCTCTGCCGGCCAACGGTCATCATCGTCATGCGACGGCCAAGCGGTCCAGATTTCGAGCTGCCTTTCCCATTCTGCGGGTATATAAAAACGGTTTTCCTTCGCCATGATCAGCGCCACTCCCTCCCCGGTCTCTTTGGGCTTTATAGCAACTCTGACCCGCAAAGAAAACATGCTTTGAAATAATCGTCTTTACAGCCTGTGGGCTTGCGATCTTTATTGCGTTGGACCCCGCGAATTGCTAAGAAAAATCAACACACATACAGGGGAGGACACGCGATGAACGTGTTGATTATCGGAGCCGGAGCCGCCGGAAATGTAGTCGCCAAGAAATGCGCGATGAACCGCGATATTTTCAAATCCATTCATCTGGCCAGCCGCACCCTCTCCAAGTGCGAAAAGATCAAGAAAGAATGTAAGGAGATTTTCGGTCAGGAGATCGAAATCTCGAAACTCGACGCCGATAACGTCGCCGAAACTGTCGCTCTCATCAATAAAATCAAACCAGACCTCGTGATTAACATGGCGCTTCCTTATCAGGATCTGGCGATCATGGATGCGTGCCTCGAAACCAAAACAAATTACATGGACACGGCCAATTACGAGCCGATCGACGAAGCCAAGTTCGAGTATCACTGGCAATGGGCGTATCAGGATAAATTCAAGGCGGCGGGCATCGTCGCCGTCCTTGGCTGTGGTTTTGATCCGGGCCAGACCAATATCTACTGTGCCTACGCGCAAAAAAACCTGTTCGATGAAATCCACGAGATCGACATCATCGACTGCAACGCGGGCAATCACGGGCAGGCCTTCGCAACCAATTTCAATCCGGAAATCAATCTGCGCGAAGTCACGCAGCGCGGCAAATACTGGGAAAACGGCAAGTGGATCGAAACCGAGCCGCTGGAATTCCGCAAGATGATCGACTACCCCGAAGTCGGCGAGAAGGCCAGCTATCTTCTCTACCACGAAGAACTAGAATCCCTCGTGCAGAACATCAAGGGCCTCAAGCGCATCCGCTTCTGGATGACGTTCGGCGATGAATACATCAAGCACATGGAAGTGCTTCAGAACGTGGGGATGACCCGCATCGATCCCGTCAAGCATAACGGCGTGGAGATCGTGCCGATCCAGTTCCTGAAAACCCTGCTTCCCGAACCTTCATCGCTCGCCGAGAACTACACGGGCAAAACCTCCATCGGCTGCATCATGACGGGCCTCAAGGACGGCAAGAAAAAAACCGTGCTGATTTACAATGTTTGCGACCACGCCCAAACCCATAAGGAAGTGCAGGCGCAGGCTGTTTCTTACACGACGGGCGTTCCCCCCGTCACGGGCGCGATCATGCTGGCCAAGGGCTTCTGGGGCAAGGAGCCGGGCGTCTGGAACGTCGAACAGCTCGACCCAGATCCCTTTATGGCCGAAGTCGCGAAGCAGGGCCTCCCCTGGCACGTCAGGGAATTGAAATCCGGCCTCGGCGATCTCACCGAACGCCGCAAGGACAAGAAGGCGGCCTAAGCGTGCCTCTGGCCTCTTTAAAAAACATACAAACCCCCGCCTATGTCGCCGATATCGCCGCGATTCGTGCGAACATGGAAAAGGCAAAGCGCATCAAAAAGGAAACGGGGATCAAGCTCCTGCTCGCCACCAAGGGCTTCGCGATGCCCGCTGTCTTTCCCGTTATGAGAGAAATCCTCGACGGCACGACGGCCAGCGGCCTCTATGAGGCCCGCCTCGGCGCAACGCATTTCGGCAGCGAGGAGCAGGGGAAAGAGGTCCACACCTACAGCCCCGCCTACACCGAAGAAAACCTGAAGGAAATCCTGAAATACTCCTCGCATATCTATTTCAACTCGGTCCATCAGCTCCAGAAATTCGCGCCGCGGGTTCGCGCCGCGAGGAAAAACGCCGTCATTGGCCTGCGCGTCAACCCGCGGCTCCCGCTGGTCAAGAACAGCGCCCTGTACGACCCCTCCGCCCCGTGTTCACGCTTCGGGGTGCAGAAGGAGGAACTCACAGACGAGGTCCTGGCGCAGATCGACCTGCTGCACGTTCATAATCTCTGCGAAAACCTCGCGGAGGATTCGGAAAAACTGATAGAGCATGTAAGAGTGCAATTCGCCTTTGCCCTGCCAAAAATCAAACATCTCAATCTCGGCGGCGGGCATTTCTACACGCATAAGGATTACGATATCCCGCGCCTCATCGCCGCGCTCAAAAAACTGAAACAGGATTTTGCAGGCACAATCACGCTCGAACCCGGCGCGGCGCACGTGCTGAACGGCGGCTACCTCGTGGCCACGGTGCTGGACATCATCCCCCACGCGCAGAAAATCGCCATCCTCGACGCCTCCGCCTCCACCCACATGCCCGACGTGCTGGAGGTTCCCTACACGCCGGAAATCATCGGCGCGCAAATCGTGGAGCAGGAAAAAGCAAGCGAGCCGAACACCTATATCCTCGGCGGCAACACCTGCATGACCGGGGATGTAATCGGAACCTATAAATTCGAAAAGCCGCTAGAAGTAGGACAAAAGCTGATCTTTACCGACATGATGCAATACAGCTTCGTGAAGAATACGACCTTTAACGGCATCCCGCTCCCCGACCTCGCTCTTCTGCATGAAGACGGAAGAGTTGAGATCGTCAAACATTTCGGCTACGAAGATTTCGCAGGAAGGCTAGGCGCTTAATTCCACGGCTTCGGGCTCGCCGTCCCGGCGACTGTCGTTCGCGGGTTGAACGCGGCCCTGAACGGTATCCATGAGCAAGAGCGCATTCTTTTTCATCATCAGCTGCTTGGGAGTCAAAACGCCGAGAAGGGGGCGGCTCGCCGGCGGGATATGGTCGGTGAATTCCTGCACGGCCAGAGGCGCAGTGGTAAACAATCCGCTGACGGTTAGAACGGGGATATTCAGACGCTTGAGCTCTTCCGCCGCGTAAAGGGCGCTCAGGCCACCGGAGGCGGCAAGGATCACGCCGTCGATTTTTGAGGTAAAGGCTTCCGAACGCAAAAGCTGCTGGTTATCCGATTGCAGTACCCCGTCGGCAATTTCAATAATGTTCACCTTCGAGCTCCGTAAAGTAAGATTGGCGGTAAGGGCGTCGAAAATTTCCACGAGTTCCTTGGTGCTCACCTCATAGGTTGAGGGATAGCCCATATCGACGAAATCGCAGATTGCTACAGCGCCGGCATCCTGCGGCTTGTGAATGTCGGAGGATAGACCCGTCCCGGTCATCTTGCCAAAGCCGGGGGCAAACCCGGCGCGCTCCAGCCCCTTGACCAATGCTGCGGCGGTTGTGGTCTTTCCTGAATCCATTCCCGTGCCCAGCACAACAATAGCGGTCGGGCGGTTTCTCAGCACGAAGCCGGGCGGACGCAGGGAGTAATCTTTCATATTCATGACCTGCCCGTCGGCGTTGACGGCCAGTCCGAGCGGCTTGATGAGTGTCGGCCGGCCCATGAAACTGTTCGAACTCTCGATATAGGATGCGACGCCTCCGCTGGAGACCAGATGGCAGACCCGCATATCGGGCGGCACATGGGCGTGATACTCTGAAACAGCGTAACGGTTGCCGTAGGCAACGAGAACCTTGTCGCCGGGGTGAAGCTGGAGATTGCGCCCGTTCTTGGTCTGCAGAGTATCCTTGTCTCCAACCCGGACCACTTTAGCCAGAAGAACGTCCCCGATCATCGGCTGTTCGCTTAAGGTCAGCCCGGCCATATCCTCGAATTTGACATGCCGCAGGACCGTTCCCGCTTTTGCCGTGACTCCCTCGAAGGAATCGCCCAGTGACGACAGTTTTACAGTAGCGCTTCGCATAGCATTTCCTGTAATTTTTATGATGTGACTGCGCAGCCGTATTACATATTGCCGGATATTACAAGAAATTAATGAGTGCCCAGAGAAATAAAAAAACCCCTGAATGAAAATCAGGGGTTTAAATAAATGAATTTATTAAGATTTTAGGCTAGCAAAACCGTATCGCACTTGCCCAGGCCGTTAAAATCAGTCCGCATCGTCTGGCTGTACGCGCCCGTATTCTCGAACACGATCCAGTCGCCCATGCGGATATCAGC
Source organism: Alphaproteobacteria bacterium (assembly GCA_020443295.1). Lineage (GTDB taxonomy): Bacteria > Pseudomonadota > Alphaproteobacteria > Micavibrionales > Micavibrionaceae > JAGNKE01. Next base: position 55,117 of record JAGRIJ010000043.1, on the reverse strand, counting down.
GGGCAGGGTAAACGGCCCCTCCATCATATCCAGCGAGTCGCAGGTCGGCCCGGCAAGGCGGAAATCCATCGTTCCGCCCTCGAACACGCCTTCGCCGCGCACGGCGCGCACAGGATAGCGCGTGCCCAGCAGCGGTCCGGCATCGAACAGACCGCCATAGGTGCCGTCATTGAGGTACAGGAGGTTCCCCTTGCGCAGTTCCACCCGCGCGACCAGCTTGCCGCCCTCGGCCACGAGCGCGCGGCCCGGCTCGGCCAGCAGCTCCATGTGGCCCAGTCCGGCATCACGCACGCCCTTGCGGATCACATCCATGCAGGTTTCGATCGAGGGGACGCTCTCTCCGGTGTAGGAAACGGGAAACCCGCCGCCGACATCCAGCATCTCGACGCTCACGCGGCTCTCCGCGATCACGTTCTTGGCCAGTGCCAGCGCATTGTGAAAGACGCTCGCATCGGAAATCTGCGTCCCGACATGAAAGCACAGCCCCAGCTTTTCGCTCACGGTACGGCATTTCCGCAGAAGTTGGGCCGCTTCCATCGGCGTCGCGCCGAACTTGGAAGAAAAGTCGATGCTCGCCCCCGTATTTTTCGGTAGCGCCAGACGAACATGCAGCTTCAGGTCGGTGGCAAGGCCCGTTTCGCGGATGATCTTGTAAAGCTCATCCTCGCAGTCCAGAACAAAATGACGCACGCCGTAACGGTAGTACGCTTCGCGGATAGCTTCCGGCGTCTTGATCGGATGCATGAAGTACATCTCAGCCTTGGGCGCATGGGCGCGGACAACGCGGACTTCCTCTATCGATGCGACGTCAAAAGCGCTTACGCCTGCTTTGCCAAGGGCAGCAATCACGGACTCGTGTGGATTGGTTTTTACCGCGTACAGAACCTTGCCCGGAAACGCGGACAGGAAACTGCGCGCCGTCGCCTCAACCACAGAAGGCTGAATCACATGCAGCGGTTTCGAGGGTTTGCGCTTGCGTATCAACTGCTCATCCGTACCAGTAAAGACGGACGTGCTACGCTTGAGCGCTTTTTGCGCTGCGCCTTGGTTTGATTTTTTCCGGAAGGAAACTAATTTTCCCATTTCATAAAGCCTCTCAAAAATGAACAACAATTAAGGGCAAGGTATAAGCTTCGGAGCAGCCTCCCGAAGAGGGAAGCCAATCCGCCCGCCTGTGTTTTTCTCACAGACGGGTCAGCCGCCTTACCACATAAGGTTCCTTTTTAGAGAAGCCGAAAATCCGAAACGAACAAAACCTGATTTCCTCTTTCGGGGTTCAGGCTCGTCGGATTCAACAAATCGGGGATTACGGCCCCGGCCGGTAACAGCAACTTTACGTTTCATCACGTAAACCCTTTCAAATCAAAGGAAGCAGTTATAAAAGTTCTTCCAGTCCAAAAAGTTTACGCCGTTGCATAACCATATCTAGTGTGACCTAGGGGCCAGAGACACGTGCGTACTTACCAGTATAATATTTTTTCATCCTGTGCAAAACAAAATATGAGTTAAGTAAACATTAAAACACGAATTTGCTCTGTGGAGGTTTTTCGTCCATAAGGGGTTATTCCGCTTGGGAAGAGTGTAACTTTTAGACAATCTTGCCGAAGCCGGAAAAGATATCTTAAGGACTGTCAAAAGCAACAAGGAACCGACAATGCCCCCGAAATCAGCCCTAGCTGTCGTCAAGGAGACAAAGATAGAAGATCTTCTGGTGACAAAGACTGTAAACCTTCATGGTAAGGACCCGGAGGCCAAAAGGCGCGAAATCCTTGAGTATTTTGATAAAAGCTTCAGCCTGTACGAAAGCCTTTTTGAGTGCCTGAACGGCGATGAAGCCTTTTATGCCCGCGCCAATACTCTTCGCCATCCCCTGATTTTCTATTACGGCCATACAGCTGTCTTGTTCATCAACAAGCTCAACGTCGCCAAGCTGATTGACCAGCGGATCGACCCAAAGATGGAATCCATGCTGGCCATCGGCGTGGATGAAATGTCATGGGACGACCTCAACGAAGCCCATTACGACTGGCCGGCCCCCGCGGAGGTCAAGGCTTACCGCGATAAAACCCGTGAAATTGTCCGCAATTTCATCAAGACCTGCGATATAACCCTGCCCATCGGCTGGGACAGCCCCCTCTGGGTCATCATGCTGGGCATTGAACACGAGCGCATTCATTTGGAGACCAGCGCCGTCCTGATCCGCGAACTGCCTCTCAAATACGTTAAACCCCACCCGGTCTGGAGCCGGATGTGCGAGGAAAGCGGCCAAGCCCCGCAAAACGAGCTTCTGCCCGTCAAGGGTGGCCCTCTTGTCCTCGGCAAGAGCCGCGACAACCCCTATTACGGCTGGGATAACGAATACGGTCGTTTTGAAACAAAAATAGAGGACTTCAAGGCCTCAAAATACCTGGTCTCGAACGGCGAATATCTCGATTTCGTGAAAGCGGGCGGGTACGAGACCCGCGAATTCTGGGACGAGGAAGGCTGGAACTGGGTCACATACAAAAAGGCTGAAATGCCCGTCTATTGGCGCAAGGAGGGCGATCAATACCGCTACCGCTCCATGCTGGAGGAAATCGACATGCCGTGGGACTGGCCCGTGGACGTGAATTGCCTTGAAGCGCGAGCTTTCTGCAAATGGAAGGCAAAAGTGACCGGCAAACCCATCCGCCTGCCCACCGAGCCGGAATGGGTTAAGCTGCGTGAGTCGCTCAAAACCGACCAGCCCGATTGGAAGCATGCGCCGGGTAATATCAACCTCGAGGGCGATATGTCGCCCTGTCCGGTCAACCGCTATGAAGGGCCGGGCGGTTTCTTTGATATTATCGGCAATGTCTGGCAATGGACGGAAACCCCGATTGACGCCTATGAAGGCTTTGAGGTCCACCCCGTCTACGACGATTTCTCTACCCCGACCTTTGATGGCAAGCACAACGTATTTAAGGGCGGCTGCTGGGTATCCACCGGAAATTACGCGATTAAGGACTCGCGCTATGCTTTCCGCCGTCACTTCTTCCAGTATTCGGGCATAAGGTATGTCGAGGCTGGACCCCTGCCTGAACCGCAAATGAACATATACGAAACCAACGAGGAAGTGGCCCGCTCGATCGAGTTCCACTATGGACCCGACAATTTCGGAGTTCCGAATTTCCCTTTATCCTGCGCGCAGGAAATTCTAAAGCAGCTGAAAGATCAGAAAACGATCAAGGCGATGGAAATGGGCTGCGGCGCCGGCCGCGTCTCTTTCGAGCTGGCCAAAGTCTTTGATCGTGTGGACGCGCTCGATTTCTCCGCCCGCTTGATTCAGGCTCCGACGAACCTGCAGCAAAAAGGAATTCAAAGATACGTCCTCAAGGACGAAGGGGAAATTCCGCTCTTCCGCGAAATCAGGATCGAGGATCTCGGCTATCAGGGCGTAAAGGACAAGATCCTTTTTGCGCAGGCCGACGCTTGTAACCTGATCGGTAAGTACAAGCGCTACGATCTCGTCTTTGCCGGAAACCTCATCGAACATCTCTACGACCCCGCGAAGTTCCTGCAGGATATCAGGACGCGCATCAATCCGGGCGGATTGCTGATTCTGACTTCGACCTACAACTGGAACGAGGAAATCACGCCTCGTGACAAATGGCTCGGCGGGTTTAAGGCGAAGACAGGTGAGAACTACACGACCCTTGAAGGCATTCGCGAAAAACTGGCCCCGGAGTTTGAACCGGTTGGCGAACCAAAAGACATTCCCTTTGTTCTGCGGGAAACATCCCGCGAACACCGGCATGGTCTCGCACAGTTTTCGGTCTGGAGAAAAAAAGAAAGCTGATCTTTCACACCGGACGGTAAAAGGCTAAGATGCGTTCGTAACCAAACCACAGAAGGTGGGCGCACGGATGGTTCTTAAAAGCATCAACCCTGCTACCGAGGAAGTCCTCGCGACATTCGATCCTTATAATGACGCGCATATAGCAGCGGCAGTCGAGCTCTCTGAAAAAGCATTTTATATTCATCGTCAAACGAGCATGGAAGAGCGCGCTGAAAAAATGCGCGCCGTCGCCTCGATTCTCGAAGAGGAAATTGACCGCCATGCCCTCACTATTACCCGTGAAATGGGAAAAACACTGGCCTCCGCCAGGGCGGAAATATCCAAATGCGCGCTGGGGTGCCGTTTTTATGCGGACAACGCGAAAGGTTTTCTGGAGGATCAGTACATCAAGATGGACGAAGCCGAAGCCTTCGTGCGTTATCTCCCGCTCGGTCCCGTTCTGGCAGTTATGCCGTGGAATTTTCCCTTCTGGCAGGTTTTCCGCTTTGCAGCTCCTGCACTTATGGCCGGGAATACGGCGCTTCTCAAACACGCGTCGAACGTACCGTTGTGCGCCATGGCCATCGAGGATATTTTTCGCCGCGCCGGTGTGGGCGATGGCGTGTTCCAGACCCTTCTGATTAATGCCGGTCAGGTCCAGCAGCTGATCGGCGACCCTCGCGTACGTGCGATTACCCTGACAGGTTCGGAAGCTGCGGGGGCGAATGTGGCCGCTCTGGCAGGAAAGCATATCAAGAAAACAGTTCTTGAATTGGGAGGCAGCGACCCCTTCATTGTCATGCCCTCCGCCGATCTGGATGAAGCGGTTCAGACAGCCGTAAAAGGCCGGGTTCAAAATGCCGGGCAATCCTGTATCGCTGCCAAGCGCTTTATTGTTCATACCGAAATATATGAAGAGTTCCGGGACAGGATCTGCGAGGCTTTTGAAAAGCTCAGTGTAGGCGACCCGGAAGCGGAGCATACGGACGTCGGCCCGATCAGCAGCGCACGGGCGAGGGAGGATCTCCATGCTCAGGTTCTTTCGGCGCTTGATAAGGGGGCCTCAAGGGTCTGCGGGGCAAAAATGATGGAGGGGAAAGGCTATTTCTACCGTCCCGGCCTGCTTGAAAACATCGCCAAGAACAACCCCGTTTATTCGGAAGAAGTATTCGGCCCGGTGGGTTTGCTCTTTCGGGTCGACGATGTGGACGAAGCCATCATCCTCGCAAACGATACCCGTTTTGGTCTGGGATCGGCGATATTCACGCAGGATGCGGAAGAAATCGAGCGGGCCGTAAGCGGCCTTGAGGCAGGCGCAACCTTTATCAACGCGATGGTCGCCTCCGACCCCCGTCTGCCGTTTGGAGGGGTGAAAGCATCCGGCTATGGCCGGGAACTGGCGGAGGAGGGCATCCGTGAATTCATGAATATCAAGACCATCGTGCACAGATAGCATCGAACTTTTCCCGGGCCATAAAACGATCAACCTTCTGTTATTCTTAAATAAAACACAAATATTTGCTCTAATATCAAAGCTGCATTATGATCGCCACACTTTGGCGTAGATACAAAAATTGTTAATAAATCAATGAGTTCAAGAAAAATTACATACCGCTTTGGCCAATCTTCTCTTACAGCCGAAGAAAGTCTGGCGGATATAGATATTCATTTTCAGCCCATCTGTGAGGTTGATGAGGAGCCGGTGATTATTGGCTTTGAGGCGCTGGGCAGAAAAACGAGTATCATCGGGACCCAGTCGATTGCCCCCTATATCGATGAAATACATGCGATGGGGCTGCGTCCTGAACTGGAGCTGCGCACGCTCGAAAAAGCATGCCGCTTTTTGCAGGATTGCGACAGAATGCTACAGACCGATCAGGCGAACAACCTTTATGTCACCGTAAATCTGCACCCTTTGACACTCATGCAACCAGATCTTCTGCAGGAAATTGACAAGGCGATTGCCAGCTACCCGGCGGCTCGCTCGCGCATACGGTTTGAAATTCTCGAGCACGAATTCCCGGAAGGGACGGAGGACCAGATTCTGGAGAATGTCATGACTCTGAATGAATCGGGATATCGGTTGTATCTTGACGATTATGGGGATCATCCCGGTCAGGATGAGGACCGCTTGGAAACGATGAAGCCCTTTATCCACGGGATTAAACTCAGCGGCTCCCTTTGGCAGCGTTCTTCTGAAGGGCAGGAATCTCTTCTGGATTATGTGGCATCGCCCGATCTTAGCGACAAGGTCATTATCGTTGAGGGAATAGAGGATGATGAGCAGTTAGAGCGGGTTAAGGCGTTGCAGGATCTATACGGTTTCGACCGAGTGCTGGGGCAGGGGTGGCACCCAAGCTTGGGGGCAAGCCTCTCTCATGCTGATGCCATACTGCGCCTTCAGGAACAAACCCTCTCTGTCCCCCTCAAAGAATATAACTGACAGCGGTCAGTGAGTAGACAAAGCCCCTAGACTTTCCTTGTAACTCCCGGCCCTGCGGAAGCCGTTTCAAAATTTTGCCGGGCTTCAGTGGTCTCGGCGTCTCGCGTAACAGCCAGCCGTTGTTCCGCGAGAGCGGGATCGGCATGTGAGGCGAAAAATTCTGCTGCTGTACCTCCGCCGATCCTGAGCGTTGCCTGATCCCCGTCCCTGAGCGTAATAATCGGGGTTCCGCCTGCATCTCCTCTGATTTGGGGGGCGGCGACTGGATCGGGTTGCTCCTTGATCGGCTTGCCATCGGCGTCTACCGGATCGCTACTAATAGGAGCGGGCGCTACTTCCGGCATGTTGGGATTCGGGCCGATCACCTGCCGGTCGACGGCTCCAGACCATGCTTCAATGTAACTGCGGACGTAAGGGTTTTGAAGATGATCGAACGCCCCTTCTTCAAGCATCGTTTTTATATGTCGGTTAAACTCAATCGGATTTTGCCGAAACAGATGCCGTGATTGAATGAAATTCAGACCGGCCTCGTGCTCAACCGCATCATACATAACCCCGACAAACCCCCTTGCCGCGTCAAAGTTTTCCTGTGTAACGGGCGTATCCGTCTGGTCGCTCATAATAGCCAGCGCGGCATGATGGGGATCGGCGGAAGCCGAAAGCGCCCTGTAGTCGATGATTGTCTGGGCCATATCATCGTGCCCCTGGCTCCGCAGCCAGTGAAGCCCGGCCTGATCGCTTTCCAGCTCTCGTCTCATGATTTCTACGGCGGTATGCGGATCGGTGATATCGGCATTATAAACAAACTGATTGGGATGGGTCCCCTCATGCCTTCCGAAAAACTCATCCCAGGCCTCTTCCGTGCCGGGGATAGAGCGCAGCATCGCTGCAGGCATATGAGCGACACTCGGCATATACTCATGAATGGCATCGTCGTTGAGCTCACCGGGAAGGTTGATCACACCAAAGGGCGTAGGCTGAGAGCCGGGGATACTCTCGTCGGCAGGAATTTCCATCCTCTGACCGTACGGACCTTCTGTGAGGACGCGCCCGACCAGAGCCCCAAGGTCGCTGTCAGAAACGCGCGGCCCCGCAGCGCCGGGAACCTGAGCGTTGATCATCGCGCGCATGATGGGGATATCCTCTGGATCCGCGTGGTGGTTGGTTTCAAAATACTCCCTGTTAAAGGCATCGGGGTCCAGAAAAACAAGAGGAACCTCTGAAACCTCGCGGGCGGCCCTCATAAAGCCTTCGTCACCTTCGCCAACCACAACGGTAAATTCTTTTCCCCCGGCAGTTGCGGGAAAAGATATCGGCGTATCTTGCGAATCGTGCGTTTCTCTCCCTGCCGGCCCTGTATTTAACTCACGATCGGCGGTATGGTCGACGACCCTTCTCTCTACCGCTCCGACATAAGCCTCGATAAAATCACGCACATAGGGATTGGGACTGGCGTGGTCGAACTGCCCCTGATCGAAAAGTTGCCGCACATGGCGGGCATACCCTGTTTCATTGTTTTTCCGCATGTCTGCGACAGCGGCATCGCTCATCCCAAGGGTTCTCGATAGCGCCTGATCCATCACCGAGGCAAAGCTTGAAGCGGCCTGAAAATGTTCGCGCGTGACTTGTTGATCGGGATGTCGGGCAAGAATAGCGGTTGCCGAGTGTTCCGGATCAGCCATCGCAGCAAGGGCCCGGTAATCGATCAGCGCTTGAACCATCTCCTCTTGCCCTTGGGAGCGGAGCCATTCGATCCCCGCGCGGTCGGCGCCCAGCTCCTGGTCCATAATGGCAGTGTTCAATTCTTCCTCGGAGGTCGTCTGGGGCAGGCTGTGCTGATTAGGATGGGTGCCTTCGTGAACGCCCCAAAATCCATCCCAGTACATGTCGTCACCGGGAATGGGTCTTAAGTTTTCGGGAGGACGTCCCGCAACGGTCGGCATATATTCATCACGGTCATCAAACTGGCTCCCCTGAAGATTGAGTATGACAAAAGGCGCAGACTCCGCTTCGGTCTCAGAGAAGTCATAGCGTCTGGCAGAGGGTCCGTCGGTCAGGGAATGCTGAACAAAACGCGCGATCCTCTCGTCGCTGATATTGGCAGAGCGCCCGGGCAGTTGCGAATCGATAACCTGCCGCATGAGGGCGACGTCAGCGGGATCAGGCGTGCTATGTTCTTTGAAATAACCGGTGTTGAAGAGATCGGGATTGACATAAACGACATCCCTGACCGTACAAGTTGCCCGGAACATGCGCACAAAAACCTCGTCCCGCGGGTTGAGAATCCCCTCGGGCAGGTTATTGGTCCGTACATCTTCGCTAGGTCCACCCACTGATACCCCCGATTAGGTCAGGAAATTATAAGTTTTATTTACAGAATTATAGCGCGGTACACGGATAAAAAGCAAAAAAATTAGCAGCGCAAGGACGCCAACTCAAAGATATAAACGAAAGGAAAAGGACCCTGACGATCCGATCAGGCCATTTGATAAGCGTCGGATTTTACCGAAGGCGCCGAGCGCTCAAAATCTCTTTCAAGTCCGACATCAAGCTGCTGCGCAAGTTCAATGCGCTGAACGGCAAGATCAGGATCGGCGTTTGCCGCGAAAAAGGCGGCAGGAGCCACCCCGCCGATAGTCATTGAGGCTTCGTCTCCGTCATTCAGGGCAACGACAGGCGTGCCGCCGTTGATCGTGCTGACATCCATATCCGCATACGCGCTGGGCATCACAGCCTGCGAGGAAACATCATAAGACGCGGTTTGGAAGCTTGCATTTTGCTCCGTGACGTCCGCATCCGCAGAAGCCGTTTGAACCGCACCCTCTCCTTGAGCATCGGGCCCTTGGGCAAGGCGTGTGCCGTCATTGGTTTCGAGGGCGCCATGGTGTTCACGCAGTCTTTCCATTCGCCGTTCATGCTCCTGCTCTCGCTCGATGCGTCGACCGGTAATCTGCCGGTCCACCGCTCCGGAAAATGCTTCGATCGATTCTTTCACATGCGGGTTGGAATTGCCGTCGAAGGCCCCGTGGGAAAGCAGGCGTTTGATATGTCCGTTAAACTCCTCCGGGCGGTCCCGAAGCATGGTTTCGGCATCTCTTGCCGAAATGCCTTGATCCGCGGCGACTTTGCTGATCATCTCGCCTCTGAAATCCCGTGCCGCGTTGATATGATCAAGGGTCACTGGCCCCGGCTTGTCGATAATGATCGCCGTTGAATGTAAAGGATCGTCAGCAGCCCCCAGAGCCCGGAAATCAATCATGGCCTGTGCGATATCGTTCAGGCCGTTGCGGCGCGCCCAATCGATTGCGGCCTGATCGGCCTGCGCCTCACGGCTAAGGACAGCAACAGAAACTTGATCGGCTGTCATTCCGGAAGGATTGACAGGAGTCTGATTACAGTGTGTGCCTTCATGGATTCCGATAATACGGTCCCAGTGATCGTCCCATCCCGGAATTTCACGAATTCGCTCAAGATCCTGACGCGATAATTTGGGCATCATCTCGTTCTTGTGATTCAGGTCTCGGCCTTGTTCGTTAACAAGACAAACCGACATGGGAGGGGTAGTGGAACCGGGCGTTGGGGGAAGTTGCATTCTGACCGCAAAAGGCCCCTGTGTAAGAGAAGTCTCTACAGCGGTGGCAAGATCGGCATTCGTCGCGCCCCGGGTAAAGCCGGGCATCTGCTCCTCAAGCTGCTGGCGGAGTTTGGGAATATCGGCTGGATTGACACGGCCGTTTTTCTGGTAATAGTCCCGGTCAAAATCGTCAGGATCAATAAAAACAGCAGGTACACCAGAGGTATCGCGTACCGCATCTTTGTAATCGTCTATAAACAGACTTCTAAGATCTTCGAAAAACCCTCTACCCATTTCCCTTCACCTTACCCTTTTTTTATGATCCTTTTATGGTTCGTGGTCGATTGTTGTGTGTGCTTGCGGATGCGGATCATCATCCGGGCTGAAAGTCGGAACGACAACCTGCGGAGGAATGCGAAATCCTCCTCCCTCGCCCGGTTCTTTTGAAATAACAAAAGCGCCGTCCTCGCCGTATTTTTCAACGCGCAAGGAACTGTCAGGGCCTGCCTGAGGTTCCTCTTGAGCAGGGCCTTCACCCTCGGTACCGTCCCCTTTCTTTGGGGGAGGCTTAAAAGTAGGAGTTACAACCTGTTCGGGAATTGAAAACCCATTTTCCGCGCCCGGAGTGCTCTGAATAGTAAAACTGCCGTCATCATGTGTTGTAACAGATATCGTTGAGGCGTCCTTATCGCCGCTCGCTTGATCGGCGGAATGGTCAGCGCTGGCACAGCCTCCTGCCAAAATAAGGGCAGTAGCGAGCGCTCCTCCAAGATAGACGTTTCTTTTTGTCATAAATTAACAGTCTCTTAATAGCTTCACATCCATTATATTTTTTTTTGCATCCAGAATGCAAAGAAATAAAACCTCTATCAAATCAACGACATAATCGACACAAAAATCCGCTTTTCAGGTCCATTTGCTGTTGCCGCCAGCCAAAACTGGAGAAACTGCTTGATTTTCAACCATTTGTGCCCCCGTGACGCCTCCAGTCACTTCAAGCCTCTGCAAAGCCAGATCCCGGTCGGCGATTTGCCGCCAGTAATCGGGAGCGCTGAGGCCGTCAATAGTCAAGAGGGCGCCGCTTTCATCGCTCAGGTGGATGACAGGCGCTCCGCGGCCGCCGGGTATCTGGTCATCCACAGCAACCGCAATGGCATCTTCGGTGGTATCGGCTGGTTCCGTAAGGTCATCTTCTTCATCGGGCTCTGAAAAGGCATAACGGGCGGCATCGTCTCCCTCTGCGGTGTCCAGACTGCCGTGAGAGCCGCCGGGAACAGCATGATGCAAGGCAGGCGCGCCAGGGGTCGGCGTAAGGCGGCGGTCCATAATCTGTCTGTGATAGGCCCCGGCATAGGCCCGGATATACTCCTCAATATAAGGATTATTATTAACTTCAGTGTTTCTGGACGGATTGAAAGCTCCGCGGGCAAGAAGGCGGTCGACATGCCCGACAAACTCATCCCTCCGGTGAATAAACATATCAATAGCCTGTTCCATAGTCAGTTTCCGGTCAGCGGCAACTGCGATCACCATCTGGAACTTGATGTCGCGGGCCGCATCGATATGGGCTTGGCTGGAATGAACGTCGGGGTGATCGATCAAGATAGAGGTCGCGTGGCGCACATCGTCACGGTCCTCCACAGTCGTAAGAGCCCGGATATCAATAAGCGCCTGAGCCAGTTCATTCAGATTATTTTGCCTCAGCCACTGGACGGCTGCCCGGTCGCCTTCTGCTTCCCGGCCCAGTAAAAAAATATCTTTTTGCTCATCGGTCATCCCCTTCGTGTCCATATCCTGATCGCAATGGGTTCCCTCGTGAATGCCGATGATGCGTTCCCGGTACTGCTCCCACCCCGGAATGGCGCTGACCCGGGCCAAATCGATCCCTGCACGCGCAAGAAGGACATCGCTATGGCCGTGTATCGAGCCTTCCGGCCCGTTGGCAAGGCAAATACGGATGCTTTTGCCTTCAAGATTATCGACGGTCATGGCATGACCGAACGGTCCGGCCAGAGAACGCCTGACAAGAATGGCAAGCTGCCGGTCGCTAAATCCGCTGGGATCGACTCCCTGTTGCCGGATAACCTCACGCGCTTTTACAAGATCGTCAGGATGGACTTCATGTGTTTTGAGATAATGCTCGCGATGAAAGTCGGCAGGATTGAGAAAGACAACGGGAAGACTCGTCGCAGCGCGCACGCCTTCACGAAATCCGCTTGAACCGCCAGTACCCATGCCAAAACCCGCAAAACTGATCAATCAATGTCGAGTAAGCTTTTTTCTTGCACTATAGCTGTTTTGCAAAGACGCCCGCAAACAATTTGTCCGATATGGGAATTTAACAGGCGCAAAGGCGGAAAAATCATGAAAATATCTCGTGATTGCCTGAGTTTGGCTCTGTATGTTAAAACCTGAAAAGTTTAGAGTTCAGGGCTGCTCATTAAGCTCATTAAGAATGTCGGGAATAACGCAAATGAACGATCTGGGAAAAACTCTTGCTCTCTGGCGCACATACAGCCGGTCTTTGAAGGATAACCCCGGACAGCCCAGCGATATCAGGGTGGGGCTTGCCGGAAGTTTTACAGTCGATAACCTCATTCCCCATGTCGGAGGTGGCCTCCTGAACAAAGGGTTTAAGGCGCCGGATGTGGTCGCAGGTCCCTATAACCAGCTTCATCAGTTTTGCATCGACCACAAGGCTGTACTGGACAGGGATTATGAATTCGACATTTTAATAATGCTCTGGCGTCTGGAAGATATCCAGTCCGATGCGCTGGAAGGCGCTTTGCAGCAGGACGAGAAAAGTTTTGAACGCATGGCGCAGGAAATACGACAGTTGGCCCAGTCCGTAAGAATGCTGCGCGGCAAATACGGCGGCACGATAATTGTTTCCAATCCGCCTTACCCGTCCCTGAACGCTTTCGATCTTCAGGAACTCGGCCAGTCTGAAAAGGGGCAGCAGGTCTACAATCACCTGCTGGAAATATGGAACAATGAACTTGAAACAATCGAAGGCCTCAAGCTTTTTGATCTTGCAGGTCTGGTAACGGTCGCGGGTTCGGATCCTGCGCACGACCCGCGCAAATGGTATCTCTACCGACAGCCCTATACCGAACAGTTCGGCTTTCAGATTGGAAAAGTGCTGGCGCGCATCATTGCAGCCGGGAAAATCAGCGCAAAAAAATGCATCGTTCTGGATGCCGACAACACCATGTGGGGCGGCATTATCGGCGAAGACGGTCTGGGCGGCATTGAAATCGGTAACGATTTTCCTGGACTGGCTTTCCGGGACTTCCAGAAACATATGCTGCATCTTCAAAAACAGGGGATCATGCTTGCCATTGCCAGCAAGAATAACGAGGAAGATGTGCTCGAAGTTCTCGACAGGCATGACGCGATGATTCTGCGGCGCGATCACTTTTCCGCGATGGAAATTAACTGGATCTCCAAGGTCGAAGGCATAAGGAACATCGCAAAAAAACTGAATATCGGGCTCGATGCGCTGGTGTTTGTTGACGACAACAAGAAGGAAATCGGTGAAGTACAGGAGCGCTTGCCCGAGGTAACCTGTTTTCTGGTGCCCGAGGAACTGGCGGAATATCCGGGCCTCCTGAAAAACACGGGCCTCTTTGATCTGGGCGAAGTGACCAAGGAAGACCGGGCGCGCACCCGCATGATGGCGGAGGAGGCGGTTCGCAAGCAGGCATCCGAACAGGTCAGCGAGGACGAGTTCCGGGCCAGTTTGGGTTTGAAGGTAAAGGTCTTCGAAGTCGATAGCCAACACCTCGCAAGAACGACACAGCTGATCAATAAAACCAATCAGTTTAACCTGACGACGATCCGGCGCACCCAGGAAGAGGTAAAAGCTCTTTCGGATTCACCGGACTCAATTGTGCTCGCAACCGAGATCGAAGACCGTTACGGGGAATACGGCCTTGTGGGGGTTGCAATTCTGAAGAAAAACCCGGAAGATGCAAAGGTCTGGGACATCGATACAATGTTGATGAGTTGCCGTGTTCTTGGCCGCGGGGCCGATACAGCTTTCTTGGCGCAGGTGATTGAAGCCGCACGTCAGAAAGGAGCGCAAACAGTCCGGGGAAAATACCTCCCGACGCAGAAGAACAAAATGGTCGAAGACCTCTACAAAAGGCACGGCTTCGAAGCCACAGGAGAGGAAGGCAGTTGGGCGTTCCAAAAAGGCCAGATAATCGACGTGCCCGACTATATTGATACAAGCTTGAGCTTGTTGGAAAGCCGGTCCGCAGCCTAGGATTTTTTCTGCAACACGTAAGCCAGACTCATCGGAAGGTCTTTTTCAAGACACTCCTCGACGGACTTGCCTTCATAAGGCAGATAAAACGGCTTAACCACCTTAAGTCCACACTCATCCATCATATCCTCGACCTCCTTGGGGGTGCGGAAGAGGTAGATATGGTCGATCACAGCCGCGTTGCAGCATGTAGTCAGATAGATATAGGCATCGGGTTTCGCGATCTCCGCAATCCGGCGCAGGAAAAGTTCCGGCTCCTCGACATGCTCGATGACTTCTCCTGTCACCACGGCGTCATAGCTGTTGGATTCCAATTGATCCGCATCGAGAAAGTCCTTGAGCTGCAAAGAGTACTTCGACCCCTTGTCGGGAAGAAAGAAATCAACGATCTCCTTGGTTTGGCCAAGGCTGGTCTCGCTGATATCAAGACCGACGAAGTGATCGAATCCAGTATTGGCAAGGGCGCTCATGAAAAACAAGCCATGCCCCGGCCCGATTTCCAGATAAGTGCCTTTTTTCTGTGTAGGAACCGTTTCGTTGAAATAGCGCAGCATGCCCAGATGGTGCGGCCAGATAAAGCAGGAGACGGCAATCCCATAGACATATTTGGACATATAATCCGGGTCGTGATAAACGCTGTCGGCCACTTCTGCGAGCGTCGAAAATCTGTATTTTTTGTGCTTCTGGAAGTATAGCTGCTCCTTCATCGTGTCGAACACGAACATCAGATAGGACTCCGAAAGATAATCGACCGTAAGTCCTTTTTTCATGTTGAACTTGATATAGGTTTCAAGATTGTCAATCTCCTCCTGCGTCATCTTCTCCAGAGAAACGGAAACGATTTTCTTATGCAGCGGGTTCTTCTCCAGAATGTCGTTCATCAACTGCTCGACGAGTGGTGGAAGTGATTTTTGTGTAATTTCTTTAACCGTAACGGACATCTCAAAATCCCTGATAAATAAACTCAAGCTCAAAGCCTGAGCCAAAATAAGCTATACCCATAAGCAATGCAAAGAAAAAACCGAGCACGGCTTCCAGCAAATAATCTTTTAAACAGCGCTTTCCAGGCGGCTTTTCATGGAGGGATTCGTTTATCTTAATGCTCATTTTTTGTCCCCTCCGGTTCCTTGGATAGCTCGAAAATTTGCTGCGCCAGAAACTTGTCCATATCGCCTTCCTGCTCGAAATGGATATCATCGTCCGTCACATAAACAGCCTTGGCCAGAACGTCCGGCGGAACATCGATGATAAACCGTATCTTGTCGCTGCCGTACTCTTTCTCATAAGCCCGGAACGTGTCTTTGACGTGCTGGTAGATAGCCCACGCACCCGGATCGTCTTTCATCGCCTGAGAGGCCTGTTCGATATAAATGATAGCCTTTACCCCGCTGTTCTTGAGGGTCTCAAGGGTCTTTCTCACGATCAGGTGATTGAAAGAATTTTCACCAAAATCACTAAGCCGGATAACCTGGCGATACCATTTCGAATTGACCGTTTCGTTCTTATCGTTCAGGAGAACCGAGAGATCGCCTTTCAGATATCTCTGTATTACCCAAAAAACGAGGGAGTTTTCTGTCATGGAGTCTTCTTTTTCGCCATTCTGGGTATTCTTTAGAGGTGGAAAAAGGGAGGTCCAGAAGTCGTGTTTCAGGGCATCGATCTCCTCTGCATACACAGGGGCTTGCGAGAAGACTGTAAACCGGTGCGTCAGAAGGGCCCAGAGATGATCCGCAGGAGAGGGCATGAGGAAAAGCCACGGCCATGTATCGATATTTTTGCCCCAGACTGCGCTGGCTTTTGCAAAGTGGCTGTCTCCCTTAAATACGGCGTGATTGTTAAAAATAAATACGGGGCTGACTGAAATGATGAGAAGATCGGGGTGACGTTCGAGCGCTAGCTTGGTCAGGGTGTATGTTTCAAGGCACCGCAAAGACACGCGCAGGAAAAGGTCGATATGCGCATTTGCCAGGCCAAGCCCCCTGAGAGCCTCGAGAGTTTTAACGGCCAGAAGCTTATGATCCCCCATTTTGGTCAGATCAATAAGCTTCGCTCCGGGCTTGTAAAGAATAGACGAGGAATCCGAGATCCACGCAATCCGGAAATGCTTACCCTTCTCGGGAAGAGGAACGTCCCGGATAAAAGCCGGATCGCTTTCCAGCGTAATCATCGGGGAAATAGGCAGCCCTGCAACATTCGTCGAAAACAGGTCTTGCCGTGCACGTTCGGGAATCATAAGCCCGGCCAGCCAGAGGAACAGAACCGTCCATAACGCTATGCGCACGATCCCCGCCCAACTGGCGCGGTAACCGAGAATATCCAGAAAAGCGTCAATGCTTCGCATCTTTATGTGATCCCCAGCAACGCTGCATAAAACGACATGGCCGTCCCCAAAGGCAGGGTAATTAACGGAAAGGCGAACCCGACGAAGAGATAAGTAACAAAGATGCATAGGGCTTGGGCGAGCGGATGATCAAGTTTGATCCCTTTTTTCGTTCTCCATTCGCTGAAATGCCTGTTCGCGATCACGCCGGCGGCGTGGTAAAACCCGTAAACAACCATGGAGGGGCTCAGACTGTGCCATAAGGCGATAGCAACCATGGTACAGGCAATCGCAAAAATATGTTTTTCCTTCCGGTAACCGCCCAGAGGGACAAAGATATTCCGCCGTGCGAAACGATAAAGGCTGATATGCCAGCCGGACCAGAATTCAACCACATTCCGGGCAAAAAACGGGTTGTTGAAGTTCTCTTTGAGCTTGTAGCCGTGAAGCCGTGCAAGGCCGATTGCGATATCCGAATAACCCGAAAAATTAATATAGAAAAACCAGGTATAGACAAAAAGATAGATCCAGATCGTAAGCACGTCCTGCCCCTGATAATGAGAGAGGATCATGGTGCTGGGTTGAAGCAGGGACGTTAAAAACAGAACCTTGAAAAACCCCCAGGCGGTCCGGAACCCGCCGTTAAGCAGATCATCCGGCGCAGGTACGCCGGGATGGTCGTTTTTATCAGAGATTTCCTCATATTCGATAATCGGGCCGACAACCAGGACCGGCGGAAAAAACCCGTAGAAAAGCAGCCGGTCGACCGAAAGTTTCCCGATAAGGCCGAGATAGGTTTTTATAATCAGATCAAGCGCCCGGAATGTCGCAAACGAAAGCCCGATAGGCGCATAAATATTCCGCGTAAGGTCGATTTCCCAGATGGTTTTATTAAGCAGGGCCAAGGTATCGTTGGCATGAAGATTAATGAAAGTGACAAGGCTCCATTCATCAATTTTCCAGTATAACATGGGGATCAGGGTCAGAATGATCGCGCACCAGAAAACCAGACGGCTGACAACCGCGGCGGATAAATTATCCGGCTGGCTCACAGCTTTATGCTCGGTGATGTATACGGCTCGTTGCAGCGCCGAAACGATCAGCCAGTAAAACAAATAAAAAACCGCAAGGCGCGGAGCAATAAAGGAAAGAAGATAAATTCCGGAAAAAATATAAAGAATATGCCGGGCCAGCGGCTTGCGGAAAACCCATAGCAACGGAATGATCAGAAGGGTCAGGGCAAGAAGGTCAACAAAAAAGCTGGCGCTGTTATAATCAAGGTTAAATTTCATAAAACGGCCCGCAACCTGACTGAAACCCCAGAAGACAAACAGACAAAAGAGCGATAAAAGAAGTCAACTCGGGAAAGCCGCAATCTTTGTATAAAAACGGCCACCTCTGATGACAAGCCAAGCACACAAGCTAGACGGCGACGCCTTTGGCGCGTAACGTTTCGCGGGCCAGGCCGATACTCGTCATTTTCATGATTTCTTTGGTGTTCAGCTGTATGCCGAACTTCTCTTCGATAGCGACAACAAGCCCCATGGCCGCAAGACTGTCCCACTGCGAGGTATTATCGGGGGATGTATTGTCGTTCAACTTGCTGGCATCGACCTCCAGAACGTCAGCAAACAAATTCAGCAAGGCATCGCTCATAAGATCTTACTCTTTCTGTTAAATAAAACGATTAAGGCTGTTAACCAGCCTTTCCCAAGGCAATATACAAGCCTAAGACCCAAGAGTTAAGCAGAAATTTCCGGCAGGTCCCTAAACCTTGAAATTCTTCTGCAATTGCTGCATCTGTTTGATTTTCTCAGTGAGCATGTTTTTGAGCGCGTCCCTCAGGAACGGCTCCAGCTCGCGGTCGTGCTCACCGCTGTGCGAGATAATCTGGTCGTAGATTTTCTTGGTGTCTTCGCCCACGTTGATAATAATAACGTTATTGCTCAGGCGGTCGTCGATCAGGTCGCGGATATAGCCGCTGATATTAACACCCATTTTCTGCAATTCGTCATGCTGATCCCGCCGGATCATCATGCTGACGCGCATAAGGCCTCTTTGCATGGATATGTCTCCTTATGTTGTTTTCTGATTTTACGCCTAAAAAGGTATAATTTCAATAAACACTTGCATACAACAGAAAATAAGTATATATTTAAACATATAAATACATAACTTGAGATAAATGTCGCGGCTCTTAGGTTTAAATCGCTCTTTTGATTTGATTCTTAGGGGCCGGACATGGAATAAACGATTAAGGATTTTTCTTACAGACGGACGGAGTGTACGACCATGACATCAGGAAGCGCAAAAGGTTCACAAAAACAGCAGACCGATATCGAGCAGCTCATGCAGCAGGCCCGCGCGACCTCGCGCAAGGAAACGGTGTCGGGTAAGGAAAAGACGCAGGCGGAAGAGTCCGCTTCGGCGAAGAAATTCTCCAAGATTGCCGAAAACCCGTTCTACAGGATTATGTTCGATCCGAACGCCAGCCCCGAAGCCAAGATGGAGGCAGTGGCCAAGGTTCTTGAATTCGCAGACAACAAGGACCAGGCTAAGGAAGAGCTTGAAGCCTTCAAACTGTTCAAGGAATACCTGCAGTTCGAGCGCAAGCGCATGGCCCAGCAGATCATCGAACTGACCGATACCGAGGCGTTCAGCGAGTTGAAGCAGGTTTACGATGAACTCAACAATGCGCTCGTGGCGTTCGAGGACAAGATTTCTCCCCTGACCGAAATTGTGGACTCGGTCTACAAGCTCCGCATGAACGGCCTGACCTTCGATGTCTTCCGGGAGATCGCGCTGGACCGGGAGGAGGAAGCCCGCCTCGCCGCTCTTCTGGAAAAGCAGAAGAAAGATCTGGCAGGGCTGGAGCAGGATATTCGTCAGTCGCAGGTGCAGATCGCGCATCTCGGCGAGGATAAATCTTTCTTTGGTTTTGGTCCGGTCAAGGAAACCGCCCGTAAGAAAATCGCTGAACTCGAAATGCAACTGGAAGAAAAGCGCGGGTCGCTAACGGATCTCGCTGGCCAGATTGAGCAAACATCAAAAATGCAGCCGCGTGTATCCGAACTGGACCCCGAATTTCTGGAGGCCAAGGCCAAGTTGCGCGAGCTTCTGGACATCAGCTCGGACGAGCATAAGCAGCGCCAGGAACAACTGGTGCAGGCCGCGCAGAATTTCGTGAATACGACCGAAGAGCGCGTATCCAGTATCTCTGATCATTTTGTGGGCATGGACAAGCAGATCGACAATCTGCTGGAAGCCAATTATTCCATGCGCGAAATCTATGCGATCCTGAATGATGCAACCAAGAGCGCACACCAGAACAACGAAAAATACCGCGAAGAACTGGTCGCCAAGGAGCAGAGCGAAGAAAGCGACATCGCCAAGATGAACCGCGAACGCGACAAGCGCGATCTGGAAAATTACATCGGCGCGCTCAACGCCTCTTCTTATGACACGACGACCGTTCTGGCGGAGCTGACGAATGCCAGCCACAGGATCAAGTCGATGAAGGACGGCAACCAGAGCCAGATTGACAAGACCCGCCAGATTCACAGTTCGGGCGTGGCCGGGGTCGCCGACCAGCTCAGCACGGTCCTTCAGGCCGTCTCCGCCGCTGCTCTGGGCGAGTCCTCGGAAATGGCGCGGATGTCGCTTGAGCGTATGAACACCAAGACGCAGGACCTTTCCCAGAAGGAAGTCATCCGCCTCGCGCTCGGCACGCACGAGCAGAACAACGAACTCAGCAAGGCGCTGCAGGGTCTGGAGCAGTACGGCGAGGTTATCCGCACCGCCACCACGATCACCCGCGAAGGCCTTAAGGAAACCAAAGACCTTTTGGGCCGTCTGGAGGATGCCGCCAAAAACGTGCAGGAAGACGTGAAGGAGTCGATCTCCGTAGCCGCGGACGTTGTCGCCGGTAAGGGAGGCGCCGCTTCTTCCTCCGATGAGGGCGGAGACGATAGTGCCGCGACCGGCGATGCGCCGCCCAACCCGTTTAAAATTTAACGGCACGTAACGCGTTTATATAAGCACAGGATGACGACCATGACCGATGGTTCAAGCCAGAATTTTCTGATCCGCGGCAGCGATTATCTAGCCCGCTTCCCCGGCTTCAAGCTGATCGCACGGGAGGAGGAGGTTAAAAAGCTCAACCGGATCCTCATGCGCGATAAGGCCAGCAGCGTCCTGCTGGTCGGCCCCGGCGGCGTGGGCTGTACGGCGTTGTGTCTGGAACTCGAAGCCTGTAAATCCGATCCCGAAACGCCCTTCGATATCCTGAGCAAGCGCATTTTCTGGCTGGATACGGACGGGCTTTTTTCCTCCGGCGATCCCTCGGCCATGAACGAAAATTTCCAGAATGTCCTCCGCCGTCTTTCGCGCTATCCCGACTCGCTCCTGATTATCGAGGATATGAAGGATTTCATCGAGGCTTCGCGCAATCACGGCTGCACGCATTTCATCAATGCGTTGATGCGTTCTCTGGAGCAGGGGAAGTTTCAGGCGATTTTTGAATCCCGCGATGAGCATCTGGAAGTGGTCCTGAAATGCCACTCGAACATTACCGAATTTTTCACGATGCTCGATCTTCAGGAGCCGGGCCGGGAAGCGCTGCAGAAAATCGTCAGCGAAGCAGTCAGGCGCCTGCAGGATCACCACAGGATTCCTGTCTCCGCCGAAGCCGTGGAAACCGCCATCGAGTTGACATGGAAATACCGCGTGCGGGAAATGAGCCTGAGCCGCGCCCAGCCTGAGCGCACGCTCAACCTGCTGGACCGTGCGCTGACTTCCTACCGTCAGGATGCGCACGCCCACCCACCCAGGCTGGCCGCAAAACAAAAGGAACTTGCCCTGATCACGCGCGCCCTGAACGGCGAAAAAGTGGCGGCGCTGGAAGGGAAAAAACCCGATGAACTCGGAAAAGCCCAGGAGATGATCAAGGCGCAGATCGAGGTCATGAATAAGGAGTGGCAGGAGCGGCAGGAACGCCTGCGCAGGATATACAAAAACCAGACAGACGGGGAAGAAGCGCTCAAGGACCTCGAGGACCGGCTGGAAGAACAGCGCAAGAAAGATCAGGACGCCCGCGAGAACGTGGAGGAAAATCTGAAAGACAAGGAAAAGGAAACCGGAAAAGCCGGCTTCCAGTCCTTCAACATGAAAACCGCCGCCGCCGGGTACGAGTCGGAAAAGGTGAACGCCATAAAGGCGGAAATGGATCAGCTTCAGAAGGCGATAGAGAAAAACAAGAAGGAATTCGACGAACTCACACGCGAAATCAACGAGGGGCTGGAACTCACCGCCGATCATGTCCTCCACGAGTTCAGCCAGCTTTCCGGTATTCCGGCCAACAAGCTTAATCAGGACGAACGCGCCAAGCTGATCAATCTCGATCAGGCCCTCTCCAGACGCGTTTACGGGCAGGATCACGCGGTCAAGAAGCTGGCGGACGCCGTGCGCGTTGCCCGCGTTGGCCTGAAAGACCCGAACAAGCCGCAGGCGGCCTTTATGTTCCTTGGCCCCTCCGGGGTCGGGAAGACGGAAATGGCCAAGGCGCTGACCGCTGCTCTGCATGATGACGAGCGCGCGCTCCTGCGTTTTGATATGTCCGAATACATGGAAAAACACGCGGTCGCCAAACTGATCGGCGCTCCTCCGGGATATGAGGGCTACGAGGCCGGCGGTATCCTGACCAACGCCATGCGCCGCAATCCTTACGTTGTAATCCTGTTCGACGAAATCGAAAAGGCGCACCCGGATATCTTTAACGTATTCCTGCAGGTGCTGGATGACGGGCGTTTAACCGATAACCGCGGCCTGACGGTTTCCTTCAGCGAGGCGATTATCCTGATGACCACCAATATCGGCCAGAAAAATTTCCTTGATCCCGCGATGGGATTTGATGAAGCCGTACAGGAAACCACCCGCGAACTTGATGAAACCTACCGCCCCGAATTTCTCAACCGCTTCAACGGGCGGCAGAACATCGTGTGCTTTAACTCTCTTGATCTCGCGATCATCGAAAAAATTGCCACCCGCGAGATCGCCAAGCTCAACACGCAGATCAGGGCCCAGGGCCGTGATTTGACCGTCGAGATCGCTCCCGACTCGCTTCGCGCGCTCTGCAAGGATCAATACAATCCCGCAAACGGCGCGCGCGGCATACCCGGTTACTTCGCTTCGCAGATTCACCCGGCGGTCGCTAATACGATGCTCGAAGCGGAAAGCGCGCACGGCGTCATGGAGGTTCTCTACGATTCCAAGACCAGAACGCTGGAAGTGGTTCACCCGCGCATCCGCGAAGTATCTGTCCCCAAAAAAGGTGCGGCGTAAGTTGGAGGGCAGGGGATGAGCGGACAGGAAAAGAAAGACCCGTCAGCCGAAGACCTGCTCGCCCGCGCCAAAAAACTTCAGCAGCAATCGGAATCCCTCAGCGAGAAAAGGCGTCTGAAGGAAAAGCGCTCTGCCGTGGGCCAGATCAGCCGTCAGGTATCGGACACGGTGGAAACCTATAATCAGGTGACCGGGACGATCAGCTGGCTCTATGAAAATGTATTCTTCCCGGTTGTAACCCACCCGTGGGCGGGGGCGCCTTTCCGTTTGTACCGAAAGATTTGGAATAAAGTCGTTTACACGGTCGATAAAGACGGAGACAGGATTTTCGTCAAGAAGCGCGGCGGGATCATGGTGCTTTGCACGTTATTTTTCTTGTGGATGCTGCCGGGCATTCTTTCGGTGACCGCCGAACTGGTCTGGGACAGCAGCCGGATGCTGACCAACTATCATAGAAACGAAGTGCTCTACCTCGGCAAGTCGCAGGAAATCGACCCGATCGGAAACATCTTCTCCGCGCAGGGCTGCGAACAGATCCGCTGCACCGACCAGACCAGCATCTATTTCCGCATCAAGCCTTCGCTGGCGCACCATATCTGGAGCCTCTGGCACAACGGGAATATTTTCTTCCCCGACTTTGTGACCGCGGGCATCCAGAACGATATCAATAAATGCACGGTGACCAGCTACGGCTCGCGCGGAAAATTTATCATGAGGAACTGGGACATTTACCCGCAAATTCTGGCGCTCGACTGCGTGCCTGTATCGGAATCGGATATCAAGGCGTTTGAAGTCGAGCACGGGCTCGAAGAGGGCGCCTCATCAACGAAACCTTAAGAAAACTGTGAGATTCTAAGCAAATGTGCCGATGGATTGCCTACACCGGAGAGCCGATTTTCATGGACCGCCTTGTCACCAAGCCGGCCCACTCTCTGGTGGAGCAGAGTATCAACGCTGAGCTTCAATATAAGGACGACGGAAGCATATGGACCACGAACGGCGATGGTTTCGGTGTCGGCTGGTACGGCGAAAGACACGAGCCGGGCATCTTTAAAGACGCGATGCCGGCATGGAACGACCAGAACCTTCATGAATTATGTTCGCAGACCCGGACCGGACTTTTTTTTGCGCACATCCGGGCAAGCACGCAGGGAGGCGTGCAGCGTAACAACTCTCACCCCTTCAAATACAAAAACTGGCTGTTCCAGCATAACGGGGACGTAAAAGAGTTTTTCAAAATCAAACGCGCGCTCCAGAATGAAATTGCCGAAGATCTGTATCCCCTGATCCGCGGTAACACCGACAGCGAAACCTGCTTCTATCTTGCTTTGACTTACGGTTTACAGGACAACCCAAAAACCGCACTCGAAAAAATGATCGGTCGCCTTGGCCGCGCGCAGGAAGAAATCGGCATGAGGCCGGATATGAGCTTTTCCGCCGCAGTAACCGATGGAAACAAGCTTTACACCATGCGCTATTTTTCGCCCGGCGCAACGACGCGCACGCAATTTTTCACAAGGGAAATGATGAACGTTGTGGAGGATGGCAGTGTATCCCCCGACTCTGAATGGCCGGAGCACGGCGTCGTCGTTGTCTCGGAGCCTCTGGACAGGATCGGCGAACACTGGACGCCAGTTCCTGAATCATCCTTCATGACGGTAAACGACGGCGATATCAAAATCGAGGACTTTATCCCGCAAATTTTCTAATCCGGTATTTGAGGCATGCGGATATAGGGCATCTGGATTAGCGGCTGGTTAAGCCAGTCCGCATAATGCAGATTGATAAACTGCCCGAAATAGACGGAAAACGCGACGCTGCCCCAGAGAATCAGCGTGGCAAGGACGAGCAGAAACGGCCCGGCCTTCCTCAGGGGCCACGCAAGAATCCGTCTCCATCTTGACGCGTTCTCCTTAATCGAGGGCTCTTTAAAGGTCAGCCTGTCCAACAGCAAATCCCGTTCAATCGGGGCTAACTGATCGGGCGCAAGTCTCTTTGACTGCAGCGCTTTCAGGACGCCGAGTGCATAAACGCGCGCATTCATCCGCTTGACGATCAGAAGTCCGGAATAAAAACACAGGATAACAAGCAGAAAATGACCGAAGACTTTATCTTTGACCGCCTTTGCATCGCCCAAATCAACATGATAGGCCTGCTCGAAGAACGTGGGGATGACCTTGGTCCCGGCCATAATCCCCGCACTGCCCAGCGCGTAAAAGATCGCAAGGATCAGCAACCGCACCCTCACATGCCGGGCGATCGTACGCACGGTTCGGAAATCGAAAAAACTTTTCCACGTACCGTGTATGGCCTGCCGCGCCTGCGCGATCGGAAGGTAAAGCATGACGATTGAAAATCCGGCAACGCTGATCAGGGAAAGCACGGTCGCAAGACCTTCTTCCTCATACCCGCGGGAAAACGTGTTATTCCATCCGGCCCACCACATCCATAGCCAGACCAGCGCAAAAGGAAGGGTCAGAAGCCACGTATTAAACAGCGATAGAAGTCCGCTGCGATATTGCGTCCAGAGCGCACGAAAAAAATAACGGCTGCGGGCATAAAGTTTCGATAAGAAACCTCCTGCGTTGGCGGCCGGGGCCAGAGCAAGCCCCGGAACATCCGACCAGTGCGGCCAGTCTTTATAAACTCCCGCATCCGCGGCTTCATAAAAACTTCTGGGATTTTCCTGTGTGCTGCGTTTCACCCAGACATGCACGGCGCTGCGAAGCATATACCGGTTAAGCCATCCCGACAGAAGCGGCGCGGAAAGCGGAGTCCAGCAACACAGGAATCCGGCAAAAAAGCGCATGAAACCTGAAAAAAACCAGCCTGTTCCCGCTTTGAAGCGTTTTAATCCGTTAAGCAATCGTTCTTTCATAACAAAGCCTCCTTCAGAATATCTCCTTCGCTCTCCGTTGCTCGAAATCCCATCAGCGCCGCAATAGTGGAGGCAATCGCTGTCTGATCGGTTTCACGGCCTATGGTTTTGTTCTTTGCGATTCCGGTCCCGTAGAGCAGGGCGAAAATCTCATGCGAGGAATGCGAGTTGAAATGGTGCTGGAACGGTACATCCATCAGTGGGTTGTTATCCCGCCCGCAATCGGGAACGATCACGAAGACGGTATTCTCCCGGTAGAAAGGATCGGCTTCCACCGCCGTGACAAGTGTTTGAATGCCCTGATCAATGATCGAGATCCCGCGCGTATAATGGCTTTTCACTCCGAAATGCACGAAATCCGGATCCTGATAATTCACCATCATAAGTTTGGGCCGCAGATAGCGAAGAGCCCACAAGGCCATTTCGGTCGTCTGACGGTCTCCCCGCGGATGCTTGAGGTTATCGTCCCCGTAATAGGCGCGCCATTTTCTCCAGAAGGTTTGAATCTCTTGGCTGTACTCATCGGGTTTCAGGAATTGGGGGCTTTTCTTTCGCACGTCGGAGAGTTTTTTCTCCAGCTCCGAACGTATGTCAGCCGAGAGAGAGTCTTGCTCCAGTTTAAGTTGCAGCATGTAGGCATCGAACCGGGTCGGGCTCAAAAGCTCCGGACGGGTTTCTGCACCGTACTCCTCGTGCAGGTGCATGTGAAACCCGTCATCCTGTGCCCGGTCTTCGCCGTTGATGATCAAGGCCTCATGGGCTTCCAGCGCATAATTGGCCCTGAGATATTCAAAGATTGAGGGAACGCTGGGACGCAGGAAATTGCCCGATACTTTTTCATCATGAGTCGTATAACCGAAATAACGTCCGGTCATGATATTGACTGTGCCTTGAGCATGATCAGTATCATTGTGAGGCAACTCGGCAATACTCATATTGCTGTAGAGCGTTCCGTTCGGGATCAGCCGGTTAAGCATAAACGGACTGAAACTGTTCACGGGATTAATCGTTTCCCGTCGCCTGACCCCGCCGCCAAAACGGATAAGAATGACATTCGGGCCTTTATATTTTTTGCCGGAAATGTCAGCTGCGAAAGCTGAACGCGGAAGGAACATCTGTCCGCCTAGGAAAACAGTTGCCGATGCCGTCATCTGCATAAAGAGACGACGGGTGAGCAGTGAACCGCACATAGCGCACCTCGTGAAATGTTATGAATGGTTGTCCATCAACCTAATTTCACGATACCACAACACTACTCTGTATTGCAAAGTATTTTTTGAAATTTAAAAAAAATCGTGCTCTGAAACTCGCTCTTTCCCTACAGTATACTAGAAATTACTCTATGATGCAAAGTAGTTAGTGAAGGCGATGTTTCTTGACTTATGTTAAGACGCGAGCCTAAATGAAAGGCTACAAATAAAAAATATACAAGATAAAGAGGGTGGTTTTATGTCTGAGAAAAATCCAGGTTCCGTCGAAGATCGGCAGGCTGATCACGGTGCAGGCCGGGATTATAGCCAAGTCACCACAAAAGTCGGCTACGGTCCGAATTCGGTAACCTTGCGTGATAACAGGACGGGGGCGGAAGCGGAATTGCCGATACTTTCCTCCTCTACTGGCGGGTTTGACGTGATTGATCTCGGACGCCTGTCCGGTGATTTTAACAGGCTCAAAACGCTCGACCCCGGTTATCCGCATACGGCAAGTACAGTATCGAACATTACCTACATCGATGGGGAGCAGGGCATCCTTCAATATCGTGGATACCCGATCGAACAGCTCGCCGAGCAAAGCACCTTCATGGAAACAGCCTATCTTCTGCGCGAAGGAGAATTGCCGACCAAGGACCAGCTTGCGGTATTCGAGCAGGAAATGGCCGATCACGCGAACGTCCCGGATGACGTAGTTGACGTCCTCTATGCGATGAGAAACAAGCACCCGATGGCCATGATCTCCGCAGCTGTGACGGCGCTGGCGGATGAACACCCGCAAAGCCAGGTCCCCCCGCACCATATGATCGCCAAGATGCCAACAATCGTGGCGAATGCTTTCCGGATTTCCCGTGGTGACGATTTCATGGAGCCGGACAAAAACCGCCCCTATACGGAGCGCTTCCTGCACATGTGCTTTGCGGATGATCGCGGACGCTATGAAAGCAACCCCGTGCTGACCGAGGCGATGGATAAGATATTTATTCTCCATGCCGACCACGAGCAAAATGCCTCGACGTCGACAGCGCGCACCGTCGTCTCTACGGGAGCCGACCCTGTCGTGGCCATAGCGTCAGGCATTAACGCGCTGTGGGGCCCGAAACACGGAGGCGCCAATCAGGCCGTCTTGCTGATGCTCGACGAAATCGGCACCGTGGACCGGATTCCCGAATTCGTTGCCCGCGCAAAGGACAAGGACGATTCCTTCCGGCTGATGGGGTTTGGCCACCGCATCTATAAGAATTTTGACCCGCGCGCACGGATCATAAAGGCGCATGCGGATGAGGTTTTGTCATCCTTGCATGTTCAGGATGAAAAGCTGGCTATCGCGCGGGAGCTTGAGCAGATCGCCCTTCAGGATGAATATTTTATCGCGCGCAAGCTTTACCCCAATGTCGATTTTTATTCCGGAATTATTCTGCGCGCCATGAATTTTCCGCCGAATATGTTTACGCCGATTTTCGAACAGGGCCGGATTGCCGGACAGGTCGCCCATATGGAAGAGGTCGTCGGTAAGCCCGATCCGATTACCCGCCCGTACCAGTTATATCAGGGACCTAAAAAGCGTGATTTTGTGCCGATGGAACGCAGGGATGATGAGCCGGGGATGACCATTGTCCCTGACGATCATCCCGAACTGGTTTGAATTCAGGATTCTAAAGTTCGGATATTTTTCTTAATTCTGCAGAATCCGCTTCACTTCTTTCTGAAGCTCTGGGACGACCTCTGCTTCAAACCACGGATTTTTTTTCAGCCAGAGAAGATTGCGCGGGCTGGGATGAGGCAGGGGCAGGCGTGAGGGCCAGAAGCTTCGCCAGTCTCTTACGGTTTCTGTCAGCGTTTTTTTCTTTTCGCCAGAAAAATGATAGGCATGGGCGTACTGCCCGATAACCAGGGTCAGTTCGACATTTTCAAGAATGCAAAGCAATCGCGCCCGCCATGTTTGCGCACACTCGGGGCGGGGCGGCAGGTCGCCCGATTTACCGGTTCCGGGATAGCAAAACCCCATCGGCAGGAAAGCGATTTTTGATTCATCGTAGAATGTTTCGCGGCCCATATTCATCCATTTCCGCAGGCGGTCGCCGCTCGGATCGTCAAAAGGCAACCCGCTGCGGTGAACGCGGACACCCGGCGCCTGCCCGACGACGAGGATTTTCGCCTGCGGGTGAACGCGGAAAACAGGTCGTGGCCCGAGCGGAAGATGCTCTGCGCACAGCGCGCAGCCTTTGACCTCTTCGATAAGTTTCTTAAGAGCGCTCATGATTTAAAGCGGTTCCAGCCGGAGCAATTCCCCGTTCTCCTCATCGGTGAGAAGATAAAGATACCCATCCGGCCCGTTCCGCACATCGCGGATGCGCTGTTTGAAATCCTTGATCAGGATTTCCCGGTCCACGACTTTATTGTCCTTGATAACCATTCGGTCGAGTTGCCGGAACGCAAGAGCTCCGACGAAAAGATTCCCTTTCCACCCCGGAAAAACATCGCCGGTATAAAACGCCATGCCGCTGGGCGCGATGGAGGGCGTCCACTGCCATATCGGGTCTTCCATCCCGTCCAGATGCGTATATTCGGAAATTTTCGTACCGATCACGTAATTGCGCCCGAATGTCACAGCGGGCCAGCCGTAATTCGCGCCGGGCTTGAGGATATTGATCTCATCGCCCCCCTGCGGCCCGTGTTCGATCTCCCAGATATCTCCGGTAAAGGGATTAAGCGTCAGCCCCTGCGGGTTGCGGTGCCCGTAACTGAAGATTTCTGGCAACGCGGCATCCGAATGTGCGAAAGGGTTATCGTCAGGAAGGCGCCCGTCCGTATGAATGCGCACAACCGTTCCCTGATGGTTTTTCGGATTCTGGGCCTGCTTCATCTGCCCGCGCTCCCCGGCCGTGATATAAAGCGTGCCGTCCGGCGCCAGCGCTATCCGGCTGCCGAAATGGTGATCGCTCTCGATTTTGGGAACCTGCCGGAAAATAACCTCAAGCTTGGCCAGCCGGTCCTGCGTGAGGTAAAGCTGGGCCCGCGCAGCTTCCGTCCCCGCCAGATCCGGATTTTTGGGATCGGGTCCGGCATAGGTGAGATAAATCCATCCCCCTTCTGTGTAATCCGGCGGGACAAGGACGTCCAGCAATCCGCCTTGCCCCTCGGCATAAACCGGGGGCGCATTTTTAATTTCCCTACGGTCCTGCCCGTCCTGACTGATATGCCAGAGCTTGCCGCGTCGCTCGGTAACCAGGTAGCCGTTCTTTCCGGGCAGGAACGCCAGCCCCCAGGGGTGATGCAGCCCTGCGGCAACCGTTACGAGCCTGAAATCGGCCTTTTCCGAATGAAAAGAGCGCACGGGCGGGGTGTAAGTTGCAAAAACATAGCCGCCCGCTAAAAGCAGGGTGACCATAACGGCAAAAAAGAAACGTTTCATGGCATGAGAATAGACAACAGAATAAAGAATTGAAAGCTGTTGAACGTGACTCTTAGGCTTGACTCTCTGTGGTCGGGCACTGAAGATTAAAAAACTTTCCAAGGAATGTTTTTTGCAGGTCGTCTTACCGACGGATCATATTTTAAAAATGGATTTAAGCCGATGAAATACGCGCCGATTTTCACCTTTTTTGTGTTTTTCCTGATGGCAGGACAGGCTTTTGCCTACGCCGAGAAGGATTTGGCGGCGGGGCGCAAATATTACGACGAAAAATCCTATCAGTTAGCCTTGGACGAATTCGGCAAGCTTCTTGATCAGAAAGCGGAACGCGAGGACCTCGCACGGGAGGTTCTCTTTAAATGGTCCGATTCGATCCTCCACCTGAATGATCAGTCGCAACTCTTGAAAGCCACGCAAAACCTTCAGACTCTCATTGAGGGGAAGGAACAGGATCGCTGGTGGGCCGAAAGCAACGTCGCTCTGGCTACCTACTACATCCAGTCTGATCCTTACGGACAACAGCAGCAGGTCCGGCAGGCTCTGGACAACGCCCGCAACTGGTGGGCGGGCTCGACCGATCTGGATCTCGCGCGGCAGAAATTTCTGGAAATCAGCTTTCAACTCGCTGATTTTATCACAACCCGATGGGGCTGGTATTATACCGAAATCCAGCCTATCCGGCTCGGTCAGGGACAAAAGGTCATAGCGCCGCCGACCCCGTCGCCTCAGCCCAGTAATATCGGTCTGCAGGTTCTCTATGAGGAAATCCTTAAAGTCGCCCAATCTGACGATGATAAGGCCCGCGCTCATTACGGTCTGGCCATGGCCAGTATGTCGAATTACACAGGCGACCAGAAGCTTTATGACAAAGCGGCTGACGAATTTAACATCATTATTAAGGACTTCCCCGACAGCGAGTGGGCTGACGATGCCTATTACCAGTTGGGCATGTCTTATGAAAACCATCAGGATTTTAACAAGGCCATAGAGATATACGGCGCCTTCATCAGCAAATATAAGCCGGGCGAATCTCAGTGGCTTGATGAAATTAAACGCCGCGCTGAAACCATCACCCAGCCTCAGCTCAATATCAGCACAGGCCAGACCTTTGTACCCGGAAGTCAGGTTCAGCTCAGCATGAACTGGCGGAACGTCAGTAATGTTGAATTTACCTTGTATTCTGTAGATATGCGCAGCGCCGTAAACCTCTCTAATTTCCCCAACGGTATTAACAGTTATTACGATCTTTTGCAGAAATTCCGCGAAAATACGGCGGCGCTCAAATCGTTGCCCATCGCCCTGAACTGGAAGATCAACCTGAACGACGAGGGTAAACATATTTATCATGGCGAAAGCAAAAGCCTGGCCAAATGGCGGGTCACCGAACCCGAAGGGCAGATTAAGCCCGAAGACGGCGTTGTTCCTGTGGGCGCTTACATTCTTTTAGCGAAATCGGGAGCGACCGAATCTTTGGACCTCGTTCTGGTCAGCGAATCCGCCTTGCTCAACAAGATCACAAAAAACAAGGCTGTATTCTGGGCCGTGAATGCCCAGTCCGGAAAGCCGTTAAGCGATGTGCCCGTGAAATATGTCTATTCATACTACGATGCCCAAGGCCACACCTTTTGGAAAGAAGGAGAAGGGGTTACGGACTCGAAAGGTATGTTGGCCGCCGATTTGCTCTATCCGGAACAGGGCAACACCTATTACCGCCAGCATAACGTCTTTGCCGTCGTTTCCGATAAGAAAAACGGACAGGCCTTCGTCCAGAACAATTTTTATTACAATGATTACAACAATAAGGGGGAATGGTGGTTTTATGCCTTCACCGATCGCCCGGCCTACCGCCCGAATGAAACGGTCTCCTTCAAGGGAATCCTGAGGCGTCCGCATGAAGGCGGCTTTCAGATTTTCGCGGGCAAGAATGTAAAAGCCCAGATTATGAACCCTCAGGGCCAGCAGGTGAAGGAAGAAACCTTCACTCTGAACGAATATGGCGGGTTCGCCGGGGAACTGACGCTGGATGAAAAGGCGGTGCTTGGCCAGTACAGCATGAACCTGATCGACGTCGACAACAATACATACCTTGGAAACGCCCAGCTTTTCAGGCTGGAGGAGTACAAGCTGCCTGAATTCCTTGTCAACATGAAACCGAAGGAAAAAGAAGTTCAGGAAGGTGAAATCGACGCCTACCGTCTCGGTGACACGCTGGAGGTGGAAATCGACGCCCAGTACTATTTCGGCGGTGCTGTCGCGAATGCCGACGTCGAATACCTCGTCTACCAGCAACCCTATTACCAGTATTACTGGCCCGTGCGCCCGTACCCTTGGTACTACGAGGACATGTACCCGCGCTATCAGAATTACGGCTATTACGGCAATCTGATGGAGCAGAAAAAGATCAAGACCGACAAGGACGGCAAGGCGCATTTCTCCATCGAAACGCCCAAGGATTCTCCCAATGACCTGCAATACCATGTTGAAGTCCGCGTGGTGGATAAAAGCCGCCGGGAAATCATCGGCTCCAGTGATATCAAGGTCACCAAAAACGCCTTCTTCGCCTTCCTTGAACCCAAGGAAAGCCTGTATCGTCCCGGCGACAAGGCGAAAGTGACCATCCACACCATGACCGCTAACGAAGAGCCTGTAGGCGTTGAGGGCAAGGTGACAGTCCTGCGCAATTGGTGGCGCAATCCTGTCGTGCAGAATGATCAGGTAATCAAACCCGCCGGTTATGACGGCACCGAACTCTTTACCAAATTCGTTAAAACCAATGAGAAGGGCGAAGCAGTCTTCGAATTCGAACCCTCCGAGAACGGGTATTACGAAATCCGCTTCACCGGCTTTGATAACGGTAACGAGGTGGTCAGCCAGACCTATGTTTGGGTCTGCGAACCTTCCGCCGTGAATATCGGATACCAGTATAGCGGGCTGCAGATCATTACTGAGAAAGATACCTACAAGCCCGGCGAAACGGCGCAGGCCATGATTATCACCGATCGTCCCGGGCTTTGGGTGATGTTCTCGCAGGAAAGCGACGAGCTTTACGGCTATGAAATGATTGAAATGAAAGGCACGGTCAAGCTGATCGAAATTCCGATCACGGACAAATACACGCCCAACATTTTCTTGAATGCGCAAACGGTCGATCATTACCAGCTCAAGATGAACAATGTGCAACTCATCGTTCCTCCCGATGACAAGCTTTTGAACGTAAAGGTCACCTCCGACAAGGCGGTGTACCAGCCGCAGGAAGAAGGCACGTTCAACATTGAAGTCACCGACGGCAAGGGTAACCCCGTAAGCGGGGAAATTGCGCTCGGTTTAACAGACGCCTCCGTCTATTACATTCAGGGTGAACTCGCCGAAGATATCCGTAAATTTTTCTACGGAACCAAAAAATATGACTCCATTCAGACCAATGCGAGCTTCTATCAGCGGGCTTTTGTCAATTACGATATTGATGAGAACGGGAACATTTACATGCGCTCGCTGCTCGATGATCTTAAAAAAAATAAGGGTGATTATGACAAGCAGGCGAAAGACCAAGAGCCCGGCCTTCGAGAACGCCGGACCGGTCAGGACTTTGCGGTAACGGATTCGTTGTCAAGAGCCGAAGTCGCGCAGAACATGGCCTCTTCGGCAATGCCTACCCCCTCGGCGGCCCCGATGGAACAGGGGGCCGTCATGAGTATGGAAATGGACGAAAAGGCCCCCATGAAGGAAGGCAAAATGATCGCCGCGAAAACGATGGCCATGGACGGCAGAGCTGACGGAGCCAGTGCAATGGGAGGGGAGTCGGGTCAGGGCCCGGAACCGCAGCTCCGCACCGATTTCCGCTCCACCGTGATCTGGCTGCCCTCTGTCGTCACTGATGCGAACGGCAAGGCGACGATCAAGACAAAATTTCCGGACTCCCTGACCACATGGCGTCTGACCGCCCGCGCGATCACCAAGGATACGGCGGTGGGCACGGTCACGCATGACGTGAAGTCCAACAAGGAACTGATGATCCGCCTGCAGGCGCCGCGTTTCTTCACCGAACGCGACCTCGTGGCCGTCTCCGCGCTGATCGACAATCTGAGCGATGAGCCCGTAACGGTAACCCCGCAGATTTCTGTCGAAGGCCTCGATGTGACGGGTCTGTTTCAGAACGGCCAGTTCGTGAAGGGAGAGCACGGCCCCGTCGAAGTGCCCGCGAAAGGTCAGACCCGCCTGGATTGGGCGGTCTTCGCCAAAAATGCCGGGAACGCGAAAATTAAGGTCACCGCGCGAGGAAAGAAAAATGCCGATGCGATGGAAAAAACATACCCCGTCATCCCGCACGGCATCGAAAAATTTCTGGCGCAAACCGCGATCCTTAAATCTGATTACGGCAAGAAGGAGCAGGTGCTTAAAATCAGCATCCCCAAGGAACGCATAAAGGAAAGTACGTCCCTTCAGATTACGATCTCGCCCTCCATGGCCGCAAATCTGCTTGATGCGCTGCCCTATCTGGCGGATTACCCGTATGGCTGCGTCGAACAGACCATGAGCCGATTCCTTCCGGCGGTCATCGTCCGCAAGACGATGCATGATCTCGGCATTGCGGATCAGGATATCGCGGCCTATCTGAGCGATGTGCTGGAACCCCGGAACGACCCGGCGGGCCATCCTCAAAAACGGACGGACGCGACCTACAAAAAGCTCGACGACATGGTCGATCAGGGACTCAAGCGGCTCTATGACTTCCAGCACAGCGACGGCGGCTGGGGCTGGTGGAAAGAAGGTGACAGCGACCGTTTCATGACCGCTTATGTCCTTTGGGGCTTAAGCCTGACGCAACAGGCCGGTGTACCGGTCAGGGGCGATATTGTCGAAAACGCCAAGAGGTTCCTTCAGATCCAGCTGGTTCAGGAAGAAAACAATCCCGACATGCTGGCCTGGATGCTCCATGCCCTTGCAGAATCAGGCTCCAGCAGCAAGTTCGAGGACAACCAGCGTAAGCGCCTCTGGGAGTCGCGCGACAAGCTCAATCCCTATACCCGCGCTCTCTACGCCCTCTCCGAATTTAAGCGCGGCAATAAGGACGGCACCGAAATCATCGCCCGCAACCTGATTAACGGCGTGCAGGAAGACAAGGAAAACGGCACCGCGCATTGGGGTGAATCCGGCATCTATTACCGCTGGAGCGATGGCGGCGTGGAAGGTACTGCCTTCATCATCAAGGCTCTCTCCGCTATCGATCCCTCCAGTGCCTATCTGGAACCGGCGGTGAAATGGATGAGCCTCAACCGGCGCGGCGCAAGCTGGAAAAATACCCGTGATACGGCTATCGCCATTCTGGGGCTTGCCGATTACCTGAAAACGACGAAAGAACTGGCGCCGAACTATAACTATCAGGTGATTGTGAACGGAAAAACCGTTCGCGAAGGCACGGTGGATGAAACCAATGTCTTCAGCTTCAACCGCATCATCGACATCCCTGCCGATATCCTCAAGGACGGCGAGAATACGGTGAAGATCGTGATGGATGGTAAAGGCGCGGTCTACGCCTCTGCCTACACGAAATATTTCACGCTGGAGGAGCCGATTACCAAGGCTGGAAACGAAATCTTTGTTCAGCGTAAATACTTCATCCAGTCCGTCAAGGAAACGCTGATGAAAGGGCTGGCGCAAGACTGGATGCCGTTAAAAGACGGTGACACGGTAAATAGCGGCGACCGCATCCGGGTGGATATCGAACTTGAAGCCAAAAACAACTACGAATATCTGGTCAGCGAGGATTACAAGCCCGCAGGGCTGGAGGCCGTGCAATTGCAGAGCGGCGCGGGCTTTTATACCGATCTGGATGTGGAAGGTCACGAAACCGGGGCGCAGAATTACCTCTATCAGGAATTCCGTGACCAGAAAGCCGCCTTCTTCATCGACAGGCTTAAGCAGGGCAAGCATAAGCTCAGCTACGAACTCCGCGCCGAAGTGCCTGGCACTTTCCACGCGATGCCCAACCAGACCCACGCAATGTACGTGCCTGAAATCCGCACGAACAGCGATGAAATGCGCGTGACGGTGGGGGAACGGGTAGAAGACAAAAAGGGTGAATAGAGAAAAGCCGCTTTATTTCTATCTTTAAGGCTCAATTATAATGAGGCTTTTCACTGTACTTGTTTTCATAAGTGTTTTCGTGCCTGTTCAAATTTTTTCGGAGCAGAGTTTTTGTATGTCGGATGATCAGATTATCTCTGAATTAACAGATGAGGATGAGAACAGGCTGGAAGAGCAGCGGAAAATCATCAAGCAATATTTAGATGAAAATAGCCTTGAGAAGTTTAAGACGCCAGCGGGAAAATTAGGGACGCTTAGGGCGCTTTTGAAAGCAAAAGTTTTCAGCGCGGAGCAAATATATGAACTGCAATCTATGGGAGCAGTATTGGGCGATGTTTTTGTTCAGGATATAGGATTTCACTGGGTCATGGTTGAGGATGAACATGGGCGTGACCCGGCGATCAGATTTGAAGACACCAGCATTATAGCTTTTCCTTTAACGATGATCTCAAAGCGTATTGAGCGTGGAGAGGAAGTCGATGTATTTGATCTTTACAATGGGATCGCAGAAATGCTTCTAGACTTAATTAAAAATGAAAAGTCGGACATCATCAATAAAAAGCCGTAAAAAAGGCGGCTCTCAGCCGCCTTCATGTTAATTCCTTTAAATCAATAAAACCACTTACACGGTCGCAACGGTTTTCTTTATGCCCGCAAGTGGAGGATCGTTCGCCGCGCCGCGGCCTCTCATGATCCGGTCGAACAGGTCTGTACCGAAGGTGGAAAGAACCACGTTGATCAGGCCGGAGAATTTCTCGTTATCTCCGCGCCGCGTATCATACAGGATGCGGTCCTCGTAACCGGAAATCCAGAGCGCCTCCGGGTTGCTTTTCGCGATAATCAGATCACCCTGAGAATCGGCGGAATAGGGCGAGCGGTAGGATTTGAAAATCGTAATGCCTTCGCCCAACAGGGAGATCAGCGTTGCGCGCATTTTCTCCGGCAACAGGTCCAGCCCGTTCTCGGCCAGATCAAGGCCTTTGATCACGCTGACGACTTCCATCTTGCCCCACTCGGTGGACATCACGAAACGCGAACGGCCGCCATCGGCGATTCCCTTCATCGCATCGTTATGGATTTTCCATGCCGTCTCAACAGGCAGGGAGAAAGCCTGGTGTCCTTCGATATCGCGCCCCTGGAAGATGTATTTGGGCGTAATGTTCATCCGGCGCATTTCTTCGTGCAGGATTCTCAGCGCTTCCGCATCGTCATTAACATGCCAGATCACAGGCGTTTGCGTATGAAGGCTCACAAATCCAAGCTGCAGGAGTTTTTCAACCGGACGCAGGGACGCATCCATCCACTTGTACCCGATGCCGTCCGCATTGGAAATATAATTCCCCTCCGCATCTCGCTCAAGGAATTCATCCGGGTGGGTGTAGTGGGAAACAAGGTTGATATGCAGACTCGGATATTGAGAGTGTAAAATCCGCAGCGTCTCGATAAAGGCGTCATCCACGCGCTCGGGCCGGAAGGCGAGTTCCTTCGAGCCGATCCGCAGGGTATTGACCCCGGCCTGTGCAGCCGCAACCGCAAATTTGTAGAGTGTGATATTCGGCAGGACCAGCGGATCGCCCCCGGACAAGAGGATCTCACGCACAGGGTACCGGCGTTCGCCCGTTTGCGGGTCGATTCCTTTATGCTCCGCGATCCACTTGTTATAGCCGCGCACATAATCGCGCAGCTCTTCAGGGGTAATGCTGGTTTTCCCCGTATCCTTGTTGAACAGGTCGAGGCGGTAGCAGTACCGGCAGTGCGCCGAACAGGTCGGGGAGGCGTAACCGAGAACGATCTCATCGTATTTATGCAAAAGCTTCCCGGCGAGGCTGTTATTCTTGGCCGTATAGCGCATTTGGTTGGAAGGGTCCTTGGCGCCATCCATACTCGCCGTTTCCTCAAGTCGCGGCAGGATCAGAGCGGCCACAGCCTTGCTCGGCGGCATTTTGGGAACAAGAACGTTTCCCTGCTCGTCGCAGAACTCATCGCCCATCGCCAATGCCTGATAATGCGGGTTGGTCCCGAACATCATGCGCTGATCGACGCCCTTATCCTGCATTTCCTTGTATTTTTCTTCTCCGTAAATGCCGAGCAGCAGCGCAGAAACGCGGTGGTGTTCAAAACGCCCGCGCATAGGGGCGACATGTTTTAAATTGGATTTTGGAATATCAATGGCAACATCAATTTTCCCGAAAGTTTCATTCGGTAAAGTCATGGATTTATCTCCTGG
This sequence comes from Alphaproteobacteria bacterium, assembly GCA_020443295.1. GTDB lineage: Bacteria > Pseudomonadota > Alphaproteobacteria > Micavibrionales > Micavibrionaceae > JAGNKE01. Next base: position 16,560 of record JAGRIJ010000043.1, on the reverse strand, counting down.
GTCTATGGCGTTTCCGTGTGGTGCGCAAAAAACAGCAACCTTGTAAACCCGTAAAACATGAAAGTCAATAAAAATGCACTGCAACATATTGATTTAATTGAGTATTTATTGCGTTGCAGCATTGCGGGCGCAGCATTTGTGATATGCAAAATATGCATAATGTGTTTACAATAAGTTCTATAAGACAATGAAATTGAAGTCGTTTTTGGTTTATGACACAATGCGCCAGTCGAAAGATTCCAGCACGAAAAGGGGAGTTTATTGGAAGGAAAGGAAAGCGCCGCCGGTGTTAAAACCATGGCCGGGAGCTTAAAGCACACGCTGTTTTATGCCGATCTTCGCCAGATGCCGTGGTGGAAGGCCTTTCTCGTGCACACTTTCCGGATCATTTTTGCAATTTCACGGGATATTTACGAAGACCGCATCACCTTGCGCGCCACGAGCTTGGTCTATACGACCCTGCTCTCCATCGTTCCGACTTTTGCGATTGTATTCTCGGTCCTTAAATCCTTTGAATACCATAATAAACTCAGGGATAGCCTGCAAAGCTTCCTCAGCCCGATGGGCGATAAAGGGCTGGAAATCACGAATTATATCATGGCCCTCGTCGAACGGGTGGATCCGGGCGTTCTGGGATCGGTCGGTTTGGTATTCTTGATTTACGCAATCATATCCATGGTCAGCAAGGTCGAGGCCTCGATCAACGAAATCTGGGGCGTGGAGGTCCACCGTCCATTAGTCCGGCGCTTCAGCGACTACCTCAGCGCCGTCATACTGGGCCCGGTGCTCATCCTGATTATTTTGGGTATCATGGCCAACTTTTTCGCGGGTGCGGCGGCGGAAAGCTTCCCCGGAATAGCGGAAATCAAACCCTACGTTGACATGGCCCTGCCGAATGCCTTGGTCACCATGATTTTTCTGTTTCTCTACAAAGCCTTGCCGAACGATCGCGTGTCGCTCATTTCGGCGCTGATCGGTGCAGTGTGCGCATGTTTGCTCTGGCAGGTCAGCAGTTGGGCTTTCGCGCATTTCGTAGCGTCATCATCGCGCCTTGCTGAACTCTATTCGGTATTCGCGACCGTTATCATCTTCTTTATCTGGCTGAATTTTGCATGGTTGATCATCCTGATCGGCGCCAGCATTGCCTTTTATCATCAATATCCTCTGGAGACGGTCTCCCGTAATTTCATGCGCACTCCGGCGGCTATGGACTTACGCCGCCTGTCTGTCGAAATTTCCCTCTTGATTGGTCAGGCTCACGAGCGGGGCTATACCCCGTGGACCTCTGAAGGGCTGGCACGGCGGCTTCATGTCCCTAAAAAACTCACCGACCATCTGCTCAACGCGATGGAGCAGGCCAGTCTGGTGTACGCTATAGATCGTCGCCCGCCCGGTTTTGTGTTCTCACGTCCCATCGACCAGATCAACATCAGCACCATCATGGACGCTTCACGGGTAAAAGACGCGCCGTTTCTCAAGCATGAGCCTGTGAACGGTCTGGATGAACTGATGAAACGGCTGGACGAGGCAAAAGAGCAGATTCTGGATAACATGACTCTCGAAGAACTGCTTCAGGACCAGGGGAAAAAATAGGCGCGGCATCAAGAAAAAACACCCGGCAGACCCATTAAATACAGCTCTTGTTAATACAGATTCAGGACTTCTGGGCTTTAAAAGGCCGGAAAATTAAGAAAACATGGCTATTTTACTGAAATAGCTATAATAATTAAAAAATGAGCAGTGAAAAAACGATAATTCAAAATCCAGCTGCGCAAAAAACGCAGTGGGAAGCCTGGCAACACGACAAGTTGAAACGGTTTCGCCTTGCAGCTTATCTCAACGCGGTCATTGCGACTATCAACCGGCCTTTCGTAATTAATATCAGCGCGCCTTACGGAACAGGAAAAACCTTTTTCCTGCGTAACTGGTACAGGCAATTGCAGGATGAGGGGTATCGCGTTGTTTATTTGAACGCATCGGAAACGGAGATCTCAGGGGATCCTGTCGTCGCTCTGGTCTGTGCAATCCGCGAACAGGTTATTGCCGGATGCCCGGATCCTCAGCTTAAGGCCTTCGAATCTCTGCTGGAGATAGCGTCTCCGTATATTCTCCGCAAAAATCCTGGAGAAAATGCTCAAGGCCATGCGTCGGATCATGTTGAAGTGACAAACATCTTATCCCGTGATGCCAACCGGCGTCTCTCGCGGCACGATACGGTAATGGAGGCCATGCGCGACTTTCGGTCTGGCCTCGTCCGGTTTATCGGTCAGTTCTCGTCTTATGAGCAGGACCCGAGGCGCCGTAAACTCATCCTGCTGATTGACGAACTGGACCGGTGCCGTCCCGCCTACCTTCTGGAGCTTCTGGAGTGTTTGCGCCATCTCTTTCTTGTGCCGGGGGTAGTAGCGGTTCTTGCGGCGGATCAGCAGCACCTGAAGCAGGCGGTATCGGACGTTTACGGTGGTGAAGCGGTCGGCGAGGGGTATCTGCGGAAATTTATTGACTGGGAACTGGCTTTGCCCGAACCGTCATACAAAATCTTCGCCCGGCATCTCTATGAGACGTTCAGGATTGACGAAGCGGGGGTTTTCATACCCGGCCGCGACCCGTATCGGGGAGAGGAGCACCTCATCGAAGGCTTTGCCTTCTTTGCGGATCTTTGTGGCCTGACCCTGCGCCAGCAGCATCATTGCTTTACCAGTATTAATATCGCAGCCCGTGGCATGGGAAAAGACAGCCATCCTTTCGGCTTTCTGCTTGGGGCCATGGCGGCGCTGAAAATGGCTTATGGTGCGGAAATAAGAAATTACTGTTTCGGGTTTCGCCCGGCAACGGAGCTGATCCGCGAGTTCGAGTTTTCAGGCATGGAAAAGATCGGCAATCACCTGCGCATCGGTTGGCACGATTTCAAGCCGCGCTTTCACGCCTGGTTCGTCACGGAAGAAGAAGTGGAAGTCATGCGTGCGGAAAAAGAGGATATAGAAAAGCAGATCAACGCCATGATCGAGAGTCGTGTAATGAACAGCCGCGAGCTGCCTCTTAAAAACCGGCTGGCCTATATCGACGGCGTTTTAAAAACATATGACTCGCTCTACCGTGACGGCCCCTACAAAGAGATAGGTGTTCCCGCGCAGTGCGTGTACCGTGACCTTGAAAGAGCGTCGTTTCTTTAAAGGTGAGGGCTATGCCGGATATCAGGGATGTTCAGGAAGTCGCGGAATTTTGCAGATGGCTCTCCCAAAAAGCAGAGGCGGAGTTTCCGGGCCTTCACATCCTCACAGCGATATATACCGAGAAGACGTGGCCGGAATGTCGCGACACCTTGATAGAAAGAATAAGAGATGAGTTTTCAGACGTTTCCGATCAATCCTTAAAAGAAATAACAGATTATACCGGTTCTCAGGCCTGCACGACTCAACCCTTGTCGGGAACGTGGAGCACATCCAAGGCTAGAGCGGATGAAAGCAACAGACGGACCATCGTTATGAAAGTGAATCTGGACGATTGCCGGTCGGGTTTTTTTGATAAGCCAGTCACGGAAGCGAAAGGGGCTGTTTCCCACGAAGCAGGACATTTACTGGGTCTGCAGTTAAGAGGAGCGTTGTTGGGAAGCGTTCACGAAGAGAATTATGCAGATACGTTTGAGGCGCTCTTTATGTCTTGGCTGGGCTATCAAGATTACCCGAAAAACCTGCTGTATATGCGTGTGTTACGACCGGGACAGCAGGAAGATCTTTCTGTTTCTCGTAGATACGGCTTTCCGGCTATTTACCATGACGCACAGGATCTGGCCGAATTATACTATGCCAGAAGAGATAAAGAGATTCCCTTTCGGCAGTTTGTCGAGGAAGCGGGGGCTTTTGTCGAAGCCCGGACCAAAACGCTTGATGACTGGTTCGGCTTTGCTGATGCCGTTGGGGCGCTGTCAGGAGAGGTAAGGGGAATTGAGGATACTCTGGGCGCGGCACTGCATGCGGAGCATCCCCATGCGCACATAGTGCAGGAAGTTACAGGGATAGAACCAAATCTTGATTTTCTGCCGGTGTATGAACCCAATCCTTTTTCTTCCCGCACCGCTGCTTTTAAATACCCCCGGTTAAGTCCTGCTGATCCTCAGGACGTCGTTACAACGCCAATCGCAAATAAAAGAATATCCCCTGATATTGAAGAATGGCCGCAAGGCTTCGCCATTCTCCACCCTGATGGAAGGGAAGAAGGGCCGTATATACAGGAATTTGCATCCGCTCGTAGTCCTGAACCCGCTGGCGACGAACCGCATTTTTCCTGAGTGGGAATCGTGCTAGAACGAATCCCGGATATGGCAACAGAAAGGGATTCGGATATGGCTCAGAAAATCAAGGTAACAACGCCTCTTGTCGAGATTGACGGCGATGAAATGACCCGCATCATCTGGGATTTCATCAAGAAAAGCCTGATCCTGCCCTATCTGGATATCGACCTGAAATACTACGATCTCTCCATCCAGAACCGCGACGCCACGGATGACAAGGTAACGGTAGAGTCGGCGGAAGCCATCAAGAAATACGGCGTGGGCGTCAAATGCGCGACGATTACCCCCGACGAAGCGCGGGTGAAGGAATTTAACCTCAAGAAAATGTGGAAATCCCCCAACGGCACGATCCGCAACATTCTGGGCGGGACCATCTTCCGCGCGCCGATCATCTGCTCCAACGTTCCGCGCTACGTGCCCGGATGGGAAAAGCCGATCGTAATCGGCCGCCACGCTTTCGGCGATCAGTACAAGGCCACGGACATGAAAATCCCCGGCCCCGGCACGCTCAAGCTGGTCTACACACCGAAAAGCGGTGAACCGCAGGAGTGGGAAGTCTTCGATTTCCCCTCGCCGGGCGTGGCGCTGGGCATGTACAACCTCGATGAATCGATCGAGGGCTTCGCCCGTTCCAGCTTCAACTATGCGCTGCTGCGGAACGAGCCGCTCTACATGTCCACCAAGAACACGATCCTCAAACAGTATGACGGACGCTTCATCGAAATTTTCCAGCGCATATACGAGCAGGAATTCAAAGGGGAGTTCGAAAAACGCAAGCTGTTCTATGAACACCGCCTGATCGACGACATGGTGGCACAGGCGATCAAATCCAATGGCGGCTTTGTCTGGGCGTGCAAGAATTATGACGGCGACGTGCAGTCCGACATCGTGGCGCAGGGCTTCGGCTCTCTGGGCCTGATGACCTCCGTCCTCCTCACTCCCGACGGCAAGACGGTCGAAGCCGAAGCCGCGCACGGCACGGTCACTCGTCATTACCGCCAGCACCAGCAGGGCAAGCCGACCTCGACCAACCCCATTGCCTCCATCTTCGCATGGACCAGCGGCCTGAAATATCGCGGCAAATTCGATAATAACCAGCCCCTGATCGATTTCGCCGATATGCTCGAAGATGTCTGCGTGAAAACCGTGGAAGCGGGCTTTATGACCAAGGATCTCGCGCTGCTGGTCGGCGAAAACCAGAAATACCTGACGACGCAGGAATTCCTCGGCAAGCTGGTAGAAAATATGGAGCAGCGGAAGGCGGCTTAATGCTCTGAAACCAGTTCTGGGTTATCTTTAAACGGCAGATCGATCACAAACGTCGTGCCTTTTCCGGGTTCGGAGTTGACGAAAACGCTGCCGCCCAGCTTGCGGACTTCCTTTGTTACGGCGGAAAGACCGACGCCCCGCCCGGAAATCACCGACACGCCCCTCTTGGAGGAAAATCCCGGCATAAAAATATTCTGCGTGACGTCCTGATCGCTGAGACCTGCTGACTCCATACTTAAAGCCTTCATCCGCTCCCGGATTTTTTTTGTATCAATTCCGGCGCCGTCATCCTTGAAGATAATCCGGAACCAGGGATCGTCACCGAGATCATACCGTTCGGCACGCACCATGATTTGCCCTTCTGGGCTTTTACCCGACAGAACCCGGTCCTCCGCCCGCTCGATACCGTGGTCGATAGCATTTCGGACCAGATGAACGAGCGAAGAAAACATATCGTCGTAAACCCCGGCGGGAACCCTGAACGCGTCTCCTTCAATCCGGCTGGGCTTCATGGCTTTCCCCAGCTTGCTGGCCGTTTCCCGGATATGCTGGTCGAGAGATCGCATGAGCGCGGTGATCGGGACCGTCAGGAACGTCTGGTAATAACGCTTTTGAATGAGGTTCGGGTCCTCATCGGCGGAAAGATGCTCATAAAACTCAAGCAATTCACTGCGCCGCACAGTTACAGTATCAGGATCAAGCGTTTCAACATCCCCGAAAATCGAGCGCATGAATGCCTTGGCGTCCTCAACGCTCGAATAAATATGCGCAATCGCCTGTTCAATATGTTCAAAGGCAAGGCGGAGGGTTGTATCGGGCTTGACGATTTCTGATTCCAGATCCTGCATGATCTCGGCAAAATCATCCATGTAAAAACTCCCCGCAAGCCCTTTCAGCGTGTGGAGTTCCCCCTTGAGATCCACAAGGGAAATCTGTTCGTAGAAGCGCGGCGCCTCAGACAAAAAGAACTCTTCGATCTGTGAGATCAGGCTTAAATAATCTTTGCGGTTCTGAATAAGGCGCAGGATTTTCTCTGTTTGCTTTTCTTTTTCTTTAGCAAGGGCTTTGTAATTGGTTTCCTCGGTCAAATCCTCGGCGATAAGCAGGATCCCCTGAAGCGAACCGCTATTTCCAAAAATAGGACGATAGCTGACCTGAATGAAGAGGCCCTTGGAATGCTTGTAAAAGTGCGGTGCGATTCTGAACAAATCCTCAATCGTCATAGCTGAAATGTTCTTGAAGGCAAGCGTGAGAAGCTTCTCAAAGCTCGCTTTTTCCTCAGCCGTGCATTTCAGAACATCCCAGATATATTGCCCCGAGGGGTTGCTCTCAAGAAGCGTAAGACAGGAGTGCGAGTAGGTATCAGCGCACAATCCCGCTTTATTGAAAAAAAGCAGGGCCGGGCCAAGGCTTTCCAGCATGGCCTCCATGGATCGGTTCAAACGCTCGAGCTTGCGGTTGGCCTCATTCAACTCATCGGAACTGAGTTCAAGATTGCGCAGGGCCATCTTGTTCTTGTCTTCGTACTGTTCATAAGTTTTGGTGACGGCGTCAAAAAACCCCGATAATCCGTCAAGAAATAAAACGCACTGATTATGCCCGCCTTGCTCGGCTTGAGCCCGCATATCCGTAACGATGCTTAAAGGATCATCGGTTTTAAGATGACGTTCAAACTGGCGCTGGATTTTGTTGCGGACTCTGGCCATGGGGTCATGAAGATTCTGACAACTGGGTAATGGTCATCGTCTGGTTATGAAGTTCAGGAGCCTTTGTAACATCGGAGACGCAGATTTCTCCGTAGGAGTAGAACCCGGCCAGATGTGTGGACGGTCCCAGAATATTATGAACGGCTTCGATTTCCTCGACCACGTCATCGGCCATAACAAGCTTACGCCCGACGCAGCTGACCAGAAGGGCAACGCTGGTAACACTGTCCGTGCAATCCAGATGGGCCTCTTCCGCGGCATTCTCGGCCCCGACAATCAGTTGGTCGACGTCCGCATGCATAAGGCGCACGAGCTTGCCCTCCGGCATGTCGCCGGCAAGAATCAGGCTCTTGCTCTCATGATTAACATCAAGGATCGTTCGGATGAGGCCCGTTTCGCTCTGATCGTCCTCAAGAATGGAAAACGGATACAATAGCCCGCTGGAGGGAAGCTGCTCGGCCTTGTCGCCCAGATACTGTTTGTAAAGGTCCAGGGCCGGCTTGTCGTCGAGTTCATAAAGAATATTGCTGTCAGCTTTTGTAACCCGGCGCGCCGGACCGAACGGAGCCCAGCCACCCTTGGAACCTGTGCCAATCTTGATATTGTTCCCGTAAAATCCCACCGCAATGAGAGTGTTTTGCGAGAGTTCGCCGTTTAGCAGGGTATAGGTTTTGGAAAAGCTGGTATTATCTCCTGCAAGACCTCCGGAAACACTGATATTCGCACCCAGGGAATCTGCAAAACCGCGCGTTATCGCGCTTCCGTTCACATTCAGGCCGGGCGCAAGAATAAACACCCCGGCCAGATTTTCTCCAGCCATCTTTTGCCCAAGAGCATGCGCCTGCTGATAGCAATCCTCTACGGTCTCGACTGTTATTCCCTCGGCGCGCACGGTCGTTTTTTCAAAATGAATAGCCATCAGCGAGATAGCGTCTTCTGACATCGTGCTGTCTGAAATCTCTCCGGCAGTCGAACAGCCAACCATAGTAATTCCCTTAAAAGAATCGCAAAGTTCTTTTAGCAGCGGGCTGTCGGCTTTCTGAGGGGAAAAGAAAACGCAGATGAAGTTTGGAGAAAGTGCTCGAATACGCTCTAGCGTATCGGTGCCCAAAGTATCGGTAATAAGAGCTGAATATGCTTTCATGAAAAGGCCTCGTTTGCAAAAACATCACGTTTATAAAAAGTAATCATATCAACAGAGAAACGCTCGCCCTGCAGGACATATTCGAGTTCTAAATGATCGTCGCTGCCCTTTTCATACCGGGATTTAAAATCATGTTCGATCTTGGGAATATTCATAAGGAAAGAGAACCCGTGTTCATTCAGGTGCTTTTTAACGGCATTGCAGACGATATTTGCAATCTCGCAAACGGCGTCTTCGAATGTGGTTTCATGCTTCCCCAGAACAGGGCCGTAAATTCTCTGCAGCAGGGGGGCAAGCAGGACTCTTGGAAAACCAAAGCGGAGCAATATTTTTAAATCATCCTGAGACAGGCTCACACAGGCGATCAGATCGTCATCGTTAAAAGACGTTTGCAGGCGGTCGGCCTTCTCGACATTGACTCCGAACATGGCATGGAAAATCATCAGGACTTGCCGTGTGACAACATCCGGCAATTCGGTTCTGACCTGAGGGTTTAATATAAAATGCTCCAAAAATCCCCCACACGGAGTTGACTAAAAATACCGACCTTTATTCCCTCTGTTTTTTTAACCAGCCCAGCACATTCTTGATTTTTTTCTCGAAATCTTCCTGAGAAAAAGGTTTCACGAGATAAGAGGTCGCCCCGGCTTCTAGGGCCTCGATCAACCTTGAATCCTCGGACTCTGCCGTAACCATCACGATAGCTGTTTTATCGTTCTTGGAATTGGCGCGCAGAGCTTTCAAAACCTCTAGGCCGGACATATCCGGCATGCCCCAATCCATCAGGATCAGATCAAAGCTCTTCGCGGCCACAGCCTTCAGAACCTGCTCGCCGCCCGAGCACTGCTCAAGATTGATAAGGCCCATGGCCTTGCAATAGTTCTCAACCATATTGCGCATGAGCATATGGTCGTCAACAATCAGAATTTTTAAAGTTTCCGGCGTCATTATTTAATTAGAATTTGCCCTACTGATAAAATATAACTTTCGCAGAATTTCCTTAATTTGAAGCTAAAAAGAACACTCCAAAAATACCAGCCCCAAAGATAACGTCAATGACCCAGTATAATGCTGGGATAGTTTTACCAATAAATCGCAGAAATATTGTTTTATATTAAGGTTTATGTAACTTTTTTATACTGGAGTTGGACTTAACGTTCTTTTTATTTTTCATAGCAAAGTACTGTCGGTACGCTGATAATGGGCATTTCCATTAAAATCAGATCGTTATTGTTAGGGATCGGACTTATTTCGATCATTCTGGCGCCGTCATCTCTTATGGCTCAGGAAAGATCTGTAACGAGCGGGGAAGCCCGTACCGTCCTGAACACCCTGAAATATATCCGGGGGATTGAGAGAAAGCAGGGCGAGGTGATGATCGGCGTGCTCTTCAGCGAAGATATCCCCGGATCTGAAGTGCTGGCGCGTCGTGCGGCACAGGAACTCGAAAGCCAAAAAAATAGTTTAAAAAAAATTAAAGTCAGGGCTGTTAAAGCCAGCCTCAGGTCGTTTCAGCAGGGCCTTCCGCCCGACATTCTTATTGTTCCGTCTTTAATGGCGGGCAGCTACCCCAGGATCAAGGAAGTTTCTCGTAAAAACAAGGTTATAACCATAAGTCTCGATTCCGCTTGTGTGCGCGAACAGGTCTGCGCGATCGGCATCGAATCCGGCGGCAGCACGGAAATTTACTTGAACGAAAAGGTTCTTTCAGAAAGCGGCTACGATGTGGACGCAGCATTCAAATATATGGCGATCAGGCTATGAGGGATAGAGCGATGAAAACAACAGGCCCCATGAAGATGCTAACAGCACTCTTGGCTGTATGCATGATAACAGCCGCGGCGACACCTGTAAAAGCGCAGAATGTCGATTATACCGGTCTGGAAGCACTCTATAACGAGCCGGTCACGACGAGTGCCACCGGAAAACCTCAGCCCGTATCCAAAGTGCCGGTGTCCATGGATATCATCACGGACAAGGAAATCAGGTCTAGCGGCGCTCAGGATATACCCGATCTCCTGCGCCGTTATGCAGGCGTGGATGTCGCCCGGAATTTCCGTGACCATGCCGACGTCAATATCCGCGGATATAACCAGCCCTACGCCAACCGCCTTCTGGTTCTCATCAACGGCAGGCAGGTCTATATGGATTTGTTTGGCATGACGCTCTGGAACTCCTTTCCGGTCCGGATGGATGAGATCAAGCAGATTGAGATCGTCAGAGGCCCCAATAGCTCTTTGTTTGGTTTTAACGCAGCCTCCGGCGTGATTAACATCATAACCTATAACCCCATGTACGATGACGTCAGCGATGTGCGTCTGGGATATGGGAGCAGGGGATACAACTCATTCGGCGGAATGAAGACATTAAACCTGCGCGACGACATGGCGGTCCGCTTTTCGGGAGAAAGAACAGGATACGATGAATTTCCCCACAATGAGCGTATAAACTCGACGCGTGTGCCTGACGCACCGGCCAAGAATGCTTTTCAGAAAGAATCCCTGAATATGGACTCCCAGATCAGGCTGACGGACAACATCTTCGCCCGGATCGAGGCGGGCTATAACCAGCAAAGAGGCGATAACCTGACGATCTTTAATACCGCAAGAGCAACGTCAACGCACTCTCGGCATATCAAGGCTGATCTGAGCTACGATAGCGGAAGCGCGGGAGTTTTTGACCTGACCGCATACCATAATTTTAACCATATGACTGTCGGCCGGCATAGGTTTAACACATTCCCGGAGTTCTCGATTGCCAACCGGCTGACATCGATACAGCTTTCGAACCTTTTCTCGCCCTATACAAACCATAATATTCGCCTCAGCGCAGAGTTTCGCAATAATTACGGGGAAGGGAACGCACTGGGAAAAAGCGACGACGACAATTTCACGATCAACACGCTCTCGGGCGGGGCCATGTGGGACTGGCGAATATCCGATCACTGGTCCATGGACAATGCCGTGCGGGTCGACCACTGGTCAACGGACCGCGATTTTACGATGGATACATCGGACACGAAAATCAATCTCCCAAGCCTTGATCTTGAGCCGGGCGGAACCGAGTTCAGTTTTAACAGCGGAATTGTATACGAAGTGGACCCCCGATCCTCGGTGCGTTTTTCAGTGGGGAGAGGGCTGCACGTCCCGAGTATCGTCGAGCTTGCTTTTGATGAAAATACGTCTGCCTTTTCAGAACTCTATGGCAATCCAACACTGAACCCGGAGGTCAATTACACTGCGGACCTGGGCTATACGCGAAAGTTCCCGGACCAAAATTTCAGTGCCGGGAGCAATATCGTGTACCAGAGGATCGAGGATCTGATCGCCCCGACCGTTCGGGAATTCGGACCGCCGGGAAACCCAAAAGCGGACTATACTTTTGAAAACGTAGGCAACTCGGAAGCAGTATTCCTTGAATTGTTCGCGAAAGGAACCTGTCTGGATAAGACTTTGAACTGGAATATAAATTACACCTACTCTTTGCTTTCTGATTCCGGATCGGACAACCCGGACCATCGGTTTAATTTTGAAGATGCTCAGCCCGACCACAAGATCAATCTGGCGCTGGACTACAAAAAGGGGCCGTTCGAACTGGGAACGGATGTTCATTTTGTATCCGGCATAAAATATTCTGCGGTTACGGCGGATTTCTTCAATTCATACTATCAAAAAGACGTAAGCGCCTATGTCCTCCTGAACGCCAGGGCGGCTTACAACATCACGGAAAATACAACCCTCTCCTTGAACGGCTATAATCTCGCTGAGGAGCATGAAGAACGCCCGTATTTCGTTCAGAATGCTCTGATCGGGCGTGACGGAGCGAACGAATTGGGCCGCACGGTTGTTATGTCGCTGCAACACCGTTTCTGATGTTTTTCCTCTCAGCCGTCATCGAAATAACCGAGGAATGATCCTGTATGGGGATCAAAATGGTAAAGATTGTCCCTTTGCCCGGCATGCTCTCCACATGAATGCTTCCATTCCACTTCTGCAGAATGCCGTAAACGACAGACAGTCCCAATCCCGTACCCTCGCCGACTTGTTTGGTGCTGAAAAAGGGCTCGAATATCTTGGCTTTTGTTTTTTCATCCATGCCGCACCCCGTATCTTTGACCAAAATTTGGAAATAATGCCCTGCGGGAAGACTGAAAAGATTTTTCTCATCAAGAAGCCTTTCCCGGTACCCGAGAGTAACCGTCCCGGCATTATTCATGGCATGACACGCATTCTTGATAAGGTTCGTCATGATCTGGAAAAATCCCGTCTGGTTGATCAGGATCACGGCATCGGAAGACTCTGGCAGTGACGTGTCATTAAGGTTCTCGCAGACCAGCTTGACTTGGGCAGGAAGGCCGTCTTGAAGCAGTTTAAGATTTTGATCGAGAATATCGTAAGCTTTGACGGGCGTAAGGGCACCGCTTTCCTGACGCGTGAAGGAGAGCATGTCCGTAAGAATATTCTTTGCGAAGAGAGCATATTCATAAACGACTTTGGAGAGTTCGTATTCTTCCAGCGCATCAGGATCAGAAGAAAATTTCTTCGTTAAGGCTTCGCTCAGACCCAGAATGGGTTGCAGGGCGTTGTTAATTTCATGCGCCATGCCTCCTGCCATTTCTCCGATGGCAACAAGATTTTGCTGTTTTTTTGCGCCTTCTTCACGGTCGCGATCCTCGCTAATATCTTCGAGCATAAGGCTGTACTTGTTGATTTTTCCTTTGCGGTTAAGAATGGGCGCAACCTGCATACGCCCCCAAAACGGTTGATTGTCTTTTTTATAGCAAAGGATTTCACGGCTGGCGCTGACGCGTCTTTCTATCCGGGTTTTCACGAAACTAAGGGCTGATAGATCCGTCTTTTCTCCCGAAAGGAAATTAAACGGCTGATTTCTCAGTTCATCAAGAAGATAGCCTGTCATGTTCATAAAACTGGCATTGACATAGTCAACCACCCAGTTGCCGTTCAGGAAAAGCAGGATAACCAGGCCGGTTTTGCTGGCTTCCAGCGCGTTCATAAAAGCCTGGGCGCGCTCCTGACTTTCCAGAAGAGCGCTTTCCTGAACCATTTTTTCAGTGATGTCTCGAAGAAAGACGCGGATCAGCGATTGATCATGCAATTCCACGAAGGTCGTATAGCGCTCATAATACTTGTCATTGACTTTGCGAATGTGAAGAACGGTATTTTTTCGTGCCGACAGGCTTTCCATCTGAAGATCGACGAAATCCTTGAAGATGGGATGAACCGTTCCGTCAACCATATACATGTTAGGAAATTCGCGGATTGCAGCGTCGTTCATATAAGTAATCATACCGTTTTCATTCAGCTCTATGATCGGGTCCGGGTTGCGTTCCGGAATGGTAGCCAGTCGGCGCGAGTTCAAGGCGGTTTGCTTGAAAATTTTCAAGGCTTCAATCATTTCCGCGACTTCGTCCATGCCGTAGGTCTCGGGGAGTTCGAGTTCAAGGTCCCCCGCAGCCAGATCGGTCATCCTCTTGGTAACAAGACCGATAGGTTTTAAAATCCTGACCTTGAGAATCAGGAACAGGATATAAAGAATGCCGATCGCTACAAACCCGGCGAGGGTGGTAAGGGCAAGCCGGTGGGTCAGGTTTTTGAGATTGTCCTGCAGGGCTGACTCGGCAGGAATGGAGATAATATCCTCAAGCCGCTTGATACTCTCCAGAGCGTGCCCATAATTGTCTTTCCATTCCTGCGCTTCAACAGGGTAGCTCTCCCCTGTGACTGACGATGCGTAAATCCTGCGGCGCATGTCATCAAGGCTTTTAAAGGAATCTTCGAAGTCCTGCAGGCCGTAGAAAAGAGAAAATCCATAAGTTTCGGATGAAAATTTTTTGTCTCTGTTTATCTTTTCGATCTGGGTGGAGAGCTGCTCACGTTCGGTTTTGGCTGTATTCCGAAGCAAAATAAGCCTCTGCATAGTGGTATCGTCTATGGGGTGTCCGGAGTGGATGAACGTTAAAAGAAGATTCCCTTCATACGAAGTAAGGTTAAGAAGGTTCTGGGCCGTCTTGTGGATCAGGAAACTTTGCTGGAAGGCAAATTGGGGCGCGCTCTGAGGTTCAAGGATTTCAATCCTCAGCAGAGCAAGAGTTTCGCTAAGATTCTGCTGTGCATCCAAAAACGTTTCCGGGTGGACATATTCGTCCTTTTCTATTGCGGCACTGAGCTTTTCGGTCTCTTGACGCGCTTTTTTGATATCCTCTACGGTTAAAGCCATTTTAGGAGACGTCGAGACGTCCATAACAGCGTTAATCAAGCCGTTTAAAGCGGCAGTATTTTCTTCTCGGACAGTTTTCCACCCCGCCTTAAGGATATCCTTGTTTTCATGGACTCCGGCTATCAGAGACATCGCCTGTTCCGTTTCGTGAGTAATGCTGTAATTTATAAGGCGGGTTTGGTTGACGATTTGATTTTGTTCCCGGATTTTATCTGAGGTGTGAAAAGCATTGATGGTATCCAGAAAAATAATCAGAATCGGGCTGAAAACGATAAATCCGATTCCTGCAAAGAAAAGAAAAAACACTTTGTAGATATTCATCGGCTTTGAAAAGCGCGTCTCGTGTTCTGCCGGAATCATGAATTTGCCCTCGCACCGCGCGATGATTCCAGAACGCTGTTAATAGTTTCGAACAGCTCATCATGGGTAAAAGGCTTTCGGATGATGCCCAGAATTTTGTCTTGAAGGCTTTCCAGCGGATCAAAATTGGCGATCTTGTTCCCGCCCCCGGAAATAGCAACGACAGGAATATCTTTCGTAATCTCAAGCAAATCATGAATAAACTGCAAACCGTCCATTTCGGGCATCTGGATATCTGTAATGACAAGATCAATCACATCTAGATTACTCTTGAGCTCTTCAATGCCCCTTTTGCCGTTCTCGGCAACGAGAACATTATGCCCATCTACCTTCAGCATTGTCTTGAGAGTGATCAGTACGCCCGGTTCGTCATCGACAACAAGAATATAAGCCATCTTACCCCCCCGCAGATCCGGTGCTGGCAGGAATAAGCAGTTGTGCGCAGCTTTGCTGGTTCAGGCTGTTCTGCAGCAGTACCGTTCCACCCATCCTCCGCATAAGACGGTATGTGTGCCAGAGCCCCAGGCCCTTATGGCGGCTGACGTCCTTGGTTGTATAAAGCGGCGTAAGCGCTTGCGTAAGACATTCGGAGCTCAGGGCATCGGAAGGGCCGGAAAGGCTGAAGCAGGCATACGTGGAAGCCGGAAGATTGAGCAGGGCTGCGGTATTGGAATCAAGGTTGATCAGCGAGCACTCAGACTTAAGAGAGTCAACACTGGATCCCGCCTCAAGCGCATTTCGGATGAGATGTTCCATCGCCAAACGCAAGGCGCCGGCATGATAAGCAAGAGGCACGGTCTGTGACGGATCTGGATTGGGCTGGTGAACGGATACGTCACGTCCGGTAACATTTTTAAGCGCCTGAGTGTAAGTTTCAAGAAAGGCCTGATCAGAAGCTTGCAATTTCCTTTCGGCCTGATCGGATTCGATCAGGTCGCTGGCCCCCAGAAGATCGTTAAAGTTTCTCAATTCAAGTGAATACTCATGTATGGGGCTAATGAAATCATTCAATCCGTCATCGGTATTCATTTTTTTCAGGATTTCACTAAAACCGAGAACCGGGGAAATCAGGTTGCTGAACTTATGCGTCACCCGCCCGAGCGTGCAATCCAACACCTCTAACGCATGGTAATCAGCCAAAATGTCTCTTTTGTCCATCATGAATGCCTGGAAATTTGGCCCCAAACCGTAAGCAACACTTTATGACCAAGGTCTTAAAATTCGGTTGAAGGGGCCAAAAAACTCAAAAAAACAGCTTTTTGTTTAGAATTTAGTTACGAGAATTCAGTATCCTGCGAAAGTGAGCAACCTTCTGTAACGAAAGCTAAAAAGTGGATTACGGTAAAATAAGCGTTCTTATCGTCGACGATTACATGATTATCAGGAAGCTGGTAACACAGCAGCTTGCGATGATTGGCGTGACCGAAGTTGAATCGGCTGCAGACGGTTTGGAAGCTGAAGAAATTCTCAAAGACAGGAAGTTCGACATTATTCTTCTGGACTGGGGAATGCCTAAAAAGAACGGGTACACGTTTTTGCAGGAGTGCCGGGCA
>JAGRIJ010000042.1 GCA_020443295.1 Alphaproteobacteria bacterium | reverse complement strand
GGTCTGGGTGATGCGGTCGTCGTCGGGTCATCCATTGTTGAAAAAATCGCGCAATTGGGTGAGAAATCAGGTAAAGTGAGTCCCGATGATCCTGAAATGGCCACGGTTCTGGATCATGTCCGCGCCCTTTCAGGCGCGTTGAGAACCTCTGCGTGAGCTTGACGATCCCTATGTTTTTTGTGAACCCTGATCGTATCCGCGTATCCCCCTAAGCGTAAAAGGCTCGAAAAGAGATGAACTGGCTGACTAATTTTATACCCCCGCGCATCCGCTCTATCGTCGGCGAGCAGAAAGAAGTGCCGGATAATTTCTGGGCGAAGTGTCCTGTCTGTGAAAAGATGCTATTTCACAGCGATCTGAGCGTGAATTACAATGTCTGCCATTATTGCAATCATCATTTACGATTCCCGGTCAAAGAGCGGCTTGCCATGCTTTATGACGGCGGGAAATATGAGGTTATCGAGACTCCCAAGGTCGAGCTTGACCCGCTGAAATTCAAGGACAAGGAACGGTATATCGACCGGATGAAGCGTTCGCAGGCGAAAACGGGACTGCGCGACGCCATCACGCTTGCCAAGGGGACGATCGGCGGACTGGATGCCGTGATCGCCGCTTTTAATTTCAGTTTCATGGGCGGATCGATGGGGATGGCTGTCGGCGAGGCTATCGTCAAGGCCGCAGAAATTGCCGTGAAAAGCAAATCGGCGTTTATCGTAATTCCCGCTTCGGGCGGGGCCAGGATGCAGGAGGGAATGCTTTCGCTGATCCAGATGCCGCGCACCATGGTGGCGGTTGAAATGGTCAAGGATGCGCGGCTTCCTTATATCGTTATCCTGACCGATCCGACAACCGGAGGCGTGAGCGCTTCATTTGCGATGGTCGGAGATGTTCATATTGCCGAGCCGGGGGCGCAGATCGGTTTTGCCGGGCCGAACGTTATCAAGGAAACGGTTCGTGAAAAACTTCCCGACGGGTTTCAGACTGCCGAGCACCTGCTGCAGCACGGGATGGTCGATATGATCGTTCCCCGCAAGGATATGAAGAACACGCTGGCAACGCTTATCGGCCTGCTTACCCAAAAACCCTATAAGAAGGACCCGAAGAAAAACGGCAAGAAGGACCATGCCGACACCGAAAGCAAAGGTGCAGAGGGTGAGGATAAGGGGTCTTCCGGGTCGGAGCGGGCGGTAAAGTCCCGGGCGAACGATAATGAGCGCGCCGCGGCGCTGCAGGCTCTTACTCATGTCCGGGTGGCCCGCGAGGCGGTTCTCAAGCTCGGGCGTACCGTTTCGGACCTGGCCCAAGGCGCGGGCACGGCTTCCGAAACGGACAAGAAGATCGCCGGTCAATAAACCTGTTATTGCGTTTTACCTGCCATGCATACTGCGGACCTCCGCCATCCGAACGCCACATTGCAGCAAAAGCTGCAGGCTCTTTATCGGCTGCGCACGGGATCGAAAGTCAACTGGGACAGCACAGCCTATCAGTCTTTGTTGCGCAGCATGGGAGAGCCGCACAGACGGCTGCCGCCTGTTTTCCATGTAGCCGGGACAAATGGCAAGGGTTCGATCGTCGCTTTCTTGCGGGCCATTCTTGAGGCACAGGGGTACCGGGTTCATGCGTATACCTCGCCGCATCTGCAGCGCGTGAACGAGCGGATCAGGCTGGCCGGCGAGGAGATTTCAGATTCATATCTGGAAGAGCTGATCGATGAGATAAGCGCGCAGCATTCCCTGGAAAACCTGTCTTTTTTCGAAATTACGACAGCTCTGGCGTTCCGTGCTTTTTCCACGGTTCCAGGCGATGTTCTGTTACTGGAAGTCGGGATGGGCGGGCGTCTGGACTGCACGAACGTGATCGACGATCCGCTGGTTACGGTCATCAGCCGGATTTCCAGAGATCATACCGAGTTTCTGGGCGAGACATTGCCGGAGATCGCTGCGGAAAAGGCAGGCATTATCAAAAAGGGACGGCCTTGCGTTGTCAGCGCACAGGGCAAATCCGAGGAGGAGGCGCAGATTTTTCCGGTTCTAGAAAAGATTGCTTCCACACGGGGCGCGGAGCTTCATTTTTACGGACGGGACTGGATGTGTTACGGCGAGGAGGGGCGCATGATTCTAAGCCATGACGGGAAGAAAACCCTCTATCCTTTGCCGGGGCTGACCGGGGACCACCAAATTATCAATGCCGGGGCTGCTATCATGGCTCTTAGGTGCGCGGCGGAGCGTTTGCCTGTGGAGGAACGCTCTATCGAGACGGGATTGAAAGCGGTGCGTTGGTCCGGGCGGTTGCAGCTTCTGGATTCAGCGGCCTTGGGGTTGACGGAGCGGGTCGAAGTCTGGCTTGATTCGGGACATAACGACAGCGCCGGGGATGTTCTGGCCCGGCAGATTCAGAAATGGGCCGAAGATGACCCTATGCCGGTGCATTTGATCCTCGGTATGCTGGGACACAAGGATGTGCACGGATTTTTGTCTCCGATGGCGCCGTTTTTAACGGGGCTTTCTCTTGTGGGCATCGATGATGAAAAAAATGTGCTGAGTTTGCCAGTATTGCTTGAAAAGGCGGGGTCTCTGGTCCGCACTCTTGACGTCCAGAGCTTTGAGACCGTCAGGGAGGCGCTGGGCGCCCTGCGTTCCCGCATAGACGGTCCATGCCGGATTCTTATCGCGGGGTCAGTGTATTTGGCCGGATCGGTTCTCGATCTGACGACGGGATCAAAAGACTTTTCGAGCGGGGTTTAAAAGTTCCCGGCAGCCATGCTAAACTTTTAAAGGAGACAGTGTGGGAGAGGTCATGACTTATAAGGTCACGCTTATTGACGACGATCTGAATATTACAGCGTCCGTTGCGATGGTTCTGGAGTCCGAAGGGTTTACAGTCGAGAGTTTCAGCGACGGGGAATCGGGGCTTGATTCCGTGACGAAGAACGGAACGGATCTCGTCGTTCTCGATATCAAGATGCCCCGTATGGACGGGATGGAGGTTTTAAAGAAGATCCGGGAGTTTTCTGATGTTCCCGTGATTTTCCTGACCTCCAAGGATGACGAGATCGACCAGTTGCTGGGTTTGCGAATGGGTGCGGATGATTATATTACCAAGCCTTTTTCGCAGCGGCTTCTGATCGAGAGGATCAGGGTTTTGCTCAGACGGCAGGACCTCAAGAAAACGGAGGCCAGCGTCGGGCAGCATATCGTTTACGGGGATATCGAGCTTGATGAGGCCCGGCATTTATGCACGTGGAAGAAAAAGCCTGTTAACCTGACTGTTACCGAGTTCCTGCTTGTTAAATCGCTGGTTACCCGGCCCGGACATGTGCGAACCAGAGACCAGTTGATCGATATGGCATATGGTGAGAATATCTATGTCGATGACCGGACTGTGGACTCCCATATCAAACGGATCCGGAACAAGTTTAAAAAAGTAGACGACAGCTTTGACCAAATTGAGACCCTCTACGGAGTCGGATATAGAATTAAGGAAGTCTAACCGATGGGTTAGGATCGGACAGCGGGACAGCGAGTTCGAGCATCTTCTCGATTTTTACTGGGGGGGGACCGGTGGGCGGATTACCGGCCTGACGTTGCGGATTGTCGGCGTTAATGCGATTGCCCTGCTCAGCCTGATGATTGGCGTTCTTTATCTTGGCGAATATCAAAACCGCCTGATTCAATCCAAGCTGGAAATTTTTGAGACTGAAGTCTTTCTGATTACCGCGGCTGTTTCTGAAGGCAGCCTGATCCGGGAGGCAGACGGGCAGTCTTATCTGGCAAGAGAAAATGTGAAAAGAATTGTCGGTGTGTTTGGCGCGACCCTTGGGAAACGAATCCGCGTTTTTGATGAAACGGGGGAATTGATCGCCGATTCTAACGTCCTGATGGCGGAAAAGCCTATAGAACCCATTTTTACGCTTGAGCGCGAGGAACGGGACAAATGGGAGAGCATTGAAATGCTTAAAAATATTGGCGCTTTTTTGGTTTCTCTTCTTCCCGACCGGAATGTCTTGCCTTTATATCAAGACATTGGTTCTTCAAACGGACAGGATTATGTTGATGTTGCAGATGCTCTGCACAGCAAGATGAGCCTTTCGGCGTGGCGAAACACGGAGGATAATATTCTTCTGACGGCTGCGATGCCCATCAAACATAATACGAGGGTATACGGGGCTGTTTATCTTGTAAGCGAAGGCAAGGATATCCGGCAGGCTTTGGGCGATGCGTGGTTCGATATTCTCAAGGTTTTTTTAGCCACGCTTTTTTTTACCGTTTTACTGTCCCTGTACCTTTCCGGTGTGATTGCAAGACCCTTGCGTCGTCTGGCCGATGCCGCCGATAAAGTCCGGAAAGGGAAAATCCGGGGCGATGAGATTCCCGATATGAGCGCGCGCAAGGATGAAATCGGAGAATTGTCCATTGCTTTGGGCGATATGACGAATGCCCTGCTGGAGCGGATGGACGCGATGGAAAGTTTTGCTTCCGATGTGGCGCACGAGATTAAAAATCCTCTTTCCTCCCTCAAAAGCGCGGTCGAATCGGCGGCCATCGTCAAAAAGAAGGAAGATCAGGACAAGCTGTTAGCCATCATCCTTCATGATATCGAACGTCTTGACCGGCTTATCAGCGATATTTCTGCTGCTTCCCGTCTTGAAGCCGAGCTTTCGCGGGAATCATTTGAGAAAGTCAATATCCGGGCCTTGTTGCGCAGGCTTCTCGATTTATACAAAAACCCCCTGGACCGCAGTAAGAACAGGGTCGATCCCGATACCGCCATTAAGGACGGGGTGATGATCATGCTCGATTATCCGTACGAGGATGATACTTTCGTGCTCGGCAGCGAAGGGCGTCTGGGGCAGGTTTTTAACAATATTATTTCCAATGCTTTGACGTTTACCCCTGTAAAAAGTGTTGTCAAAATCAAGGTTGAGCGCAAAAAGAACCGGGTCAGTATTTCTTTTGAAGACGAGGGGCCGGGCATTCCCGAGAACAAGCTTAAAACCGTTTTTGAACGTTTTTATTCGGAACGTCCGCGAGAGCAATACGGAAAACATTCGGGCCTCGGCCTTTCGATCTGCAAACAGATCATTGAGGCTCATAATGGAATAATCTTTGCGGAGAATATCAAAAGCCGCCAGGGGAAAATCGCAGGCACACGGTTTGCTGTCATCCTTAATGTTCTGGAGGATGAATGACTGTCAGTCCCTTGATTGTCACGGGATTTTCCGGGGCAGGTATGACTTCTGTGCTGAAGGCGCTGGAGGATTTTCACTACGAGGTGTTTGATAATTTTCCTCTGGCTCTTGTCGACTCCCTGCTTGAACAGGCGGGGCAAAATAACCGTCCGCCTCTGAAAATCGCGATCGGGATCGATACGCGCACGTGGGGATTTTCGGGATCAGCCGTTCTGGATGTTGCCCAGAGGGCGAAGGCGCGATTGTTGTTTGTTACCTGCGACGATGCTGTCTTGCAGAAGCGGTTCAATGAAACCCGAAGGCGTCATCCCCTGGCAAAAGACCGGCCCGTTACCTATGGAATTCAGCTTGAAAAAAAGTTGCTCGCGGAGTTGCAGAAACATGCCGACATCCTGATCGACTCAACGGAATTTTCCATCCATGATTTGCGGCACGTTCTGGAGGGGCATTTTCGGAATAAGCCGCAGGAGAACATGACCGTTACCCTGATGTCTTTCGGCTTCCGGTACGGTGTGCCGCGGGAGGCCGATCTTGTCATGGATGTCCGGTTTCTAAAAAACCCGCATTGGGATGAGAAACTTAAGCCTTTGACCGGTCTGGATCCGGCTGTCGGGGAATATATCCGTCAAGATCCTGATTATGAACGGTTTATGACGACATTCAAAGCGCTGCTTGAGATTTTGCTGCCGCGCTATACCCAGGAGGGTAAGAATTATCTTACCGTTGCCTTGGGGTGCACCGGGGGGCGGCACCGGTCGGTTTATCTTATCGATTTACTGGCCGGGTGGCTCCGGGAGCAGAAGTTTCAGGTTTTTGTTGAAAATAGAGATTTATCAGAGGGATAGAGGCTCGGAGAGCGTTTAGAATTGCTTTTCTTTTCTCCCTAATTTATGATATTTAGCTTATGAAAAAGATATAATCATAAAGTTTCTTTTACGGGTGATGCCATGACCGAGCAAGAAGGTCATATCAGTTCAAAATTTAAAGTCAGTAACGATTCGTCGGTTTTTATACCTGCGCGCGTCAACCTTCCGTTGGTGTCGGTAGGGAAAATCTATATGTATGAGAATGATCCCATCCCGCCAACCGACACCGATAAGGTGTTCGGCTATGATCCTGTCGAATTCGTCAGTTTAGACCCGGCGTTCATTGATCAAATCAAGGAAAGTTTTATTCAAGAGCAAACACAGCGTTACACAGAGGCCAGAAAGCTCCTGATTTCCACTTACGAGAAATATGAAGAAGATGTGCAACATAATCTTGCCGTTGAGATGGAGGGGGATGCCGACTTCAATATCACAACGGAGGTCATGTTTGCCCATGATCAGGGAATTGCCGATGACATTATAAAAGAGATTTCGAAAGGGAAATCCGCAGAAGCAGCAGCGGCAGCAGAATACTACAGGAGAATGGACCGATATCGAACAGCCAAGAGCGATGTTGTTGCGCATGTCGCGGAGCAGCTCGAACAGCAGCTGACTGTTTTGCAGCATCATCTTCATCCCACTCGTGTTTTGTCTTCGCTCAGGGATGCTCCCGAAGGGTCGGTTATTTTTTGTAAAAACATTCCACCTGCCGAGGTTCTGGGGTTTGTGAATAAAGATACCGGCTTGCCGCGATTTGCGGGGATTATCTGTACCAATGCGAATCTGAGGGGGCATGCAGCAATTATTGCGAAGTCCCTGGGGATTCCTTTTGTCGTTGTTGATCCAGCCCACCTTCCTACCGTTAAAACCGGATATGATTGCATTATTGATGGCGGCTCGGGTTCCGGGGGCATTGTTCTGCACCCCAGCGCTGCGCTTATGAAGGAAGCTGTCAGACAAAAAACACGCCTGGAAGATATAAACGAACAACTGCGTCAAAAAAGCGGCTCTGATGAGCCTCTTACGACTTTGGACGGTCAGGCTGTCTCTGTTTACGCCAACTTTGGTTCTTCTTTTGAAGCGCAGCTTCTCAAGCGCGCGAATGTGGAAGGCATCGGCCTGTACCGGACTGAAATGGCCGAAAATATGAGAACCCAACCTATCTCAGAGGATCATTGGATTAAAATCTTCCGGAAAAACCTTCAGGATTGTTCAGCGGGGGAGGGGCAATATACTGAAGCCGTTATCCGGACTCTTGATATTGCCGGGGACAAAGTCGGGAGATTTAAAGAAAGGTCCGATGAAGAGAAAGCCAAGTACGAGGCGGAGGTGACGAAGGTTCAAATGGGAGCTTTGTTGCGTTTGAACCACGAACTTGTGCAGCAGGGACATGAAGGCAAAATCAAGGTTATGATCCCGATGATTTCTTCCGTCGAGCAAATGGAAGCCATGCAAAAACTGATGGACCAGCTTGCTGCGGAACGTCATGTTCCGACAATCAAGCTGGGCTGTATGGGCGAGGTTCCCGCTCTTTTTGATAAGCTGGACAGGCTGGATGTTGCATTCATGTCCATCGGCTCGAACGACCTGGTGTACGGTTTTCTGGATCCGAATCGTCGTTACGAAGCGGACAGCATGGTTAAATATGACCCTACCGATCTTTCCGTTCTGCATGCGCTTGGTAAGGCCGTTGTTTTCGGTCAGGAAAAAGATATTCCAATCAGCATCTGCGGGGATATGGCTTCGGAGCCAAGATATCTTCCTCTCGTGATCGGTGCGGGGATTACCAAGCTTTCGGCTGCGATTAACAGCGCGCCCCTGACCAAGGAAATCATCAGACGGATCGATTCGCGAGAAGCTAAAGCCCTTTTCGAGCTTCTCCAGAATACTCCGGGGCGTTCGGAAAGAGAGAGAATTCTCGATCACTTCAATGCCACCCGGCTTGGCCTCTGGCAGGACGGGCGTATTGATATGGATTGGAACGAGTTTGGGCGCAAGCCGTTTGATCCTGCCGCGGCAGGGCCGAGCATGAACGAGCCTACATAAGGTCAGGGTTTGTGTCTGCAGTCGAAAAAAAGGGGCCCGGAGGCCCCTTTTTGTATCTCTAAAAATGTAAAGGTTTACATTTCTTTTCCGTATGCCGCATCTGCGGTCAGGTCCATGCCTACATCGAGGCCGCCTGTGCTTGCTGCAGCGGAGAAGCGAGACCCTACACCCTGGGCGGTTAGCGGTGCCGCTTCATTTCCGAAGAGTCCTGTCAACATTGATAACACCCTTTCTGTTTAACGTACGTTGTTTTTTGGAAACAGGCCAAGCGTGTAACCCTTAACGGATTAACTTTTTCTGGTCGCCCAGCGCTATTTCTAGGATCAGAGTAATTCAAAAGGCGAGGTTTTGTCAAATATTGTTTCCTCCCTATAAAGAAAAAATTTTTTTCTTTCTTAGAGGGAAAAAGAAGAATTTCACATTTTTAACAATGCTTTAAGCTTATTTCAGGCTCTGCGGGCGCTTTTGATGAGCCGGTGACGGGAGGCTTTTTTACAAAAGGGCCTAGATAAACTTCCGTTTATCGTGCAAGACGCCCTTGCGAATCGTAAAGACTGCATTATCGACCGATACGCCCTTACCCTTGTAATCCTTGAAAATGATCTTTGTCTGGTCGCCGGACTGATCTTCAGGCACAACGGTGAAAAGGACGCGGGTTTTGCTCATTTTCGAGAGGTCTTTCACGTCTTTCTTGCCGTTCAGGAGGGTAATCAGGTTGCCCATCTTCAGTTCGGTCAGTTCCGGGTCTTCCTCGTGGTTCAGGAGGATATATTCGCCGACCGGAACGTAAGCATTGTTCTTGGGCATCAGTTCAAAGATCTGATAGGCGCGTTTCATCATCGGATTGGGCTTGTAGATGAAGCGAGGCCGTTCGAGCTGTTTATTAAAATCAATTTCCATGGGGGCATATTAACACTGGTTTTTCTCTAAAAAAATGCTTATTTTCCTGTGATTCTAAAAGAAACCGCTTTGCGGACCTTTGCGGGACCGGAAGCCAAAGGAGATTAAGATTATGGCTACACAGCCCAAAACCGTTGAAAACGATTATAAAGTCGCCGATATCAAGCTGGCCGAATGGGGCCGCAAGGAAATCAATATCGCCGAGAGCGAGATGCCCGGCCTTATGGCCACGCGGGTGGAATACGGGCCGAAGCAACCTTTGGAAGGCGCACGGATTGCCGGGTGTCTGCACATGACGATCCAGACAGCGGTTCTGATCGAGACGCTGACGGCGCTGGGCGCGGAAGTGCGCTGGAGTTCCTGTAACATCTTTTCCACGCAGGACCATGCAGCGGCGGCGATTGCGGCCACGGGCGTTCCGGTTTTTGCCTGGAAGGGAATGAACGAGGAAGAGTTCTGGTGGGCGATCGACAAGACGATCGAGGGACCGAACGGCTGGGTGCCGAATATGATCCTCGATGACGGTGGCGACCTGACTTTGCGGATGATGGAGAAGTATCCGCACCTGATGAAGGATATCAAAGGTATTTCCGAGGAGACTACGACAGGGGTTCTGCGTCTTTACGAGATGCAGAAGAAGGGCAAACTTAATGTGCCGGCGATCAACGTCAATGACTCGGTGACCAAGTCGAAATTCGACAATAAATATGGGTGCCGCGAGAGTTTGGTCGATGCGATCCGCCGTGCGACCGACGTCATGATGGCCGGAAAGGTTGCCATGGTGTGCGGGTTCGGCGATGTGGGCAAGGGTTCCGCTGAATCGCTGCGTCAGGCCGGCGCGCGCGTTCTGGTATCCGAGGTCGACCCGATCTGTGCCCTGCAGGCGGCGATGGAAGGCTATGAGGTCACGACGATGGACGATGCGGTTAAACGTGCGGATATCTTTGTCACCGCTACGGGGAACAAGGACATCATCACCGTGGATCATATGCGCGAGATGAAAGACCGGGCGATCGTGTGCAATATCGGGCACTTCGATAACGAGATTCAGGTTGACGGCCTGAAGAACATGAAGTGGACCAACATCAAGCCGCAGGTCGACGAGATCGAGTTTCCGGGCGGCCACCGGATTATCCTTCTGGCCGAGGGGCGTCTGGTGAACCTTGGGTGCGCCACGGGCCACCCGTCGTTCGTTATGTCGGCGTCGTTTACGAACCAGACATTGGCCCAGATCGAGTTGTACACCAATCCGGGCAAATACGAGAACAAGGTTTACGTTCTGCCGAAGCATCTGGATGAGAAGGTTGCGGCTTTGCACCTTGAAAAGGTCGGCGCAAAACTGACCCAGCTGAGTCAGGCGCAGGCCGATTATATCGGTGTCGAGATCAAGGGACCGTTCAAGAAGGACGAATACCGGTATTGATCCGGGTATTTTAGAGCCTTTGTTATGCTGGTTCTTCGACTTCATTGTACAGACAGGCCGGGAATCGTCGCAGCGGTTTCGGCCTGCCTGAGCGATGCGCGGTGCAATATCGAAGAGTCGGCGCAGTTCAACGATCATCTTTCCGGGCTTTTCTTCATGCGGGTTCTGTTTTCGCCCGTTGTTGAGGGAGCGGAAAAGGATTTTGCCCAAGCTTTCACAGAAGTTGCGGGCACCTTCGGTATGGTGTGGGCCCTTCAGACCGTGGAACAGCCTGTGCGGACGCTGCTCATGGTTTCCAAGGAAGGGCATTGCCTGAACGATATTCTTTACCGCTGGAGCGTCAAGCATTTTCCGGTCGAGATTACGGCTGTCGTTTCCAACCACGAGATCCTGCAAAAACGCGTGGAGGATTTCGGCCTGCGGTTCGTGCATCTTCCGGTATCGCCGGAGACCAAGGATGCGCAGGAGGAGAAGCTGGAGGCCCTTATCCAGGAAACGCAGAGCGAACTGGTCGTTCTGGCCCGCTATATGCAGGTTCTCAGCGGGGCGTTCTGCGCGAAATACAGAGGGCGGGTCATTAATATCCATCATTCGTTTCTGCCTGGTTTTAAAGGGGCGAAGCCCTATCACCAGGCCTATGCGCGGGGGGTGAAGCTGATCGGGGCGACAGCGCATTTCGCGACCGAGGATCTGGACGAAGGGCCGATCATCGAGCAGGAAACGGTGCGGATTACGCATTCCGATACGCCGGAGAAGCTCAGGATTATCGGGCAGGATTCGGAATCCCGCGTGCTGGCGCGCGCAATCAGTCTTTATGCCGAGCGGCGGATTTTTCTGCACGGTAAGAGGACGGTTATTCTCTAGGCGCTTCTTCGTACCGATTCACCCACAGGAGGCTTGTGCTTTTTCTCCTTTTCGCTTGTCAGGCTTGTGCCCGGCTTCATAGAATCCCCTATCGTGAGCACAAACACAGAGAAAAAAGCGACCGCTTTTCAGGGTCTGTTCGACGCGCTGAGCGGCAGCAAGAAGCTGCAGGCTGAGAAGGCGCGTCTGGAAGCTTTTCTTGCCGCTGTTCCGGGCGAATATTGCGGCATGTCCCGCGACGGCAGCATCGTTTACAGCCGGGGATTCTGTACTTTGCTCGGGCTTGAACGCATCATGAACCTGACCGATATCCAGAACCAGTTGACGCCCAGCGATTCTGCCGCTCTTGAGGGGTTGTACACGCGCCTGGCGGAGGACGGAATTTCCTTCACGCTGAATGTGCAGGACCATCCGGGCAAGCGGACGCTCAAGGTTACCGGCGTGCGCGGCGTGGATACCGGCGATCAGGATTTTTTCAATATCCTGTGGCTTGAGGATGTCACCGAGCAGTACGAGGCGAGCGTGACATTCGCCGAGGAACAAAAAGAACAGCAGGAAGAGATTGAGCGCCTTCAGGATTCGCTGGATTGTCTTCCCTTTCCGGTGTGGATCCGGAATTCGGATCAGAGGATTTTGTGGGTGAACGTTGCGTATGCAAAAAAAATAGGTGCGCGCCCGAGCGAAATTCTCTCGCAGCAAAAGGAGATCGCGCAGCAACCCCGCAAGAAAAAGGCCGGGGCCAAGGACGGGCTGCTGGGGCCGGAGCTTGCGAAAAAATCGATGGAGAAAGGGACCGCTCAGGCCACCAAAACCCATGTTGTTATTGGCGGGAACCGGTTGCTGGTCCGTGTCACGGAAAGTCCCCTTAAAGCGCATAATATGACGATGGGGGTGCTGGAGGATTTGTCGCAGGAAGAGGCGCTGGAAACCGATCTCAAGAATTTTGAGGAGGCGAACCGGGGGTTGCTGGAGCAATTGCGTTCGGCTATTGCGTTTTACAGTTCGGACCAGAAGCTGGAATTTTACAACACGCCTTTCGCGCAGCTCTGGACGCTGGATGAAGGGTGGCTCAATACAAAACCCAAGTTCGGCGATATCCTTGAAAAGCTGAGGGAAACGAGGCGTTTGCCCGAGCAGGCGGATTTCAAGAAATACAAGAAAACATGGCTGGACAAGTTCACCGACCTGATCGAGCCGTTCGAGGATATGCTTTATCTGCCGAACGGTAACGCGATCCGGATGCTGATCGTGCCGCAAAAGGCCGGCGGGCTGATGATGAATTTCGAGGACGTTACCAGCAGGCTGGAACTGGAGTCGTCCTATAATACCCTGATCGCGGTGCAGAAGGAGACGCTGGACAACCTCGCGGAAGGTGTGGCGGTGTTCGGCGGGGACGGGCGGCTCAAGCTCTGGAATCCCTCTTTTGCGCGGCTCTGGGGATTGCATCCCGAAGATCTGGAAGGCGAGCCGCATATCACGCGCATTGTCGAGAAGATGAAAAGGTTTTTTGAAGAGGCGCAGTGGGAGACCACACGGGATGCGCTGGTCGGTCTGGCGCTTGAGCGGACGATGCATGAGGGGCGGCAAAAGCGCAATGACGGATCGTTACTTGATTTTGTGACTGTGCCTTTGCCGGATGGCGGGGTGCTGGTCACTTTTACGGACGTGACCGATACGGTGCGGGTTGAGAACGCCCTGCGGGAGAAAAATGCTGCGCTGGAAGCGGCGGAAAAACTCAAGCTCGATTTTCTAGCGAACGTGTCCTACCAGTTGCGCACGCCGCTGAACGCCATTATGGGGTTCAACGAGATTCTCGATCAGCAATTTTTCGGAGAGCTTAACGACAAGCAGAAAGAATATACGCGCGATATCCGCGAGTCGAGCGAGAAGCTGCTTTCGTTGATCAACGATATTCTGGATCTGTCATCCTTCGAGGCGGGATATATGGAATTGCAGATCGGCAAGGTCGATATCTGCGCGATGCTGCAGGCGATTGTCGACCTTGTTCAGGACTGGGCGCGCAAGCAGGAGATTGCCATTGTCATGAGCTGTCCGGTGGATATCGGTACTGCGGAGATCGACGAGTCGCGCATGAAGCAGGCGATCCTGAACGTGCTGCAGAATGCCATTTCCCATACATCGAGCGGAGGGCGCATTACTGTTGAGGCGAGTACGGACAAGCATAATCTTGTCCTGATCATTCAGGATAACGGCATTGGAATTCCTGCCGAGGAGCAGTCGCGCATCCTGCAGCCCTTCGAGCGGATCGAAAGCCAGCAAGCGGGACGCGGGGTCGGGCTGGGCCTGACGCTTGTGCAGAACATCGTGAAGCTGCATGGCGGGGATTTTCAGCTTGAAAGCGCGGCGGAACAGGGAACGACCATTACGCTCAGAGTCCCGCTTTCACGGCTGTCCTGATTTTTCTCAATCCAGACATTCGGCCCAAATCTTGTTGCCGCTGTCGTCGGGCAGGCGCTCGCTCTTAATGACGATTTCGCCTTTTTCAATGCTTGTCTTGCAGGAGAAGACGGGGATCAGGGTGCGGATGACGAGTTCGAGCTTGCGGTCCGGGAAAAAGGGACCGTAGGAGCAGAATTCAGCGACATCGAGCGGGTAGCCTTTCTCCGGGTCTTTCGCGCCCGCTTCGTCGAGGCGGAAATTGGAACGGTGGCGGGCCTGGGTTCCGTCTTCCGCGGTGTAATAGTCGGTCACGAAGTTCCCGTAGACCTTATGCGGGGCGGTATTGCGGACGGTAAAGCAAATCGGATCATTCACGATTTCCTGAGCGCGGGCCGGAAAGGAAACGGTGCAGCAAAAAAGGATGAGGAGAAAGTAATGCTGGATTTTCATACTTCATTTTAGCATTGTTGGAGGCAACTGACCAAGGGCGAAGTTTTTGCAGGCTGGGCATGGAGCATTTTTCCCAAAATGAGGCTGAAACCGAGGCGCTTGCGCGTGATTTCGCGCGGGGATTGCAGGGCGGCGAAACCCTCTGTCTTTACGGGGAATTGGGGGCGGGGAAGAGCGTTTTCTGCCGCGCCCTTATCCGGACGCTTTGCGGGCATCCGGAGATGGAGGTTCCCAGCCCGACTTTTACGCTGGCGCAAGTTTATGACGGTTATCCGGATCAGGCTTTTCCGGTCTGGCATTTCGATCTTTACAGGCTGGTTTCGCCCGAAGAGGTTTATGAAATCGGATGGGAAGAGGCGATCGGGCAGGCGCTATGCCTGATCGAGTGGCCGGAACGGCTGGGCAGGCTGTTGCCATCGCGGAGAACGGATGTCACACTTGTTCCCGTTCCCGGACAACCGAATCACAGAGCGATCAGGATCGAACGCCATGAGTAAGACCGTCATTCATCCCAGCAGAGCCTTTATCCTTGCCGCGGGTCATGGGAAGCGGCTTCGGCCCTATACGGAACAGTGCGCGAAGCCGATGGTGGAGATTGCAGGGCGCAGCCTTATCTGGCGCATTCTTGACAAGCTGGTGGCGGATTACGTCAACGAAGTTGTCGTGAATTTGCATTACAAGGCCGATTTGCTGCGCGAGCATCTGGAGGATTACTGTCTTAACCAGCCCGGAGGGCAATCCCTGCACATGCATTTTTCGCACGAAGAAACTCTGCTGGATACCGGGGGCGGGGTTCGGAAGATGCTGCCTGTTTTCGGAGAAGAGCCGTTTTACGTGATTGCGGGCGATGCGTTCTGGACCGATCCGGCGGAAGAAACGGCGCTGGCGCGTCTGGCGCGTCTGTGGGATCCCGAACGTATGGATATACTTACTTTGCTGCAGCCTCTTTCCCGCATGGTTCTGACACAGGGGGCGGGGGATTACGATCTCTTGCCGGACGGGCGGGTCCGGCGCAGCCGCGAGAAGTCAGGCGCGTATATGTGGACGAATATACGGATCAACACGCCGGAGATTTACGGCGGTTCGCCGGAGGGCGCTTTTTCTTTTCTTGAGCTTATGGACCGTGCGGAGGCGCAAGGGCGGTTTTATGCGATCGAGCATGAGGGCGACTGGCACCATATCAGCCGACCGGAAGATCTTGAGAATGTGCGCCGGGAGTTCGAGACGCCGACTGCAAAAAAGAAGCCGGCATGAGCGATAAGGGCGTAGCGCAGAGGAATGTTCTGAGCCTGCCTCCCGGTGTTCCTTTTGCAAGAGCGCTGGCGCAGCATTTTCTGGAGGAGACGCAAGGAAATCCAGAGATCCTTGCGCGTTATACGGTTTTGCTTCCCACGCGGCGGGCCTGCCGCACAGTGCGTGAAAATTTTCTCAAGCTTACTGCCGGAAAGCCGATTTTACTGCCGAAGCTTCTGCCGATCGGCGATGTCGATGAAAGCGATCTTTCCCTGCAGATGTTCGGGGCGGACAGGACTTTTCTGGATGTTGCGCCCGCCATGCCGGGGCTGCGGCGCCGGCTGCTTCTGTCTAAAATGCTGCAAGCGGGAGCCGTGTTTGCCGAAGGGCCGGAGCAAGCGATCAGGCTCGCGGATTCTCTTTCATCGCTTCTTGACCAGATGATCATTGAGGGTAAGGAGTTTGCGGAACTGGCGTCGCTGGTGCCGGAGGAGTTTGCCGCGCACTGGCAGGTGACCCTGACTTTTCTTGAGATTCTGAGCGTGCACTGGCCGAAAATTTTGAAGGAGAGCGGAGTGATTGATGCGGCGGCGCGAAGAAATATTTTGCTGCGCGCTTTTGCAGAACACTGGCGGAAGTTTCCGCCTGAAGACCCTGTGATTGCTGCGGGAACCACGGGATCGATTCCTGCCACTGCGGAATTGCTGGATGCCGTTTCCCTGATGCCGAACGGGCGTGTCATTTTACCGGGGCTGGATCTTGAGCTTGATCCCGAAAGCTGGGACGTTCTGGATGAAACGCATCCGCAGTACCTGATGAAAAAGCTGCTGGAACGTCTGGGGATGAAGAAGGAGGATGTTCGCGTTCTTTCTTCACAGTCCGGATTTGCTGCGCCGGAACGGCAGAATCTTGTCCGCGAAATCATGAGGCCGGCAGCCACGACCGGGCAATGGGCCGGGTTTGGAAAACGGATCAGGGAGGGCGGCGGCGCGGAAGCGCTGACTAAGGGATTGCAGCTTTATGTCTGCGATATGCCGCAGGAAGAAGCTCTCGTGATCGCCCTTTTGATGCGTGAGGCACTGGAAGAGGACGGAAAGACCGCCTGCCTGATTACGCCGGACCGCGGGCTGGCGCGGAGGGTTTCGGCCCATTGCCAAAGATGGGGGATTGATGTGGACGATTCCGCCGGACAAGCGCTGCCGCATACGTCTGTCGGCACGTTTTTATCTGCCGTGCTCGCGGCGGCCACGCGGAAACTCGATCCTGCCGCTTTTCTTGCTCTTTTAAAGCATCCGTTGTGCGGGCTGGGCCTGATGCGGGATGATTTACAGGGGCATGTCCGTTTTCTTGAAAGGCGTTTTTTGCGTAACGACGAAGA
Organism: Alphaproteobacteria bacterium; assembly: GCA_020443295.1. Lineage (GTDB taxonomy): Bacteria > Pseudomonadota > Alphaproteobacteria > Micavibrionales > Micavibrionaceae > JAGNKE01. The sequence continues at coordinate 28,163 of JAGRIJ010000042.1, read as the reverse complement.
ACGGCCCCGGCGGATCCGCGATCTGGCGGAGCAGCTTTCAGCCGGGCAATATGCATCGCTTTTAACAGTGGTGGACCGCCTGCAGAACATTCTTGAACCGCTGGCTGCGCTGGATGACAGAAACCCCCATTCTTTTCGCGCGTTTTTTGATGCCCATATCCGCGCGGCAGAAGATCTCGCGACTCATCCGGATGTTTCCGGAGCTGCGCGGTTGTGGACCGGGGAAGCGGGGGAGGCTGCCGCTGCGTTTCTTGCCGAGCTGCAGGAAGAGGACGGGCCGATCGGTCTTGTTGATTATTCCGCCTATGGAGATCTTTTCCGGACCCTGAGTAGCAGCGTCATCGTCCGGCCCGTTTACGGGACGCATCCGCGCCTGTCCATCCTCGGTCAACTCGAGGCGCGGATGAATGATGCCGATCTCGTGATTTTGGGCGGGCTGAACGAGGGGACGTGGCCGCCTTCGCAGCCGGATGATCCTTGGCTTTCCGCGCCGATGCGTCAGGCGCTCGGCCTTCCGGGGTTTGAGCGTGCGGTAGGGCTGGCTGCACATGATTTTTCTCAGGCGTTTTGCGCGCGTGAGGTTGTTTTGACCCGTTCGCGCAAAGTTGAGGGAGCTCCCACGGTTCCGGCGCGGTGGCTGCAGAAGCTGGATGCGGTTCTGCAGGCGTGCGGGTCGGATTCGAAAGCGCTTTCCAAGGGGCCGCATCTGCGCTGGGCACGGATGATGGATCATGCGCAGGCGCTGGCCCCGGTCGCGCGCCCGGCACCGCGTCCGCCCGTTGGACAACGGCCTGCGAAAATTTCGGTTACGCGGGTGCAAAGCTGGCTTGAAGATCCTTACGGGATTTATGCCCGTTACACGCTGGGGCTGAAAAAACTTTCGCCCCTTTCCGTGCAAACCGACCATGCTTTGCGGGGGAAGGTTCTGCATAAAGCCTTTGAGACTTTTCTTGGCGCGTATCCCGAGCATTTGCCGGACGATGCGGAGGAGATACTTTTCAGGCATCTGGAGCAGGCTATCGATCTTTATATTCATGATCCGGAAACGCTCCGGTTCTGGGTCGCGCGAATGGATGGGGCCCTGCGGCGGATGCTTGCCCATGAACGAGAGTGGCGCAGGAGCGCAAGGTTTTACGCCACCGAGGCTAAAGGAGAGGCTGTTCTTAGCCTTGACGGTGTTCCTTTTGTTCTGGAAGGGCGCGCGGACCGGATCGATAAACGCGCGGACGGTTATGCGCTGATCGATTACAAGTCGGGCGGCAGTTTTACGGAATCAAAGCTTAAAAAGGGCGAATATCCTCAATTGCCTCTCGAAGCCCTGATGATGGAGCGGGGCCGGTTTACCCTTTCATCCGGTGCAGGCCCGGGTACGATTTCGCCGGGCCCCGTTTCCTATCTGGGATACTGGATGGTGGCCGCCGGCTCGAAAGGGGAAAGCGATCTTTGCGTTCAGGGAGATTTGAGCGGGCTGACGGCGTATGTTGAAGCGGGTTTTATGGAATTAATCCGTGTATTTCGCGATGAGGCTGTGGCCTATTCCTCTCTTCCCGATCCCCAACGCAAACCGCGTTTTAACGATTATGAGCATCTGGCCCGTGTGCGGGAATGGTCCGTGGCCGACTCTGAGTCAACGGAGGTGTTTTGATGGTATCCGAAACGGCTCGGAATAAAAATGATTTTGAACCGGATTCGCCTTCTCAGAAACAAAGACCGAGCGCGGATGCCGACCAGCAATCTGCTTCAAATCCTCTTGAATCTGTATGGGTTAGCGCTTCGGCCGGAACCGGAAAGACAAAGGTTTTAACCGATCGTCTGCTTCGTCTGCTGTTACCCAAAAAGGACGGTTCGGCGGGGACGGATCCTCACAAGATTCTTTGTCTGACTTTTACCAAAGCGGCTGCGAACGAGATGACAATTCGTCTTTTTGAGACGTTGTCACGATGGGCAGTGATGCCTGTTGACGCGGTTTTTGAAAGTCAAGAGCGGAAGGATTTTCTGAAAGGCGCTTTGGAGAGGCTGATCGGAGAAGAGCCGACCGAGTTACAGGTCCAGGCGGCCCGGCAACTTTTTGTGCGCGTGCTTGACGCGCCTTCGGGGATCAGGATTCTGACCATCCATTCCTTTTGCCAGTCGGTGCTCGGAAGGTTTCCGCTGGAAGCCGATCTTAGTCCGAATTTTGCCGTTCTTGAGGATTCGGAAAGCCGTGAACTGATTGCGCAAGCGCAGAGAGACGTGTTCATGCAGGCTTCCAGCCTTGAGGAAGCAGGATCACCGCTGCAGAACGCCATGATTTCACTGACGGCCGAACAGAATGAGGAACAGTTTATCCGTCTGGCCGGCGCGGTTTGCTCGGAACGCGCCCAGTTTGCCAAAGTGCTTGAGGCGCACCGCGATATCGAAGCGGTTTATGCCGAGATCTGCCGATTTTATGATGTCATGCCGGGGCAGGATGCGGATGGGTTTTTAAGGGATACGCTTTTTCTGGAACCCGCCGAGGAAGAGTTATTAAAGTCTGCGGCACGGATTGCCGCGGAGGGAAGCGGAAAAAATGAAAAAGAGCGTGGGGAGGCTCTTCTTCACTGGCTGAGTCTAAGCCGCGGGGACCGGCTGGGGATGTTCGAGCTTTACAAACGCTGTTTCCTGACCAGCGCAGGCGAACTTTATTCCAAAACTTTTTTAACAAAAAAGCGAGTTGAGGAGTTTTCGCATTATGAGGAGATTTTACAGAAAGAGGCGATCAGAGTTGATCGCATTGTTCAGACTCTCAAAAAAATTAATTGTTCGGCCTGGGCTCGCGACCTTTTGATTTTGGGCGATGCTGTGAACCGGAAATATGAGGCATTGAAACGTTCGAAGAGCGTTCTGGATTATGACGACCTGATTCTTCGCACCTATCATTTGCTCACCGGGCAGACGCTGAGATTTCAAAGCTTGCGGGATGATTCTGCCGGAGAAGATATCGAGGTTACCCCTTGGATTATGTATAAACTTGACCGGGGAATCGATCATATTCTTGTCGATGAGGCGCAGGATACCAATCCCGAGCAGTGGAAGATTATCGAAGCGCTGAGCGATGATTTTTTCTCCGGGGCCGGGGCGCAGGAGGGTCGGCGTACGTGCTTTACGGTCGGTGATATGAAGCAGTCGATTTATTCTTTTCAGAGGGCTGCCCCGGAGGAATTCAACCGCATGCGCGGGGTGTTCGGAGAGAAAATCCGGGCGATCGGTCAGGAGATGTTCGAAATTCCGCTCAAAAGTTCGTTTCGTTCCTCACGGGCCGTTCTTGATCTGGTCGATGTGGTGTTTGACCGCGACGATCTGCGTGCCGCGCTGGGCGGAGAGAATGTTTCCCATATTTCCACGCGTATGGGGCAGGCGGGCCGGGTTGAGCTCTGGCCTGTCTTTAAAACCGAGACATCCGAAGCGCGCGAGTTCTGGGATCCGCCCGTTACCGTACGTGAGGGCCAGAAAGCCTCGAGCGCCCTGGCTCAAGAGATCGCCGATACAATTGAGAGCTGGATTACATCCGGCGATCTTCTGGAGGCGTACGACCGACCGGTTCAGCCGGGCGATATCCTGATTCTCGTCCGCACACGGATTGCGTTCGTTGATGAACTGATCCGCGCCCTTAAGCAGCGGCGCATTCCGGTCAGCGGCGCGGACCGCATGCATCTTGAGGCACAACTCGTCGTGCAGGATTTACTGGCCGCGGCAAAATTCTGTCTTCTTCCGGATGACGATCTTACCCTGGCGTGTTTGCTCAAGTCGCCGCTGATCGGGTGGGGAGATTCGGAACTTTTTAGCTTAGCTACTGACCGGACAGGGGATTTATGGTCAGAATTGGTTCATTTCGGTTCGCGTACGTATCATCGGCTGCTCGACGATCCGGACGGATTGGAGGCCGGGCGGGTTGAGCAGGCCGTTTGTTATCTCAAAGAGCTGCGCGAGGCGTCCGAGCAATCGGGCGTTTATGAATTTTTCTCATGGATTTTGCATCGACCGTGTCCCGGTCATACGGAGAGCGGTGTCATGGCGATCAAACAGCGGCTGGGGGAGGATGCCGCCGATCCGTTGCAGGAGTTTTTAAATGCCGCTCTTGATTTCGGGCGCAGCCATCCCGATATGCTTCAGCTTTTTGTCGAGCATTTCGAATCCCGGCATATGGAGATCAAGCGTGAAATGGAGGAGGCGGGCGGACAAGTGCGAATCATGACCGTGCACGGGTCCAAGGGGTTGCAGGCGCCTATCGTGATTTTACCCGACACGGTAGCCTCGACCAACAGCGGGAAGGCGCCAACACTCTTGTGGCCGGATAAGACAGGGCTGAGTTTTCCTCTCTGGGCGCCGCGGCAGGGCGATGCTCCAAGAGATTATCACCGTGTGCGCGACCGGGTTAAGGCGAAGCTGGAAGAAGAGAGCAACAGGCTTTTGTATGTGGCTATGACGCGCGCTGCCGACCGCCTTTATGTGTGCGGGTTCAAGGGAAGCCGTTCGGGGAGCGAGGAAAGCTGGCATGACAAAATCCGGCAGGGGTTTGAAAGACTTGAACCTGTTGTCAGGGATGAGAACAAGCGATTGCGTTACGTGATTTCCCAAACCCGTCCACCGGATAAAGTCAGGGCGCCCGCCGAGAAGGGTGCCGACGAGGAGCCTTTGCCGGTCTGGCTGAAGAGGCCAGCCCCCGGTGAACCGGACCCGCCACGTCCGCTTGTTCCTTCGCGCGCTTCCGAGGAAGAGGATTCGTTTCCTGTTCTTTCACCTCTTGCCGATTCTCACGCCTACAGGTTTTTGCGCGGGAACGTGACGCACAAGCTTTTGCAATTTTTGCCGTCCTTCGATGCCGAGGCGCGAGCGAGCGCCGCAGAGATGTATGTCAACAAACACGGAGCGGCGCTTGATGAAGATCAGCGGGCAAGCATCGTCCGCGAGGTTCTAGCCGTCATGAACGATCCGGAAACCAGGGTTTTCTTCGCTGAGGACGGTCTGGCCGAGGTGCCCGTAACGGCGCTGCTGGGGGGGAATAAAATCCTGAGCGGCCAGATCGACCGGCTGGTCGTTCGGACGGACGACGTGTGGATTCTCGACTACAAAACCAACCGCCCGCCACCGGAACGAGTCGCAGAGGTGCCGGGACTTTATCTCAGGCAGATGAAAGCTTACCGGGATGCGGTCCGGGCGATCTATCCCGGAAAAGCGATTGTTTGCGCCTTATTGTGGACCGACGGGCCCCGGCTGATGATTCTTCCTGACGCGGAAATGGACAAGGTCACTTAGGCCGATTTCCGGTGCATATTTGGCCGATTTTATTTTTTATCCACAGAAGGTTAACGGCTTATCGGCCATTCAGACGTGATTTTCCAGCCATGAAACGAGCTGGGATTTCGGCATGCCGCCCATGCGGGTATCAACCAGTTTGCCCCCCTTGAAAAGCATCAGTGCCGGAATGCCCCTTACGCCATACTTTGTCGGAGCTTCGGGAGATTCCTCGATATTCACCTTGACGATCTTGATTTTTCCGGCCATTTCTCCGGCCACTTCCTCGACGATCGGCATCAATCTCTGGCAGGGGCCGCACCATTCCGCCCAGAAGTCGACGAGAACAGGCTGTTCGCTTTCCACGACTTCCTTATTGAAGTTCTTGTCTGTGACGGCTTGCACGCTCATGGTTTTTCTCCTTCAGTCCTTTACGCAATATCCTTTCACTATGGCCCAAACGCGCGCCCGGTCAAGATATGGCGGGGGCTTATCCCCTTTGTTCTGTAAAATTTTCGAAGTTATCCGGGGAAAAGTTACTTACGAGTTTTGAGGCGAGTTTTCAGGACAGGAAAAGCTTTTCATCGGAGCAGAATTATGTATAAAGGAATATGGCTCTCTTCCGATCGATCGAACATACATTCCGGGCTGCGACGCTGGCGTTTCTCACTCTCTGGGGTGCGGAACAGGCCGAGGCGCAGTGCGTGCCCGAGCGCGAAGCATATTTCGCGATGGATGCGCAGACCGGGGAAGTCCTGTTAGAGCAGGATGCGGATACACGGATCCAGCCCGCATCCATGACCAAGCTGATGACCCTGTTGCTGGCGCATGAGGCGATTAAAGAGGGGCTGATGTCTCCGGACGACCGGATTTTTATCGCTAACGGGACCCTGCACCGTGACGATCTGGAGCGGTTTTCGCATTGGAGCGGGTCTATCAGGCTATCGGACGCCATGCGCGGGGCCGCGATCAGTTCCTATAACGATATGGCGGCCACGATTGCCGAGTTTACGGCCAAGGCGCGCGGGATCGGGAATACGGAAACCCAGTTTGTGGCGCTGATGAATCAAAGGGCGCAGGAGCTGGGTATGACCCATACCGTGTTCTATAATGCGAGCGGCCTTCCCACACCGCTGATCCGCACGCGGGACGGCGGGACGACGACGCGGGATCTTGCGATCCTGCTCAAGCACATATTAGACAAGCATCCGGACCTTGTGGCCCTGCTGGGGACGGAGACGGCGCGGGTGCGGGGGCGCACGCTGCATAATACGAATACGCTGCTGCGGAACGATACCATTCCCGATGAGGATATTTTCGGCAAGACGGGCTATACGTGCGATGCCGGCTATGCCTTGACCGCCCATACGCGCCGCGGAGAGCGGCAGGTTATCGCGTCCTATGTCGGAGGACGGAATGCGAGCGACCGGGAAGCGGCCTTTTTGCGGATCCTGAACGAGGCTTTCGAAAAACTTGAGCATGAAGCGCCGGATGTTCCGCGCGATACGCCGCAGGGTCCTCCCGAGCATGATCCGGGAGGCGGACCCCTTATTTACCAGACTGACAGGCGCGAGCCGGATGTGGTTGATGGCTGTTTTTCCGATGCGCCGGGCTTGCCGGAGTGCATCCGTTAGGAATGCTCAGGCGGCGCGGCCGCTTTTATGCGCGGTTTCCTTGATCCGGTTTTTTTCATCGAGCAGGATAATGGCGGGCTGGAAATTTTTTGCTTCCTGTGCGTTCATTTGCGCATAAGCGCAAATGATGACCCGATCGCCGGGGCTGACCAGATGTGCGGCGGCGCCGTTGATGCCGATTTCGCCGGAGTTGCGGGGGCCGGGGATGACATAGGTGGTCAGGCGCGCGCCGTTGGTGATGTCCAGAACATCGACCTGTTCATTGGGCAGGAGGTTTGCGGCCTCCATCAGGGCGGAGTCGATGGTGATCGATCCTTCGTAATGCAGATCGGCGCGGGTGACGGTCGCGCGGTGGAGCTTGGCTTTGAGCATCGTCAGGATCATGGTCTTTACTTTCCTCGCAAACGCTGTGTAATCTGGTCCTCCGATCCAAAAAATGCAAGGAAAAACGGCCATGAGCAGCTATGATCCCAATAACATTTTCGCCAAGATCCTGCGCGGGGAGATCCCCTGCGGCAAAGTCTATGAGGACGATCATGTTCTGGCGTTCAAGGACATCAACCCGCAGGCGCCTGTCCATATCCTTGTCATCCCCAAGGGAGAATATGTCTCAATCTCCGATTTCGGGGCGAAAGCGAGCGCCGAGGAGATCAAGGCGTTTTTCGACGCGGTGTCGAAAATTGCCGAAGAGCAGGGGCTTTCGGGCGAAGGATTCCGCACGATTACCAATGCGGGGCTGAATGGCGGGCAGGAAGTGCCGCATTTCCACCTGCATATTCTCGGCGGGAGGCGGTTGGGGCCGATGCTGACCAAGCTGGCAGCCTAGGGCTTCGATCGTTTAACTTGAATCGCCTCACTCGTCGCTTATGTACCTTTCGTACACTGCGCTCCTCGTTCGTAATTCAATCTAAACGCTCTTTGCTCGGGCGTTTTTGTTGCGTAGTTTTTTAAAGCAAAAAAATCCCCGGCTTTTTGGGCCGGGGGAGAGATACACAACCAACACTCTCAAGTAAATTGAGGAGTCTACTAATCCTAATTCCGGGGCGGGAAGGGGATGATGTTGCTGTCGTCCCGCACGGTCATTCCCGCGAGGGCGGGGAACATATCCTCTTCAGCCTCAATATCTTCATAAAACAGCGTTTCGCTGCGCAGTTCGATCAGCTGGTCCACGATCAGGAACTGGCCGTGAAGCTGGATCAGCAGGATGCCGAGAATTTCCGCGGCGTTCGCATCATAAATTTCCAGCGCCACCTTGGTCAGCTCCAGATTATCCATCATTTTTTCCATACGCTCGGCCAGGCGGGGCAGCAAGGCTTTCAGCTTTGCGTTGCGGGCGTCCGGGTTTGTTTGCGCAAGCGCGCATACCGGGCGGAATTCCTTTACGATCTTTTCGCTCAGGTTGCCGAGGAAGGCGAGATCCAGCTCGCGGCTTTTTTCATACGCGTATATTTCCTTTGCGATATTGGCACAGCACAGCAGCGCCATGTCGGGCTCGAGTTCGCTGATCACTGTGTGGATTGAGTGTTCGGCTTCCGCGTTCAGCGGGATGTGCTGTGTGAGCACGCCTTTGATAATTGTGGGGAGAAGGTACTCAGCACGGAAGAGAGCGGGATGCTTACTGCGTCTACTGTCATACCTGCCATCGTCATTCATTGTTCGAATCTCCTATTCATCTTTTCTTAATTCCTCATTTAAAGGGTAAAGGTAAAGAAGTTCTTAAGAACCGTTGGAATTTCATAACCCCTTGATTTTTAATGAATAAATTTTCAGTTTTTTTGAATAACTTTCTTTGATCCCGCCGTGTTTTTTAATAAATTCTGAAGAGGTGGGGGCGGGTGCGAATCATAGTGCAGATATTCAGGCAGGAGGTTTTCGTGGACATAGAATTTCAGGTGATCCCGCATGGGACCAGTTTTTATCAGGCGGCGGTGAAGCTGCGGCAGGATGTTTTGCGCGAACCGCTGGGGCTGACCTTTACGTCCGAGGATATGGAAGCGGAGAAGGCCCATATTCAGATTATCGGGGTGGAGGGGGAGAAGGTGCGCGCGTGCGCGGTGCTGGTGCCCGAAGGAACGCAGATGAAAATGCAGCGTGTGGCCGTTGCGCCCGATCTGCAGGGCCACGGAATCGGGCGCGCGATGACGAAGTTCTGCGAGCGTTACGCGGTCGCGCACGGCGCAAAAAGCATTTACGTGCATGCGCGCCATTCCGCCGTCTCGTTTTACGAAAAATGCTGGTATGTGGGTGAGGGGGAGATGTTTGACGAGGACGGGATTCCGCATTTGAAGATGTGGAAGCTGCTATCGCCACCCTAATGTTTTGGCGGGTTTTCATTTTCCCTTTTGCATGCCATAACATTTCTATTGATTATTCGAAACGTTATTTCGCACCTGTTTTTGGGCGCGGCATTTATTTTTTAAGGGGAATTTTATGGCTGAAGATGCGACAGAATTTAAGCGCCCTTTGGGGCTGATACTGGCGGGAGGTTACGCCGCTTTTCTGGCGGTGGCGATTCTTTTCGGGGTTTTGGGTTCGATCGGCTCCTATCTTGAGGTTCCCCATAACGCGGTGAGCATGCCGGTGGTTTCGACGCTGATCGCCCTTGTTCTGGGCGGGACTGGCTTTGGTTTGCTCAGGCGCAGCAAGCACAGCAATCTCGCGCGCTTCGCGTTTTTCACCGCTGCGCCGTGGGGAGCGCTGGCGCTGGGCAGCGCTTTTGCGCATACGTTCTGGCAGGACGATATTCCCTATACGCATTTCCTGTTTATCGTCTATGCGCCGCTGGCATTCCTGCTCTCGCGGGTTTCGGTCCTGGATGCCGTCGGGGCCAAGGATCATACATGGCTGCGGCGGGGCGGAGGGCTGTTGCTGGCCTGCGCGCTTCTTATGCTGGCTGCGCGGTTCGGGGTGATGTCGACAAAGCCGCATGGCGGGGGTGGCGGTTTTTACGGAACGCTTGTCTCTATGAATGATTACGTCAAGCGGCTGGTTATTACTGTCGTGCCGTTCTGGCATTATGTTGCGGGGTTTGTTGCGGTGTCCATTCCTGTTGCGCGGCCTGTGTTTTTAAAACGCGGTGAGGCGGCGGCGGGCGAGCAGGGCATTGTGTTGAGCGATGTAGCAGATGCTCCGTCAGATGAGAGAGATGCTGCGTAATGGTCGCGCGGGTGCATATTTCTATCGGGCTTTCTTCCTTGAGGGTATGGAACTTTTTTATATTTATTTGTGAAGTATAAAAATGCTTGATTTTTCATATTATAAAACCTGTACATTCATGTTAATGATAATTTTTTTGTTGCTGATTGTGTTGCAGTGGTTTCCATATACAGGCGTATTCCTGATGATAACGGGTGCGCCAATTTGGACTGGGCATATACCGCATATTATCGCTTTGACTTTTGTCTGTGAAGTTTTACTAAGGAAGGCACCAAAAGTTTTACTTGCAATACCGTTACTGCCCTATCTGTTTTACTATTTTCTTTTTGGTGTTCAAGCGGTTTATATTTACGGTCTTGAAAATGAACTTCAAGCTCAAAATCCTTCTAAACTTTTGGAGTTTGTGTCTGGGGACTATTCTTTAGTCGCTAATGGGGAGTATGTTAAGTATTTAAAAATCCCAGTTGTGTATGCCGTAAATTCGAATTTTCCTGAAGGATATTTAGCGTATAGGCTTTCTACGAAGGTTCTGTGTGATCGAGCAAGAAGCTTAAAAGATAAAGTTACTGATATTTTTGGGGAATACTGGATTTTTCCAGTGAGTTGGCACGAGTTCCGTTCCAATAAAGTATCCAGTAAAAGTTTTGGCATGTGCGAATTGAGAATTCGGGAGGCGCCTCAAAAGCCAATTTTGAAAATTGTCAGAGAAGAACTCAAAACTGAAAATCCATATTTAAATCAGCGACAGTATACGTTTTTTATTAATGAGAAGAGTATTGGGCGGTTTGTTACGGCTACCTACGAGGCAATACCTTTATTCCCAAGGTTTTTTATTGGCTGTGGTCTAAAATCTTCTGACACACCTGCATGGCTGTGTGACGCTACTTTAAGACGTGTAAGACAAACTTTGCGTACTTACCCGAAAGCAACTTCTGCAAATAATAATTCTGACAATTATTTTATCTCTCTTTTACTGGGCATTGATTACTATAGTGAAGATGATCTGCAAAATTTTAAAGATTATCCTGAAACGATCAAAATTGTAGATGATTTGGTTGAACTTAAAAAAAATGAAAAGCCAGAAGATTTTGACCAGTGGGGATTAAGGAAAGATAGTCTTTACCAACCACAAATAAGTCAAAAAAATGGATATCCTAGTTTTGTAGGCGTGGTTTATACTCAAAATGAAGGCGGTCCGTTTTACTCTTTTATTGAGCAGAATAGAGATAAAATCGTGTATTTAGATGTTAGGGCTGGTCCTAATACTAATGGTAATAGTTCATCAATCGGTGTGTATGGTGTATGTAAAGCCAGAAAAGACTGCACTTCTAGGACAGATGATTATTATTTTTTTGAAAAAATGGCTAACGAAGAACGACACTTTCAAGGTTTTTTTAGAGTGGGAAAACGAGAAAAATCCGAAGATACGCATAATAAGGCGGATAACGACACCAGAACAGTTCTAACGTTAGTGGAGTCAGACGAATTGGATTCGAAATAAAATGGTCGCGCGGGTGCATACCGTTTCGTTTCAGGGAATCGAAGTCAAGCCCGTCGATGTGCAGGTGCAGATTTCCAACGGGCTTCCGGCGTTTACCATCGTGGGGCTTCCCGATAAGGCGGTGGCGGAATCGCGGGAGCGGGTGCGCGCCGCGCTGCACGCGCTGGGCCTGTCCCTGCCGCCGAAAAGACTCACGGTCAACCTTGCCCCTGCCGACCTGATGAAAGAGGGCAGTCATTTCGACCTGCCGATCGCCCTGGGGTTGCTGGCGGCGATGGGGGTTATTCCCAAAGACGAGCTTGAGGCCTATGTCGTTCTGGGCGAATTGTCTCTGGATGCCGGGATCCGCCGCGTGTCCGGGGTTCTGCCCGCCGCGATGCACGCGAACGAGAACAGCCGCAATCTGATTTGTCCGCAGGAGTGCGGCGGAGAGGCGGCGTGGGCGGGGGAGATTGATATTCTCGCTCCGGAAAATTTGCTGCAGCTTGTCAACCATATCAAGGGGACGCAGGTGATGGCGAAACCGGAGGCGAAGCTGCGGGATGATCAGGGTTTCCGAGCCCCGGACCTCTTTGAAGTGCGCGGGCAGGAGACGGCCAAACGCGCGCTGGAAATTGCTGCGGCCGGGGGGCATAATCTGCTGATGATCGGGCCGCCGGGATCGGGCAAATCCATGCTGGCGAGTTGCCTGCCCGGTATTCTTCCGCCGCTATCGCCACGGGAGGCGCTGGAACTTTCCATGATCCATTCGCTGGCCGGGGCGCTGCCCGCCGGGGGATTGCTGCGGCACAGGCCGTTCCGCAACCCGCATCATTCGGCCTCTCAGCCCGCGCTGATCGGCGGGGGGCACAAGGTGAAGCCGGGGGAAATCTCGCTCGCGCATCACGGGGTTCTGTTTCTGGACGAATTGCCCGAGTTCGCGCGCGGGACGCTGGAAGCCCTGCGGCAGCCTCTGGAAACCGGGGATGCGCTGGTGGCGCGTGCGAACGCGCATATCCGCTATCCGGCGCGATTCCAGCTTATTGCTGCGATGAATCCTTGCCGGTGCGGGTATCTTGGCGATCCTGCGCAAGAGTGCAGCAAAGCGCCTCGATGCGGGGCGGATTACCAGAACAGGCTGTCCGGCCCGTTGCTGGACCGGATCGACCTGCATGTCGATGTGGCGGCGGTCAGCGCGCTGGATTTGCAGCAGCCGGGGAGCGGGGAGGCTTCTTCCGTCGTGGCTGAACGAGTGGCGGCAGCGCGGAGGCTCCAGAAGGAGCGGTACGCCGATTTTGCGGGGGAAATTCCCGGCGATACGAACGCGGTGGCTTCGGGGAAAGTGCTGGAGGCGGTCGCGCCGCTCTCTGGAGATGCCAAAAACCTGTTAAACCAGGCGGTAGAGAAAGGGCGGCTTTCGGCCCGCGCTTATTTCCGGATTCTCCGAGTGGCGCGGACCATTGGCGACCTGGCCGGGGGGGCAAAGGTTCTTGGACGGGCTCCCATCGCAGAAGCGCTGAGTTATCGGCGTATCCTATTGAATTAAAAGAAAAATATTTTGTTCACCTTTCTGTTTGTTAACCTTAATGACAAAAATGTGGTGTTCCGGAGGGGAATAGTTTGTATTCTTGTCTGTTTAAAGACTATAATTCATGAGGGGCATTGTTTGTGTAGCAATGCTGACTCTTTGTTGTGACGGTATTTTTTTGGATTTTGAATGGATACATCAGAGTCAAATCCGGATAAGAACGATCCGCCGAAGGCTTCGAACGAGCTGAAGCCGTATCAGGTCAATTTCCATGACCCCTCGATGTTTGACATCGGGCTTGGCGGCGTGTCCACGAGCCGAAAAAAACGCAGCGATGATGAAGACGAAGAGGGGGACGACAGCTCCGGGAAAAGCGGAGGCGGGGGCAAGCGTCCCAAAGCCAAACAGGATCTTGAAATCGGGGAGTTTCTTGCGGCCATGCTCGGAAGCGGCATGGAGCTTCAGGGGCTAGGCGCGGCCGCCGTTAAAAGCGGCGCAGCGGCCGGGATGGAAGAACTGGACTCCCGGGAAACCGGTTACGAACGGAATCCCAGGGGGATTTCTTCGCATAACCGCGACGTCATGATGCGGGGCTGGGAGGAATCTTCGTATCGGTTCGATGATGTCGGCGAGTGGCGAACGTTCCAGGTCCAGATGGCCGGTATCCAGCAAACCCAGGATATGAGCTTTTCACAGTCCCTGATTAAAGGGAACGTGCGTGAGCAGAGCTTTATGGAGATGCTCCGTCCCGAAGAATCTGCCGCAGGGAAATACCGCGCAGACAAGATCGATACCAAGAGCCTCCAGCGGGATGTGACAAAGCCCATCAAGGACGCTGCCCAGATTTCGCAGAAGGCTCATGAGGGACTTGCCGATGTTAAAGAAAAGATCGGCAATTTCATGGAGGACTGGAATCAGGCGAAATCCGAGGCTCTGGATGTTGTCAAGCAGACCGCTATTGATCAGGGTCTGGATCCTATGGTTGCCATTGATACGCTGATTCCTGATAATTCACCGACCAAGGCTACTGCTATGGCGTATATCGCTGGTGAGGCGGCGTTTGGCGCCGGTACACTCGCGACGATGGGTAAAACGACTTTCCTGAGTAATGAAATCGGCGAGGATCGGAAAAAATTAAGTGCGAACGAGCAGAAAGCACTGCTGGAAGAATCCCTGCGCCGTCTTCAGGCGAATGCGCCTCAGGATACGCGCGCGAGTCCTGCTGCTACCGGCGGGGCTGCGCCCGCTGTCAGTGCGGATGACCAGAGCGCAAATCATTGGCAGAATTTTGAAATGGACGATCTGGCAGAGTTTCTGGCGGCCGATCCCATGCAGGAGGATGATTTCAAGGCGCTGGTCGATCTTGAATATGATCTTGAGGAAAATGTTATTAACGGGAACCATGCCGAGATTCGCGAATATTACGGCAAGACCGGAGATCTGGTCGCCAAGGCCCAGCTTGAAATCGAATCCGGAAACGATGCGGTCAAAAAGATTGTTAATGAAGCCACTGTCGTCGAGGATGTCCGTACGGCTGCCCGTTATGATGCTACGCACGTCAAGCTTGTCGGTGACAGTCTTACAGGGTTTTCAAAGGTGGCTACTGATCTCAATATGGATTCCAAATCGGTCAAAACGGTTCTGGATCACGAGAAGCTCAATACCAGCGCATTGGAGGTTCAGCTGACTCTTGCCATCAACAAGAAGATGGATGCAGGGATGTCCCTTGCCATGTGATATTTTGTCTTATTGTCATCCGTGCGCTTTCTGTGTCTTTTTATTTTTCAGGGGAACAACGATTTTATTTTTTTCAGGCCATTTATCTTGCAGTTATTATTCGATAAACTAGCGATGGCCTGAGTTTACCATTTATTTTATTGTTCTTTCTTCTGCGGGCGGCTGGATTTTGAGCTACTTTTACCCTGTCGACAAAGCAAACGATTATTCCACAAGTGCTCTTCGCAAAATCGGGGAGAGCGAGCTTCTTCCGTGCCCTGAAATTTATGAACTCTGGTTTGTCTATAGCTCGGGGGCGAACCCGGCGATGAACAAGGCTCTTGACGATATTCTGAGCAAAGACGGACGACCCACGAACGAGCTTTGCCTTTCCATCTATCAGCAGTTTTTGCGTGAAAACCGCGAAGATGAGCGGGTGCGGACCGCCGGGGATCAGATCAAGAAAACCATTAAAGAGGTTAATCACGCGGTCGGCGCGGTTCGGGAGTTTGCCAGCGATTATAACCATTCGCTCGAAGAAGTTCATGTCAAGCTCAAGGAAGAGAAAACCAAGGAAGAGATCAGCGAGATTCTCGGAGATGTTCTGGAGGATACCAAGGTCATGCTGGACCAGAACACGCATCTTGAGGTTCTGTTGAAGGAATCCGCCACGACGATGGAAAAGCTGCACCGCGATCTTGAAATCGCGCGACGGGAGGCTTTGACGGACGCTCTTACGGGGCTGGCCAACCGCAAGGCGTTTGATCAGGAAATCCAGAGGGTTTCTCAACAGGCGGCTGCCACGGGACATGAAACTTTTGCATTGTTGCTGCTGGATATCGATCATTTCAAAAGTTTTAACGATACGTTCGGACACCAGGTCGGGGACCAGGTTCTGCGTCTTGTTGCCAAAACGCTTAAGGAAGGGATCAAAGGGCGTGATATTGCCGCCCGTTACGGCGGGGAAGAGTTTGCTATCCTGCTTCCCGATACGAGGCTTCAATCCGCGCTCAAGGTCGCAGAATATTTGCGCCTGAACGTTGCCAAGAAGGAAGTCATCAACCGACAGAGCGGGGAACGGCTGGCGCGGATCACGATTTCGATCGGTGTGGCTGAATATGTGAAATCTGAACCTATCGACAATCTGGTCTCCCGCGCGGATTCGGCTCTATATGCCGCCAAGCATAACGGGCGCAATCAGGTCGCGGTCGCGCCGGTTTCCATGACTATGCAGACCGCAAAAAGCTAGGCGGCGGTCTTTTGTTTTTTCATTCCGCTTCTTTTTTCTCTGGAATCGTGAACGCAGACGTATGAGTATGAACGCTGTTATGGCTGATTCATTATTACAGGCTCCGGATTTCGATGGGTCCGGCGAAGGTGATTATCTTTCTTTGCTCAATCCGGCGCAGCGGGAAGCGGTAGAGACGCTGGACGGTGCGTTACTGGTTCTTGCCGGTGCAGGCACGGGGAAGACGCGTGTTCTGACCACGCGGCTGGCGCATCTTTTGAATACCGGGAAGGCGTATCCTTCGCAGATTCTCGCGGTTACATTTACCAATAAAGCGGCGCAGGAGATGAAGGAGCGCGTGAGCGCGCTTATCGGCGGGCAGTCCGTTGACGGGTGGTGGCTTGGGACGTTTCATGCGCTGGCGGCTCGGATGCTCCGGCGGCATGCGGAGCGCGTCGGGCTTTCCAGCAACTTTACGATTCTTGATCCTGACGATCAGGCACGGTTGCTTAAGCCGCTTATGGAGGAAAAGGGGATCGATATCAAGAAATGGCCGCCCAAAGTCGCGATGAGTTTCATTGAGAGGTGGAAGGACCGGGCGCTGACCCCCGATCAGGTGGATGGAGGTCCGGTTCGGGAGGTTGTGGAAGGTAAACTGCCCGAATTGTATCGGAATTATCAGACGCGTTTGAAGGCTGTGAACGCCTGTGATTTCGGGGATTTGCTGATGCATATGATCACGATTCTCAAAGATCCTGCGAATGCAGATATTCTGGCCGACTATCACCGCCGGTTCCGGTATCTGCTGGTCGATGAGTACCAGGATACGAACGTTGCGCAGTATCTCTGGCTGCGTCTGCTGGCGCAGGGGTCGGGGAATATCTGCTGCGTGGGGGATGACGATCAGTCGATCTATGCGTGGCGCGGGGCGGAGGTCGGCAACATTTTAAGGTTTGAGCGCGATTTTCCCGGCGCCAAGATCGTCCGGCTGGAACAGAATTACCGGTCCTCTAACGCGATCCTCAAGGCTGCGGGGGCGGTGATCGAGAATAATGCCGGGCGTCTGGGCAAGAATTTGTGGTCCGATAAGGGGGACGGCGAGAAGATTGTCGTCTGCGGGCTTTGGGACAGCGAGGCGGAGGCCCGCTGGGTGGGCGAGCAGATCGAGCAGCTTCAGCACCCGCGCGGGGGTCAGCCGGGAGTCAGCCTGGGCGGGATTGCGGTGCTGGTGCGGACCGGATTTCAGACGCGGGAATTCGAGGAACGCTTTATCAAGCTTGGCCTTTCCTACCGCGTGGTCGGGGGGCCGCGTTTTTACGAGCGAATGGAAATTCGAGACGCGCTGGCCTATTTCCGGGTGACCGTTCAGCCTGCCGACGATCTTGCGCTGGAGCGAATAATCAACACACCCAAGCGCGGGCTGGGGGATGCGACGGTCAATACGCTTTATGCGCATGCGCGGAGGCACGGCATATGCTTGACTCAATCTATCAGGGACCTGACTCAAACCGATGAATTAAAACCAAAAATCAAGGCAACGCTCGGCAAGCTGATGGATGATTTCGAACGGTGGCGCTCGTTACTCTCAACCACGCCGCATGCCGAGCTGGCGGCGCAAATTCTGGATGAGTCCGGGTACATGGATATGTGGAAGAGGGATAAAACCCCTGAAGCGCCGGGGCGTATCGAAAACCTCAAGGAGCTGATCGGCGGGATGCAGGAATACGGGTCGATGGAAGAGTTCCTCGAGCATGTCGCGCTGGTTCTGGAGAACAGGGATTCGGGCGGTCATGAGTCCGTCACCCTGATGACCTTGCACGGGGCGAAGGGTCTTGAATTCGATGCCGTGTTTCTGGCCGGCTGGGAGGAGGGGCTTTTTCCTTCCCAGCGTACGATGGATGAAAGCGGGATGAAGGGGCTGGAGGAGGAGCGGCGGCTGGCCTATGTGGGGATCACGCGGGCGCGCAAAAGGGTCTTTATTTCCCACGCTTCCAACCGGAGAATTTACGGGAACTGGGTTTCCGCGATTCCCTCACGTTTTATTGACGAATTGCCCAGAGATCATGTGGAGATCGTTTCCGAGACCGGGACCTATCAGATGATGGGGCGATCCAAGCATTGGGATTCGAGCGGAGTGCAGCCGGCTTCAACGCAGGCTGCGATTTCCACGCGCGGGGTTATTTCTGCTGACGGGACTGTGTTTGCGAGGGGCGACCGGGTGTTTCACGATAAATTCGGCTACGGGCGTGTCGTGCATATCGACGGGCACAAGCTGGATATCCTGTTTGACAGCGGGGGTCAGAAACGGGTCATGGACAGTTTTCTGGAAAAAGTCTGAGTTTTTAGAACTCGAGCTGTCCTGCAGCCACGATGCGGCCATAGCCGCCGGCCTGCGCGAAAATTACTACTCCATCCACTTTTTCTTCCTGCGGGACCATGGCGGCGCTCGTGATCGGGTCTCCCTCCCAAGCTCCCAGATTGTCGTAGGTTACGGCGGCATTGATGTAGCGGACCTTGCGGCCTGAATTTTCGCCGCTGGTGATGTCTTCGTTGACCGATTTTTTATAACCGAACATCCAGAGGCGGAAATCTTTCGATGTTTCCATTCCCGCGGCGGGAAGTTCATAACGCAGGATCTTGTCGTTGCGGGTAATCACGATGGGCCGGACATCCTGATTGCGGGCGCGGCTCAGTGCCGCATGAATCTCTTCGGGGCGTGAGCCTACAAAGGGGTTCAGGCCGTTCATGACCATTTGCGGCGTGTATATTTTTGGCGGGTTCTCAAGACTTGCATAGCCGTGTTGGCGGATATCGCAGAATTCGCGGGAAAGCGTGTCCTGCCATTGCAAATGGTTCCAGTAGGATACGTGGCAGCTGAGCGCGATCACATTGTCCTGTCCGGCCATTTCCTCAAAGAACTTGTCTGCCGCGGGGCAGGAGGAGCAGCTTTGCGAGGTAAAGAGTTCAATAATAACCGGGGTTTTTGCTTTTACTTCCAGAGATTCGGCGGCCTGAGCCCTTGAAAAGGAGAACAGTGCGGCTCCTGACACCAGACAGATCAGTAAGAATGAGAGCTTTATCATCCGGCGTTTTTCCTGTTTCATTTTTATTCGTTCCGCGAAGTGCTTTGGTTTCCTTCAATAGAGGTAAAACAAAATGAGGGAATCTGCACGTTGTTTTTGAGAGGAAAATGAGCCATAGTTGGGCCGATCAAAAAGGGTTTTTCATGAGTCGTCACTATCAGATCGCAACCGTTTTCGGCGGAACCGGCTTTGTCGGGCGTCAGGTCGTGCGAGAATTGGCGCTGCGCGGGGTTATCGTCAAGGTGGCGACACGCGTGCCCGAGCGCGCGAATTACCTGCGGCCTTGCGGCGCCGTCGGGCAGATCGTGCCTTTTATTTGCCGATACGGCGATGCCGAGAGTGTTGCTCATGCCGTTAAGGGGTCGGATTTTGTCATAAACTGTGTCGGCATCCTGTTTGAGCGCGGCAAATCCTCGACATTTCAAAAGGCGCATGTGGAGGTTCCCGCGCGTATCGCTCAGGCTTGCGCTGTAGAGGGCGTCGAGCGTTTCGTTCATGTTTCCTCGCTTAGTTGCGACAAGGCGCAGTCCAAATATGCCAAGAGCAAGCTGGAAGGCGAGAAGGCGGTGCTGGCGAATTTTCCGCGCGCGACAATTCTGAGACCCAGCGTGATTTTCGGGCCGGACGACCATTTTTTCAAAATGTTCGCCGAACTTTCCCGGTATGTTCCGTGTTTGCCGCTGATCGGCGGCGGGCACACCCAATTGCAGCCAGTGTATGTCGGGGATGTCGCGGATGCCGTGATGGCGTGTCTTTTTACGCCGCGTGTGCGGGAAAAGCATAATCCAGAAGGTAAAATTTACGAGCTTGGCGGGCCGGAGGTGCTGACATTCCGGCAGGTTTATGAAAAACTTTTTACCTATACCGAACGCAAGCGTATGCTGGTTTCCGTGCCTTGGGGGATGGCCAAGGTTCAGGCCAGTTTTCTGAGCTTGTTGCCGTCACCGCTGCTGACCTGCGATCAGGTCGAAACGCTTAAGTCGGACAATGTGGTTTCGCCCGGCGCTTATGGTTTCGAGACGCTCGGCCTGCAGCCGAAATCTCTTGACCTGATTCTTCCGGGCTATCTGGAAGGATACCGCCCCGGAGGGAAATTGGCCGGGTCTGCGTATAAAACATAGTTTTATCATAGCGGTTTTGACGAACGGGTCCGCCGCGTATATTGTCAGCACCAATTGTTTTCATAAGGGATCAAGACATGTCGGTTAAAACTCTCAAGACGTTTTTTTTATTCTGGGCGGTTTTTTGTTTGTCGGCTCCGGTTGCGGCGAGAGCCGAGGAACAGCAGATCGCTGCTGTCGTGAATGAGGATGCGATTACGCAGAAAGACCTGAATGACCGGATGAAGCTGATCATGGCGTCGTCGGGTATGCCGAACACCCCGGAAATCCGCAAGAAACTGGCACCGCAGGTTTTGAACGCGCTGATTGAGGAGCAGATTATGCTGCAGGAAGCCAAGAAGCTGAATTTGAGCCTTACCGACGATGATATTGAGAACGGTTTTGGAAAACTGGCCGAGCAAAACAAAATGTCGTCTTCGGATTTTAAGGGCATGATGCGCAGGGCCGGGCTGAGCATCGCGACGCTGCAGAGCCAGATCCGCGCGCATTTGTCCTGGAGCCTTGTGATCCAGCAGAAGTTGCGGTCGCGTGTTTCGGTTACGGAGCGCGATGTTGATGATGTCATGGAGCGGCTGCAGAAAAATGTCGGGCAGTCCGAGTACCTGCTTGCCGAGATTTTTCTACCGGTCGATAATGCGCAGGCGGAAGGCAAAGCCAAGCAACTGGCTTCGAGCATGGTCTCCGAGATCCGGGCCGGTCGTGCAAGTTTTTTCAAGCTGGCGCAGCAATTTTCAAAATCCGCAGGATCGTCGAACGGGGGCGATCTGGGGTGGGTTCCCGAAAACCAGTTGCCCGAAGAATTGCAGGGTGTTGTGAAAACCACGAGCGCCAACGAGGTTACGGACCCGGTTCGTTCGCCGAACGGGTATCATATCCTGTTTTTGAGAGACAAGCGCCAACTGGCCGCAGACAAACTTCCCACCCGCGACATGGTTATGCAGATGCTGGGGCATGAGCGGCTCGACCGCCTGCAGCACGGCTATCTGCTTGATCTGAAAGCGTCGTCTTATATCGAAAACCGTGTCGAGTCCTGATGAAGAACGTTCGGGAATGAGGCGAAACCTTTCGGGGTTGCCGCCCTTGCGCGAGGTTATTGCGGCTCACGGTCTTCAGGCCAGAAAATCGCTGGGGCAGAATTTCCTTCTCGACCAGAACATTACCGATAAAATTGTGCGCTTGTGCGGTCCGCTTGCCGGGCTGTCCGTCGTCGAGATCGGGCCGGGGCCCGGAGGGCTGACGCGCAGTTTGCTGCATTCGGGTGCGCTTCGGGTGGTTGCTGTGGAGACTGACTCCCGGGCAATTTCTGCGCTTGAGGGTTTACAACAGGCGGCGGGCGACGATCTGGCTCTTGTGCAGGGGGATGCGCTGGAGGTTTCGTTGCCGGAGTTGTGTGAAGCGCCGCGTGCGGTGATTGCCAACCTGCCGTATAATATCGCTACCCCGCTTTTGCTGCGGTGGATGAAAGATTTGAAAGGAGATCCGGCGACTTACCGGTTTATGGCGCTGATGTTCCAGAAAGAGGTGGCGGAAAGGATTTGCGCTGTACCGGGAACCAAATCCTACGGACGACTCGGGATTGTCAGCCAGTGGTTATGCACGGTCAAAGTCCTTATGGATTTGCCGCCCAGCGTGTTTACCCCACCGCCCAAGGTGCGTTCTTCGGTTGTCTGGTTTGTTCCGAAAGTTCTTGAAGGGCCGCAGCCTTCCTTTGACGCTATGGAGCGGGTTACGGCGCTGGCCTTTCAGGGACGGCGCAAAATGGTGCGCAGCAGTCTCAAGGATTATGCTGCACATTTCGAGCGGCTGGGGATTGATCCGCAGAGCCGCGCGGAGGATTTAAGCGTGCAGGATTATATCGCGCTGGCGCAGGCGTGAAGGTTTGAGGTTTACAGGCCGTCGCGCAGGCCTCGGACAAAGTCAGAGAGGCCAACCATGCGGCTGCGCCGGATTCTTTCCGCGTCGAGAATTAACTGCGCTTTTGCGATTGCCGCGTCGATATCGTCGTTGATGATTACGTAATCATACTCGGAATAGTGCGAGATTTCGTCTGCCGCTTTCGACATGCGGCCACGGATTTCGGATTCCGTTTCGCGGGTGTTGAGCGAACGGGTGCGCAGCCGTTTTTCCAGCTCCATGCGGTTGGGGGGCAGGATGAAGACGGTGACCAGATCTTCGCGCGCTATTTCTGCGAGTTGCTGTGTGCCCTGCCAGTCGATATCGAAAACCACATCTTTTCCCGCGGTCAGGGAGTCTTCGACGGGTTTGCGCGGCGTGCCGTAGTAATTATCGAAGACCTTGGCATGTTCAAGCATTTCGCCGTTTTCCGCCATGTCGCGGAAGTCGTCATGATCGACGAAGTAGTAATCTTTGCCATGGGTTTCACCGGCGCGGCGTTTGCGGGTGGTTACGGAGACGGAAATCGTGAGGTCTACGTTCTTCTTGAGCAAGGCCTTGGAAATCGTGGTTTTTCCCGCACCGGAGGGGGACGATAACACATACATCAATCCTCTGCGCTGGATATGCGGCACGGGGGCTCCTGAATAAAGTTTTCCTTGGCTTTTTCCGAAATTCAAACTAACGCTACATCTTTAGAAACGCAATTCCAAAGTGGCTGTTTTTTTATGGGCCTTGCCGCCAAAGACCTGAAAACCATCGTGATTACGGGCGCATCCAGCGGGATCGGTGCGGCGCTGGCGCAGCATTATGCGGGACCGGGGATTGTGCTGGGGTTGACCGGGCGCGATGAGGCCCGGCTGGCATCGGTCAAAGAGGCCTGCATAAAAAAAGGCGCCGAAGTTGTCACGCAGGTTCTGGATGTTACCGATCAACAGGCCATGCAGGTCTGGATGACGGCATTCGACGATGGACACTCTATTGACCTTGTGGTGGCCAATGCCGGAATTTCCGCGGGGCCGGGTCCTTTGACGCTGGAAGATCCGGTCCGGGCGCGCGAGGTTTTCGCCGTTAATTTTACGGGGGTTTTGAATACTATCGATCCCGTGTTGCCGCGGATGATCGAGCGCAGGCGGGGGCATGTCGCTTTGATGAGTTCGCTGGCGGGGTTCCGGGGCTTTCCGGGGGCGCCTGCCTATACGGCGTCCAAGGCGGCGGTGCGGCTTTACGGGGAAGCGCTGGTCAATAGCCTGAAGAAGCACCGAGTCGGCGTTCATGTCATCTGTCCGGGGTTCGTCGAATCTTCCATGACCGCCCGCAATCCTTTCAAGATGCCGTTCCTTATGTCTGCGGAAGAGGCGGCCGGCCGGGTCGCGCGGGGTCTGGAGCAGGGCAAGACAAGAATCGCCTTTCCGTGGCCGATGCTGTTTGCCGTTCGCTTTCTGGCCTGTCTGCCTGATGGGCTTGCCCTTACCCTGACCCGTGAAACCCCCTCTAAGCCCCGATAAGAAAAGAGTTTTCTTAAGCACTCTTGATTTTTTTTTCAAATCGCTATAACTAAAAGAGAAGGGTGGTTGTTTTACATATATTATTTTCATCAAGTCATTTTTGATAATTTTATTACACTACAAACCGTTTTTTATATTTTTATTTTAACTAACGTCTGGGTGACAAAAGGGTATCAGTAATCATGGATGTACAAGATATTGAAGAAAACGTTGATCTTGCTGTCAGTCTTCTAAAAGCTTTATCTAACGAAAAACGTCTGACTATCGTCTGCGAACTTTATAAGGGCGAAAAGAGCGTCGGCGAGCTTGAGCGTATTGTCGGGCTCAGCCAGTCGGCTTTGTCCCAGCATCTGGCGCGGTTGCGCAAGGACAAGCTGGTGCGGACACGCAGGGAAGCGCAGACTATCTATTATTCGCTGCAGAATGACGCGACCAAGGAGTTGCTCAAGTGCCTGTGCGATATCTATACCCCGCAGGAACGCGAAGAGCGTTTCGGGACTGCGTTCGAGCAGAAGAAAGCGGTTAACGCTTAATTTTTTCCAGTCCGTTTCAGCCGGTTTTTCTTTCAAGCTGCAGGCTTGGCAGCGAGAAAAGGTCTCGCAAAGCCATGTAGACGGTTTTGACTTCGAGATTTTCGAGGCCGTCCTCCTGCAGGATGAATACGTTCTGGCCTCTGGGCGCGTGTTTGACCTTATTACTGGAGCCCGAGAACAGGGCCAAAGACGGGCAACCGGTCGCGGCGATCAGGTGCATCGGTCCGGTGTCGTTGCCGACAGCTCCCAGGGCGTCTCTGGCCAGGGCGGCGATCTGGAAAAGGGATGTTTGTCCCGTCAGGTCGATGACGCCCGGGCAAAGCGTTTTTATTTTTCGTGTTACGGCGCTTTCAGCCGATGTTCCCAGAAGGACGCAGCGGATTTCCTTTTTTGACAAAAGAGCGGCGATGGAAGCGTAATTTTCCGGCGACCAGCGCTTGTGAGGGTGCTGGGGTGACGAACCGGGAACGAAGAGAATATAGGGTTGCGGCAGGTTAAATTCGGAAATGTCCGCTTTTATCCAGTTCAGGTCATCGATTTCGATATCCTTGATTCCGGCCAAGGCCAGTGTCTGGACATGACCTTCAAAGGCGTGGCCTTTCGAGCGGTCGGGGGAAGCGTTGCGGTGGGAGGCTCCCTTGACGGCTCCTACCCATTCGGGACGGTTTTTCTTGCGGAACAGTTTAAAGTAGATGGATGTCCGGTCATTGTTCTGGAGGTCGTAGACGCGTTTAAATCCCCCCTCCGTTAGCTTTTTGCGCAAGGACAGCCAGCCGGGGGCGTCGAGGGCGCCGGGCCTGTTATCGAGCCAGATATCATCGAAATAGCCGCAGTTTCGGGCGAATTCTTCATAAGGCTTGGTGGTCAGCAGAGTGATCCGGTCGTTGGCATGCGCCCGGCGGATGGCCGCCATAGGACCGAGCGCCTGAATGAAGTCGCCCAGCGCACCCAGTTTGATCACAAGTATGTTATTTTTTATTTCACCCGCGGTCATTTTCTAACCGAAAGCCCTGTTACGCTGGCTTTCTGTAAATTGTTCAAACGGTTCGATCCGCATGGGACTGCGAAGGCGTCCCTGCAGCAATTCGGCGTATACGCCCAGTGTCGCCTCGGCCATTTTTTCCCGCGTGAAATGCGCGGCCACGTGGGCCATGGAACGGGTTGCCAGAACTGCGCGCTGCATCGGATTTAAGGACAGGGCTTCTTCTATCGCCTTTGCCAGAGCGGGGGCATCGTTCGGGGGGACCAGCCAGCCGGTCTGGCCGCGCAGAATCGTTTCCTGCGCCCCCCCGTGATCCGTTGCGACGATCGGGCGGCCCATGGCCTGAGCTTCTACCGGAACCCGGCCAAATCCCTCAGGATTGGTCGAGGCGGAGACGACCACCGTGCTGAGCATGTAGGCTGCGGGCATGTCGTTACAATGGTCAACGATGCGGATCTTGCCGCCGAGGTTTTTTTGCGCGATGGTTTGTTCCAGTTCTCTGCGATACTCGTTGCGGCCCTGATCGGCACCGATCATCAGGCAGAAGATATCCTCGCGTTCGAGCTTTTCTATCGCATCCACCAGAATATGGTGACCTTTCCAGCGCGTCAGGCGCGCGGGCATCATGATGATGTTCGATCCTTCGGGAATACGGAATTCGCGGGAGAGGGCAATCAGCCGTTCGGGCGTGACGGCGGTCGGATGAAATCTTTCAATCGGGATGCCGCGGGGGATGACCCTGATTTTCTCAGGAGCCAGCGCATAGTTTGTTTTCAGGTATTCGGCAACATAATTAGAAATTGCGATTACAATTTCACCCTGAGCGATCGAGCGGTTATAGAGGCGCTTGGCCTCGCCGCTGATGTTATAGGGGGCATGGCAGGTGGTGATGAAATGGGCGTCCGTGTTCCTGCAGGCTTTGTAGGCGCTCCAGGCGGGGGCGCGGCTGCGGGCGTGGACAATATTCACCTTATGCCGACGGATCAGCTTCTGCAGGCGGCCAATGTTGCGCCACATGATTAAGGGGTTTTTGCTGTGGACCGGCAGGTTGATATGAACAGCCCCAAAGCGCAACAGTTCGGGCACACGGAATCCGCCATTGGAGACGACGATAGACTTGGCCCCCGCCCGCACGATTTCCGCAGCAATATCGATACAGCCCTGTTCAGCCCCTCCGGCACCCAGTTCGGGGACGATTTGCATGATTACCGGTTCAAATGGGGTGTCGTTCATGACCCATGCATCTTTTCGTTCGTTTTAAGGGGTGGAAAGGCCCCGGCGGTTGGTCTATGTATAAAGCTAACGCCGCGCTGACGCAAGATTTCCCTGCGATCCGGGCGGTTTCTGTACACGTCTAACTGCAGAGCAGGAAGAATGAAGCCCCAATATCTTGAACGTTCCGGGCGCGATCGGCTGGCTTATTTCTATACTCCGGCCGATGAGCGGGGCGGTCATCTGCCGTGTGTGATGTTTCTTGGGGGGTTCCGGTCGGATATGAGCGGGAGCAAAGCGTTTTATCTTGAACGCTCCTGCATTGAGCGGGGGCAGGCTTATCTGCGCTTTGATTATTCCGGACACGGGGTTTCCGGGGGGCGGTTCGAGGACGGCTGTATCGGCCAATGGCGTGACGATGCGCGGGATATGCTGGATCAGGTGGCGCAGGGAGGGGTCATTCTTGTCGGATCCTCCATGGGGGGCTGGATCTCTCTTTTGCTGCTGTTGGAGCGTGCGGAACGGGTGAAAGGGTTGGTGGGGATTGCCGCTGCCGCTGATTTTACGCTGTCGATTGAAAAAGAGCTTTCGCCCGAACAGCGACAAGAGGTTGATACGCAAGGGTTTATTGAAGTGCCCAGCGCTTACGGCGATCCGTACATCATTACCAAAAAGCTGATTGAGGACGGGCGTAAACAGTGTCTTTTGAACCGAGTGCACCGGGTCAGGGCTCCCATCACCCTGATTCACGGCAAGCTGGACAAGGATGTGCCGTGGCAGACCGCGGAAGCGATCAAAGCCCATTTCGAGGGTCCGCAGGCCCGTATTCTCTATGTCGAGGACGGCGAGCACCGGCTTTCACGACCTGAAGATCTTGAGCTGATTGCCGAAGAAGTGCGGAAAATGAATGATCTGATTGCCGTTTAAGCAACGTTATTTGCGGCTGTATTTGTAGGCGCCTTTTTTGCGCTGGTAGAGGGGGTCCATGTCGTCCATGTCCCTTTTTTTGCCGATGCTGCCCTTGACCGAGCCGAGGATCCACATCAACAGCAGCATGACAACCGCAAAAATTCCCGCGACGTAAACGGCTTTCTGTTTCATGAGGAAAGACGCAAAATCGGCGGCTTCGCCCATGACTTCCGCTGTTTTGGGCAGGTCCGAGTCCTTTTTGTGGACGATCACCTTAATTTTAGCTGTCCCGTCATCGATTTCAGTGCCGTCGCCGCCTTCCTGACCGGCCTGAGCCGGTTGTTCGATGGGTACGGCGATCGTGTCAGGTTCCTGATTTTGCTGGGCTTCTTGAATCAGGGTGTTGATTTCCTGATTAACCATCTTGTGGCTTTCGGGGTCGTATTTGTTCCAAAGCCAGCCAATATCGGATAACAACAACCCTTTTTCCGGATTCTTGTAATATTGGTATCCATCATGGCCTGCAGCCGCGATGAGAGGTAGAAAGGCGATTATCAGAATCAATAATTTGCGCATAACACGACCATTCTAGCAATAAAGGTTAATAAACATCCTAACAATCTGAAGGGAAAACGAAAAGGCAGGTTGAATTTTTACTCACATAAAGGTAGTGTCCGGTTTCTGAAATGGAAATACTAGGGAAAACGCCTTTTTTCCCAATGGAGAAGTGGCCGAGCGGTCGAAGGCGCACGCCTGGAAAGCGTGTAGGGGGCAACTCCTCGCAGGTTCGAATCCTGTCTTCTCCGCCATTTTCAGCCTTTAAATTTTCCCGCAGAGCCGATACCTTATTGTTTCATATTGTTTTTTCTGCGTTTGCCGGAGGGTTCAAAATCCATGCTTTCCCAAAAAATTGCCACCGGCGTGGTT
>JAGRIJ010000041.1 GCA_020443295.1 Alphaproteobacteria bacterium | reverse complement strand
CCGCACGAAGCCCGACCCGCAAGTGTTCGAGATGGGAGCGGAAGCGGTAGGAGTCGATCCTGTCCAGGCGATCGTCTTTGAAGATGCCGCCAAGGGGATCGAAGCGGCCCCCTCATAATCGGAACGCAGCTCCATGAGCAGCCCGCCGACATCCGCCCCCTCAGGCATCCTCAGGTGAAGCTCCCGCGTCGGCAATGGCTCGGGAGAAGCAAACAGCAGCGCCTCTAGCAGGCGTTTATGGGTTTGATCACTGTCCATCGGCAGCCTCCGCCTGTGCCGGAATGGTACGCACATAAATAGGACGGAACAGCCCCTCCTGACGGATTTCAAGCCGCCCCTGCTTCGCCAGCTCCAGCCCCGCCGTAAAGGTCGAAGCCAGAACCGAGCGTTTATACAGACTGTCCTGAAGATCCTCGGGCAGGAAACTCTGCAAGGTCGCCCACACACTCTGATGACCGCTCATCGGCAAATTGCCCAGCATGCGGGTCAGCCGCGCCAGCGCATCGTCAGACGACATCAACTGGAAAGTGGGAAGATCATAGGTCTGGTTTTCCTGCCGCGCGCGAATTTCGCCGTAAGCTTTCAACAGGTCATAGAGATTAACCTCCCAGCTCGTCTTCACCTCGGTACGCACGCCTTCAGGCATCCCGCGCGCGAAAACCTCCTGCCCCAGCTTGGGCAGGGTAAAAAGCTGCTCCGCGCACTTCTGCATCGCCTCCAGCCTTTGTAACTGGAATTGCAGCGCCCCGGCCATTTCCTCGGCGCTCGGCTCTTCCGAGTTTGCGTCGCGCGGCAGGTAAAGCCGGGACTTGAGATAGGTCAGCCACGCCGCCATGACGAGATACTCGGCGGCCAGTTCAAGATTCAGCGCTTTCGCCCGCTCGATAAAAACAAGATATTGCCGCACGAGTTGCAGGATCGAGATTTTGGCAAGATCGACCTTCTGCTTGCGGGCCAGTTCCAGCAAAATGTCGATCGGCCCTTCATAGCCGTCGATATTCAGCAACAGCGTATCGACCTCGTCAGCCGGACGCGGCCCCGTCGCGCGCGGCGGGTCTTCCTCGAACGCAGACGCTTCCGGCAACGGCGAAACGGCGGAAGGCTCTTCGATTGTCTCTTTTTGTGCGATATCGGCACTCATGCCGCTATGTTCCCGCTTTCCGAAGCCTTTTTCAAGCGCATAAGCGCATTTTTACCGATTTTAGGCAGGTTTTCCGCCAGTTTTTCCATCTCTTTCAGTTCCCCCTTGCAATAAAGGGCCAGATCGCACCCCGCCTTAAGGCTTGCAATCGCCCGCTCAGACAGCGATCCGTAAGGATCAAGCGCCTTCATATCAAGGTCGTCCCCCACCAGGAACCCCTGAAAACCGATCTCGCCGCGGATCACCTCTGAAATGATCTTCGAAGAAAGCGTCGCGGGATTGTCCTGATCCAAAGCGGGATAAACGATATGCGCCGTCATCGCCCACACGGACGATCCGACATCCGAGCGGCTCACCTGCTTAAACGGAGAAAAATCCAGACGCGCAAGATCGCCCGGGTCAGCCTCGACAACGGGAAGCTCCAGATGGCTGTCCGCTCTCGCACGCCCGTGACCGGGAAGATGTTTGATGACCGGCGTGACCCCCGCCTTGAGCAAGTGGCGGCAAACCGAAAGGCCCAGCCGCCCGGCAATCTCCGGATCGGAAGAAAAGGAACGGTCGCCGATAATATCGTGGCTGCCTTCTATAATCAGGTCGAGCACGGGCGTGCAGTTCACATTAATGCCCAGCTCCGTGAGAGACTCGGCAATACGCAACGTATCAAACCGAAGATCTTCCAAAGCCTCGTCCGGCTGACTCTCGTAAAGCTCCCCGTAACTTTGAAAAGTCGGATAATCCCGCCAGTGCGGAGGCCGCAACCGCTGCACACGCCCGCCCTCCTGATCGATCAGGACCGGGCAGTCCCGCCCGACCGTCTCCTTGAGAGTTTGTACCAGCGCATAAAGTTGCTGCGGATTTTCGCAGTTTCGCGCAAAGAGAATAAAGCCGAACGGACCGGCTTCGCGGAACAGGGATTTTTCGGCGTCGTTCAGCGCAGGCCCGGCTGCGGCAAAGGTCGTCGCCAGGGCCTTCTCCGCGCCTTGCGCGAAGTTATTGTTTGACAACGAGACACCCATTGGGATTGACGGCCTTGATCTCACGGCAGATTTCCTCGGCGCTTTCCTTGCTGATCGGCCCGGCCTGAATCCGGTAGAACGTGCCGCGGCTCAGGCTGGCCTCCTGCACGCGGTATTTCAGCTCGCTAATCGTCGCGCCGTACTTTTTCTGCAGCTTCTTCCACTCCGACTCCGTCGCCCCGCGGGACTGGATACTCGCCAGCTGAACGTAATAGGTGCCGGACGTCGCCTTCAGCTTGGTCGCGCTCGTCAATCCGGAGGTCGGCTCGATCGTATTCATGGCCTGAGCCGTTTCATTGCCGGTAGCAAGATTTTCCGCGGCAGGAGCACTTTCATCGTCGGCCTCCTTGACCTGGATATTCCGGATATCGATGGGCGGAGGCGCAATTTCAGCCTCTTTGACTTCAGGAACGGCCGGTTGCCCGCCCCCCTGCTCCTTCTCCAGAACGCTGCGCACGAAATCCTTGGTCTCCGGGGAAGTCCCGGCCCGGTGCAGGGTCATGCTCTCACCGTCATCCCCGGCGGTCGGTTCGATAGAGGCCTGATCCTGCCCCTGATCGTCGATTTTCTGCAGCACATCCTGCGGACGCACCTCGCTGGAACCCGACGACTTGGCCAGCGCGGTCTCCATGGCCTGCTCCTTGCTGGTCATATCCTCATCGGGCGAATCCAGAAGATTTTCGATCTGCTCCTTGGACCCCTGTATGGGGGCTTCGCCGACCCGCGCCAGAATCGTGCTTTCGCTATTGGGAATATTCATACCCCCGCGTTCATCCGGCGCGGACTTCACCGGCCTCAGATCAGCTTTGACGATGGGAATCTCCCCTCGGTGGCTGTTGCCCGACGGATAGGACATGACGATTACGGAAGCAAACACCGCCCCCACGAGCAAAAGCGCCAGCGTCGTCAGCCCCGGCCCGAACCGCGATCCGCCCTCTTCGTCCTGCGCCTGTGGCCGTTTCGGGCTTTTCAGGTAATGATCATAGCCGTATTGCTGGAAATGGTTGTCTTTGCTCATAGTGTACTCCGTTCGGGGGGCTTCTGCGGCATGCTGAAATAAACGCGAATCATCTGATGTGATCCACGATTATTACCGCAAATCCCAGTAAAGGTCAAAGAGCCTTTCATGCTCGCGGATGGCATAACGGTCGGTCATTCCCGCGATATAATCCGCGACAATCCGGGCCTTTCCGGCGGGTTCATTCTCCACGCCCCCCTCGCGAATCCGCGCCTGCCAGTTATCCGGCAAAAGCATATGATTCTTGTGGAAAGCTTCGAAGAGGTCGCTCACGATCCGCTCGACCTTCAGCCAGATCCGCCGCAACGTGTAATGACGGTACATACGCTCATAGAGAAACCCGCGTAACTCGTCGACATGCGCCCGCATGACGGGCGAAAATGCGACCATCGGCTTGCCCGCCTGCCGCACATCGTCAACCGATTGCGGCTTGAGGGCGGCCAGCCGCTTTTGCGTTTCCTGCAACACATCCTCGACCATCGCCCCGATCATTTCCCGCACCAGCTCCTGCACGAGATAACGCGGCTCGATCCCCGGATAGGCCGAACGGATCGAATCGATAAGCCCGCCGAGCAACGAGAGGCCCTCAAGATCGGCGATTGTAAACAGCCCCGCCCGCAACCCGTCCTCGACATCGTGATTGTTATAGGCGATATCATCCGAGAGCGCCGCGACCTGCGCTTCGACGGAAGCATAGCTATCCAGCCCCAGATCGACCTGCGCCTGCAACTCGCGCACGGCGATATGCGGCGTGCCCTGCAAAGGACCGTTATGCTTGACCACGCCTTCGAGCGTTTCCCATGTCAAATTCAGCCCGTTCCATTTCGGATATTTCCGCTCCAGCGTCGTGAGCACGCGCAAACTCTGGTCGTTATGATCGAACCCGCCATAAGACTCCATGCAGTTTCGTAAATACTCTTCCCCGATATGCGCGAACGGCGTATGGCCCAGATCGTGCGCCAGAGCGATCCCCTCGGCCAGATCCTCGTTCACCATCAGCGCCCGCGCGATCGAGCGCGTGATCTGCGCAACTTCCAGAGTATGCGTGAGCCGCGTGCGGTAATGATCCCCCTCGTGATAAACGAACACCTGCGTTTTATATTTCAGACGCCGGAACGCGCTGGCATGAATGATGCGGTCGCGGTCGCGTTGAAAGGCGGTACGGTGCGCGCTCTCCGGTTCCTCGTAAATCCGCCCCTTCGACTGATCGGGCCGGCACGCATAAACCGCGAGGGGAAGAGCACAATAATTATAGGCAGTGGCTTCAGGATGACTCATAGTCCCAATATGTCCAAGTTGAAACAAGATACCAAGTCCATTCAGGAATCATATAGGCAATAACCCAAAAAATTATGAGCAGAAAACCAAAAATCAGTTTTTTCTGGCGCAACGATGCATAAAAAAACGTCAGCGGATATAAAATGCTGAAGAAGATCAGGAAATCAAAGCTGGCCTGACGGCCCAGCCCGGAACATCTGAAATAGTACGCCCCGAGCAAGAACAGCATCGCCTCGAAAAACAGAAACTTCTTCTCGACCCATTACCAGGCTTCCTCAGGAAAATCATCGAAATTCACATAAAGAAAATAGGCGGAAAGATAATAGACAGTCTGAATAACCAGAAGTGCCACCATACAAATGAGCAAAAACCGCTCGTTTCTGGCGTCAAACACCCCCATAATCCTCTACCTCGGCATCAATTTTTTAATTTTCCCAAATTTCTTCCCATCCTTTTTGCCTGTATCGTTTAACGGCTATACCATGAGCAAAAAAAGGATAAATAAGCCACGCCAAACCCTTGCCAAGTAATATTAGAAAAATAGCAATGATTGCGTGCAGCCAAGCATGCTTATAGAACAAATAAAACGGACCAAATAACAAACACCACAGAAATGCATTCTTTACATTTTCAATGCGTCCGTTGACTGGGTTTTTGAATTTCATAGCTATCTATATTTTTGCCTGAGTCAAAATGGCTCTGCCCCCCCATCCAGTTCACCTTGATCCCTGCGCTGTGAGAACGCTATAATACCCCTATGACCCTAACCATAGACGACACCGCCGTAAAGCGCATCAACGAACTGCGCACCCAGCAGGGCAAAACCGCCCTGAAACTCCGCATCACGGTGGAGGGCGGCGGGTGCTCCGGCTTTATGTATAAAATGGAACTGACCGACGAAGCGGGCAAGGACGACACGGTGTTCGCGGACTCGGTGGTGACGGACGCCATCTCCCTGCCCTTCCTCGACGGCTCCACCGTGCGCTTCGATCAGGGACTCATCGGCTCGGAATTCAGGATCGAAAACCCGAACGCCGTCTCCGGCTGCGGCTGCGGCACGTCCTTTTCAGTGATCTGAAAAATGAAAAAACCGCTCCTTCTTATTGTTTTTCAATTCTTATTTCTAACAGGCTGCGCGACCAACTATTACGTCAACGAGGACTATTACACCCAACCGAAGAACTACGAAAAAATCAGCGTCTACGTCACCAACCCGGACCACGAAGCCTATGAGGTCCTGAAAAAATCGGAGATTTACGACCTGACGGAGGACAGCGCCTGCCCGAACAAATTGGAAATACAAACCCTTGGCCCCGCTTACCATAGATGCGGCCTTTATGCATTAGGCGTCCTTGCACAGGCTTTTACCTTGGGTACGCTGCCGCTCTCGGATACCGAAGAAGAAATCATAGCCTATTCCATCAGCAACAACGGAAAAACCGTCTCCTATAAGCACGACCTGAAGTACAAAAGCAGATCGTCTATATGGGAAATTCCGCTCTTGCCTTTAACTTATACGCAAAATGGCGCTCGGACTAAAACTCTATCGTTATCGCAGCGGGAAATCTGTGAAAACCCGTCATGCACAGGTGAAATATGGGATTTAGATTTAGAAGGTCCCGAACAACCTTGATCAGAAACTCAACCCCTTCCGTAACACCACCCGCACACACGTCACCCCGCCCAGCTCCGCCTCGTAGCGCCCAAGCTCGGAAAACCCCTCATGCGCCAGAGCGCGGAGCATCGGCTCGTTCTCCGCCCGGCACCGCACCATGAAGCCTTTATACCCTTCGGCCTCCGCCAGCGCGCAAAACCCGTGGATCATGCCCCGCCCCACCCCGCGCCCGCGAAACTTCTCCTCCACGGCAACGAGGGAAATATAAAAAGTCCGGGGCAGATCGAACTCCAGTTCCTGCGCGATGAAACTGCGCCCGAACGGCCCGCCGCAACAGACACCGCTCAGCGAGCCGTCCGCTTCTTCCAGCACCGCGAAGATCGAGGCTTCGTTCACCCGGTCGCGGAAATATTCCAGCGCGCTTTGCATCGTCCAGTTCTCGGCCTTCTCCGGCGCGTTAAAACATGTGCAGTAAAGTTGCGCGATCTTAATGAGATATTGCTCGTCAGGAATGATTTTCTTAAGCTTTTTCATGGTACAATAGTGCTTTGGCAAAGTGTTGTTTGAACAGAATAACCTTTTTTTCGACTTTTATTGAGAGGAATTACGCCCTTGGGATTTATCCGGAAGGTTTACCTCAACCCGACTCGGGCTAAATTCAGCCTGACATTCAAGCTGCTCGGGATTTTCAGCGTGATTATCTCCGTAGCGCTGGTGATTTTCCACCCCGCTTCGCAACTGGTCGGCAAATCGATCTGGCTATACCCCCTCATCTTCATCTTTCGCTGGCTTTACGTCCTGAGCGGTCCGATTATGACCACCTTTTATTTCATCAAAGCGCTGGGACTGGAAGGCGGTCTGCGCTTACTGATGGGCCCCTGCGTTATCGGGGGCATCGCATTGATCCTGTGGATCAATATCCTCCTGATCAGGAAACTGGAACCCCAGACGGTCATGATCCCCGTCATCCTCTGGCTCGGCGCGGGCGGCTGGGCCACCTATATGATGCTGGCCATCGGCAAGTAACAAAACACGACTCACTCTTGCCCTCTCCAGCGAAGCTGCTTATCCTTCGCAGCATGAAAATCGTCACCTGGAACGTGAATTCCATCAACACGCGGCTTGAGCACGTCAAACGCTACCTGCGCGAATCCGGCCCGGACGTCCTGATGCTTCAGGAACTCAAGACCGAAAATTTCCCGGCGCAGGATTTTGAAAACCTCGCCTATCATTCCCGAGCCGTCGGCCAGAAAGCCTATAACGGCGTGGCGATCCTCTCAAAACATGACATAAACGTAATCGCGCAACGCCTGCCCGGTGAGGATTCGGACGAACAGGCACGATACATCGAGGTGGAAATTAATAACCTGCGCCTCATCAACATCTACGCCCCCAACGGCAACCCGGTCCCCGGCGAGAAATACGATTACAAGCTGCGCTGGATGAAACGCTTGACGCAGCGGCTGCGCGATTACGTGGCAAACGATCAAAGCTTTGTGATCGGCGGCGATTTCAACATCATCCCCGAAGAAAAAGACTGCTGCGACCCCAAAGCGTGGAAGGACGATGCTCTCTTTCTTCCAAACTCCCGCAAGGCGCTCCGCACCCTTGAAAATCTCGGCCTTTATGACGCCTTCCGGATTTTCGACACCCGCGCCCGCCAGTTCACTTTCTGGGACTATCAGGCCGGAGCCTGGCAAAAGGATAACGGCATCCGCATCGACCATTTCCTGCTTTCGCCCGCCCTGACGGACCGGATGGAATCCTGCGTCATCAACCGTGACCCGCGCGGCTGGGAAAAACCCTCCGACCACACCCCGGTCGAACTGACCCTGCAAACTGATGGAAAAAAACCATGACACGCCGCACCCGCACAGTTTTTCTGGCTCTCGCATTGCTGCTTTCAGGATGCGCCTCCCTGCCTGACGAACCGCCTCAGGAATATTACGCCGACAAGAAAATCCCGGTTCCTTCAGGCGATGAATTCACCTTCTGCTCTCAATATGGCTGCAAGCTTCAAACGCCGTTATCGTTCTCGGCCCAGGACTGGGCGGATATCTATGATTTCTATGGCTCCCCAGCGCAGGACGCCGCCGGAGAACGCGCCAAAATCGCCCAGACCATCGGTTTCCTCGAACGCAAGATCGGCCCCCGCACCGGAACCGACAAGGACATCGCGGGAACCTTCCGCAAGATCGGCAAGGGACAGCTCGACTGCGTGGATGAAAGCACCAACACGACGACCTACCTTCTCCTGATGGACGGCAAAGGGCTTCTGAAATTCCACACGGTAGGCAGCCCGGACACGCGCTTCCCGATCATCCATGCCGGACGTTGGCCGCACCAGACCGCCGTCATCATCGACAAGGAAACAAAAATTCCCTATGCCGTGGATTCGTGGTTCCACGATAACGGCTACCCCGCCGAAATCATAACTCTTGAAAGCTGGAAAGAAGGGTGGAAACCTGACGATCTCTGGCGATAAAGGCGTGATTTCTCCTCCCGTCCGTGTTAGCCTGATTCCGTCATGCGGCTTGTCCGCATGGGCTTTTCCTATGTTCACTGAAGTATCTCACCTGCGGTTGTCCTCATGAAAAAAACCCCTCTGTTCCGCTCCCCGACTGTAAAATTATGTCTGGCCACGCTTGCCCTGTTAACGGCCTGCGCAACGTCCCGCCCGCTCCTTAAAACCGAGATTGCCAAGCGCATCGCCTCCCCCGCATGGATGATCGGACGCGAAATCCCCGCAGGAGACTACCTGCTGACCGTCTATGAGCGGATTCACGAATATAATTCCACGGTGGACGTTTATATCGAGGGCAACGGCCCCACGCCTGAATACCCGACCGCACTGCATCTCGCCACGAAAGATAAAGCGCCGAACGTAATCTATATCGCGCAACCCTGCCAGTTCAGCGGCCTGATCAAGGACGATCAGGAATGCACTCTGACCGGCGAAGAGGCTTATTCTCCGGCTTCTCTTGAAGCCGTCAATGCGGCTTTGAACGAAATTTCAAGACGCTATAAAGTCCATGGCTTTCATCTGATCGGTTATGATGGCGGCGGAGTAATCGCTGCCAATCTCGCGGCCACCCGTAAGGATATTCTCTCCCTGCGGACGGTTGCAGGCATCATGGATACCGACGCCTATAACGACGCCCATGCCATGCCCCGCACCAGAAACCCGAATAACCCGGCTTTAAAAGCCAAAGACCTCGCCTCCATCCCCCAGATGCATTTCATCGGCGGACAGGATATGGAGGTGCCGCCTTCCGTTCTTCATGGATATTTCCAGTCCCTGCCCCCAACGCGGTGCGTTCGCTATGAAATGATACAGGAAAACCAGCATGAGGACGGCTGGGTCGAAAAATGGCCCGAACTGCTCAAGCGCCCGGCAAACTGTAACGGCGCACTCCCACAGGACTTTAACGCCCTGGATCTCGTCCCCCAGGAAGAACCGCAGCCCTACACGATAGTGAGGGAAAAGCCTGAAAAACCGTGATTTTCTGGCTTACCCCCCCACAAGCTATTGTATTGAACCCCGCCAATCGTCTAATGTAGGCGCCATAGCGAAAAGCGGGAGGGTTTGCGGCATGGCGCGCGCAAATGTGATTCGTCTGACATTGTTGGTAATCTTTACGGGCGCTCTGACGGGTTGCGATTTTTTCAGCTCGGATCCCGGTTACTTCACATGGAAACTGAACGGTGTGGAGAAAAAAACATACAAGATGAAAATCTTGGGAACGGCGATTTTAACCAAAGACCTTTTCGGTCTCGATCAATACCGTCTTACACGCGAAAATATTCCTGTCACTTTAAGCGTTAAGAACGAATCCTTCATCGTCGTCAATAAAAAGGATTCAGCTCATCTTAATGTACAGCTTGTTTCGGGTAAGTCCACTTTGTCCTCCTTTCCGGACCTCTCCAACAGCAGCTACGCTCAACAGGCTTTCTATGAAATGTTCCCGCAAAAAAGCGGGATAGAGCTGTTCAAAGTGGAACTTGCCCCCAAAGGATTAACGCAGAATGGGAATATGAACCGCTTCCTTTCTCTGAACATCTATATGCGCTTGCCGGACGATAGCCTCCTGCAGGAAAAAAAGGGAGGACTGCCTAGTTTGGACCGTCTCAAAAACGAAGAAATGTGCATAGACCTCTATAATCGAAAAATTAAAGACAGGGAAACCACAACCTCCGTCATTCTGGACAAGGTTAATAAAAATCAAAACGGCGATATCGTCGCCGAAATGGATTACCATATTGTAGAAAAAATTGTAACGGAATACGAAGAAGGCGACTTCGCAAAAAGAAGATTCATAAAACGATTCAACGACGCCAACATCTTTACGGAAAAAAAACTGAAGCTTGACGACGACGACGAGCAAAAAACCTATTTATGCGAATATAACGGCAAGCACTTCTTCAACATAACCAAGGGTTGGCTGGAAAGAGTGGAAGCCGAGCAATCCATACAGATGATCAAAACCGATTACACAGTAAAAGCCGCAGAAATCTTCAGAATGAAAACGATAATAATTCCGGTAAATGAAGAGATCTCCGTTATGGATTCCATCGATTATGTGATGTCAGAAGACGAAAACGACGAACAAAACAAGAAAAAACAGGCCCGGCCGACCATTACCGAAATGCTGGACCCTCTCGATGGCGGCTTTCAAGAAAATATAGTTCCACCGAAAAGTAAAAAAATAAAGAAGGGCAACGAGTTACCGAAGTAAAAGAGATAATTTTGGCATAAACCCGCATTTTCATCTAAGCTTGAAGAAGACTGTATTGAGGTCGGAACATGCCCAAAAGACGGACTACAGGCTTGATAAAAGGACTCTTTTTCGCTGCCGGATTGTTTATCCTGTGCGCCCCGGCTTATGCCGATCCTGCCGAAGTCCCGGACAACGCCGTCCAGCAATATCTCTCTGAAGAAATGAAGACCGTTCCTGATGGCGTTTACATCCCCTATCCGGAAGAAGTTCAGGAATTTAAAAACTCTCCTCTCTACAAGTTCATGGAAAAATTAGCGCCCGACTCCCAGACAACCTCGCCGCCCTCAGGGGGAGGATGCGGCATTAACCGCAAGCTTCTGGAAAGCGTATAAAAACAGGCTATTGAACGACTCCGCGAATCGGCCCGCTGGAAAATGCGTGCTTGATCGCCTCGGCGCATTGAGCATGAATGGTGTTAATGATCGGAATGGACGTTTCCGCCTCTGTAATAACCAGTGGCAACTCCGTACAGCCGAGTACCAGCCCGTCATACCCCTCATAGCGCGAGAGCATCGTCTTAAAACGGTCTTTAAAAGACGGGTCCGTTCGCCCGGCGGAAATTTCTGTCTGCATTTTCTGAATATTATGCCGGTCTTCCTCACTCGGAACATCAACATTCATCCCGAAAAACTTCAGACGGTTGACAAAAAATCCGTCCTCCATCGTAAATTTTGTTCCCATCAACAGCAGCCGTTTATACCCTCTCGCCTGGGCCTCCCGCGCCGTGGCAACAACCAGATGAACAACATGCGCCCCCAGCGGCAGCCCTTTATCCGCAAGAAGATCGTAAGCTTTATGCAACGTGTTGTTGCAGATCAAAATGCAGTCCGGCCCCATCCGGTCGAGCGTTTTCAGCTCCTCCCCCAGCAGATCGGGAATTTCATCCCAACCGCCTTCCTGAGTATAGCGGGATTTGATCGGATGATAATCGATGCTGTAAAGAATGATCCGCGCGCTGTGATGCCCCCCCATCTTCTGCGCGACCATCTCGTTCAGATAGGTGTAATAAAGAGGCGTGGATGGCCAGCTTGTCCCGCCAAGAAGCCCGATAATTTTCATAGTTGCATGTCCCTAATCATAAGAGTGTCCAACAAATTTGACCTGAGGCTCGGAAACAGGCTATGACGTTTTAGTTTTATACTGAACGGTTCAATAAATGAAAGGACGATTTCTATGCACCCCATTCCAGAAGGTTTTCACACCATTACCCCGACGATCATCGTCGAAGGCGCCGCCGAGGCCATAGAGCTTTACAAAAAGGCGTTCGATGCACAGGAAATCCATCGCCTCAATTGCCCTAAAACCGGCCGTGTCGTCCATGCAGGCTTAAAAATCGGCACATCGATGGTTTTTATCGGCGATAACATTCAGGAAATGGGATGCGTTCCAAGCGAAAACCTGAAATTCTATCTTTACGTCCCCAACGCCGACAAAGCCTTTGAAAAAGCCAAAAATGCAGGCCTGAGCGAAAAAATGCCCGTTGATGACCAGTTCTGGGGCGACCGCATGGGCGCTGTAAAAGACAAATTCGACATCACCTGGACGCTTGCCCATCACGTGAAGCAGGTTTCCCAGGAAGACATGGAAAAAGCGCTCAAGGACATGGTCGACAAAATGGCCGCTTGACCCTAAACTATTGTAATAAAAATAAAAAACGGCACCCTCGAAGGTGCCGCTTTTTTTGCCGATTTTCCTTGTATAACATTATGTTTAATATTACTATTATATATAGTTATATGTATATATATGGAGAAAAACCATGGAAATTTTATTCACATCGTTAGGTTTGGGTGTGTTCGTTTTCCTCT
>JAGRIJ010000040.1 GCA_020443295.1 Alphaproteobacteria bacterium | reverse complement strand
TTATACTTATTTTATGTGTGTTTTATTTAAAAAAATGCGTAAAAAATGTGAAAAAAATTTATTTCTAATTTTATTTACTTTGTATTTACTTATCCCGTGTTATGTTAATTATATAAGGGGATGCGAAGTTATGATGGTTGGATGGATAGCATTTTTGTTCGGGTTAGCCTGCTTTCTGGTTTGTTTTTTCTCGCTCAATAGGTTCGGACCAGCGGATGAGGGTGAGGGGGAAAAAAAAATCAGAAGCAGCCAAGGGTTCAAACAAGCCGGGGAAGGCGAGTTTTGGAACGTTAAAAAGCGAGTGAGACAGCTGTAAGCGAATACGCGGTTGCCGATGTGTGTGGGGAACCGTTTTAACACCGGAGGATTGATTACCCAACGTTTTATCTCTTTGTCATGTGCAGGGCTTGTTTGTTCTAAGTGTTGCCCCGTATGAATTTTCCGTAAGGAGCAAACAAGCATAACTATATAGCCGCCGTTTATCGGCGGTTTTTTTTTGCACTGGTCTTTTTGAACGGCTAGTATAGGGTGTTCTGGTTAAAGTCCTATCAGCAGGGTCACATGATGAAACGCATTTGTCTTGGTTTTCTTGCGCTTTTTGCATTCAGCGCTTTCACTTTACAGACGGTACATGCGGCGGAAAAGCCTGCAAGTTCCGAGGACGGAAAAGTTACCGATCCTGTCGCGGAGGCTAAAAACGACGCGCTGAACAAGAAGTATGCGTCCGTTATGGCCAACCTCGATACAAAAGAGGTCCAGCATTTTGCTGTCGTGGTCGTCAATTATAACCTGATCAGCACCGTGAAGGCCGTACAGGATGATATTCAGGGAGCGGTGGATGGGTGTGCCAAGAATAACAAGCAAATGGCCGAAACTGTGAACAGCCGGTTTGGCAAATGGAAGGACGCCGTTAAAGGCCCGATGGCCGAGGCTCAAGCGAATGTAAATAATATGGTTCTTGCCCAGAGTTACCTCTCACAGAGCGAGTTTTCGAATCTTTTCGGGTTAATTGAGGATGTGCGGTCCTATAATTCCAGCAGATTCGAGAAGACGCCCGTGACAACGCCTGAGGCTTGCGAGTTTATGCTCAGCAAGATGGATGAGACTCAGGACCATATGATCGGCATGCTGAAAGCGACCTTGGTCAGCTATCCTTCGGCGCGCGAAAAGGCTCAGGAATAATTTTTCCAAGATATATCTCATGAAGGTTTTACAGGTCTTAGCCGGTGCCCAGGAGGGCGGTGCTGAAACCGCCTTTGTGGATACGTGTCTGGCCCTGGCCAAGACGGGTCTCCTCATCGAAGCGGTCATCCGGCCCCATGAGGCGCGAAGGGCGCGGCTCAGCGCTGCAGGGATCAAGGTTCATGTTCTGCCGTTCGGGGGAACGCTGGATCTTTGGACGCCCTACAGGATGCGCTCGATTATCCACGATTTTCAGCCCGTGATCGTGCAAACTTGGATGTCCCGGGCTTCGGATAAAACTCCCGCATGGTCGTCTTCGCTGCGGGCGCCCCGTTATGCCCTGCTGGCACGGCTGGGCGGGTACTATAATCTCAAGTATTACCGCCATACCGATTATTTTCTGGCCAATACGCCGGATATCCGCCAATACCTGCTGGATAAGGGGATTCCGCCAGAAAAAGTCCGGCATATCAATAATTTTGCCGATTTCGATGACGGTCCGGGGGTCGTGAGCCGCTCTGATTTCGATACCCCGGAGGATGCTCCTTTGCTGCTGGCCCTGGGGCGTCTGCATGTCAATAAAGCTTTTGATGTGCTTATCAAAGCCGTTGCGCAGGTTCCGGACGCCTATCTCTGGATTGCGGGGGAGGGGCCGGAGCGCGGGGCGCTGGAATCGCTCATTTCCTCGCTTAAACTGCGTAAACGGGTCAAGCTTCTGGGGTGGCGGGATGACCGCGGGCCTTTGTTCCGGACCGCGGATATCTGCGTTTTTCCGTCCCGTTTTGAGGCTTTCGGGAATGTGTTCGCGCAAGCCTGGGCCCAGAAAATACCCCTGATTACGACCGATTCAACCGGGCCGAAGCAATTCGTCAGGGACCGGGAGGACGCGCTTTTGACCCCGATCGACGATGTAGGGGCCATGGCGGCCTGCATCAGACGGTTTATCGATGACCGCGAATTCGCCCAAGCCCTGGCGGCGCGCGGTTATCAGCGGTTCAAGGAAGAGTTTTCGCGGGAAAAGACCGTTCAGGCCTATCTGGACTATTATTCCTGTATTGAACAGCATCTTTCCGGGGGTTCCCTTCGGGCAGAACAGGCTTAATATTGTCTATCTTATCATTTAAGTGTTTGTTAGACTTCATCTTATGAACGAGCTTCCGCCTGAAGATCCAGATTCTCCCGACGAGATGATGAACTATGTCTTTGATTTACAAGAGGCTTTGGCTTATGTGCGGGCTGCGCTGGGGCTGACGAACGATTTTCCGACCTATACGCGGGAAAGAGGGCAGGAGGTTCTGGATGCCATAGACCGCGAAATCCGTAATTCACCGGATGATTTAAGCCCGGAAGAGCTCAGGGAGTATTTTCTGGAGCGGTTTACAGAGCATATTCCGCATGACAAGCGGGTCCAGATTTTTTCCGACCCCAAGGCTATTGACGCTTTTCTCAGCCTTTTTGAGAATGCGCCGGCGTTGGTGGCGCAGGTTAACGCCCTCTATTTTCCTGATTAGGGTGCGTTTTGAACCTTGCCGGGGTCTTAAAAAGTTAAGGAAATAAAAATTTGAAAATTTATTTACAATATGCCAGAATAGGCCTAACTCGATAAAGAAAGTGATACTGACACATAATATATAACTAAAACGGTGTCATTGTATGGGTGAGTACGTGAAGGTAAAAGCCTCACATATTTTTAGGGTGAAAAGATGGGCGGAACCGTTACCGAAGGTCAGCAAATAGAAAGCGATTATCGCGATATGTCCGGTGCCTTTCGTGCCGCCAGACGTTTGCTTAATCTTCCTGATTTTCCTGAATATACTCCCCAAGTCGGAGCAGACACGAAAGCTGCATTTCAGACTCTTCTGGGATCTATTTCCACGACTTTAACGCCCGAAGCGAAGACGGAGGAGTTGTACAGAAGAATTTCTCCGAATATTCCTCCCGGCCTGAAGGAGCGGCTTGATGCCGATCCGACTGCTAAAGCGGCCTTTATGCAGACTTTTTTAAGTCTTGATGCTCAAGTCGATTATCTTGACCGTTTCTACCGCGCCGGTTCCGATGCCGATGCAGGTCCGGAGAGCGCTATACGGCATACCTTCACGGAACCTCAACGGGCGGCCATTCGTAACGCTATCGCTTCCGTGACTTCGGAGCAGGTTCCTGCGACGTTTGATAATGCAATGGCCAATGATAACCTTATTAATCTCACGGGCACGGCGCACCATATCGCGGAATCCCTGCATATGGATATTTCCGGGGTCAGCGATGCCAATCTCGGTCAGGCCATAGAAACCAAGCTTCGCGAGCTTCGTATGGCTTTTGTGTC
The DNA here is from genome assembly GCA_020443295.1 of Alphaproteobacteria bacterium. Classification (GTDB taxonomy): domain Bacteria; phylum Pseudomonadota; class Alphaproteobacteria; order Micavibrionales; family Micavibrionaceae; genus JAGNKE01. The sequence continues at coordinate 62,416 of JAGRIJ010000040.1, read as the reverse complement.
CAGTCAGGCGAATCCTGATGCCGTGACACAGACCCAGATCGATCAATATTTCAGAACAACGTTTAACCTTCCCGATCTGGGAAGAACCTCCAGAGTCGCTGCAGCGATGAAGGCTGTGTCTGCATCCGGTGCTTTCAGCGCTCCTACCGAGGCTCCGCACGATCCAACCCCGCGTGCTCCCGTTCAGCCCGATGCTCAGACGCTGGTGGCTATGAGGACGATCAGGGAACAGGTTTTGCCTGCGCTTGATATGCATTCCAGCGGAGATACGGTTGAAGATTTCCGCCGGGATTTTGCAAGGATGTCCGTAAAGCTGGCGCAGATGTTCCAGATTGAAGGCAATCCGAACAGCCCCGAGGTTCGCGCCCAAATCAGAACCAAGCTCGAAACCTTAGCGACCGATCCGGATCTTGGTACTCTTCGTGATCTAGCCAGCTTGCCTGCCGGGGCCGGTCCGGCCGCTTTTCGCACTGCGCTTGTTCATGCGAAGGGTCAGGCTGCTTATGACCGCCTGCCGCAGGCCGTTAAGGCCGATCCTTCGATGCTGTTTGCCTTGCTGGATAACAGGGTACAGATCACCGGGGCGATCGACCAGATTTATGCCAGTCATGTTCTTGAACGGCCTTCTGTCACTGTTGCCCAGAGCGGTGGCGGTGAGCATCATGATGACGAAGAGCACCATGACGGCGGCGGGGAGGATAGAGCACCCGCACAGGGCGGTCCGGTCACCCTTACGGCTGATCAAATCGGAATCATTAAAACCGCACATGAAAGCCTTTACGGTGCTGTCACCGGGACTTACGGCAATACTGAAGCTACGGCTTCTGCCGCGCGCATCCAGCAGGAAGCGCTGGCTTTGCTCGGTCCTCTTGGGGCGCAACTTACTGCTGAGACCCTCCCGCAAGTCGCCCCGCAACTCGGGCAGGTCTTGCGTCAGGCGATTGACCAGCACAGGGCCCAGTTTGCAACTTCGACCGGATCGGGCGATCAGGCTGCTTACCTTGCCAATCTGAGACTTGTCACCGGGCAGCAGGACCTTACGATCGAACATGTCAACAAGCTGATTCAGGCTCTTGATCAGATGGGCGCGGCCCATGTCTACGATCCCCCGCCTGCTCCCGAGCATACTGATGATGCGCATACTGCTGGCGGCAGTGATGTGACAGGTCCTCCTACTGACGCGCAGGTCCGTGCTGCGAGCCGTGTTGTTGAAGAAGCGCTGATCCGCATTGGCGGCGCTGTTTCCCAAATGGGCGGCAGCGTTGGCGGGCTGAATATTTCCGGTCTGGCCGGGTTTACTCCCCCGACTACCGCCGATGGAGACTTTGACGAGCAGTCACAGAATGCCCTGCATATGGTCCTTATGGGCCTGAAAAGCCTTGGCGGCGATAAGCATGCCGACGGTACTTACAACGCGGCGGTTGGACAGCAACTTCTTACTAACATTCTGACAAGACCCGAATATGCAATGGTCCGTCAGCAGTACGGGATTACCGGACAGTATACCGCAGATCACGTTAGAAATATGCAGACTTTCATGGACCATCACGGCCAGGCCGATGGTGTATCGGAGGAAGACAAAGAGAAGGTTGAAGAGCTTCGGCTTCTCTTCCAGAGCCTGGATGTTCTTGAGCGCGCGAATAAGCTCAATAACGAGCGTGCCCGCAGCGTAACCATGATGGGTACTATCATGGACCGTCTGCGTGATTTTCTGCCCGAAAGCATGAAGGGCTGGCTGAGAAACTTCTTCGAAAATGACCAGTTCGGCCAAATGATCGCCGGTTTCCTGAATATGTTCGGGTTTCCCATTCAAAGACTCTGGGGCGGCGAAGCTCCCGGAAACAGCCAGGTCCGCGAGACGGTACGCAGCCATTATCTGACCGAACTGGAAGCGGCCCATTACGATCATGCCGAGCTGAAGCGCAGAATTCTTGAGCGGATGGATGATTCAGTTGCTTTCAAAGCCGTTGAACGCCTGCTCTTCCACGGAGCAGAGCGCGGAACCGTCCGTGCGGCGGTGGAGATGGCGCTTGACCGGGCGGCGCGGGAGAGCGATCCGAACAGGGCCGCCGATGTGTTCGCGGATGAGATGATTCGTCTGGGTGGGCAATATCAGCAACTTTCTCCTGAACTGCGGGCCAACTATCTGGAGCAGATTCGCAGCGCCTATCAGGATGAGGTGCGCAATATGCCCGGAGTTCCTCATGATGACGGTTCGGGACATACAGACGGCGGTCCGGATCTTTCACCCGGTCATACCGCACCAGAAACCGTTTCCGGAGTTCCCGAGTTCACGCAAGCTCACTTGCATGCCGTCCAGCAGGCCATGACTTTGGTCGGCATGGATGTTCCTTCAGGCGGTTTAACCCGCGAAGCCGCCAAAACGGCTATCGAGCAGATTCATGATCAAGCTGCTGCCGTTCTCACAAAAATGGGGGTTGATACCGCACCGTCCCGTTATACAGGTTCTTACGACGATATCGGCCGCCGCCTGAGCGAGCGTCTGGCGGAAGAACGCCACGCATATTTCAATCCTGCCGAACCTTCGGGGACCGAGCCTACCGAGGCTGGATTCAAGGAATTGATGAGTACGCGCTACGGTATTGATGTTGATCAGGCCAGCAAGCTGGCGCAGGCTTTCCATGACGTCCACGCGTCGGGCGCTATGAATCTCGGTGTTCCCGAAATCGTGCCTGCACATGCCGGGGGTGACGATCACACTGCTGATCATGCTGCCGATGGCGTAAGAATTACAGTCGGCGATAAGCAATATGAACTCGTTTTCACCCCGAACACGACGCGGTATCCCCAAGCGCCGATGCGTTACTCGCATGGCCGGGTCGGTATTATCCAGAATATTCTCAGCCAGAATTCCGCTGCCCTTGAGTTGTCCACGCGACCGGAAACTTATATGAAAGGCACGGGCGGCGCGGCGACCGATACCATGACACCTGCGACCTGTATGGCTCTGGAGGAGCTGGTCGTGCGTGCCCAGTTGGCCAAAGGCGTTGAACTGTCGGCTGTTTCCCACGAATACGACGATACGACCATTGCCGCGGTTGAAGAGTATATGCGCAGCAAGGGAATGAACCAGCAGGATATCAACCGGTTCGTCACCACGATGCGGGATCTCGATGCCGATATGAAATCGACAAGCAACCGCGACAGAAATGCCGGTCCGGTTCAGCCGATCAGTGTCTGGGATCAAAGTTACGTCCATAATCAGGTTTCTCTTCGTCCGGTTACTCCTACGGTTGCTCCTGAACATCATGCTGAAGAAGCTCCGGTTGACCGTTATCCCGGAATTCATATGTCTCCCGATAATGAACTGCCGCCCGGCATGAGCGTGGAAGAGGCTTTCGATCTTTACAAAAAGCACAACGAAGGGCGCAGCCCGAATTGCGGTCCGCTTATTCTTCAAAGGGAAGGCAAGGTTTATGCCGGGGTTGTGATCCAGAGCACGAACACGTTCAAGGTTATCGAGCTGGACGGGTATCTTGATCCTGCGGATGCCGAGCATAGCCGCAGACAAACGCTTAATGATGATGATTACGCGCTGTTACGCGACAATTATCACTGGCACAACAGCAGCAAAGAAGGAATTATCGCTTATATCGACAGGATGCTGTGCATTGAGCCGCATACTCCGGTCGTCTCGCATGCAGCAGAAGCCGAATCTGAGCAACGCCTGCCTCCCGTTCGCGAGGAGTTTGACCGTACGCGCGAAGTTGCGGCCGCTGTTCCCCAGAGCTATTGGGAGTTGCCGCGACTGAGCGATGATCTTCTTGAAGGGCTGGATCACGGGTGCATGAATGCCCGCGAGCTTACTTTCCTTTATGACCGTGCAGTTGCGACCGGACATATCCAGGATGGCGGGGCGATGTTGACCATGCTCAATGCTGAAGACAAGGCCCGTCTTGGCGGCGATGTGATTATAACCGTGCGCGACAAGAGCACAGGGGAATTGCAGCACCGCCTGGTCGATTACGACCGTGACAAGATCAAGATCGGCGGCGTGACCGAGAATTACAGCCCCACGGCCACAGTCCGCAGGCTGGATGATTTCCTGAATACGCGTTACGACCAGATGGCGATAACGGTTGCTTCCGATGCCATGGGCACATCGTTGTCCGAAGGCTACCGGAGCAGACATCCTCATTCCGTTGACGATGCCTTGCGTCAGTTGTTCCATGTGCCGATTACCGACAGCCAGGGTTATTATCACCTGCAGCAGGCCTATGAGAACGGTGAAAATATGGGCCAAGGGGAACAAGGTTTCTTTGCCCGCCAGATGTTACGGGCGCAAGCCAGTCACACTCTTCCGGTCGGTGTTGTCATTCCAGTCAGTTCTCTGGCCGATCACGTTCACGGAAGCTGCGACGAGTTTAACGACCGGGGCGGGTTTAGGCCTCGCAGTTCCTATGGGTATGAACATTACCGCGGTCCGGCGGCTCCCTTGGTCAGGCTTATCGGTCGGGTCGGCACAGGGAATATCGGCGATGGTCATCGGCAGTTGCTGGAGGGCGTAAGGGAGCAGGAAATCCGCCAGAATACGGGTGATTGCGGCGTTTATTCGCATGATGCGGTCGGTTATTATGAGGTGGGTCGTCCCACACGGCTTCTCGTGGACCCCACGCCCGGAGGAATTATCGATCATTAACGGGTTATATCCGCCGAGTTTTTCAAAGGCCCCTTTAGGGCCTTTTTCATTTACGGCTGTGACAGCCGTCCAGATGGTCGTTCACAATGCCCATGGATTGCATGAAAGCGTAGCAGGTGGTGGGGCCGACGAATTTCCAGCCGCGCTTTTTCAGGGCTTTGGAGAGGGCTGTGGAGGCTTCCGAGGCCGGCATGGAGGTCAGGGTTTTATAATCCATCTTTTTCGGGCGGGATTTCGGATCGGGTTCGAAGGACCAGAAGAATTCCGCGAGGGAGCCGGCTTCCTTTTTCAGTTCGATGGCGCGGGCGGCGTTGTTGATGACGGCTTCGATCTTGCCGCGATGGCGGACGATGCCTGCGTCCTGTAAAAGGCGCTTTATATCTTTTTCGGTGTAGCGGGCAACTTTATTGTGGTCGAAATGATCAAAGGCGGCGCGGAAGTTTTCGCGCTTTCGCAGGATCGTGAGCCAGCTCAGGCCCGACTGGAACCCTTCGAGGCAGATTTTTTCGAACATCGCGCGGTCATCGCGCACGGGCTTTCCCCATTCCTCATCGTGATAGCGCATATACTGGGGGTCGTCGCCGCACCACCAGCAGCGCACTTTTCCATCCGTTCCTTTTAACAAGCCTTTGTCGGACACGCGTTTTCCCCTACAATGCGAACAGGTCAGGTTCAGCTTACACGGGTTACTTCATGCTTCAACGATTTGTTGGTCTTCTTTCTCAAAATACGCCCCTTAATGCCATTTTTCCGGGGCGTTCGTCTTCTTCGGACATTTCTTTTTCGGAGGCTCCCGACATCGAGGATCTGCGGGGGATGAACGACGAGGAATTTCTGCGCTACAGCCGTCCGCAGCTTGAAGAGCTGGAGGTGATCCGGCAGGAGAAGTATGCGCTATATAAAAAGCGCAGAACGATCGCCATGCCTCTTGCGGCTACTCTCGGCCCGCTTCTGGCGTATGTGGATTACTGGCTTTTGTGGCTGCAGAGCTCGAATGACGACAGCGCGGCGGGCCTGAGCGTAGCTTTTTTGGGCGGGCTTTACGCGTGGGTCACCAGCCCCAAGCGGCAGTATGCCAGCGCCTATAAGAACGAAATTCTACCTAAGCTGGCCAATCTGTTCGGACGGTTCACCTATACCCCGAACGGGCAGATTCCGGTTCACCTGATGCAGCCTTCCAAGATTTTGCCCGCGCATGACCGGTACGAGTCCGAGGATCATTTTATCGGGAAGTATAAGGAGGTGGGGATCCAGTTTTGCGAAATCGATCTCAAGCAGAGGCGGCGGAGCAATAAACGGACTTATTATGTCACTATATTCAAAGGTTTAGCTGTTCTTCTCGATATGAGCAAAAAACGGTTCTACGGCCATACCATTCTGGATAAGGACCGGGGGAAGATTTCCGAGTGGTTCGTTTCGCGTTCGCACGGGCTGAAGAAGGCCAACATGGTGGACCCGGAATTCGAGAAGCTGTTTGATGCCTATACCGACGACCAGGTGGAGGCGCGGTACCTGATCGACCCGCTGATGATCGAGAAGCTTAAGGGGCTTTATGAGGAATATAACGGCGAGAAGATGGTGGCGGCGTTTTACGACAGCAAGATGCTGATCCTGATTTCGAGCAAGCATAACCATTTCGAGCCGGCGGATATTTCCGTTCCGGCGACCGATCCGGAGTCTGTCCTGAATATGAAAAGAGAGATCGGGCAGGTTTTGTCGATTATCGACCAGCTTGATCTCTACGATCCCCGGAAAGTGGAAGAGGCCCGCGCGCGTGAGGGTGCGGCCTCAGCGGTTCATTGAACCGGCCCGCAGGTTGACGGGAGAGTTTTTATCCTCCACAAAAGGTTGGGTGACTCGGATATGAGCGGTTCATAATCGGGTCAGAGTAGGAATAACCGCGAGTCAAAAAAGAGAGAAGAGATGGCATCGTATCAATATGTTTTCGTGATGAACGGTCTGAAAAAAGTTTTTCCGAGCGGCAAAAAAATTCTTGAAAACGTGACGCTCAGTTTTCTTCCGGGAGCGAAGATCGGTGTGCTGGGGCCGAACGGTGCAGGAAAATCTACGCTTCTCAAGCTAATGGCCGGAAAGGACAAGGATTTTACCGGGGAGGCCTGGGCAGCGCAGGGGGCCCGCGTGGGGTATCTGGAGCAGGAGCCGCAACTCGATCCTAATAAAACCGTTCAAGAGAATGTAATGATTGCGCTTTCCGATGTGAAGGCGATGGTCGACCGCTACAATGAAATCGGCGGGCTGATGGCTGATCCCGATGCGGATATGGATGCTTTAATGATTGAAATGGGGGACTTACAGGAAAAAATTGATACTGTGGATGGCTGGGAACTGGACCGGACGATTGAAATTGCCATGGATGCGTTGCGTTGTCCGCCTGGCGACTCGGATGTCAGTACGTTATCCGGCGGAGAGAAACGACGCGTAGCGTTATGCCGATTGCTGCTTGAAAAACCTGATCTGCTTCTGCTCGATGAGCCGACGAACCATCTTGACGCAGAGAGTGTCGCGTGGTTGCAGCGGTTCCTTTCCGAATATAAAGGTACCGTGGTCATGGTGACCCACGACCGTTATTTTCTTGATAATGTGACGGGCTGGATTCTGGAAATAGACAGGGGACAGGCGATTCCCTATGAGGGGAATTATTCGACCTATCTGCACGCCAAACAAAAGCGTCTTCGGCAGGAGCAGCGTGAGGAAGACGCCCGCCAGCGGACTTTGTCCCGCGAGCTGGAGTGGATCGGGAAGAGTCCGTCCGCGCGCCGTTCCAAATCCAAGGCGCGGATTAGCGCCTATGAACAGCTTCTGGCCGAATCGCAGGATACGAACCAGAGAAAGGCCCAGATCGTTATTCCCACGCCGCCGCGTCTGGGGTCTCTTGTGATCGAGGCCAAGCATATCCGCAAAGGGTTCGGGGACCGTCTGTTAATCGAGGATCTGAGTTTCAGCCTGCCTCCGGGCGGGATCGTCGGGGTGATCGGGCCGAACGGGGCCGGAAAAACGACGCTTTTCCGGATGATTACAGGCACAGACACGCCCGATGAAGGGTCATTCAAGGTCGGGGAAACCGTGGCTTTGGGCTATGTGGATCAGAGCCGGGACAGCCTTGATGCCAATAAAACCGTCTGGGAGGAGATTTCGGACGGCAACGACAACATCAAGCTGGGCAAGGTGGAAATGCAGAGCCGGGCTTATGTCTCCGGTTTTAACTTCCGGGGGCCGGACCAGCAGAAAAAGGTCGGGGATCTTTCAGGCGGGGAACGGAACCGGGTGCATCTGGCCAAAATGCTGAAGAAAGAAGCCAATGTGATCCTTCTCGATGAGCCGACCAACGATCTTGATACGGAAACTCTGGCGACGCTGGAGGAGGCGCTGGAGAGTTTTGCGGGCTGCGCGGTCATTATTTCTCACGATCGCTGGTTTTTGGACCGTCTGGCGACTCATATTCTGGCTTTCGAGGGTGATTCGCAGGTTGTTTGGTTCGAAGGCAACTATGCGGACTATGAAGCGGACTATAAGCGCCGCCGCGGGCAGGACGCCGATACGCCGCACCGAATCCGTTACAAACCCTTACGCCGCGCCAGCTAAGGGTCTAGAGTATATAAGTTTTTACTGAAAAAAATGACGAGAATATGACATAAAATCTCGCATTGTGGCCCCTGTTAATGGTATGATAAGTTAAAAATCGCATAAAATGCGGTAAATGTGCGGGCGTGGTAAGAAAGCGGTAACTGGATTCGGTGTAACTTGGCTTGTCTTATATATAATAGAGTGGTGAGACGATCGTGCTAGGCCTTAGCTTAAAACCCAAAGATGTCCTTTCCTATGCGTTCTTTCCGCGCGTTATTCCCCGTTTCAAGTCTGTCTTTATGTCGGGGTTCGGGTATGTTGCTTTTCTTATGGCCCAGATTTACATGATGGTCCGGCTTCTGCCCGCCAATCATCCCTATGTTCAAGCCAGAAATATCGGACGGTTCGGAATCCACAATGTTATTGCCGTGGCCGCGAACAATATCAAGTTCAGCCGGAAGAATATCGACCAGATTTTCGTCTTTGTTGCCCTGCTTGCGGCCATTGTCATCGTCATTATGCAGCTTCTTTTCCTGATCTATGGTGTTGTGATCGGGCCCTTAATCAACCCTGCCCACGCTTTTTCGTGGTTTGATACTCCCAATCCGACGAATGATCTCGCGTTCAGCATTCTCAATGACGTGTTCGGCGTGCCGGACATGTACTGTTCATCCTTTACCGCGGTGTGTCCAGCGAACAACCCGCCGCCGATCCCGTTCCCTTTTCATAATGCCTTGCAGGAACTCTTCCGTTTTTATTCCACCGCCCTGCTTCTGATCGGAACCCTGATCTTTCTTTATTTCGTTTTCGTTCTGGTTCTTGAAACCGCTGTTACCGGAACGCCCTTCGGGCAGAGGGTTCAGCATGTCTGGGTTCCCATTCGCCTTGTCGTTGCCATTGGCTTGCTGATGCCGCAGAACTTTGGCCTGAATTCCGCACAATATATTGTTCTTTATGCCGCGAAATACGGGTCCAACATGGCCACGCAGGGGTGGGTCGATTTCAATACCGCGATCGGGGCTCACCCGCAATTCGGCGGCGGCCCCCTTAACGGGAACCCGACCGGGGAGCGTTACACGATCCTTGCTGTTCCGCAGCAGTCTGATGTGACTTCGGTTTTCCGGGCCATGACGATTGTGCATTCCTGTGCGTTTGCCTATATGCTTCTGACAGGGAAGCCGCCTTCCGAGCCTGCCGTGCCGTACCACATCACCGATGATTATACCGCTCCGGCCACCAACTTTATGATCAAGCCCTATCTGGTGAAGCATATCAGTCCCTGGACGACGGCTGCCGCCAACCTGCCTCCGGCTGTTACTCCGAACCCCAATAACAGAGAGCTTGTTACGGCTGTTGCTGCCCCTACTTATCTCGATGCGATCGGTTTTTACTACGGAGGGGATATCATTATCCGTTTCGGCGAATATCTTGAAGATCCTCCCGGCAGCGGACAGCCCGTTTACAAAGACGATGAAGGTTACGTGGCGCCCTTGTGCGGGGATATCAGGATTCCTGTCGTCGATCTGAGCGATGTCGGTAACGGGGCCGGCGACGGCGGACCGGATTATATGCTCGAGTTTTATTACAACCTCATTCTTACCATGTGGTTTGACGATCCCGAACTCGTTCAGTTTGCCCGAACCATGGTTACGGTGAGCACACGTCACAAGGAAGCGGTCAACTTCTGTTCCAATGCGGGGGCCTATGCCGGTCTGTCCGGGTGCGGAACTCCGGGTTTCCAAGCCTGCGGCGCGCCGTGCGAGCAGAATCCTCCCTTCAGCCAGTTCAAGTCCATGAAGATGGGGGTCGTTCCTCCGAGTCCGACGGGTTACCAGACCCGAGTGGACGATGCCGTCCGACAGGCGTGGGGGCTTCACGTCAATAACGTTAATATGGTTATGACCGCGCAGGTCTTTGACCGAGGGTGGGCCGGTGCGGGGATATGGTACAACTTTATCGCCGATATGAACGGAACCTTTATGGAGGCCGTGCGCGCTTTGCCGACGGTTTCCAAATATCCGCTCGTCATGGAGCAGGTGAGGTCCGAGAGGCAGAAGCTTGATCCCAGCGCCTTCGGTCTTAAGGATATGTTTAATCCGACCATTCGAGCCGGTTCCGGTACAGACCCCGCACGACTCAAGATCGACCGGGGCGATGCCGAACTTGATCAGGTTGCCGTGCCCCTGCAGAACCTCTGGGTTTACTGGGTCAATGACAAGCCCAGCGTCGATGATGAGGAAACCCAGAACGAAACGAACCTTATGGTTCGGGCGATCAATATGCTTCTGGGAACAACAGGCCTTGCCAATATCAGGGGTGCGAACGCCCACCTGCATCCTCTTGCGCAGCTTGTGGCTGTTGGAAAAGGGCTTGTCGATAACGCCGTTATCAACCTGATTACCGCTACAGGGTCGGCCTTTATCGGAGGTTTTCTGGGAGCGTTTGACGATGCCAACGTCAAGCTCGCGGGCGGCGCCGCCGAGGTCTATAGTTCCCTGATGGAAATTACCGCGTTTGTGGGTCTGACCGCGGGGTTTGTCCTCTTCTACGTGCTTCCTTTCCTGCCGTTTGTGTATTTCTTCTTTGCGGTCGGTTCGTGGGTCAAGGCCATTTTTGAGGCCATGGTTGCGGTTCCCTTGTGGGCTCTGGCTCACCTGCGCATCGATGGTGACGGGCTGCCCGGAGATGCCGCCTCGAACGGGTATTTCCTTATTCTGGAGATTTTCATCAGGCCGATACTTTCCGTTGTCGGGCTTGTTGCCGGGATTGTGATTTTGTCCGCGCAGGTTCGCGTTCTGAACCTGATCTGGGATCTGGCGACCACCAATCTCTCCGGTTTTTCCGACTCCGATATTTTCGCGACCCTGATCGGCACCGATACTTCTTTCAAAGGAACGCCGATCGACCAGTTCTTCTACACGATCATTTACACGATCGTTTGTTATATGCTTGCGGTTGCGAGCTTTAAGCTTATCGACAAAATCCCCGATAACATTCTGCGCTGGGCCGGTTCGGGCGTATCGTCGTTCGGGGATATCGATCAGGATCACGTCGAGTCTCTGAACCGTTATGCCGCCACCGGCGGTATGACGCTTGGAAGCCAGGCGGTTGCCGGTATCAGAGGCGGCGCTGCGGGGCTGGGTAATACTTTAGGGAAACTGGTAAAATCGGAGAAAGGTGCAGCGGCCGGATAATTAATAATGCGGCGCCTTGTAAAAGCTAGGATGGAACAAATATGTTAACGAGTATCATTCCCAGAGGGTCTTTTCGCTACATGGTTATGCCCGAACTTGTTTCGCGGATTAATAGCCTTGTTATGGGCGGGTTCCATTATATTCCGTTTTTTATCGCCCTTGTTTACCAGATCGTCCGGCTTCTTCCTCCTAATCATCCTTACGTCAATCCGGCGAATATCGGGCGTTTCGGGGTCAGGCATGTTATTGCCGAAGCTGCGAACAATCTCGTTGTCGATCTGAAGAATATCGACAAGATCGTGCTGTTTGTCCTTGTGATTTTCGGGCTTGCGATTCTCTTTTTGCAGGTCGTTCTTCTTATACTGGCCCTTCTTTTTCCCTCGGTTCTCGCTTTTCCTGTTAACTGGGATGACTTTTTTGTCGTCAATCCCGTTGCCGAGCGCCGTCAGGATCTTGCTTTCATGATGCTGGACATGGTTTTCGGGGTGCCTCATCCCAATGCGCTTGGCGTGACGGAAGGGTTCTTCGAGTCCTGCATTGCGGTGAACATTCCCTGTGAGGATAATTTTGGCAATCCCATTACCGATATCAATGTGGCCCTGACGCCGGTTCCCCCCGCTCTTGCTCCTGTTTTCGATCCTCTTTCCACACAGGGCTGGACCGTTTTTCCCTGGCCTATTCATCTGGGCCTGCATCGGCTCTTCGCAGTGTACAGCATGGGATTGCTGGTGATCGCCGTTTTTATCGCCGGTTACTTTATTGCAACTATTCTGGCCGAAACCGCGCAAAGCGGAACAGCCTTCGGTCGCCGTTTTAACAAAGTCTGGGCTCCCCTCCGGATTGTCATGGCTTTCGGACTTTTGATTCCCCTGAATGTCGGGATCAATTCTTCCCAGTATCTCGTTCTTTTCGCTGCCAAGTTCGGTTCAGCCTTTGCTACCAATGGATGGAAATACTTTAACAGGACGTTGACGGTTGATTATCTGGGTGGCGCATCCGATCTTGTGGCGACTCCCACTTTGCCTGATGTCAGCGCTATCGGACAGGCTATGTTTCTTATCCGGACATGCAAGTTTGCCTATCAATACGCCCGTAGGACGCCTCCGGATATCCGGATGTGGCATGTTCTTGCCCAAGGGACGCTTCCGCAAAACGCTTACGAGGTTGTGCCGGGGTATACCTTTGATAATGCGCAGGATAACGCTCAGCCTTTGACGACAAACCTTACGGTTCGTTTCGGTGAGCGCAACGTTACCGAGTTTCCGACCGAGCAGGGACATGTGAAGCCTTATTGCGGTGAAATCCAGTTTTCCCTTGCCGATCCGAGGCGGCAGTCTGCAGTGGCTCCCGATACCCCTCCGGAACCCGGGCCGTATCAAGTCCAGAACTTTTTCTGGGAGTTAATCAAGCAGATGTGGCACGACACCGGTACGGCTTGGGACGCGTTCCAGAACGGTGCCGTGACGGTTGCCGGCGACCGGGCCGATTCTCTGGCATGGGTGCGTTTTAACAAGGTCGGTCCGCCACCAGGTCCTTTGCCTGACGCCCAGTATGTTTCGGAAGTTAACAAGAACGTTTATGATTTCATGCAGGCCGAGGTTGTGGCTGCCGTTGCCGCCCAGATCGCTTCCGGTCGATGGGTCGGGTCATGGACAGGGGTCGGGCCGTTGTATCGTAAGGGATGGGCCGCTGCAGGCATCTGGTATAACCGGATTGCGGAAATGAATCACCCGATCATGGTTTCCGTTCGCGCTCTTCCCGCTGTTTCTCTTTACCCCCTTCTTCTGGAAGAATTGAAGAAGAAGAAAGCCCAGTATAACGCGAATACATCGCCCATGGATGTTTTCAAACCGAGTGTTGCGGGTGTGGACGATACTCAAACTCTCTTGTCCAGCGAAGACGGACAGGAAATTGCATCTGTTTTGAACGAGGCCTACCAGTCATGGACGTCGGCGCTTGGGACTACGCGAACGCAATCTACGGGTAACGCGTTCCTTGATACGATTTCCAATCTGCTTGGTACGAACGGACTGTATGACCTTCGTAACAATCCGACTACACATCCTCTTGCGCAGCTTGCCAGTGTCGGGCGATCGCTTGTTGAAAGTTCCGTTCAGACGATTGGCGCTTCTCTTGTCGCCAGTTTAGGGGGGATCGGCGCTCTCCTCGCGGGGGCTCAGGAGATTGCCAAGCCCGCTTCCGTATTCGCCCAGTTTGCGGTTACGATTGCCATGATCGGTCTGACCGCCGGGTTTGTGCTTGCGTATGTCGTTCCGTTCCTGCCGTTTATCTATTTCTTCTTTGCGGTCGGGGGATGGATCAAGGGGATCTTTGAGGCCATGGTGGGCGCGCCCCTGTGGGCTCTTGCCCATATCCGGATTGATGCGCAGGGATTGCCCGGTAACGCGGCGCTGAACGGTTATTTCCTGATCTTCGAGATCTTTTTAAGACCGATATTGTGCGTGTTCGGCCTGCTGGCAAGTATTTCCATATACTCTGCCCTGGTGTCCGCTTTGAATGTGACCTTCGAGCTGGCCGTTCATAACCTGGGCGGGTTTGACGTCTCTGCAGAGGTGGCCGCTCCTCCTGCGAACAGTTTTATTGACTGGATGCGCGGGCCGATCGACGAGTTTTTCCTGACTGTTATCTATGCCGTGCTGGTCTACATGATGGGAATGTCCTCATTCAAACTGATTGACACTATTCCCAACAACATCCTGCGGTGGATGGGGCAAAGCGTGGCCACATTCGGAGATATGCAGGAAGATCCTGCTCAGGGATTGGTTGGAAGGGCCGCCTTCGGTGCCCAGCAGGTTACCGGAAAACTTGGCGGCGGCTTGGGAGCTTTGGCAAAACTTGGCAATCCCGGGTAAGGCATATTTAAACATCTAGGAGGAGTCGGGTCGTCAGAGCATGGTTAGTAAAGGGAAAATAGCAAAATATTTTTTGCTGCCGGAAATCCTTCCAAGGGCTTCCGAAATCCTTTCTTCAGGCTTTTCTTACATGGCGGCGCTTGTGGCCGTTATCTATCACAATGTCGGATTGCTTCCCGCAGGCCATCCGTATCTGAGGTCTGATACTTTCGGCCGATATGGTATTCGTCATGTTGTGGCAGAGGCTTCCAATAACCTGGTTCTTGACCGTAAGCATGTCGACCAGCTTGTCATTCACATAACGATTCTTGCCGGGATGGTTATGCTTGTTTTGCAACTCTGTCTGGTTGTCCTGTCTTTGGTATCCCTTCCGGTTTTTGCTTTGCCTTTGACAGTTTTTGACTGGAACACCGTCTTTATTAACCGTGTTGTTCCGCCGGATCAGGATCTCTCATTCATCGTTCTGGACCGTGTTTTCGGTGTCTCCGCCTTTAACGGGGTCGGAGGATTTTTTGGTTCCTGTTATTCGACAGGCGGTCCGTGTCTGAACATGAAAGGCGGCATCGTTCCCATCCCCGGCGCTTTTCCCACTCCTTTTCATGACGCGCTTCACGAGTTTTTCAGATTTTATACGCTGGGGATCGCGTATTTTTCATTGGTCGTCATTATTTACTTTATTATCGCTATCATTGGCGAGAGCATCGCAACGGGCCGCCCTTTCGGACAGCGTTTCAACAAGGCCTGGTTCATTCCCCGCCTGATTGCCTATTTTATCCTGATTGCCCCGCTGAATATGGGACCGGGCGGGATTAATGTGGGCATTAACTCGGCTCAATATATTACTCTGGGTGCCGCTTATTTCGGTTCCAATATGGCAACGAATGCCTGGAACGGGGTGTTCGTTCCCAATGCGATTGACGGGGATACCTTTGTAAACTCGACGCTTGGGCGTACAGAAACCCTTATTG
Source organism: Alphaproteobacteria bacterium (assembly GCA_020443295.1). Lineage (GTDB taxonomy): Bacteria > Pseudomonadota > Alphaproteobacteria > Micavibrionales > Micavibrionaceae > JAGNKE01. Next base: position 47,136 of record JAGRIJ010000040.1, on the reverse strand, counting down.
CCATTCCCAACGCCCCTGAACTGGGGACTTTGACGCAGTTCTTTTTTGTCGCGCGGCTTTGCATGCTTGCCGAAGAGTTGATGCATAACCGAACAAATCAGGCCAATTTCGGTATGTTTATCGTCAGGGATAACCAGCCGGGGCTCTCGGATGTTCCTTTCGGCGGACCGTTTGCCGGTGTTCTTGCCGGGGGGAATACCCTGCCCTACCTTAACGGGTTGCCGTTTTCCGATATTGTCGGATTTTCACGTTACGGCAGTATCATTATCCGGTTCGGGCATTTTAATCCGCCGGGCGGCGCTGTGGGAGATCCCAATGATCCTCCCGATGCCTACGATTCCGAACTGGGTTATGTCAAGCCTATTTGCGGAGAACTGACGATCACGCCAACCACTCCCCGAGGCAGTGTGGCAAAAACGGATATCAGTACGACGGGTGTTTCGACCGGACCGGGCGCTCCCGGTCTTGAAGTGGACCCGCACAGCTATGCATCCGGTGGCGGTAACATGCCCATCGGCGTTTACGGGATTACGCAGTTTTACTATGAGTTTCTTGAGCAGTTCATGGTTCAGGATCCGTTTTTTGACGAGCTTGGGACCTGTATGCTCAAGTCGGTCCTGCCTTATGACCATGACTCTGCCTGCGTCGATATTCCCTTTACACGGAATTCGACTGACCCGATCGGACCGTTTCCTGACTCTCGATGGGGGAACGATACACTCGTTAAGAAAAACATTAATTATTACAATAATTCTATCAAGTCCGTGATGACCGGTTTGTGGATGCAGCCCGGTCCCGCTGCGGAATTTTTCTTCCAGATTCCAAATGCGGATGGCACCTATGAGCCGCCCGGGTGGACAGGTCTTGACGGACCGGGCGGGGTTTTGGCGCCGCTTTTTATCCCGAATATTCCCTATGACGCTCCCGCGTTTAATAATTTTATCACGCAAATGCGTCTGAAATACGATTTCGCGATACCGCCCGAGATTGATCGTCTGGGTTGGGCCGGGGCTGCGCTCTGGTATAACGAGATTGCGAACGTCAACGGTCAGTTCATGTCTGCGGTGCAGAATTTACCGAAGCCGACCAAGTATCCTCTTATTATGGAGACAATTGCAAACCAGCACAAAACGGTTGACCAGAATCCGTCTTTTAAGAACCGTTTTAATCCCCTTTTGCAGAACGGAAAGCTTGCGACCTTGCAGCGACCGGGCGATCAGTATATCGCGGCTGTTCTTTATTCGGGCTTTATGATGTGGGGTAAGGATAACGTTCAGGGCAGTACCTTTACCCGTCAGACCAGCAACGGCGCGATTGACGTTATTAATATGATTTTCGGTACCGAAGGCGTTTATAACCTTCTCGAAGGCATGCAGATCGGCCCTGCCGCGGACGGCAGAACGCTCAACGTGCACCCGCTGGCGGCTTTGAGTTCGATGGGTAAGGGCATTCTTGATGCCTCTTTGCGGAACCTTATGATCGGTGTGGTCGGTCAGGGGATCGGGGAGTTGATCGATGACCAGGTTGTCGGGCCTGCGGGCAAGCTTGTCGGCGATATTGCCGCCCGGTTTGCCCTGATCGGTATTTCGGTCGGTTTTATCCTGTATTATGTTTTGCCGCTTTTGCCGTTTATTTATTTCTTTTTCGGATTTGGCGGATGGGTCAAAAGTATTTTCGAGGCTATGGTGGCCATGCCGCTTTGGGCTCTGGCTCATATTAAAATCGACGGGGAGGGACTTCCCGGCCCTTGGGCGACGAACGGGTATTTCCTGATCTTTGAGATCTTCCTGAGGCCCACGCTGATGATCTTTGGCCTGATTGCCAGTATTGCCGTGTTTACCGCGCTGGTTAACGGGCTGAATGACAGCTTCCATCAGGTTGTTCTGAACGCTTCGGGTTACGATATCGAAGCGAACCTTTATACTCCGACCGCACAGTTGCCGAACTCCAACCCGACGGGAACCGATTCGACGATTGATTACCTGCGCGGTCCGCTGGATAAGTTCATGTACACCATCATATATGCCATTCTGGTTTATATGATGGCTCTGGGCAGCTTCAAGATGATCGATATGGTTCCGAACCATATTATCCGCTGGATGGGCGCTACTGTGAGCACGTTCCAGGAGCATTCCGGCGATCCGGCGAGCGAGTTGACCGGGATGATGTACCGCTCGGGCGAAATTACGCGGGCTCAGCTTATGGAAATGCTTGGCAACCTGAAGGGTGGACTGAGCGTCACCGATACCGGTATCGCCCTTGGGCAGGGCGGAGGAGGCAGCCCGGGAGTCGGTCAGGGCGGAATCCCGCGCTCATAGCCTTTAATCTCTCAAGAGCTTTCGTAAAGGCCCGTATCCCGGGCCTTTTGTCTTTTAGAATTCTATTATTGGGGGCAGTTTACTTGTTACTGCTGCGCAGGGTTTCCAGCAGGACATCGACGTCGCCACCGCCCCGCTGGATCACGGATGCAAAGTCCGAGCGCTGGGTTAATGCCATGCTGACGCCTTCGACGATAATGTCAACGACCTTGAATTTGCCGTTTTTGAGACGGACGCGCCAGTCGATGGCTACGGCCTGTTCGCCCTTGTTGGGGACGAGGAGAGAGGAGACGATGGCATCGGAGCCTTCGCCATCCTTGCGGGTGGCCTTTACCTCCAGGGTCTGGCCGTTATATTCCCTAAACCGGGCGGTATAGACACGCACGATCATCTCGTTAAATAATTTGAGATATTCCTTTTTCTGAACGTCGCTTGTCGTCCGCCAGAAGCGGCCAAGGGCAAAGCGGCCGATCGTGTCCATATCGAAATTGTCGTTGAGCAGTTTCCGGAATTCCGCCTCGCGTTTGTCTTGCGTCAGGGATTTATCGGCGAGAAAGCCAATTCCGCGACTTGCTATATCTTCGATCAGGGTTTTGGACCCCTGACTCAGCTTATCTTCCGCATCGGCGCTTTTTGCGGCCACCAGAAGAGAAGGCGCAACGGACCTTCCGTCCGCACCCAGTTTCATGTTTTCAGAGAGGGCCAGTGCGGAGGTTCCGCTTAACAAAGATAATGAGATTACAGCTACCAGAGGCCATTTATTCTTCAACACAAGTCAACTCCTTACAAAATACCCATTCTATATATTATTCGCTTATTCGATCCCCGTTCCTTCTATATTACAAAAACAGGGCGTCAATCATAAAAAAATGGGATTTTTGCTTAATCTTCCTCATCGTAATCAGGAATAGAGGGGGTATTAAAGCCGCTTTCCATATTCTGGTCACTGACCAGAGCCCGGCGGCTTTGGTAATAAATACTCCGGGTTGCGGCGTAGGGGTCCAGAGAATTCTGACGGATATCCTTCAGCGTATCATAGAGAGATTCCCGGATATCGACATAATCCGCGCCGAGCTTAGTATAAAACAGGTCCCGTTCGTCGATATTGAACAGATACCAGCGCAAAGGATCAGCCATTCCATCGACAAAATATCCCGAATAATCCCGCAGGGAGGAGGGGCCAAGGAAGGGCACAACCATGTAAGGGCCATGGTCCACACCCCAGACCGCCAAAGTCTGCCCGAAATCCTCGCCTTCGTATTCAAGACCGTTATAGCCGGCCAGATCGATCAGGCCGCCCAGTCCCACCGTCGTATTGATCGCAGCGCGCAGAAGGCAGACTTCAGCCCCTTTGACATCACCCTGAAGGAGCTGGTTTGCGAAGGTTACGGGAGATTTGATATTGCGCAGAAAGTTTCTGATGCCTTTACGGGCCAGACGCGGTGTAACGAACCGGTAGCCCTTGATGAAGGGGTTTACGACGATATCGTCGAAATGCTGGTTAAAATTGAACATAAACCGGTTATAGCCCTCATAGGGGTCGTAGATTTCCAGATCGTCTTCGACAATCAGGCTGCTTTCCTTGGAGGCGCAGGATACCAGCACCAGCCCGGACAGGAGAATCAAAGATACTTTTTTCAGGTTTGAGACCATCGTCCCTTTGCCAGATTTATTTAACATCGTCATGCTCATTATGAGGAGATCAGAACCCTCAACCTTTATAACAACCGCGGATTATTATTGAGTTAACGCAGAATCAGCAAGATCAGATTATTTAAAGCAAAAGTTTATTGATTCTTAACTTGAACACAAGGGTCTAGATTCTTTTCTCACGATATTTTTCTGGAGAAGTGTCGTATTTTTGCAATGGTTTCTTAATTTTTCAGCCGTCTTCGTTGTTCAGCATCGCGCTCAGGCCGAGAAGGAAACAGATCAGGGCCGGTGACCAGGCGGCCAGCAATGCGGGAATCTGACGGGAGGTTCCCAGAGCCTGCAGGAAGTTGGAGAGGAAGAACACCAGAAAACCGATAAAGACCCCCAGGACGATGAGCAGGAAGCCTCCCTTCATCCGGGGCGGGCGCATCGAGACCGAGGCAGCCAGAAGGATCATAGCCACATACATCAACGGCTGCGAAAGAAGGTTATGGTAATAAACACGAAGCGGGGCGGCGTCGAACCCTGTTTCTTCGAGCGTGCTGATGTATCCGGGCAGTTTCCAGAAGGACATGCTTGAAGGAGAGGCAAAGCTCTCCTCTATATCCTCGCGTGTGAGGCTGGTGGGGAGTTCAAAGCGGTCCTGTCTTGTGGGTACAACATCCTTGCGGTTGTAGATCAGCACATTTTTCATTTCCCAGGTTGCGAAGGTCAGTACGGCTTCTTCCGCATGGACGCGCTTGAGGAAGTCGTTTTCCTCGGTGAAATACAATACTGTTATGTTCATCAATTTCCATTCGGGCTGTTTTATTTTGCTGGCGTGGAAGATTACGTAGCCGGGTACAAGTTTATTGCTCTGAGGGCTTCCGTCGTCGGAGGGAGCCGAATCCGTTTCATCCTGAAGATACACGGCCTGCCGGAGCCACAATCCTTCCTGAAAGATCGCGATTTCATTCTTCTGCTTGCTTAAAAGAGAGTGTTGAAGCTGGTTGTATTTTTGCGTGAAGATCGAGCCGACAGGGTTGATTACGGTCATTTGCAGAATGCCAAAGATTATCGCAATTGCTATGACGGGGGTGAGGAATTGCCAGGCGGAGAAACCCGAGGCGCGAACGACGATCAGCTCGTACCGGCGTGTGAGCTGCCAAAAAGTAAACATGGCGCTGAAAAGAACCGAGAAGGGCATCATGAGCTGGCTGACTTCGGGCAGTTTGAACAGGCTCATTTTCAGGATTTCACCGAGAGTTACGTCGGGCTTGTCTGCGGCCCGGCGAAGCAGTTCGACCGTATCAAAGAGATAAATCAGGGCCATGAGGGCGACGGTCAGAACCAGAAGGTTCAGGATATAATATTGCGCCAGGTAGCGGCTGAGAGTGGGGGTGAGCCTCATGCCAGCGCTCCCTTGACCTGATTTCTGGCCGGATTCAGGAGTTTTCTGCGCCACTCCTCCCCTTTGCTGCTGAGCATCACCATGCCGAGGATGACAGGCCCCAAAGTGACCAGATACCGCAGGGGGATTCCCGACAGCGAATTTCTTGTCATGCTGTCGATTCCCAAGGAAAAGCTTTGCAAAAGCACGACGAGGGTTACGGCGAGAATGATCCTGCGGGTTTGGCCGCGCCGTTCCACTTCGCCCAGCAGCAGGCAGTTTACCGCTATAAGAGTTACAGCCAGCGCCATAAGCGGTGCCGTGATCCTCCGATGAATCTCAATGAGGAATTCATCGGCGCTTTTGACGTCGCGATCATTATCCGGATCGGGATTCAGGAGTTCGGTAATCGTGCGTTCGTCCGGTTCCTGCCAGCGGGTGCGAGTCTCGGTATTGCTGGGGATATCGATGGTATATTTTTCAAAATCGAGACGTTGCAGAATCGATGTGTTGAGGTCAAATTCCTGTCTTGAGCCATCAAAGACAAGAACCTGCTGGCCTTCGTCCGTTGCGACGATCTGTCCCCGCTTGGCGAGAATGGTCGAGGGGCTTTTGTTTTTATCGCGCGTGTCATAAATCATCAGACCGGCCAGATCGCCAAGGCTGCTTTTCTTGTGGATGTAGACGGTCAGGCCTTTGCCGACCTGATTGAAAACGCCTTCGCGGAAGAGATAGTTGGAGAATTCCGTCGTGAGGCTCAGGCGCATCTGTTGCATGCGGTTCAGGGAGGCCGGTGCGATCCAGAGGGCGTTGATCCATAAGAAGACTGTAATCATCATTCCCAGAAGCAGGGCCGGTTTTGCCAGTGTAAACGGCGAATGGCCGATCGCGCGGATTACCACAAGTTCGGAGTCCAGGGTCATCTTGTTATATATGAACAAGGTGGCGGTCATCAGGGACAGGGGCAGGATGATTTCAAAAAATCGCGGCAGAGCCAGAAGGGTCAGGATCCAGAGCGACGAGCCCGACGTGTTCGATTCAAGAATCATCTCCAGAAAGCGCAGGGACTGGGTCAAAAAAATGATAAAGGTCAGGGTGAGCGCCACAAAGACGGTGCCGATGGCCAGATTTCTGAAGATGTAGCGCTCAAAAATTTTCATCGCCCGTCTTTACTGGCTGTGGACCCTCTGGCAGAAATGCTTATAGTACTCTTAAATTCACACGAACTCTAATCGCATCTTTTTTGCGCCGGGACAAAGACTATGACGTTTGATATCACATTTTCCAAGACCTCCAAGAAAAAAGCGGATGCCCTGATCGTTTGTGTCAGTGCCGGGAACAAGCTGGCTGCGGGCAGCGAGCCTCTGGATAAGGAGACGAAAGCTTTTGCGGAGCGCGCCCTGGAGAAAAGCGCGTCTTTTAAAGGCAAGACCGGGCAGACGCTGGTTACGCTGCTTCCCGCGAAGGCTTCCTACGATTATCTGGTTTTGCTGGGACTTGGAGAGCCGGAAAAGATGACCGCGCAGGAGGCGGAAAAGGCGGGCGGCAAGCTTTATGCCGCTCTGGATGACCGGAACTTCAAGAGCGCCGATCTGCTGGTCGATGAGGGGTGCAAGGATAAGGGGCTTATCGCCGCGCATCTGGCGGTGGGCGCTAAGCTTCGGTCGTACCGTTTTGAAGTTTATAAGTCCGAAAAGAAAGACGATGAACCGAAACAGAAGCCCGAGCGGCTTTATGTCGTTACTTCTGCGGAGCGCGATGCGGAAAAGATTTTCAAGCGCGAAAGCCAGACGATCAAGGGCGTATTTTTCGCCCGCGATGTCGTCAACGAGCCGCCGAACGTGATTTACCCTTACGCTTATGCCAACCGGATTCTCGAAGAGTTGAAGCCGTATGGGGTCGAGATCGAAATTCTGGACGACAAGAAGCTGGTCAAAAACGGGTTTGGCGCGTTGATGGCGGTCGGGCAGGGTTCGGCGAATCCGCCCTGCGTGGTCATTATGCGCTGGAACGGGCTGGGCAAGGAGAGCAAGGCCAAGCCGGTGGCGCTGGTCGGAAAGGGCGTGACGTTCGATACGGGGGGGATTTCCCTCAAACCCGGCGCCGGAATGGACGAGATGAAGATGGATATGGGCGGATCGGCGGCCGTGGTCGGGACGATCAAGTCGCTTGCGCTGCGCAAGGCGAAGGTTAATGCGGTCGGGATCATCGGGGTCGTTGAGAACATGCCTTCGGACCGGGCGTACCGTCCGGCGGATATATTGAAATCCTATTCGGGCAAGACGATCGAGGTTCTGAACACGGATGCCGAGGGGCGGCTGGTGCTTGCGGATATCCTTTCCTATGTCCAGAAGCTTTACAAGCCGCAGGTGATTATCGATCTTGCGACCCTCACCGGGGCGATTATCGTGGCGCTGGGGCATGAATATTGCGGGACGTTCGTCAATAACGACAAGCTCTGGGGCGAACTGGACGAATCCGCGAAAGCCGTGGGCGAGAAGCTCTGGCGGATGCCGCTGGACGAGGTGTTCAAAAAGGAAATGGAAAGCGATACCGCCGATCTGCAGAATATCGGCAAATCGGGCCGGGATGCCGGGTCCTGCACGGCTGCGGGGTTCCTGTGGCACTTTATTGAGGGGGATACGCCGTGGGCGCATCTGGATATTGCCGGGACGGCCTGGATCAAGAAGGACCGCGAAACGACGCCCAAATTCGGCACGGGGTTTGGCGTTCGCCTGCTGGACAGGTGGATCGCGGATCATTATGAATAATCCTTATGAGCGTTGCCAAGAAGACCCGCTATACGAGCGTTTCCGATTTGAAGCAGGCCGGATTGCTGCCGGGCTGCGATTCCCATGCCTATGAGGATCTGGCCGGGCGTTACGCGGTTGGCGTGAACGCGCAGGTCGAGCGGACCCTGGCCGGGACCGACAATCCGTTGCTGGACCCGGTCGGGCGGCAATATCTTCCTTCGCCCGAAGAGCTGAAAGTCTTGCCCGAAGAGCTGGGCGATCCGATCGGGGATTTGCCGCACAGCCCGGTGAAGGGGATCGTGCACCGTTACCCGGACCGGGTTCTGCTGAAGATTTCGAATATCTGCGCGGTTTATTGCCGTTACTGTTTCCGGCGGGAGATGGTCGGGCCGGGGCAGGATGTTTTTTCGGACGACGATCTTGAGGCGGCGCTTGGCTATATCGAAGCGACCCCGGCGATCTGGGAGGTCATCCTGACCGGGGGGGATCCGCTGGTTCTTTCCGCGCGGAGGCTTGAGGACGTTCTGAGTCGGCTGAACCGGATCAGCCATGTTCAGGTGGTGCGGATTCATTCGCGCGTCCCGGTGGCCGATCCGCAAAGAATCACAGATACGATTTGCAACGTTTTAAAATCATCCGGTCGACCCATCTATCTGGTTATCCATATCAATCATGCGCAAGAGATTACGCCGGAGGTAGAGGTTGCGCTGGCGCAGTTGAGAGCGGCGGGATGCAGCCTTCTTTCACAATCCGTGCTGCTTAAAGGGGTTAACGATGACCCGGCGGTGCTTGAGAGTCTGTTCCGGCGGCTGATCGGTCTGCATGTCAAACCCTATTATCTTCACCACCCTGACCTTGCTGTAGGGACGGGGCATTTCCGGGTCACGATCGAGCGGGGGCGGGAAATTATGCGTGCCCTGCAAGGGCGGCTTTCGGGGATCTGCCTGCCGCGCTACGTGCTGGATATTCCCGGAGGTTACGGGAAGGTTCCAGTTGAGCATTCTTATGCCGTTTTGCTGGATGAAGGACGTTATGTCGTTGAAGATATTGACGGCAACCTCCATTTTTATCCGCCGCGCGTGGAGGCTGCGGATGGCTGAGGTGCGGTTTTATCATCTGCAGCGCCAAAGCCAGGAAGACGCGCTGCCTTTTCTTATTTCCAAGGCGCTGGAAAACGGGCACCGCCTGGTCGTGCGTCTCAAGGATGAGAGGCAGGTCGCGCAGCTTAACGAGCGGTTATGGACGTTCCGGCCCGACAGTTTCCTGCCTCACGGCAGCGCCAAAGAGGGCCAGGCGGACCGTCAACCCGTCTGGCTTACGCACGGGAACGATAATCCGAACAAAGCCGATGTGCTGATTGTCGGGCAGGGGGCGGCGTCTACTTTCGGGGGGGAGATTACCCTGTGCTGCGAAATGCTGGACGGCGGCGATGCGGAGGCGGTGCAGGCTGCGCGCGAGCGCTGGAAAGCCTATAAAGAGGCCGGGCACAGCGTGACTTACTGGCTGCAAAATGACCGCGGCGGGTGGGAGAAGAAGGGGTAGTCATTTTTCTCCCCTTATAAAGAATGGCGCTCTGTGAAATTTGGCGTCAAACGCGCCGGTTAGGTAAATGCAATCGACGTATTGAATTGTGTTGTTGTCCGAGGCGTATTGAACATCTATTACAAACCCACCATAAAACATGGGAAAGTATACATGGCCGAAAACCGTCCCGCTTTCTATTGGGCTCAGATATCCAACTGTATTATGCCCCATATATCTCTCACTCATTCGAAACCCATTATTTGTCACGAGTATTGTATCTATTAAGTGCCTATCCATTTTTTCTCGGAGAAAAACCTTTTTAACGATGTCGCATTGTTGGAATACGTTGTATTTTGAGTTGGCATAATCCCGAAAATCAAATGTCAGGGGATCGAATTTTGGATTGTCGGGATCAGTGATTTTCCAAGGCGGCGTAATGTAGATCGACCCGGAGAAGAGAAGCGCTGACAGTAAGACAGCACAGACGATGAAAAAGTATATAATTTTATGTCTGTTGCTCGTTACAGTTTTCATCGAAAAATATTTAAATGCCGGGTTTCAATCATTCACCAGAATGACATGTTTTGGATCAGGCGTGGCTAAAATAAAAAGGCTGAAAACCGAAGTTTCCAGCCTTTCCTGATTTTTTCGTTTTATCCGGTTTTATTGAGCAGGCGCTTGCTGCGGAGCTTCGGGTTGGGCTGCGGGCGCCGTTTCGGGCTTTTGTTCCTCTGCCTGAGCGGCAGGGGCCGGGTTTTCAGGGGTTGCCTGATCCTGCGAGGGGGCCGGTGACTCGGTTCCGGCTTCCGGGGCGGCTGCGTTCTGGGCTGCGCCTTCTTCAGCCGGGGCTTCGGCTGCCCCTTCTTTTGCGGGAGTTTCGCCCGGAGCGGCTTCTGCGGGTGCCTCTGCAGGCGGCGCGGTTTCATCAGCCGGGGCGGATGAAGCGCCCTGTTCGGCAGTAATTTCGGCTTCGCTCGGAAGAGCGGGGGGAGTATCCGCGAGGGTACGCAGCCATGCGATGACCGCGGCGCGGTCGGCTACCTTTTTCAGGCCGATAAAATTCATTTTCGTGCCGGCGACATAGTTCTTCGGCTTGGTCAGGAACAGGTTAAGGGAGGCGTAATCCCATTTTCCGCCCTTTTCCTTCATGCCATCGGAGTAGTCGAACCCACCGTTGCCGGCCTTGTCGCGGTTTATAACTCCCCACAGGTTCGGGCCCTGTTTCGCCGGGCCGCCTTTTTCAAAGGAATGGCAGGCCGCGCAGGCTTTGGTGAGTTTCGCGCCTCTTTCCACGTCAGCTGTCTCCAGGAGGGCCAGAACGGGTTCGGGGCCCTTGTCTTCGGTTTTCGCGCCGTCGTGCCCGCCTTCGGCTGAAGCGCCTTCGATGGCGACGGCATCCTTGATCAGGGCTTCGGGGTGAACGGCCTGTTTTGCAATAAAGCCGGAGAGCATTGCGACAATTCCGGCAATCAGGACGGCTGCAAACAGTTTATTGAATTCAAAGCTGGACATTTCTTTCCTAAACTCGTTTTTTTGGTGGGTTTACATCTTCCGCCACAGCCTCCAGAGGATAACATCTTGAAAGCCTGTGTCGACATAGTTATACGCTTCACCTATAGTCATTCAACCGAAAAGTGATATGACTTTTGTCAAATCGGGGTTAAATATAAGGATTGCGTAAAGTACATGAAAAAGCCCAAATCCATTGCCTTTCAAGGTGCGCCGGGCGCCTATTCGGATATGTCCTGCCGGGCGGTTTATCCGGGAGTCCAGACCGTTCCCTATAACTCCTTTAATGAAGCTTTTGCCGCCGTGGCCGAAGGGCGCACCGATCTGGCCATGATTCCGGTGGATAATACCATCGCAGGACGAGTGGCCGATGTGCATCACCTGTTGCCCAGCTGGGAGCTTTTTATCATCGGGGAGCATTTTCAGCCGGTCAACATGATGCTTTTGGGGGTCAAAGGGGCTAAAATCGAGGATATCAAATATGTGCACAGCCATGTGCATGCCCTGCCGCAATGCCGCAAATTTATCGAAAAACTGGAGATCAGTCCGCGGATCCATGCCGATACGGCGGGAGCGGCGAAGGAGATCGCGGAACGCAACGACAAGGTTCATGCGGCCATTGCTTCTTCTCTGGCCGCGGAAATCTACGGGCTGGATATCCTTGAGGAGAATATCGAGGACCGCAAGCATAATACGACGCGCTTTCTCGTTCTCTCGCCTGAGCCCCACATTCCCGATCTTTCCGCCGGGGGTGATGTGATTACGAGCCTGTTTTTCGAGGTCCGGAACATTCCAGCCGCGCTTTATAAGGCTCTGGGCGGGTTCGCCACCAACGGGCTGAGCCTGACCAAGCTGGAATCCTATGTCGATGAAACGTTTCAGGCCGCGACCTTCTATTGCGATATTGAAGGACACTCGGAAAGCCGTGCGTTTACCCTTGCTCTTGAAGAGCTGGGTTTTTACGCCAAGGATGTACGGTTTCTGGGCACTTATCTGGCTCACCCGTTCCGAAGACGGTTCGGTAAAGATCCTACGGAGCTTTGAGGCGTCCTACGGATTTTTTAGGGAAATGGCTGTGGCTTTTTTCTGAAATCGTGTTAACCTCTGGCAGGTTTAGTCGATCACAGACCTAAATATAACAAGACGTTAGAAGGAATATTGTTTTATGCCGACCCATGCCGAACTGGCCAGCAAGCTTTTGAAGGATGCGTCAACGTTTTTCCGGACCCTGGCCGGCCAGAACAGGCATATTGAACAGCAGATGACGGATAACGCCAACGTTTTCGAGAAGGTTTCCGTTCTGGTGGTTCAGGATCCATATGGAAAGCTGGACGATACGCCGCATGCGGTTCTGGCCGGCCGTTTGCTGAAGGATGCGGCCGGGTTTTTCCGAAAGCTGGGGGAACAGAACAAGCCGATTCAGGATCAAATGAACGAGAACGCCAATGTTTACGACCAGATGGGCGATCTGGTCATGGAAAATCCGCTGGGTATTCTGGATTAACCGGACGCTTTCCGCAATTTTTGCCGTTCAGGCGTAAAGACCCATCACGATCAGGATCAGGGAAAAGACACTCAGGGCGATATAGAACGCCCGGAAAAGAAGGTATTCGCTCAGGATGTCCTTGTTCTCTTCCCCGAATATCCGCAGGGTTTCACCAATGTGGCGGTTATTGACCGGATCGAAGGTCTTGCGTTTGACCTCTACCCTTGGGTATTTGCGCGTCAAGTAAAGGATTTCGGCTTTTTTCAGGGCTGTTTCCGGGCAGTCTGTCGTCGTTGCGCGTTCCCACGGCGGCAGGCGGCGGTCATCGTTAGCAGGGTGGTGGATATAGACGGAGTATTCTATTTTTTCTTCCGTATTCAGATTTTGCTTTTGTTTTACGGCTGTCATGATTTTTACTCTGGTTAATGCTTTATTGAAAATGAATTTAATAAAAATTAACTTCGCAGAATTTTACTTTATAAGTGGTTAATAAAGGGTTAACGGGCCGTTAACGATCTTGACCGGTAAAGCTGCGTGCTTGTCCGGTTGCGGGTTTAGCCTAAAATTTGCTATGCTAGGGTGTCTTTACCGGGGTTAGGGTTTTATTAACCTTTCTCTGTCATTTTTCTTTCCCTTTATCTACCGCATTTTTTGTTATGGCACGCACCCGTACGATCAAACGCAAACGCAAGAGCAAGGATCCTTCGATTCCTTTTATTCCCGAGTCGCTGCAGGCTTTTACGGCGCGGCGTTTTGTGGATGCTTTTGCTCTTACCCTTCTGGCCGGGGCGTTGTTTGTCGTTGCAGCGCTTGCCAGCTATACCCCGTCCGATCCCTCATGGAATACGGCGCGTTCCGAAGGGCAGGGGGAAATGGTTCATAATTTCGCGGATTTGCCGGGTGCGTGGACTGCCGACCTGTTGTTGCAGACGCTGGGGGCGGGAGCCTTTATGCTTGCGCTGGTCCTGGGGGTCTGGGCCTGGCGGCTGTTCCGGCGGCAGTCGATCCGGCCTGTCAGCCTGCGATTGGCCGCCACGCTGGCGCTCAGCATTTTTTCTTCGATCGCGCTGGCCCAGATTCCATCCGGGCACTGGATTGCGCATCCTTATCTGGGGAGCAGCGTCGGGACACTGATCCTGAACCATCTTTCCGTTCTCTCGCAATCCTACGGGTTGGGGATCGGGCCGGGGTTTTACTCGGCGGTCTGCGCTGTCCTTTCTATTCCCGTGTTTCTTTATGCTGCGGCGTTTACGCGCGATGAGCTGACGGCGATCGGGTTTTCGGCGAAGGTTGCTGTTTTTACGGTCGCGGGACATGTTGTTGCTGCGATGCGCGGTTTCCTTAACTGGGTGCAGCATTATAACGATTCCGATTATGAGCCGGAGTCGTTGTCTCTTTCTTTCGGTCTTCTTGAAAAGGTCCAGGCGTGGCGCGAAGAGCGCGCGGCGCGGAGGGCCGAGCTTGAAGAGGGCGAAGAGGAAGATGATGAGGAAGAAGAATCCGATTATGAGGATGATGAGGACGTCGATGAGGAAGACGCCTATGATGACGAAGAGGATGAGGAGGAAGACGACGAATCCGAGTCCGACGTGCTTGTCGCCCGCAAGCCCAAGGGGAAAATTCCGGTCGTTACCCCGACTGCGGCAAAGAAGAATGCTGCAGCAAAAAAGAAATCCGGAGGGCGGCAACAAAGTCTTGCCCTTGCGGATGTCGAAGACTGGCAACTGCCCGATGTTTCCCTGATTCAGGAAGTTCCCAAGGAAGTTACCAGCCGAAAGCCCAATGAGGAGGCACTGCGCAAAAATGCCGAATTGCTGCAGAATGTTCTGGCCGACTTTAACATTCACGGGGATATCAGTTCCATTCATCCCGGTCCTGTGGTGACGCTTTATGAGCTTGAGCCCGCGCCGGGAACGAAGACCAGCCGCGTGATTTCACTGAGCGACGATATCGCGCGGTCCATGTCCGCGATTTCCGTGCGGTGCGCGGTCGTTCCGGGGCGTAACGTGATCGGGATCGAATTGCCGAACAAGGAACGGCAGACGGTTTATATGCGCGAGATGCTGGAATCACGGCTTTACGAGAAGACCAGCGCGAAGCTGCCGCTTATTCTGGGCAAGGATATCAGCGGGCAGCCGATCCTTGCGGATCTTGCGAAAATGCCGCACCTGCTGGTAGCCGGGACGACGGGGTCAGGGAAATCCGTGGCGGTCAATACCATGATCATGTCGCTGCTTTACCGGTTGTCACCGCAGCAATGCCGGATGATTATGATCGATCCGAAAATGCTGGAACTGTCTGTTTACGACAATATTCCGCATCTGCTCTCGCCTGTGGTGACGGAACCGGGGAAGGCGATTGTCGCGCTGAAATGGGCGGTGCGGGAGATGGAGAACCGCTACCGCAACATGTCCAAGCTGGGGGTCCGGAATATCGAAGGCTATAACCAGCGTATCCGCGAGGCGATCAAGAAAGGCGAAGAGATCGTCCAGAAGGTTCAGACCGGGTTCGATCCTGAAAGCGGGGAACCGGAGTTCGAGGATCAAACGCTGGAATTGCAGGAACTTCCTTATATCGTGGTGGTTGTGGACGAGTTTGCCGACCTGATGCTCGTGGCCGGAAAGGATGTTGAAAACGCGATCCAGCGGCTGGCGCAGATGGCGCGGGCGGCGGGGATCCACCTGATTATGGCAACGCAGCGGCCTTCCGTGGATGTGATTACCGGGGTGATCAAGGCGAATTTCCCGACGCGGATCAGTTTCCAGGTGACCTCCAAGATCGATTCACGCACAATTCTGGGCGATTCCGGGGCGGAGCAGCTTCTGGGGATGGGGGATATGCTTTACATGGCGCCGGGCGGGCGCGTGACGCGGGTCCACGGGCCGTTCGTTTCGGACGATGATGTGGAGCAGACGGTTTCGTTCCTCAAGGGGCAGGCCGCGCCGGATTATATCGATAATCTTACCGATGACAGCGATTACGGCGACAGCGAGATCATGGCTGCGATGTTCGGCGGCGGTGGCGGCGGCTCTTCCAATGACGTGGACGAGCTTTACGACCGGGCGGTGGCCGTGGTGGCGCGCGAGGGCAAGGTTTCGACCAGCTTTATCCAGCGGCACCTGCAGATCGGGTATAACCGCGCCGCGCGGATCGTGGAGGAGATGGAGCGGCAGGGCATCATTTCCCCGGCGAACGCGACGGGCAAGCGGGAGATCCTCGTCCGCGATTTCAGCGATGTTTAGCTGTGCCGGTTCAGCGGACTCAGTTCACAGGGAAAGATAAGCTTTTGTTCTGGTTATTTTCGGGAATGGACTAAGTCCAGCAGCTTTGGCGAATGAAGCGCGGGTTTGCGGCGTATTATTGGCGGATAGCGCTGTTTTTAACTTTCAACCACGGGGCTTTTATATTATGGCTGTCTTTATGAAACGTTTTGGCCTGATTCTCTGTTTTCTCCTCAGTTTTGCGGCGGTTCCGGCGTATGCCGAAGTGAATGAGGCGGATATCGCCAAGGCCGAGAAATATTTCCAGAATTTGAAAACCGCGCAGGCCCGGTTCGTGCAAACCACCCATACCGGCCAGCAGATGACCGGCACGTTCTATCTGAGCCGTCCGGGAAAGCTGCGGTTTGAATACGATCCGCCCGTTAAGGATTACGTCGTGGCCGACGGGACCTTCATCTATTTCTATGACGGGGAGCTGGACGAGCAGACGAATGCGCCGATCGGCACGACGCTGGCGGATTTCTTTTTGCGCAAGGACTTTACGCTGCATGGCGACCTGACGGTCAGGCAAACGCGGCGGGCGGGCGGATTTCTGCAGATCGAAGTGACACAGACCGACGACCCCGACGAGGGGACGCTGACCTTTGCCTTTACCGAGGATCCGTTCGCACTCAAAAAGTGGCGGGTGATCGATGCGCAGGGCGCGATTACGGAGGTGGAGCTGTTTTACCTGAAAACCGGGGTCGAACTGGACAAGAAGATGTTCGCTTATGTCAATCCGAACCTCAAAGATGAGAACAGGAAGCCGTCGTTCAATGAGTGAGGGGCCGCTTGATCATCTGATCCGTCTGCTGGCCGGACTGCCCGGGCTGGGAAACCGTTCCGCCCGGCGGATTGCGCTGCACCTTCTGGAGCGGAGAGAGACGCTTATGCTTCCGCTGGCGCGGGGGCTGGAGCATGCGGCGACCGAGATCAAGGATTGCGATGTGTGCGGAAATCTCGATTCCGTATCGCCGTGCCGGGTGTGTTGCGATCCCGCGCGGGATGCCGCAAAAATCTGTGTCGTTGCCCATGTCAGCGATGTCTGGGCGGTCGAACGGACCGGAGCCTACCGCGGGCGGTATCATGTGCTGGGCGGGCTTTTGTCGGCGCTGGACGGCGTGGGACCTGCCGATCTGCGGATCGAGGCGCTTTTTTCACGCCTGAAGGCTCCGTCTGCTTATGCTGCAGCAAACGATTCCAAGATATCAGAAGATGTGCAGCATATCGAGGAGGTTATTCTGGCTCTTTCCGCAACGGTGGACGGCCAATCGACCGCGCATTATATTGCGGACCATCTGCAGGATTTTCCGATTAAAGTCACACGTCTGGCGCACGGCGTGCCGGTTGGCGGAGAGCTGGATTATCTTGATGACGGGACGATCGTGACAGCTCTCAATTCCCGAAGCGCAGCATAAGTAGCTTTCTCTTTTGCGTCCGGACTGCGTTGCTTCGTTGCTTATGTACATTTGTACCCTTCGCTCCTCGCTCCTAATCCGTCTTCAACATTCTTCGCTGCTTGTCTTAGTAGGGCCTATTCCTTTTCCGAGAGGTAGACGTCGCCGTCGGTTGTGCCTGCGCGCAGCACTGCCATGTGAGTGTAGTGCGCCGCCTGTTCACCGCCCAGGGCGATATCATAATAGAGGCCGGCGGGAAAGTAGTGGTCGGTATTGGCCGCTGTTACAGTGGAGCCGCCGAACTTTACGAAGACCGGAACGGTGGCGTAGAGGCTGACGATTTTCGTGTCATCCGCGAAGCCCGTTGTGTTGCGGGCCGAGGCGGACGAGGCGCCGATATGATGGGCGCCGCCCTGTTTGAGGCGCAGGGCCGGGATGGCATTGTCGTTTGAATCGGTGGGCATGAGGGTTGTCATGGTTTTTATCTCCTTGAAACAAAATAAAAACCCGCCGAAAGGCGGGCTCAGATGGAATCCGGGTGTTGACGGCTCCCAGTGTGAGACAGTTTTATCCGGTTGTCAAGGAAAATGTTCCTATTTTTTCCTGACGTAGCGGTGAGAGCGCATCCAGTACGGCGAAAACACAGCCCAGCCGGAGATCCAGAGCGCCGTCATTTGTTCGCTCGCCGCCAGATACAGGTCTGAAAAAAACAGGATCGAGAGAACCAGCAGTCCTTTGACCGCGCTGGCGGCGCGTTCGTAGTCATCGAAAGAAATCCGCAGCAGAGATAAAGTGTTCATGCACAAGGGAAAATAGAACAATGCGAGACCCGCGCTCCCCAATTCAAGGGCGCGAAGCGAGGCGGAAGTGAGAGGGCGCGGCGCCAGTTTCATTTCCTGCAGCAAATTCAGGCTTTCCCATCCATATCCGCAAGGACTGACTTTGGAGAGGTCGATGATGAGCAGGATTGAGAAGTTTTCATTCGCGAAGTTGACCAGAAACGCCAGAATCAGAAGGAATATGTAGTAAAGCTGCAATGTTTTTGACGGGGAACGGTATGCGTAGCTTTGGCCCAGCCAAAGGGAGGAACCGATGAGAAAAAGAATACAAAGTCTGCGCGCGACGGTCATGAGGGCATATAAGTATGTCTGGGCCGCCACGCCCGTAGCCTGCTCGACGAATGAATCGAGGCTGTTTTTAAAGGCGGGGATCGGAGCAGGTATGGCCGGGAACAGAGTCATCATGGTTCCCCAGGCCGCAAAAAGAAGGCCGCAGATTATCCAGAAAATCGAGGGGAAACGCAGCGAACGGAGGGCCGTCAGGCCCCGCTGCATATATTGTTCGTGGCTGAGCTGACTGAGTATATTTTGAGGGAGAGAAAGGGAGGGGTTTTGCTCTGAGTAGTCGTAGTGGCCCGCGCGTTTCAGGCGGTCGCTGAAATCCAGCAGGTCTTTCAGGCGCAGTATGAGCGCCGTTGACCACAGTAACGTCAATATTCCCAGAACTTCGTTAGAAACGGGCAGAAACGCAAAATAAAAGACCGTGACCCCTAACAGCAAACAGTAGAGGAGGAGGTCGGTTTCGGCAGGGGGGAAGAGTGATTTCATGGGCTGGCGTTTTATCCTGCTAGAGTTTGCGTTCCGTGCCGAAAATTTTCCGCCTGATCACTTTCATTCTGTTTCGCTGATCCGGGGGCAGGATGTCAGAATATTCAGAAACCTTTTGCCAGATTTCAGGGTTGTACGGATCTGCGTTCAGCGCTTTCCAATATTCGGCGAGCGCCTGATCCTGCAATTCCTTTTGACGTTCGGCGTTGTTATGAGCAGCGGCGGCCAAGTCCAGAAGGATGCCGCTGTTGTGCAGGTGAGCGGCCGAGAGCATATGCGGGTCCTGGCGCAGGATCAGCAAGGTGCCCAAAATCATGAAGAGAAGCGCCAGAACCGTTCCGGACCTGAGAAGGAAATTTCTGACGGTGTGTCTGCTGATTCGCATGGCGAGGCTTTCCAGTCGCTGTTCCGCCGTCTTTGGAGGGGCTCCTCCGCGGAGGCGCAGACAGAGGTATGATAGCGTATGGAATCGCGAGAAAAAACAGGTTTTCTATCTGATTGTGCCGGACTTAGCGTTTGGCACTGTCTTTCGTGAGGTAATGTTCCACGATCTGTGAACCAACGGGAAGGTCGACCAGCTTGACGGTGACTTCGGGGGAGACTTCACCGGAGGCGAAGAAATCCTTGAATCCGGCGACGGCTTCAGCAAAACGGTTGGATGCTTCTTCCGGTTCAGTTTCGTAGAGGGGACGCTGCAAGAGCAGAGCGTATTCGTATCGTTCGGTCTGGGCGATGATGTCGGACTGACGGCGCAGGCGGACCAGATACTGGGAAAGCTTGGCTACGGCATAATCGGCGGCGTAGGGGCCTTCTTTTTCCGCAATGTCCTGATAGTTGGAAACGCGGATAAAGACGATGTAGGTGCGCTCTCCATAACGGTCGGCGCGGTCGATCGCGGACAGGAAGAGCTGGTTGAACGCGGATTTGGCGATAATGCCGCCCGCGCTGGGGAAATCTTCCTTGTCGTCGCCGATACGCTTGATGAGCGCTGTCAGGCGCTTGGCGTTTTCAACCTTGCGGTCTAGGCTTTCGGGATCGATCGGCTTTGCAATGAAATCATTTGCGCCGGACTGGATGGCCTCGATCTGCGTTCCTTCGGTGGCCATATGCAGAATGTAAGGGTAGTTGGCGCTGGCGCGGCGGAGATTCAGGATCACCGGGCGGGCGCTGGTCAGCGGCATGGGGTCGATGAAAATCATGTCAAAACGTTCATTCGCGAGAAGTTCTACCGCGTTATTCTTCGAGGTTTCTTCCTTGATCTGGTGGCCGAGCGGTTCCAGACGCGATTTCATGAGCTGGGCCGTAATGCCTTCCCGGTCGACAATAAGAATTTTCATAACGATATGCCTTTGAAATCTTTGCTCTTTTAGTCTGTCATAACGCAGTGGGCGGTGCAAACGCCTTCCGATGATGGCAGAAAATCCCTGTGAAAATATTAATAAAACGGTTTTCTTTTGGTTAAGAAATATATTACCACCACGTTTGACATTCGGCACCGGGTGCGATAGAGAATTTCATCTGCCGCAGGCCTGTAGAGACAGGACTGTCAGCAGGCCCAGGTGGCGAAATGGTAGACGCGCCAGTTTCAGGTACTGGTGACCGCAAGGTCGTGGAGGTTCGAGTCCTCTCTTGGGCACCATTCTTTAACATAAAATCAGGCAGGCCGGATTTTGAGTATAACGTTGCATAAAGAAGATTTGCCGGACGGGATCAGTTTTGGTGACTCTGTGGCCGTCGATACGGAAACCATGGGACTTAATCCCCTGCGTGACCGGTTATGCCTTGTCCAGCTTTCGGCGGGCGACGGTTCGGCGCATCTGGTCCAGTTTGGCGGCGGCAGTTACAAGGCTCCCAATCTTTGTGCCCTGCTTTCCGATCCCAAGGTTGTGAAGATTTTTCATTTTGCACGGTTTGACGTTGCGACGCTCAAGCATCATCTGGGCGTGGATTGCCGCCCGGTTTACTGTACCAAGATCGCGTCCAAGCTGGCGCGGACCTACACTGACGATCACAGTCTTCGCGGAGTGTGCCGCGATCTTCTGGGTGTTGAAATCAGCAAGCAGCAGCAATCTTCAGACTGGGGGTCGGGGGAGTTGACCAACGACCAGCTTTCTTACGCGGCCAACGATGTTTATTATCTGCACAAGCTCCGGGCCCAGCTTGAGGCGAAGCTCAAGCGCGAAGGGCGGGCCGAACTGGCGCAGAAATGTTTTGATTTTCTGTCCACACGGGCCGATCTGGATCTGGCCGGCTGGCCCACAGATATTTTCGAGCATTAAAATTTGAAGTCACAAGAGCAAACAGATATCAGCCATGCGGTCCGCGTCCTGACCGCGGAGTCGGATGCGCTGGCCCAGCTTGCACAGAGTGTCGATGAGAGTTTTGCGGATGCCGTTTCGGCGATTCATGCGATGAAGACCGCGGAACACGGTTCCGGCCGGCTGATCGTTGCGGGGATCGGGAAGAGCGGTCATGTGGCCCGGAAAATCGCAGCGACGCTGGCTTCTACCGGGACTCCCGCCTATTACGTTCATCCGGGAGAGGCGAGCCACGGGGATTTGGGCATGATCACCCCCAAGGATGTCGTTCTGATGCTCTCCAATTCCGGAGAGAATATGGAACTGAGCGACCTTATACACTATACAAAACGTTTCGATATTACCCTGATCGCTTTAACGGGGAATCCGGGAAGCACCTTGGCAAAGTATGCCACGATCAGGCTGATCTATCCCAAAGTTCCCGAAGCCTGTCCGAACGGGCTGGCCCCGACGACCTCGACCACGATGATGATTGCGCTGGGCGATGCGCTGGCGGTCGCGCTTCTGGAACGGATGGGGCTGACGCCCGAACAGTACAAGGTTTTTCATCCCGGCGGCAAGCTGGGGCAGAAGCTGATGAAGGTTTCGGAACTGATGGTTTCGGGAGAGGCCTTGCCGGTTGTCGCGCCCGAGAGCTTAATGGACCGGGCGCTGATCGTGCTGACCGAGAAAAACCTGGGCATCGCGCTGGTCATGGACGAGGCGAAGAAACTGCAGGGGATCATTACGGACGGGGACCTGAAACGGCATATGGCGCCGGATCTTCTCCAAAAACCCGTCACAGAGGTCATGACCAAAAACCCGAAATCGATTGCCCCGGATGCGCTGGCGGTCGAGGCGCTGGATCTGATGACCAAGCAGCCGGGCCGGTATATCACTACGCTTGTGGTGATGGACGGCGGGCAATTATGCGGTATCATACGGCTGCAGGATTGCCTGCAGGCCGGGATAGCCTGAGAAACGATCGTGACAGATGAGAGCAACAGCACGGGGTCGGTTGTATCACTCCGCCAGATGGAGGCGCAGCGGCGCGAAAGGCTGAGCCGCCGGGATGTTTCCGCGGGCGTCTACAGCGCGAGTTATACCAAGTTCGTGCGGACGATGAGGCTTGTGTTGCCCTTGCTGGCTGCGGGGATCGTCATTGTGCTTTTTCTCTGGCCTTCTGTCGATGATGAGGCGATTGTTCCCGTCCGCCAAGATCAGGACATGCTGAAAAGCCAGACCATCACCAAAAACGAACTGACCAATCCGCATTTCGAAAGCGCAGACAAAAAGAACAATCCCTATACCATCCGGGCGCAGCGGGCCGTGCTGGGGGAGACGAACGAAAATCTGATCATGATGGAAAAGCCTGTCGGCGAAATGATGCTGGAAGGGGGCGCGAAAGTCCGCGTGACCTCGAACACCGGAGCTTACCGGAGAGATACGGAACGGTTTTATCTGAGCGGCGATGTCGATATTGAGCATGATAAAGGCTATACGCTCAAAAGTCAGGAGACGCATTTCGATCTCCGGGCGAAACTTGCGTGGTCGGACAAGGATGTGAGCGCGACCGGGCCTGACCTGCTGATCGTGGCCAAGGGGCTGAAGGCTGATAACGATCAGGGAACTCTGGTTTTTACCGGGCCGGCTACGCTGACGCTGGATAAGGGGCTGGAGGGGCTGGAATGAGGTCGGCGTGTTTTTTCCTTGTTGCGTTTTGCGTTTGTCTTGCCGGTTTGCCGGCGCTGGCACAGCTTAGTCCCGAGCGCGGCAAGAAGCTGGAGATTACAGCCGATGGAAGCCTGGAATGGCACCGGAATGAGAAATTTTTCCGCGCCAACAAGAATGTCCGCGCGCAGCAGGGCAGCACGACCCTCGTTTCCGCGTTGCTGACGGCGAAATACACGGAAACCAAAGACAACGACATGAACATTACCCAGATCGAGGCCGAAGGCGGGGTGGTGATCGAGTCCGCCCAGAGCAAGGCTTACGGAGAGCGCGCCGTCTACGACCTGAACAAGGGGCTGGCGACCATGACCGGAAAGGGGTTGAAGCTCGTGACCTCCGAGCAGACCGTGACGGCGAAGGATCATTTCGAATACTGGGCGGCTGACGGGCGGCTGAAGGCGATCGGGCAGGCCGTGGCGGTTCAGGGGCAGGACCGGATCGAGGCCGATGAGTTATCCGCGGTGTTCGTGAAGAACGCTGAAGGAAAGAGGGTTCTGAAAACGTTAGAAGCCAAGGGGAATGTGAAAATCACGACCCCCAAAGAGGTTCTGACCGGGGATTACGGGATCTATCGGGCGGAGACGAATGTCGCGGAGGTGACCGGAAAGGTCAAGATCGTGCGCGGGCCGAATACGCTGGAAGGGAACAGGGCGCAGGTGGATCTGAACACCAATGTCAGCTCGATGTTCGGCGGCGAGGGAACCGGGCGCGTGCGGGCGGTGTTTTTCCCCGGGTCCGAGAAAAAGCCTGAATAATTCCGGGCGGTATGGTATAGGTTTCTTTTTTCTTGTCGTGCAGGGGATTGCATGGAGTTTATCCTTAAGTGGCTCTTGATGGCATCGGTTCAGGCGGCTGCGACGATATCGCCGGGTCCTGCCTTTGTTCTGGCCGTGCGCAACGCGGTGACCTATGACCGCAGGGCGGGATTGTTTACCGCGCTGGGTCTGGGGGCGGGCGTGGCTGTGCATGTGATGGTCGTTCTGGGCGGTCTTGCAGTTTTGCTGCAGCATTATACCTATGTTTTCGATGTGATCCGTTATGCCGGGGCGGCTTACCTGATCTTTATCGGCAGCAAGGCGCTGATTTCTCGGCGCCAAGCCAAGGCCGAAGAGCCGGAGGTTTTGCCGGAGGGCGTTCTTTCTTCGCGAGCGGTGGTTTCAGGCCGTAAGGCGTTTTCGATGGGGTTTTTGACCAATCTGCTCAATCCCAAGGCCGTTATTTTCTTTACCGCCGTTTTCACCCAGTTTATCGGGCCGGGGACGCCCGTTTCGGTTATGGCGCTTTACGGGCTGACCTCCGTTGTTATTGAAATTACATGGTTTTCCGGGGTCGCGGTCGTTTTGACCAATCCGGGGATCAAAGAGCGGTTCATGGGCGCCGTGCACTGGGTCGAGCGGACCTGCGGCGGGCTGATGATCGGGCTGGGCCTGAAACTGGCGTTTTCACGGTGAACAGGGTATAAAATAGATTATGGCAAATACAACCACTCTCAAGCGCAAACCCAGATTAACGGCCGTTCCCAAGGGGCTGACGGCGCAGCATTTGTCGAAATCGTACAAAAAGCGCCCGGTTTTGCGCGATGTGAGCCTGTCTATCGAACGCGGGGAGGCGGTTGCCCTGCTCGGGCCTAACGGGGCGGGGAAGACCACGTGTTTTCATATTATTACCGGGCTGATCCAGCCGGATGGCGGGGCGATTCTTCTGGACGGGCAGGAGATCACGAATTTGCCCATGTACCGCCGGGCGCGGCTGGGGGTCGGGTATCTGCCGCAGGAATCCTCCATCTTCCGGGGGTTGAGCGTCGAGGACAATATCCGAGTTGTCGTTGAATCGCAAGCGCTTTCGCCCGAAGACCAGGAATTGCTGCTGGAGGATCTTCTGGCGGAATTCGGGGTGGAACATTTGCGGCGCACGCCTGCGCTGGCGCTTTCAGGCGGGGAGAGGCGCCGGGTCGAGATTGCCCGGGCGCTGGCGGCGCGGCCCCATTTTATCCTGCTGGACGAGCCGCTGGCCGGGATCGACCCGATCGCGGTCGGGGAAATTCGCAAGCTCATCGCCCAGCTCAAGACCCGCGGGATCGGCGTGCTGATTACCGACCATAATGTGCGGGACTGTCTGGGGATCGTCGATCGCGCCTATATTCTTCATGACGGGCGGGTCATGATGGAGGGAACGCCGGACGATATTATCGGGGACGACGATGTGCGCCGGGTCTATCTGGGCGAAGGGTTCAGCTTATAATTTTGTATGCTTTGTTTGCGCACATGATGACTCATGCGCTATTGAGTAATGCATGCGCACTCTATTTTTCTTCTTCATGCTCAGCTCAGCACTGACGGGGACACTGGTCTACAAGACGATCAGACCCGCTAACGGCGAGTCGTGGGAAGAACGTGTGGGCCTGATCAGCTTCAAACCCATCAAGAAATACTACCCGGACTATGAGGATGCCGCTGAGCGGACTCCTAATGGGCTTGGTGCGTTCCTCACGCCCTACCTTCCCAGGTCCGCAAGAGATATCCATACGGTTGAAAGCGGCTTTCTCGATCTCGTCATTGCCGAGTATGAATTTGATGAAAGTGATCTACGGTTCTATGCCGAAAACTGGGATGAGATGAAAGATCAAGACGACATTGACTTACTCATCGCCGAAGCCGAACGCTGTCCTTGGATGACGCCTATTCCGGAATCGGTCTCCTACTATCAGAGCCCTATTCACAACGAGATGGGAAGCACGGCCCGCGTCATTGTCGATAAAGTCCATTTTCGGGCCTGGTACTACTACAGAACGACCGCCCCCATGGTCAAAACCCATCCCTGCCTTCAAAAAAAGTGATTAAAGCTGCACATATCAGCGCTTTTGCCTAAATTTTCGATTGTGCGGGTTGTTGTTTTTATACTAACGAGTCTTCTATGCTGAATTTACTCAGAATTTTTCTGATCAGTGTGTCAACGATGTGGACCGTTGTCTCGGGCTTCGCGTACCTGCACTTTTGGGCTACTGTGAAGGAGCGAATGGATGCATTAGCTCGTGAACCAAAGGAAGATTACTATGAGGACTACGACCATGCTGTTTATTGGGATCTCAAGGGCGGTCCCTTGTTGTCTTTCCTGCCGCGAACCTCCAGAAATATTTATAGCGTCGCAGGTCCTCTTATGGACACGGTTATTGCCGAGTATACATTTGAGAAAAGTGACTTAGAGTTCTTTCACAAAAATTGGACGGCGGTAACCGATGATGAAGAATTCCAATGGCTGCAGTCCAGCATCAAAGGGTGTCCATGGAACGAGTTCCCTTCGGACCAAGTGAAATATTTCAAATGGACCCAGAAGCAAGAGGATTCCTGGCCAATGACAGGATATGCCATGGTAGATGAAACCCGATTGAAAGCTTGGTATTTTTATAGTGTGTTGCTGTCTGATCCGTTGAGCATTTGTCTTTAATTCATAGCATTTAGCGTTTTCCCCCAGCGTTTTGAGGGGTATTTTCAATCTTCCGTAAATTTTCATGATTCTGGCATTAAAATTGCTTTTATAGCTTGGCAGGGTGTGCGGGCTGCGTGTTTTCCCGCGTGCGTTTATGAATGTGGTAGACTGTTAACATGAGTTCCTTATCGCAAAAGCTCGACCTCCGGCATACGCAGCAGCTTGTCATGACGCCGCAACTGCAGCAGGCGATCAAGTTGCTGCAACTCAACAATATCGAGCTCAGCGAATTTCTGGAGCAGGAGATGGAGAAGAATCCCCTGCTTGAGATGGCGGAGAGCGCGCCTGAGAGCGCCGGCGGTGAAGAGGAGGCTTATCAGGCGCCCGAACAGCCGCAGGATGCCGCCGAAGAGCCGGACGATTATACCGGCTATGAAGATTCCACGGCTGTCGAGTACGACCCCGGCGCAGGGCTGAGCATGGCCGGGACGGGGGCCGGCGGGAATACCAAGTTCGAGGATACGGATTACAGTTTCGAGGACCGGATGTCGGTCCACAAGACGTTGCGGGAGCATTTGCTCGACCAGCTTCATGTCGCCTGCGGGGATAACCGGGACCGGATGATCGGGGCCCTGCTGATCGACCGGGTCGATGAAAGCGGCTATTTGCGCGAGGGGCATGACGAGCTTGCCGAGCGGCTGGGCTGTTCGGTTGAGCGGATCGACCGCTTGCTGGCAGAAATGCAGCAATTCGATCCCACGGGCATTTTTGCCGGGAATCTTCAGGAATGCCTCGCCTTGCAGCTTGAAGAGCAGGGCAAGCTGGATGCGCCGATGCGCAAGCTTCTGGATAATCTCGATCTTCTGGCCAACCATGATGTTTCCACACTGGGCAAGGTTTGCGGGGTCAATCCGACCTATCTGCAGGATATGATCGAGGAGGTGAGGGCCCTGAATCCCCGTCCGGCCAGTCTTTTCGATCATCTGGTCGTGCAGACCGCGGTTCCGGACGTGCTGATGCGCAGGCTTCCCAAGCATCTGGGCGGGGGATGGCGGGTCGAGCTGAACCATGAGACGTTGCCGCGCGTTCTGATCAACCAGGATTATTTCACGCAGGTCTCGCAGGTGGCCGGGACCAAGAAAGACAAGGAATATCTGAACAGCCAGATGAATTCCGCGAACTGGCTTGTCCGGGCGCTGGATCAGCGGGCGCAGACGATCCTCAAGGTCGCCAGCGTGATCGTGGAGGAGCAGGACGCGTTCTTTAATTACGGGATCGAGTTTTTAAGGCCTTTGACGCTGCGGGATGTGGCCGAGAAGATCGATATGCATGAAAGCACCGTGTCGCGGGTTACGACGAATAAATATATCGGGACTCCGCGAGGGCTTTTCGAGCTGAAGTATTTCTTTACCACGGCCCTGACCTCTGAAGACGGGAGTGTGCATTCCGCCGAGGCGGTCAAGGCACGGATCAAGACCCTGATCGAACAGGAAAAACCCGATGATATCCTCTCCGATGACGCCATTGTGACCCTTTTGAAGAAGGAGGGGATCGATCTGGCCCGGCGGACCGTCGCCAAGTACCGCGAGGCGATGGGAATCGGGTCATCCGTGCAGCGCCGGAGGGTCAAAAAGGCGCGAATCGCGCAGAATCCTCAATAATTCTTTTTCTCAGGCACCGAGTTGTGCTATTTTTAAACTATGTTCAACCCTGTGAGTGTATTCGAAAAGGGCGGCCCCGAGGGCCGTTATGGACATTTCAATTTGCCACAATTCTTTCCCTTTTTGCCGCAGAACCATCTTGATCAGCATGGCTTTCTGCTGCTACAACCCCTCTCCAAACCGAAACGAGCGAGGTAAAACCCATGGAAATGACCGTTCAAGGAAAACAAATCGATATCGGCGATGCGCTTCGCACCCATGTGACCGACAAGCTTTCCGACATTGATCAGAAATATTTCAACCACGCGACGGACGCGACTGTCACGTTTTCCCGCGAAGGGCACGGGAGCGGGTTGTTCCGCGTTCATATCTCCATGCGGGTGGGCAAAAACATCATGGTGATTACCGAGGCCACCGAGAACGATCCCTATCTGGCGTTCGATACCGCTTCGGACAAGGCGGCCAAGAGGCTGCGCCGGTATAAGCGTCAGTTGCGCGATCATCACGCGCGCCGGCAGAAAACTCCCGAGGAGGAGTTGATGAAGGCCCGGTATTACACGCTTGCCCTGAATGGCGGGGCCGAAGCGATGGAACAGGATAACGAGGAAATCCTTGAGGACCACGATGACGATGTACCGCAGGGGGATGATCCGGTGGTGGTGGCCGAGATTACCACGGAGATCGAGACTCTGAGCGTTTCCGATGCCGTGATGCGGATGGAACTGGCCGACCGTAACGCCTTGTTGTTCCGGGACGCCAAAACCAACAGGCTGAACATGGTTTACCTGCGCAATGACGGGAATGTCGGCTGGGTCGACCCGCAGGAGCATTAAGCTCTTTTTATCTTACGGATTCGATAACTCCCCGCTGCGGCGGGGAGTTTTTTTGACCAAAAATCCGTATAAAATTCCATAAAAACAATACGACATGACTAGAAATATGAAAATTATACAAATTATTGTTTTTGCTTGTATTTTTATCAGCAAAAATGTTTGTTTTATGATGCTTTTTTTCTGGCCTTTTCTTTTTGAAACATGATACGTAAGTCGCGGACCTGCTGGAAACAAAGAAAGGTTCCGTCATGCTGAAAAACCTGACTTTCGATCTTATTCTTACCGACCTTAAAGCCCAGACTCATAAGAAGTGCTTTCGTGAAATCGCCCATGCGCTGGCCGATGAAGCGGGGCTGGACCCGGCGGTTTTAACCCGGCTGTTCATCTACAAGGAGAAACGGCAGACCTCTGCCATAGGCCAGGGGGTTGCCATTCTTGATCTCCAATCCGTCCGGGTTTCGCAGCCGTTGCTGGTTTTGGCCGTTCTGGATCACACGGTTGACTTTTCCGCGCCGGATGAAAAGCCGGTCGATCTGGTCGCCGCCATTCTTTCGCCCCTGACGGACGGGGCGGTCCATTTGCAGAGAATTTCCGGAGTTTCGCGCCTGCTGCGCGATCAGGCGCTCTGTCAGTCGCTGCGCGAGGCAAAAGACCGCGATACGCTGCGCCTGTTGCTTATGGCGCCGGACAAGCGCCTTTACGCTGCCTAGCCGCGTGGTGTGCAGGGCGGGCTTGGGTCCTTCTTGCTTTAATGCACTGTTACGGGTTCCAACTTGTTGGACAGGGATACCAGAACCGCTTCCTCGAAGGAGTTCATGATCGAGAGCTGGCGGCCATCCGCAGTGCAAAGGGCGTAGGATTTGCTTTCGCCTTCCTGCTCAATCGGACGGATATAAGCGACATGCTCAAGGCCAAGATTGCGGAAATCCTGTGTCGACATGTTTTTCAGCATGGCTGAGACCGGGTTTTCCTCGATATTGCTTGTCATGTGCTTTCTCCCGCTTTTTCGTGTTCCGTTGCTTCGAGGTCGATGGCCTGAACTTTTTTTGCGCCTTTTTGCACGCCCCGGATCTTGATTTTCTGCGCTGCGGATTCGGGCAGCACGCGTTCAAGATTGATGTGCAGCAAGCCGTTATCGAGGTCGGCGTCGTGGACTTCTATGCCGTCGGCGAGGATAAAGCTGCGCTGGAAGCGGCGGGAGGCGATGCCTCGGTGGAGATAAACTTTTGATTCATCTTCCATTTTCTGGCCGCGAATCGTGAGCTGGTTGTTTTCGATCTCGACATCGAGATCCTCAATCGCAAAACCCGCCACGGCAAGGGTGATCCTCAGGCCGTTTTCGCCGATTTGTTCAATGTTATAAGGGGGGTAGCCGTCCGCTCCGCTTTTCCGCAGGCGGTCGACGGTCTTTTCGAACTGGTCGAAGCCGAGAAAGAGGGGGCTGTCGAATAAGGTCAGTCTTGTCATGTTCTCCTCCATCGAGCGAGTGGATGCAGACCCGCATCTGCAGCGTCTGCATCGCCATTTTACCTGAAAGCGCGCAGGAAAAACAAGAAAATCAAAAGGATCAGGATTCGCGGATAAAGAGGCGGTCGCAGTAGCCGCATTCAACACGGTTGGATTCATCAAACGTGTACCAGACCTTGGGGTGACCGAGCGGGCCGCCGCCACCATCGCAGGAGACACCGTCGGCGTCGGCGGGGAGGCGGATGGTTTCGGGTTGCGGGGCTTTTTGCTGATTGGCCATCATCTTCTCTCTTTGTTGCTGCCCTATTTTATTCCTGGCGGCGCGTTTTTCAATCCCGGAGTCCCTAGATTTTTTTCCAGACCGGACCTTGCGCCGTGTCTTCGATCGCGATGCCCATATCGGTGAGTTCCTTGCGGATTTCATCGGCGCGTGCGAAGTTCTTTTCCTTGCGGGCGTCCTGTCTTTGCTGCAGCAAATTTTCGATTTTCGCTGCGTCGACGTCCGCTGATTCCTGTCCGTAGCCGAGCCATTCATCGGCATTTTTCTGCAATATGCCGAGAAGCTGCGCGCCTGCGATCAAGGCGGCCTTATCCTTGGGGGATTTGCTCTGCGCGGCTGTTTTGGCGAGCTGGCCGAGGGCGGCAATTGCCTTGGGCGTGTTGAGATCATCGCAGAGGGCTTCGAGGACCGGGTTGTTTTCAAAGTCTTCGTTCTTGTCGGGGGCGATATCTGAAAGTTCGCGCAGGGCCTGATACAGGCGGTCGAGGGTTTTTTTCGTTTGCTGCAGCAGGTTTTCCGTCCAGTCGAGGGGCTGGCTGTATTGGGCGGAGAGCAGGGCCAGGCGCAGGGTTTCGCCGTCATAGTCCTGCAGCAAATCATGCACGAGCCGCGTGTTGCCCTCGGACTTGGCCATTTTTTGCGTGTTCATGGTCACAAATCCGTTATGGACCCAGACTTTCGCGAAGGATGAGAGATCGTTGAGATACCCTTCGGCGCAGCAGCTTTGCGCGATTTCGTTTTCGTGGTGCGGGAATTTCAGGTCCGCGCCGCCGCCGTGAATATCAAAGGGCAGGCCGAGATGTTTTTCCGCCATGGCCGAGCATTCAATGTGCCAGCCGGGGCGGCCCCGGCCCCAGGGCGAATCCCAGCCGGGCTGATCGGGTGTGCTGGGTTTCCAAAGGACGAAATCGGCGGGGTCTTTCTTGTACGGGGCGACCTCCACCCGCGCGCCCGCGATCTGATCGTCGCGGCTGCGTCCGGACAAGCCGCCGTAAGCGGGGAAAGAGGGGACGTTGAAGAGGACGTGGCCCTGTCCTTCGTAAGCGTGGCCCTTTTCGATGAGCTTCTGGATCAGGGCGATCATCTGGGGGATGTGCTGGGTTGCGCGGGGCTGGATGTCCGGCGCCTTCACGCCCAGAGAGGCCATGTCGCGGTTATAGATATCGGCGTATTTACTCGTGATGCTTTCGCAAGGATCGCCGCATTCCTTCGAGGCGGCAATAATTTTATCGTCGATATCGGTGATATTCGAAACATAGGTGACCTTCGGGTAGAGGGTTCGCAGCAAACCGGCCAACAGGTCGAAGACCACGGCCATGCGCGCGTTGCCGATATGGGCGAAGTTATAGACCGTCGGTCCGCAGGCGTAGAGCCGCACATGGGTCGGGTCGATGGGCTTAAATTCCTCCTTGCGGCGGGTCAATGAATTCTGCAGTTTAAGCAGGGGCATGGAAATCGGGTTCCTTATCGTCTTTTTTACTGGAAAATACGTCAAAGACCCTGTAAGACCAACATATTTTTTCGGGGTGAGCTTTTAAGAGGCGAAGAGCATGACAGTCGAACATATTGGCCGGAAGAGAAAAATGGCACAAGAGAAGAAGCCGACCAAAGACGAGGCGATGCGTGCCGTCGAAACGCTGATCCGCTGGGCGGGGGATGATCCTGCGCGCGAGGGTCTGCGCGAGACGCCCAAGCGCGTGGTTGAAGCCTATGAGGAGTTTTTCTGCGGTTATGCCAAGGATCCCGCCGCCGAGTTGGGCAAGACTTTCGAGGATATCCAAGGGTTCGACGATATCGTCATCGTGCGGGATATCAATTTTACCTCGCATTGTGAACACCACATGGTGCCGATCATTGGGCAGGCGCATGTGGCTTACTGGCCGACGGATAAGGTTGTCGGGATCAGCAAGCTGGCGCGGATTGTCGATATTTACGCCAAGCGCCTGATCTCCCAGGAGAACATGACGCGCAATATCGTCGATGTGATCGACAAGACACTCAAGCCCAAAGGGGCGGCGGTGATGATCCGCGCGAACCACCAATGCATGTCGATTCGAGGGGTCAACAAGGCGCATTCGACGACGGTTACGACGATGTTTTCGGGCATCTTTAAGCATGACGAATCGGTGCAGCGCCGGTTCCTTGAGCTGATCAAAGAATAATTTTTCCGGCTTTTCTTTATTTTCCAGCCGGAGCGTATGGTTAATCGCTTCCTCCGAAAGGACATGGATTCATGACAGAAAAAGCCGATCTTCTCCTTATCAATGGAACCGTCGTTCTTCCCGAAGGCACGCATGAGGCCGATGTGCTGGTGCGGGAGGGAAAGATTGCCGATATCGGTTCATTTACGCCCGGATCGGCGCGGGAGGTGATTGATTGCGGGGGGCTGCATGTGCTGCCCGGCGTGATTGACACGCAGGTTCATTTCCGGGAGCCGGGGGGCGAGCACAAGGAAGTTCTGGAAACAGGGATGAAGGCCGCGGCGATGGGGGGTGTGACCTCTATTTTCGAAATGCCGAACACGAATCCGCTGACGACTACGCCTGAGGCTCTTAAAGGCAAGATGGATTCGGCGGCGAGAACGCCGTGGACGAATTACGCGTTTTATTTCGGCGGGACAGCGGGGAATGCCAAGAACCTGCCGGAGTGGGAGAATCTGCCCGGCGTGTGCGGGGTTAAGATCTTCATGGGTTCTTCCACGGGCGATCTGCTGGCCGCCACGGATGAGGAGGTCGAGTCGGTTCTGGCGAACGGGCGGCGAGTCGTGGCCGTGCATGCCGAAGACGAGATGATGATGACCGAGAATAAGAAAAATATTCTCGGCGACAGTCATGACCCGGCCATGCATCATGTCTGGCGCTCGGTTGATTCGTGCGTGTCCGCTACCACGCGGCTTTTACGGCTGGCGCGGAAGACCGGGCGGCGGGTGCATGTTCTGCATATCACCAGCGCGGAAGAGATGGAGATTCTTGCGCAGAACCGTGATATTGCCAGTGTTGAAGTCTTGCCCAATCACCTGACTCTCAGCGCGCCGGATTGCTATCTGCAGCTGGGGACGCATGCTCAGCAGAACCCGCCGATCCGCGAATTGCATCATCAGCAGGCGTTGTGGAAGGGCATCCGCGACGGGACCGTCGATATACTCGGTTCCGATCACGCGCCGCATACGCTGGAAGAAAAGGCGAAAGAATATCCGGCTAGTCCGAGCGGGACGCCGGGTGTGCAGACGATGGTGCCGATCATGCTGGACCATGTGCATAAAGGAAATCTGACGCTGGAGCGGTTTGTGGATCTTGTATGCTCCGGGCCTCAGCGGATTCACCAGATTGCCGGGAAGGGGCGGATCGCACGGGGGTACGATGCCGATTTCACCATCGTCGATTTGCGGAAGAAAATGGAGATCACCAACGCGCAGCAGCAGACAAAAAGCGGGTGGACTCCTTATGACGGGGTTCACGTGACGGGCTGGCCGATCCTGACGATCATTCACGGGCAGGTGGTGATGCGCGAGGACGAGCTGATCAAACCGGCCGGGCAGCCCGTGCGGTTCCGCGAAACGCTGGCTGTCAAGGGTTGAGATGAACGGGTGGCGGACGCTGCTGGATTCCGGTATCCGGGCCTTTATTCTCTCTCACGAATCCGAGGATGTCAGCGCGCTGGCGCTTAAAAAACCACCGCATCCCGATTGGCCGATGCGCCTGATTCTCGACCAGATCAAGGTCCGGCAGAAGGCGGCGCGGAAAATTCCGCAATGGCTGGAGATCGAGGGCATCGTTTTGCCCTCTGCCGACCTGATGGAGCAGGCGTCTTCCTGGCCTTGCGCGCTTTATAAGGCTTCGCTTGTGAGCGGGAAAAATCTGGCGGATTTGACCGCCGGGGCCGGGATCGACGCTTTTGCCTTTACATCCCGGTTCGAGAAGGTGATATGCGTCGAGAGGGACGGGGAGAGCGCCGAAATCCTGAATCATAATTTTGCGACATTAAATAAGCAGGCGCTTATGAAGGCTTCTTATAAGGTCGTTCATACGGATGCCGAGACCTTTATTAAGGGTACTCAGGGGACAGGCGCGTTTGAGTGGGTCTATCTCGATCCGCAGCGGCGGCAGGGCGGCAAGACGGGTCTTTACCAGTTTTCTTCCGGCTCGCCGGATGTGACTGCCCTGATGCCAAGGCTGAAAGAGGTTACACAAAACCTGCTTGTAAAAACTTCCCCGGTGCTGGATATCGCGCGGGCGTTGCGGGAGCTGGGCTGCGTTGCGGAGGTTCATATCGTGCAGTTCGAGGGGGAGTGCAAGGAGGTGCTTTATCTCCTGAATTTCGAAGGTTCTGTCCAAGAGCCGCTTTTGCGTGCGGTTTCGATCGGGGAAAGCGGGCAGGCTTCCCAATGGTTTGACTTTACGGAAGAAGAGGAGCGGGAGGCGGAGGCTGTTATCGGCCTGCCGGAGGCGTATCTTTATGAGCCGGGCCCGGCGTTCCTCAAAAGCGGGGCGTTTAACCTGATGGCTATGCGATACGGCATGCGGAAGCTTCATGCCCATACGCATCTTTATACGTCGGAAGTTGCGGTTCCCGATTTTCCGGGCAAAGGATACAAGGTGCTGGATATCCGTTCGGTCAAGGAGGGGACGGGGGATATAAAAGCGGCGGAGCTGGTCTTACGGAATTTTCCCGGAACGCCGGAAACGCTTCGAAAAAAGCTGAAACTTGCGGAAGGCAGCGATTTTCGCGTGTTCGCCTGCACGCTGGCGGATGAAACGAAGAAGCTTATTGTTTGTAAGAAATTCCAGAACTCTTACCTTTAGAGAAATTATACAAAATACTTTAGTTAAGATTTTTTGCCTTGTTTCAACTCCTTATTAAGGATTAAGCGGGTAAAATACCGTGTAATTTGGGGATTTTGTGTTCAGTCTTCTTTGGGGGAAGAGTGAGCCAAGTTTCTGTAAAAAAACGGATTAGGGCATGCCTTCTCTTGCCGAAGCACTGGCAAAACGATCATTAAAACGAGGTCTTAAGAGCGCCTCGACTTCGCTTGCGGCTGCGCAATCTTCAAGCCCATCCATGTCGATTTCGTCTTCCATGATCTGGAGCAGCCGGGTCAGCTGGCGGATTGCCGCCACTGTGTTTATGGCCATTTTGTTCGTTCAGACAACCGTTTTGAATCTGGGTGTTATTTCTTCTTATGAAAAAGAACGTCTGCAAGTTCTTTCGAGTCAGGCGCAAACAGCGGTGGCCTCGATTATCGATTCGGAGAACCGGGATGCCACGAATACGCCTTTTGAAGCCAAGCATGTCGAGCGGTTGCTGAAAACTTCCCCGGTTCTGGGACTTGACGCTTATTCGTATAATTTCGAGTTTATCGCCACCTATGGCAGCAAGCCCAGCCTGGCTGTCAGTTTTGGGGATCTGGACAAGACCTATCGCAGCCCCGACGGAGTGATCTATGAGATCATTTTCAAGGGATCGGACCTGCAAAGCGCCTATATTATCGTGGCGAAACTGGATGCCTCGCAGGTTAAGGAAGAAGTCCTTTATTTTATCCTTCAGAATATCGGTTTCATGATCCTGCTTTCGTTGCTGGTTACCCTGATCCTGATGGTGGCGCTGGGCAAATGGCTGATCGAGCCCATTCTTTTCATGCGCGCCAATCTGACCGCTGCGTTCAAAGATCCCGAATCACCCGAGATCCAGAAATCGCCTTACGGAACGATCGATGAAGTCGGCGCGACGATTGAGCTGACGCAAAGGCTGATCGAGCAGAACGCCGAGAATATCGTGCATATCAAGAGCACGGCGGAGGACAAGATCCACAAGCTGGCTTATTACGACAGCCTGACGGGGCTGCCGAACCGCTCGCTTTTTATCCAGAAGCTGGCGGAGAACGCACGGCTTATGTTCGACGATAATGTTGAGCGGTTTGCCGTTATCACAGTCGACCTTGATCATTTCAAGGATATCAACGATTCGATGGGTCATAATGTCGGCGATGCCATCTTGCGCTCCGTCGGGAAGAAACTGCGTTCGTCGCTGCCTGAGTCCGCCACCGTTTCCCGGACGGGAGAGGACGAGTTTGCGCTGATGTTGCCGCTGCGCCACGGTTCGGCAACCTCGAAAGAAATGGCCGAGCGCGTGATCAGCGTTATCCGCAACGAGGCTTTCAAAGTGTTCAACGAGGAATTTCAGGTCCGGGCTTCGGTCGGCGTGTCGACCTATCCGGATGATGGAATCGAGCCGGATATCGTGCTGAAGAACGCGGATATCGCGCTGAACCGCGCCAAGGAAGAAGGGCGCGACCGGGTCAAGGAATATTCCGAGGATTTCGATAAGGCCGTGCAGGAGCGGTTCCAGTTGCTGCGTGATCTGCGCGATGCGCTGGAGCATGAGCAGCTTCAATTATTCTATCAGCCGCAGCTTGACCTGAAGAGCGGCCAGATTATCGGCGCAGAAGCTTTGCTGCGCTGGTGGAAGCCGGATAACAGCAAGGAGGGGGGAACCTTTATTTCCCCGGCCAATTTTATACCCGTTGCCGAGCAGTCGGGCCTGATCGTTCCGATCGGGGAGTGGGTGCTGCGGCATACCGTGGACGTAGCGAAGTCGCTCAAGAAGGAGCACGGGATCGATATCCGCTTTGCGGTCAACGTGTCAGGCAACCAGTTTTCGCAATCGGATCTGGTCGGGTTTGTCAGCCGCGTGCTGCAGGAATCCGGGTTTGCTCCCGACAAGCTGGAGCTGGAAGTTACGGAAAGCGTGTTCATGCATGATATCCGCCATACGGTACAGGTGCTGCAAAACCTCCACGCGCTTGGGGTCGAGCTGGCGATCGACGATTTCGGGACCGGTTATTCCTCGCTGTCGTATCTTTCGCAGTTCCCGATCGACCGCCTGAAAATCGACCAATCGTTCATCCGTAACGCGCTGAACGACGCGGAGAACGCTTCGATCACCCGGACGATCATCAATCTGGGGCATTCCCTTAACCTCAAAGTTATTGCTGAGGGCGTGGAAACGAAATCCCATGAGGACTTCCTGGTCAAGCAAGGGTGCGATGAAGTTCAGGGTTACCGTTATTGCCGTCCGGTGCCCAAGGACAAGCTTGTCGAATTCATCACCTCCTATAACGGCAAACTCGACAGTTTTGGCGATTAGAGATTGCTCCTCCGCTCGTAACGCGCTATTTTTCCCCGAAAATTTTTACGGACGGATGTCATGGCCAAGACCAAGTTTCCCCGCAGCTGCACTTCCAAGAAATCCGGATCTTTGAGCGGAGCCGCCCGCGTGCCGGGCGATAAATCCATTTCCCACCGTTCACTGATTTTCGGCGCGCTTGCCGAGGGCGAAACGCTGATCAGCGGGTTGCTGGAAGGGGAGGACGTCATGAATACGGCCGAGGCGTTGCAGCAAATGGGGGTGAAAGTCGCCAACGGGACGGACGGACTGTGGCGCGTTTACGGTGTCGGCGCGGGCAACCTTTCCGAGCCTGCGAACGTGCTGGATATGGGCAATAGCGGTACTTCGACGCGTCTGCTTATGGGGCTGGTGGCCGGGCATCATTTTTCTGCGACCTTTACCGGGGACGCATCACTGGTGAAGCGCCCCATGCGGCGGGTGATGACGCCGCTGGAAGAGATCGGCGCACAATTTCTTGCACGGACGGGCGACCGGCTGCCTTTGACCGTGCGCGGGGCGGAAAGCCCGGCGGCGATCAGTTATTCCTTGCCGGTTCCATCCGCGCAGGTGAAATCGGCGATCATGCTGGCGGGGCTTAATGCCATGGGGCGGACGACCGTGATCGAGAAAGAGCCCACCCGCGATCATACCGAGAATATGCTGCGGCATTTCGGGGTTCCGGTGATCGTCGAGAAACTGGAAGAGGGCGGCGAGGCCATCCATGTTGACGGGGTTGCCATGCTGAAACCCTGCGCGGTGGATGTTCCCGGCGATCCCAGCTCGGCTGCGTTTCCGGTTGTGGCGGCGGTGATTTGCGAAGGTTCGGAGATCAGCCTTTCGAATGTTCTGGTCAATCCGAGGCGGGCAGGGCTTTACCAGACGTTGCAGGAAATGGGCGCCGATATCCGGTTTGAGCATGTGCGCCAGGAGTCGGGTGAAAATGTTGCAACGCTTATCGCAACCGGTACAAACACGCTTAAAGGCATTACCGTTCCGGCTGAGCGCGCTCCATCCATGATCGATGAGTTTCCGGTTCTTGCAATTGCTGCAGCCTGCGCCGAGGGAACGACCAGAATGAGCGGGCTGGCGGAACTGCGGGTAAAAGAAAGCGACCGATTGTTGATGATCGCAAAAGGGCTTGAAGCCTGCGGCGTCAAGCTTGAGATGGGCGAGGACAGCCTGACCATTCACGGGACGGGCAAGCCGCCGCGAGGCGGGGCGTTGATTGAAACCGCCCTTGATCACAGGATCGCGATGAGTTTCCTTGTTCTGGGGTGTGTCAGCGATGAGCCGGTGGCGATCGACGATGCTGCGCCGATCCGAACCAGTTTTCCCAATTTCATTGATCTGATGAATGATCTAGGAGCCCAGCTCTCTCCGGACTCCAGTTATTAAGCCAGATTTCCAGCGGAACGATGTCGGCCGGTTTTCCGGTATCGGCGTAATAGCTGTCGATCACGTATTTTTGACCCGTCTGTTTATCTTTCACCGCGCCGCTGTTGTGCGGCCACATCGCATCCACGAAATAGCCGCGGTGGACGGGATCCACGACATCATTCCAGCGCAGCATGCCCGCCTTTTCGATAAAGCGCAGAGTGCGGGTGGTGTTGATCGCCTCGTCAATACAATCCATCTGATCCTGATCGCGTTCGAAGGTGGTGGCCTTGGCGTAATCCGTGTTCATCCCGGTTTTTTGCTGGACCATTGTTTCCATGCGTCCCACGGTGACGGCAATCTGCTGACGTTCTTCTTGCGCATTTGCGGCCGGGGCCGCAAAGGGTTCGAGCACGCTGCGCCATTCTGCAGCGTTCAGGGAGACATCTGTGCGGATGGTGCAGCCGAAGCCGTGGCAGACCTGAAATTTCTGCGGTGTGCCGAAAGTTTCCTCGAAGGGTTTGAGGCTCATGCCCTGACCACGTTCGCACGCCGGAAGAAGAATCAAGGCGGCGAGAAGGGGGAAGATTTTTTTCATGAGTCATGATTTAGCGAGGGAGCGATGCGTTGGCAATTGTAAAAACGGCTGCTGCTGATAGTCTGTGGATGTGCAGAAGAATAAACAGAAGAATAAACAGAAGAATAAACAGAAGAATAAACAGAAGATGATCGTGATCGCCATTGACGGGCCTGCCGCGAGCGGGAAGGGGACACTGGCGCGCGGGTTGGCGCAACGGCTGGGCTACGCCCATATGGATACCGGGGCGCTATACCGGGCTGTGGCGTCCGAAGTTTTGCAGGATGGCGGCGATTGCCGGTCGGAGCCGGATGCGTTGCGGGGTTGTGCGCGGCTTCAGGACAAAATCTCCGGCTCAGAAGGGCTTCGGGCCCTCAATAACCCGGATTTAAGGGATGATGCGGTCGCTCAGGGGGCTTCTCTTGTGGCCGCCCTTCCTCTCGTTCGGGAGGCTCTGATTGAGGTCCAACGCGGATTTTCGGAGAATCCCGGCGCAGGGTATGCGGGGGCGGTTCTGGACGGGCGCGATATCGGGACCGTGATCTGCCCCCATGCGGATGTGAAGCTTTTTGTGACCGCCGGGGATGAAATTCGCGCTGAAAGACGAAGGAAAGAGTTGCAATCCAAAGGGATAGACGTTACATATGGGGCCGTTTTAGCGGATATGCGTGACCGCGATGCACGCGATTCCGGGCGCAAGGCGGCCCCCCTCAAGCCTGCTGATGATGCCGTGATGCTCGACACCACGGGTCTGAATGCGGAGGAGGCGTTGGCCAAAGCCTTGCAAATTGTCGAGGATGCCCTCAAAAACTGAGCTCCTTTACCCGGTTTCCCCATTGCCGTCATAGCGAACTATCGCGCTTTAACATCCTGTCCCGTGAGCCCCTGTCGTTGATACAGGGCCGGAGGACGGGGAATTTGACTTTGAAAGGACTAAAACTATGGCGCATGTAGCCGCAAATCTAAAAGACAATCATGACTCAATAGAGTTCGCAGCGCTTCTGAATGAATCGCTGAAAGGACAAGACAAATTCGAAGGATGCGTGGTCAACGGAACGATCGTCGCTGTCGAGGACGGGGTTGCCGTTATCGATGTCGGCCTGAAATCCGAGGGCCGTGTCAGCCTGCGGGAATTTACCCGTCCGGGCGAAGACCCGGAAATCAAGGTCGGGGACACTGTCGAAGTGTTCGTCGAACGGATCGAAGGCCGCGAGGGGCAGACCAGCCTGTCGCGCGAGAAAGCACGACGCGAGGAAGTCTGGGTCGAGCTTGAAAAAGCCTGTGAAAAAGCCCAGCGCGTGACCGGCATGATCACCGGACGCGTCAAAGGCGGGTTTATCGTCGATCTGGGCGGAGCCGTTGCGTTTCTGCC
Organism: Alphaproteobacteria bacterium; assembly: GCA_020443295.1. Taxonomy (GTDB): domain Bacteria; phylum Pseudomonadota; class Alphaproteobacteria; order Micavibrionales; family Micavibrionaceae; genus JAGNKE01. The sequence goes on along the minus strand of JAGRIJ010000040.1, from coordinate 6,078 downwards.
CGGAAGTCAGGTGGATATCCGCCCGGTTCGCGATGTGGCGCCGCTTATGCATACGCCGCAGCCGTTCCATATTCTGAAAATGGACAGAGCCCGCGGCAATATCGTGGTTTCCCGCCGTGCCGTTCTGGAAGAATCCCGTGAATCAGCTCGCAGCGACCTGCTGGAGAGCCTGAAAGAGGGCCAGATTCTGGAAGGCGTGGTCAAGAACATCACCGATTACGGTGCGTTCGTGGATCTGGGCGGCGTCGACGGGCTTTTGCACGTGACCGATATTTCATGGAAGCGTGTGAACCACCCATCCGAGGTTCTGCAACTGGGCCAGACGGTCAAGGTGCAGGTTATCCGTTACAATCAGGAAACCCAGCGGATTTCTCTGGGGATCAAGCAGCTGGAAGCCGATCCGTGGCTGGACGTCAAGGACAAGTATGCCGTCGGCGCCCGGTTCAAGGGCCGGATCAGCAACATCACCGATTACGGTGCGTTCGTCGAGCTGGAAGAGGGGATCGAAGGTCTGGTGCACGTTTCCGAAATGTCGTGGACCAAGAAAAATATCCATCCCGGCAAGATCGTTTCGACTTCGCAGGAAGTTGAAGTGGCCGTTCTGGATGTCGATCCGGAAAAACGCCGGATTTCGCTCGGTCTTAAACAGTGTCAGGAAAATCCGTGGTCCAAGTATGCGCTTGAGCGCAAGGTGGGCGACATTATCGAGGGTGAAATCCGCAATACGACGGAGTTCGGCCTGTTTGTCGGCCTGACCGGGGAAATCGACGGGATGGTGCATCTTTCCGATGTTTCATGGGAAGACAGTTCGCCCGAAGTTCTCAAGGACTATAAGAAAGGCGATGTCGTCAAGGCGAAGATCTTGGAACTGGATCCCGACCGCGAACGCGTGGCTCTGGGTATCAAGCAGTTGACCGAAGATCCTTACGAGGGCGCGGTGAGCGGGCTGGCTAAAGGTTCGGTCGTGACCTGTACCGTTTCCGAGATCACCGATAAGGGGATCGAGGTTACGTTGGGGAACGGCATGTCGGGCACGATCAAGAAGTCCGACCTGTCTCGCGAACGTTCCGAGCAGCGTCCCGACCGTTTTGCCGTCGGCGAGAAGGTCGATGCCAAGGTCATCAGCATCGAAGGCAAGTCCCGCAAGGTTACCCTGTCCATCAAAGCCCGCGAAATCGACGAAGACAAGCAGGCGATGAAGGATTACGGTTCGACCGAAAGCGGCGCTTCGCTCGGCGATATTCTTGGGGCAGCCCTTCAGGAGAAGGACAGCAAGACCTCCAAGAAAAAAGCCGATAAAGAATCGGACGGTGAAGAGAAGCCCAAGAAAACCCGGACTTCCGCGAAAAAGTTTTCGGAAAATCCTGGGGAAGAGTGAGTTTTCTTTCCTTATTCTACAGAATCATTGAAAAAGCCGCCGGAATGGCGGCTTTTTTATGTTTAGCGGCCATGAAGCTTTTTCACTTAGCTGAAACAGAAGTAAAAAAATCTCTTTTCTATCAATGGGTTTTGCTTGACGCCCCCCTGTTTTATGAGGCAATCTATGGCTGGTTGATGACAGAACAGATGCAGCCCTTCACTGCCGACAGAGGTTTTTGTTATGACGAAATCGGAACTTATTCAACGACTTGCGGATATGAATCCTCATCTGTATCTGCGCGATATCGAGAAAATCGTTGATACGGTCTTTAATGAAATCACGGATGCGCTGGCTCGCGGCGATCGCGTGGAATTACGCGGCTTCGGCGCTTTTTCCGTCAAGGAGCGCGCGTCACGCGTCGGACGCAACCCCCGTACCGGCGAAACCGTCGAAGTGGAGGCCAAGCGCCTGCCGTTCTTCAAAACCGGGAAAGCTTTACGCGAAAAACTTAACGAGCGTTAAAAGATGTTTATTATCCGCTGGATACTCGGGTTCGTGGTCACTGTCGCTGCGGCGGTGTTCGCCGTCCTGAACAGGCACGATGTGACGGTTTACTGGAATCCTCTGGGCGAGGGGGTCGTGATTCTTCCCGCTTATCTGGTTGCGCTGGGGTTTATGGCTGTCGGCTTTATTGTTGGCGGGGCCGTGGTCTGGCTGAATATGGGTCGTTTGCGCTCGGAACGCCGGAAGCAGAAAAAAGAAATCAAGTTGCTGAAGAAACAGGTCGATGTGGCAAAATCGAAGGCTACGGTTTCTTCCAGCCCTCCTGTTCCGCCGCAAGCCGAACTCCTGCCGGTTTTATCGGCCCGGACGCCTTGAGGCCGTTTTGCCGATCACAACGGAGATTGCGATGACTTCCCAGCCCGGCCTTCTCAAACCGGAGATTTTTTGCGCGCTCGATACCGCGGATCTCGATCAGGCGGTCTTGCTGGCTTCGAAAATCGGCCCGGTTACCGGAGGGATCAAGCTGGGGCTTGAATTTTTCAATGCGAACGGGCCGGAGGGCGTCTTGCGGGTGCAGAAGGAGGCGGGCGACGCGCAACTTTTTCTTGACCTTAAGTATCATGATATTCCGAATACCGTGGCCGGGGCGGTCCGTGCGGTTTGTTCGAAGGTCGCTCCTGCCTATCTGAACGTTCATGCCAGCGGCGGAGCGGAGATGATGCGGGTCGCGCGCGCTGCGTGTCCTGCGGGCACGAAGATTCTGGCTGTTACCTTGCTGACCAGTCTCGATGAAGTCGAGGTCGTGCGTGCGGGGTTCCGGCCCGGCGTCACCGACCGGGTCGAACAGCTTGCCTTGCTGGCGCAGGGGGAAGGGATGGACGGGGTTGTGTGTTCCGCGCACGAGATCGAACGGCTGCGAGCGGCCTGCGGTCCGGATTTTATTCTGATGGTTCCCGGGATTCGTCCTGAGGGGGCGGCCAGCGGGGATCAGAAACGGGTCATGACGCCGCAGCAGGCCCGTGATGCGGGCGCGAGTCACCTTGTGATCGGGAGGCCCATTACCGGGGAGGACGATCCGGCTGCCCGTGCAAAAGAGATTTTGAAAAGCCTGCGATGACCATTTCTCCAAAAGTTAAAATCTGCGGGATTCAGGAAGAGGAGACTCTTCGGGTGGCGCTTGATGCCGGGGCTGATTTTATCGGGCTGGTTTTTCATCCTCCGTCCCCGCGCCATGTCGGCGTTGAGCAGGCCGCTTCTCTTGCCCAAATAATTAAAGACTTTTCCGTTTCGAAAAAAATCATGAGCGTCGGGTTGTTCGTTGATCCTGAAGACAGGATTCTGGATGAGATTTTGAGCACTGTTTCCCTTGATATGATCCAGTTGCACGGTTCTGAAACAGCCGAGCGGGTTTGGCTTGTGAATCAAAAGACAAAACTTCCTGTTATCAAGGCCTTGTCGGTTTCCACTGAGGATGATTTTAAACGCGTTTCGGCTTATGAGAATGTTGTCGACTGGCTGTTGTTCGATGCGAAACCCGCCGATCCGGATTTACCGGGCGGGACGGGCAGGACCTTTGAGTGGAGCTTGCTTGACGGGTGGACGTTTTCCCGTCCGTGGATGCTTTCGGGCGGGCTGAATGCCGATAACGTTCTGGAGGCCCTGAGTGTGCTTTCCCCCGATGCGGTGGACGTGTCTTCGGGCGTTGAATCGCAGCGCGGGGTCAAGGATGCTGGGAAAACCAGGGCTTTTATCAGCAAAGTCAAGGGATTATCCGGAGCTTGACGGATCAGGCTTTCCTTTCGAAACTGTGCGTTTTCTAGAAAAATTGGTTTTCCTTACCCCTTAAAACACGGTATAACCGCCCTCATGCAAAGCACACCAAAAAGGCCTGCATCTTTTCGCAGAGCGCCTGACGAGCAGGGGCATTTCGGCCCCTATGGCGGGCGGTTTGTCGCCGAAACCCTCATGCCGCTTATCCTTGAGGTCGAGAAGGCCTATATGGAGGCGCGGGACGAGATCAAGTTCTGGGTCGAGTTCGACAAATATGCCAAGGATTATATCGGCCGGCCTTCGCCGCTTTATCATGCGGAGAAAGCGACCAAGCATTTCGGGGGCGCGCAGATCTATTTCAAGCGCGATGAGCTGAACCATACTGGCGCGCACAAGATCAATCACTGTATCGGGCAGATTTTACTGGCCCAGCGGATGGGAAAGAAGCGAATCATTGCCGAAACCGGAGCGGGACAGCACGGCGTTGCCACGGCTACCGTCTGTGCGCTGTTTGATCTGCCCTGCACGATTTTTATGGGCGAGACGGATGTTAAACGCCAGGCGCCCAACGTTTTCCGTATGAAGCTGCTGGGGGCGGAGGTGCGTCCGGTTTCATCGGGGACGGGAACCCTTAAAGATGCCATGAATGAAGCGTTGCGCGACTGGGTCACACATGTCGAGGATACGTATTACCTGATCGGCACCGTTGCGGGGCCGCATCCTTTTCCCATGATGGTGCGGGATTTTCAGTCGATTATCGGAAAGGAAGTGCGCGAACAGTATCAGGATCGTTACGGCGGGCTGCCCGATACGCTGGTGGCGTGTATCGGCGGCGGGTCAAACGCCATGGGGCTGTTTTATCCGTTCCTTGACGATCCCGATGTCAAGATGGTGGGTGTTGAGGCCGGAGGGCACGGGATCGAGAGCGGCGAGCATGCCGCGAGCCTGAGCGGCGGTTTGCCGGGTATCCTGCACGGGATGAGCAGCTATTTCCTGCAGGATGAAGACGGGCAGATCAAGGATGCCCATTCGATATCTGCGGGGCTGGATTATCCCGGGATCGGGCCGGAACATGCCTGGCTTTTCGATCATAAGCGTGTCGAATATGTATCGGTTACTGATGAGGAAGCCCTGGAGGCGTTTCAGCTCTGTGCGAAGCTGGAAGGGATTATTCCCGCGCTGGAGCCGGCCCATGCGTTTGCCCATATCGCGAAAATCGCTCCGACGCTTCCTTCCGATCACCATATCGTGATGAATCTGTGCGGTCGCGGGGACAAGGATATTTTTGCCGTTGCCGAGAAGCTGGGGGTTAAATTATGAGCACCGAGCGCGCGATCAATTACGATTTTAAAGCAGGACTTGAACCTGTGGCCGCGTTTTCCGTGTGCGGGATCAGCGCGGTGATCAGCAATGAAGACGGAAAGGCGAGCGATTCGATCAATGCGCTCTGGCAGGATTTTTTCGCGCGGCAGGTGGCGCAGGTTATCCCGGAACGGGAGAACGATGTGATTTACGCCGTTTACTCGGATTACCAAGGCGATCATACGAAGCCTTACCGTCTTACACTCGGGTATAAGGTCGCCGGTCTGCCTGTAAGCGGGCACCGGGATTTTTATACCGTCCGGGTGGAGGACGGAATTTATGCGTCCCTGTCTTCGCAGGGGCCGCAACCGCAAAGCCTGATTGAAACGTGGATGTCCGTGTGGGAAAGCGATCTGGACCGGGCGTTCCGGACGGATTTTGAGCTTTACGGGCCGCGGTTTTTCGAGGACGGGGTTCATGAAGTGCTGGTTTATATCGGATTGAACGGACAGGGCGGATGAGACGGCTGGCGCAGACATTCGAGACGCTTAAAGCAGAAAAGCGAACCGGGCTGATTACCTTTATCATGGGCGGCGATCCGGATTTCGAGACCAGCCTTGCGGTGCTCAACGCGCTGCCCGAAAGCGGAGCTGATATCATTGAGATCGGGATGCCGTTCTCTGATCCCATGGCCGATGGCCCGGTGATCCAGAAGGCCGGTCAGCGCGCCCTTTCCGCGCAGACTAACCTGAAGAAAATTTTTGAACTGGTCAGGTCGTTTCGAAAAAAGAACACGACGACACCGCTGGTTCTGATGGGGTATGCCAACCCGGTTTACCGTTACGGGATCGACCCGTTCGCGCTGGATTGTGCCGAGAGCGGCGTCGACGGGGTGATCATCGTCGATCTGCCTCCGGAAGAAGACCAGCGCGTGCGCGAGGCGATCGGCAACCAGTTCGTGGATATGATCCGGCTTGTCACGCCGACGAGCGATTCCGGGCGGCTCGAAAAGATTGCCGACGGCGCTACCGGATTTCTTTATTACGTTTCGATTACCGGGATTACCGGAGCGGCCAAGGCGAATCAGAAGAATGTGCAGACGCATATCGCCGCGATCCGGCAAAAAACCGATCTGCCGATTG
>JAGRIJ010000039.1 GCA_020443295.1 Alphaproteobacteria bacterium | reverse complement strand
CTGGTGCTGACCCGCAACCAGCTCCTGCAGATTTTGCGCAGCAATTCCGAAAGCGAATTCACGACCCCCCTGCAACGGCTGAACCATGTTGTCTCCGACCTTCAGGAAGGCGTCATGAAAACAAGGATGCAGCCGATCGGTAACGCCTGGCAGAAGCTACCGCGCATTATCCGTGACCTGAGCATGGAACTGGGGAAGAAGATCGACCTTGAGATGCGCGGTCAGGATACGGAGCTGGACCGTCAGGTTCTGGAGATGATCAAGGATCCGCTGACACACATGGTCAGAAATTCCGGGGATCACGGAATTGAGAAGCCTGCCGACCGTCTGGCGGCAGGAAAGCTGGAAGTGGGCAAGATCCTGCTGGAAGCGTTTCATGAAGGCGGGCATATCCTGATCAAGATTTCCGATGACGGCAAAGGTCTGGCCATGGAGAAGATCAAGGCCAAGATTCTTGCCAACGGGCTGGCCAACGCCGAAGAGCTGGAGACGATGTCCACGCAGCAAATCCAGCAGTATATCTTCAAGGCCGGGTTTTCGACCGCCGAAAAGGTCACGTCGGTTTCCGGGCGCGGTGTCGGGATGGACGTCGTCCGCACCAATATCGAAAAAATCGGCGGATCGGTCGAGCTTTCATCCGTCGAAGGGAAAGGGTCGGTCTTTACCATCAAGATTCCACTGACTCTGGCCATCGTCTCGGCCCTGATCGTAGAGTCCGGCGGGGAGCGTTTCGCCATTCCACAGCTTTCCGTGCGCGAGCTGGTGATGATCTCCAATCAGGGAGAAAACCGGATTGAATATGTTCATAACGCGCCCGTATTCCGGTTGCGCGAACGGCTGCTGCCGCTTATTTCCCTGAGCGATATCCTGAAGCTGAATGAGGGCAAGGAGATCGAGCAGGAGCAGAACGCCCGCCAGACACGCGGATATATCGTTGTTACCCAGGTGGGCAGCTACGAGTTCGGAATTATCGTTGACCGCGTTTTCGATACCGAAGAAATTGTCGTTAAGCCCGTGTGCAAATTGCTGCAGGGACTCAACCTCTTTTCCGGCAATACCATTCTGGGAGACGGCAGCGTAATCATGATTCTTGATCCCAACGGGATTGCCGACACAACCGGAACCATGTCCGGGTCCGAAGCCGAGAAAACTGAAGCTGAGAGGACGGGGGTTGTGCCGGATTCTGACAAGAAAACGTCCTTGCTTCTTTTCACTGCCGATGACGAGGCCCCCAAGGCCGTTCCGCTTTCCCTTGTCGCGCGGCTGGAGAATGTGCGGCTGGACAAGGTCGAACATTCCGGCGGGCAGATGATGGTGCAGTACCGCGATACGCTGATGCCGCTGATCCCGTTTTCTCCTTCGATGGCCATCGGGCGCGAGGGCGAAAAGCCCGTTCTCGTATTTGCTGAGAAGAACCGTTCCATGGGTCTGGTCGTCGACCAGATTATCGACATTACCGAACAGCATGTCGACATGCAGATCGGAGCGACCAAGCCGGGCCTGCTCGGCAGCGCGATTATCAACGGCAAGGCTACGGACGTCATCGATCTTGCGCATTTCCTGAACAGCATCGACAAGAACTGGTTCAAGGATCACGGCGACGAGAATTTCGAGAGCGACCCCGCGGCGGCGGCCAAGCGCAAGCGCAGCGTCCTTCTGGTTGATGACAGCCCGTTCTTCCGCAACATGCTGACCCCCCTGCTCAGTGTTGCGGGGTATGAGGTCACTACGCTGGAAAGTCCCGTCGAAGCCCTGAAGCTTTGTGAGAACGGCGCGAATTTCGATGTCATCATCAGCGATATTGAAATGCCGGAGATGGACGGGTTTGAATTCGCACAGCGCGTGCGGGAAAGCCGGCGCTGGCAGAATGTGCCGATGGTCGCGCTCTCGTCCCATGCCACGCCGCAGGATATCGACCGGGGGATGAAGGTCGGGTTTAACGACTATGTCGCCAAGTTTGACCGCGATACCCTGCTCCATTCCTTATCCGAGACGATGGCGCAGGCCCGTTCCGCTTCCAAGGTTTCGACTTCGGGCCGGTCGTGAGCGTTGCCTATGGCCCGATAACACGAGAGATAAAGACCATGACCCAGACGGAGACAAAATTTTCCGAACAGACCACAGAGTTTCTGACCGTTCTGATTGCGGATCAAAAATTCGGCATTCCTGTGCTGCAAATTCAGGATGTGCTGCGGGAGCAGAAGGTTACGCGCATCCCGCTGGCTTCCCATGAGGTTGTCGGTTCGCTGAACCTCAGGGGCCGGATCGTTACGGCCATTGATTTACGCAAGCGGCTGAACGTCCCCATTGCCGAGGGCTCGCGGAGCATGAGCGTGGTGGTGGAGCATAACCAGGAGCTTTACAGCCTGATTATCGACAAGGTCGGCGATGTCATCCGTCTTGACGGGTCGAAGATCGAAAAAAATCCGGGCACTCTGGATGCTAAATGGAGAGAGATTTCCTGCGGAGTGTGCCAACTCGACCGCGAGTTGCTTATTATTATGGATGTTTCCCGGCTTCTGGATTCGATTCACGACCGCGCCGCCTGAGCGTATGCAGATTTTTTGTTCTGTAAAATTGCTCTTAAGAAAGAAATAACCAATAGACTTTACATTTGGGTCAGGGCCCTTGATGGGGTACTCTTAATTGAACGTTACTGTCTTGATTCAGGATATTTGCCATGAAGACCTGCCTTATTGTTGATGACAGCCGTGTGGTGCGCAAAGTTGCGAGCCGGATTGTCCACGATCTCGGCTTCGAATGCCGGGAGGCCGAAGATGGCCAGAAAGCCTATGAAGCCTGTCAGGCCTCCATGCCTGATGCCATCATTCTGGACTGGAACATGCCGGTGATGAGCGGGATCGAGTTTCTGGAAAAACTGCGTCAGATGGCGAACGGAAATCACCCCAAAGTGGTCTTCTGCACGACCGAAAACGACATCGCCCATATCCAGCGCGCCATGCAGGCCGGAGCGAACGAATACATCATGAAACCGTTTGACAGCGAGATCATTGAGTCCAAATTCATGCAGGTCGGATTGATCGATCCGCAGGGATAAACGAGTTTTTCTTTTTTTATTTTAAAGGCGCAGAGTATTTATCATGGGGTCAACGACAGAACAGGTCAGCGCGGATTTTGTCTCGGTCGTTCTGGTTGATGATTCCAGCGCCATCCGCGGTATCCTCCGGCGTATCCTTGAATCCGACCCGCAGATCAAGATTATCGCCTCGGTTTCCAACGGCGAGATGGCTGTTGCTGCTGCGCAGTCAAAAAAGCCCGATATCATGATCCTTGACGTTGAAATGCCCATCATGGACGGCTTAAGCGCTCTTCCGGATATTCTCAAGGCATCGCCGGATACAAAAGTTATCATGTGTTCAAGCCTGACGGAAAAAGGGGCTAGCGTTACCCTGAAGGCGATGGAACTCGGCGCGGTCGAGACAATCGTCAAGCCGAGCAGCGCCCTGGATACCGGGCCTGATTCCGCTTTTCAGAAAAACCTGTTTACGCTGATTAAATCTCTTAAAACTTTACGCCCCGTTCAAGGGAAAGCTCCTGCCGAGACCGCCGCCGCTTCCCTTGCGGGAGTGCAAAAAAAGGATCTTGTTGCCGGAGAAGTCGTTTCCTTTCAATTGCGGAATGACAGCACCGCCTACAAGGGAAAGCCGCGGATTATCGCCATCGGCAGTTCGACAGGAGGCCCGCAGGCTTTATTTCAGGTGATCCGGCATCTCAAGGGGCTGGATATGCCGATTGTGGTCACCCAGCACATGCCGGAGACCTTTACCAAGACTCTGACCGAGCATATCCAGATACAGACGGGCATTCCCAGTTTCGAAGCTCTGGACGAAATGGTGCTGGAGAAAGGGAAGGTTTATGTCGCCCGCGGAGGACGGCATATGCTTTTTGAGCAGCGTGATGCTCTCACGGTGATCCGTCTGGGCGACGGACCGTCCGAAAATTTTTGTAAACCGGCAGTTGACCCCATGCTTCGTTCGCTGATCGGCATTTACGGACCCAAAATATTGTGCGTCATCCTGACCGGAATGGGACAGGATGGCCTGCAGGGAGCCCGAATGCTTGTTGAAAAGGGCGGACGGGTTGTTGCGCAGGACAAACAAACCAGCGTAGTTTGGGGTATGCCAGGAGCGGTTGCTACCAACGGTCTGTGTTCGGCTGTTCTGCCGCTTAGTGAAATCGGGCCGTGGGTCCGCACAGCTGCCACGTAGAAGAAAGTATGAACCATGCGCATTACGGATTTTGACATTTACCGTGATCTGCTGAAGGACAAGTCCGGGCTGGTTATTACGCCCGATAAATCCTATCTCCTTGATTCGCGCCTCAACCCGGTCGCGAAAAAATGGGGTTATGAAAGCATTGATGCGATGACCAATGTCCTGCGCGCGGTACCGCCCAAGGATCTGGTCAATGACATTGTCGAGGCCATGACCACCAATGAGACCTCTTTCTTCCGTGACAACAAGCCCTTCGATACGTTCAAAGCCTATGTTCTGAAGTATTTCAAGGGTCAGACCAGCCGGCCCAAGAGACTGAGAATCTGGAGCGCGGCATCCTCCAGCGGGCAGGAAGCCTATTCCTTGTCCATGCTTCTGAAAGAAGAGCAACCTTCCTTTCCCGGCTGGCAATTCGAGATTGTCGCTACGGATATTTCCCATGAAATCCTTGAGCAAGCCAAAGACGGTCTTTATACGCAGTTCGAGGTCCAGCGCGGGCTTCCCATTCAGTATCTGATGAAATATTTCACGCAGCACGATGACAAGTGGCAGTTGAACCCCGATATCCGCAGCATGGTGAAGTTTCAGTATTTCAACCTGCTGGACAAGATGTCCGGGCTGGGCCAGTTCGATGTGATCTTCTGCCGGAACGTGCTGATCTATTTCGATCAGCCCACGAAGAAAATGGTTCTGGAGAATATGGCCAAGCAACTGGCCCCGGACGGGCTTTTGTTCCTTGGAGGAGCGGAAACGGTCCTCGGGATTACCGAAGCCTTCAAAGGCGTTCCCAGCCAGAGAGCCCTTTATGCCAAGCCGGACAGCGCGCATTGCAGCCCTTCGGCTCCGGTAAAAGGGACACAGGCCCTTGCCTAACTCCTTGTTTTATGTCTATCATCCGCGCGCAAAAGGCTGTTTTCCGCCTTCGCATGATAATCCCCTTGATCAGACAATAAGGTTTTCCCATGAGTACAGAAAGACAAACCGATTCCGGCGCGATTGTCATTCGACGCGCCCTCCTCTCCGTTTCCGATAAATCAGGTCTGGTGGAGTTCGCGCAGGCGCTCGCTAAGCACGGTGTCGAGTTGCTCTCTACCGGAGGAACCGCAAAAACGCTCCGCGAGGGCGGTCTGAGCGTTACAGATGTTTCGGACGTGACCGGATTTCCGGAAATCATGGATGGCCGCGTTAAAACACTGCATCCCAAAATTCACGGCGGAATTCTGGCGCGGCGCGACGACCCCCATCATCTGGCCGCGATGACCGAACACGGGATCGAGGGAATCGACCTGCTTGTTATTACGCTTTATCCCTTTATCGAGACCGTCAAAAGCGGTTCGGATTTCGAGACGTGCATCGAAAATATCGATATCGGCGGACCCGCGATGATCCGTGCGGCCGCTAAAAATCACGAGCATGTCGTCGTCGTGACCGATCCTGCGGATTATGGGAGCGTACTTTCCGAGATGAATGAAAACACAGGCGCTATCAGCAACAGCCTGAGGCGCCGTCTGGCCCTGGATGCTTTTGCCCTTACGGCCTCATACGATTCCAGCATTTCCAACTGGCTGGCCGCGCAGACCGAAAACGCCTCGCCCAAGCGCTTTAGCGTTTCCGGTCGCCTTAAACAAAAACTGCGTTACGGTGAAAATCCGCATCAGGCCGCGTCGCTCTATGTGATGGAAGACAGCCCCCGCCCCGGCGCCACCACCGCCGTTCAACTTCAGGGCAAGGAACTCTCCTATAATAATATCAACGATACGAATGCTGCCTTCGAACTGGTCGCGGAATTCGACACGCCTGCGGTCGCCATTATCAAGCACGCCAATCCGTGCGGCGTTGCCGTTGCCGACGATCCGCTTTCGGCATACCGTAAGGCCCTGCTCTGCGACCCTGTCAGCGCCTATGGAGGGATTATCGCGTTGAACCGTGCGCTTACGCCCGATCTTGCCTCTGCGATTCTGGAACGTTTTGTCGAAGTTATTATCGCGCCGGAGATTGATCCCAAAGCCGTCGAACTTTTAAAGAAAAAAGAAAATATCCGCGTTCTGAGGACCGGGGGGCTTCCCGATCCGCATGAATCTTATATGACCCTGACGCGGATCGCGGGCGGGTTCCTCACGCAAGGCAGCGATTGCCTGACCCTTGATTCCGATGCGCTCAAGATTGTCACCGAACGGCCCCCCACGGAAGAAGAGATGAAAGACCTGCTCTTTGCCTTTCAGGTCTGCAAACACGTCAAATCCAATGCCATCGTATATGCCAAGGACGGGGCCACGGTTGGAATTGGCGCCGGGCAGATGAGCCGGGTCGATTCCTGCCGGATCGCGGCCTGGAAAGCCGAGGAAGCGGCCAAAAGCGCGGGCTTATCCGAACCTCTCACCCAAGGATCGGTTGTCGCATCCGATGCCTTTTTTCCCTTCGCGGACGGGCTGATCGCCGCAGCCGAAGCCGGTGTCACCGCCGTGATCCAACCGGGAGGATCAATCCGTGACCCGGAAGTCATCCAGGCGGCCAATGAACGGAATCTGGCTATGATCCTTACCGGCCTTCGCCATTTCCGGCACTAATTTCACCATTTTCGAAACTATCTAATAATAGACAAGTATTTTATTTAATATAATAACAGCAAATACTCTTTATATTTCAAAATTTAAGTAAATAAATAATCTCGAATACAGTAATTCTATATTAAGAATTTTTTGCTGTTTTCTAACAATTTTGTTGCAAAATTTTTTTGCCATAAGGTATAATCTCCAATAGAGAACCAAAAAAAGCACTTTGAGCCTTTGAGTTTTGGGTGAAAAAAGGCGCTCTGTATGAGACGCCAGAAATATAAACAGGGCTTTTAAAAAGAGGAGATTTCCTTGCCCGGCGCGATAAGAGGACTTTTTAATCTGTTATGGAAGAACAAGGGCAAGGTTGCCCTGTTCGGCACTGCTGCGGCGGTTGATGAGACCGTGTTCCATGGCGAAGGGCGTCATACTCTTATCAATAAACTTAAGCAATATGCCCACGATCCTTCCCAGATCAGACAGGATTTTTCCGGAGTGGTCGAGGCCGGGCATAATGTCATCGACACAGGCTCCAACATTTATCGCGGCTTGCGCGGCGATACCAGCGCCTGGGGCGATTTTCTGAAACCTGATGAAAATGGCGACAGCCTGCTTGGAAAGCTGGCCAATATTGTCCTCCCCATGGCTCTCGGAGCGCTTGTGGGCGGCAAGCTGGGGCTTGGCATCGCAGGAACGCTGGTTATGGCCGGGGCCATTACCTTTATGTGGAAGACATTTCTGGAAGACAAGGTCAAAGGGCTTCTGGGCAATGTTTTCGACGGCGCGGCGCGGCACGATCCATCTGCCCCGTCCAGCGCCGTTCAACTCAATCACAGCGCACCTATTCACCCGACAGAGGAGTACGTGCCGGGGTATTAGCGGATTATTAAGTTTTCGGGCCTTTGGGTCTGGGGTAACAAAAAACGGGAAAAACTAATAAAATATTGATATAAATAAAGAATAATAAAACCAATAAGGGATGTAGAAGAGGGTTTGAATGGGCTGGTTAAGCAATGCATGGGACAAGGTATCAGGTGCCGGCGCTGCATTATTTAAAGCCGAGACCTGGGAAGCGGTCGGGAGCGGGATCTCGAGCGCTGCTTCTGCTGTCGGCAGCGGTATCTCCACCGGGCTCAGCTGGACCAACGATCATGTTATTCAACCGACCGGCCACGCCATTGCCGTCACTGCCCGCGCCATAGGCGGGGACGCCGAGGCCCAGCATGAATTCGGCCAGGCCATGGACGCTACCGGGCATGCCATAGTCGGCGCAGTCAAGGGTACTGGTAACTATCTGGCTTTTGTTGCAACACATCCCGTTCTAGCCACCCGTCAAGCGGGGCAAGGTCTTCTGAATTCGGTTACCGGTATTACATCGATGGCTGTTGATGCGGTTATTTATGCCGGAGAAGGTATTGGCAAAGGCGTATACAACCTTGGGGCCGCCGCTGTAAACCTTGGTGCCGATCCCGGTGAACACATCGTGGATTATGTCGGGATGTCGAGTTTTTCCAAACTCCAATCACTCGCCGAAGAATACACCGGAAACCTTATCGGGCTGAGCCGCGATGAATTAAACCAAATGGTGGAAAGAGGCGAACTCACCGAACAACAAGCTTCTTTTGCTGCCGGGACGAAATACGGCTTTCAGGCTGTCGGTGAAGTGGCCAGTTTCGTTGCCGTCTCCGCACTTACGGCTGGTGCCGGCGGTGCAGCCATGGCTGCCGCCCGGGGCGGTGCCCTTGGCGTCCGCGCCCTTGAAGTCGGCGAAGCTATCGCGAGAACCGGACGGATCGGACGGATTGTCGCCCGCCCCCTTCTTGCGATCGGCAGCGATATCGGAGCGACGCGCACCGCACTTTATATGGAAAGAGCTGCTGCCCTGGCCGAGTCGACACCCGAGTCCAGCTGGCTTGCCCGGGTTTTTGCCCGCGGCCCCTTAAGACCTCTTCGCGTTTTCGATCCCAAGCAGACCGAACAGGTTTTTGCCCGGATTGGACAAAGAGGATTCTTTGAAAGCGGCCCCATCCGTCAGGCCGGCTTGCGTGCCGCCGAGGGCGGGTTCAAATGGACCAATCCCTTTCAGGTTAACGGGCGGAGTCCTCTTTTGTGGGGTATTGAAGGCGGCGGGATGACGATGTCCTATGTGTCGAACAGCGGCAGAGAGAATCTTGAAGCGACTATCGGCACCCAACAGCGGCAGGCTACCCGCGAGGCCGGAGAACGCGAAGCCGAGGATATGCTCAGACAATACGGGTACGGTCCCGAAGAAGGCAGCGGAGCTGATACCGAACACCATGACGACTCAGTGAGTCCTGAAAGTGGCGGCGGTCAGGACAGGCATGACGAGGAGACACCCGGCCAACCGTTGCGCCAGGGTTTTCAGGATCATGCCGACCGGGATACGGGAATCACTCATGTCTTTACGATCGAGGGATTCGAAGGGCTCAAGCAGCCTACAGAGCTTGATCCCCTTGGCAGAGATGAAGGTACGGGCGACGGACGCACCTATACTCCGGCAGGGCCGGGAAGGCAACAATAGGTAAGTGTTGAAAAAGCTGGTAAAAACAGGGTTGAATGTGATAAAAGTAATAAAAAAACTGAAGCAAAAGATTTTGGGTGATACAAGGGGTAATCCATGAGCGGACAAGTTGCCCGATATGTTGAGGATTTTGTCAAGATTGTTGGCGAACATCTTGGCACCGGTCTCAGAGATGCTGATCTGGCGGGTAAGCTTATGGAAGATCTTAGTGTCTTCCTGAAATCAAAGAGCGGCGTTGTCAGCAATGCAGAGTTTCGTGAATGGCTTGAGCAAGCCGGCAAGAAAGCAGAATTCCGCAGCGCTTTGGGAAACCGCGCTATCCGGCGTATTTTGGAGGAAGGCGCGAGAACAGGCCTGAGCCGCCAAGGGTTCAGAGTTCGTTTTGACGAGCTGCTGAGACAATGGGCTGGTGGCGGTCGCGCCATTGATGAGGCCGCTATCGACGGCATGATGAGACGGTACAATCTCGCTGCAGACGATCCTCTAGTCAGAGCTGCAAAGCAAATTACAGAGCGCGCCCGGGCTGGCGAGTTCCCTCCCAGTTTCACTCACGCTGCGGAAGAAGCGGTTCATGAAGGCGAAGCTGTCGGAGCACGCACGACTGAAGAAGCCGTTCACGAAGGCGAGGCTGCCGGAAGACGCACGACCGAAGAAGCTGCTGAAGATGCCGAGGCCGCCGGAAGACGCACGACCGAAGAAGCTGCTGAAGATGCCGAGGCCGCCGGAAGACGCACGACCGAAGAAGCCGCTGACGCAGGCGGTGACGGCGGCAGAAGAGGCCGCCGGGGCCGCACTCCCCGTGGTCCTGTTACCGGAAGCCCTGCCGGGGCTGACGGCGAGCGTGTTATGTCCAAGACGTTTGAGAGCTGGGCGCACAGGCTTGCGCGCTTCCATTATTCCACGATCTGGAACAGCATTGTTGGTGACGGTCTGTCTTTGGGTAATCTTAAAAAGAGCCTGCCGACGTTTATCGGCATTCGCAACCGTATGATCCGTCCGGCGATCCGGTTCGTTGATAACGTCCTCAAAGAAAGCGGCGTTATGGAAGAAGTTATCAAGCTGCAGGGCGATCTGAATAGTATCGCGCGGAATTTCGGCAGCGCGGGGGGACGCGATGCTTTGAATGCTGAAGGGGCTAAATCCGCTATCGCTACTGTTTTTGAGAGATTTGCTGCCCGCAACGGAGACAAACTGGACGGAGCCCTTGATGGCGTTCGCCGTATGCTTGCCGAACTCAGAGACGGCGAGTCCGTTGTTAAGAACAAATATCCGGGCTTAAGCGGTCTGACCCAAAGACAAGCCGAAAATATGGAGCGCTGGCTGACAGACATGGAAAGCATGCTGGTCAAGCTGAAAGGCGATGGCTCAGTCCAGATGGCTACCGAATATCAGGCCGTAATCGACCGGATTGCCACTCGGTACGGCACAGATCTTGCCGGCCGCTCCGACGAATTGCAGCGTGTTTTGCACAGCCGTTTCGCCCGCCTTGGTTCGGATGTCAAGATGCGGGCCGATGACGTTCTTATCGGCATGGACGGACAGCCGGTTCTTCGGGACGGCGTTCCCGTGCAGGCCAGAACATGGAGAATTAATGAACTTGAGCGTCGGCTTGAAGGCGGCAACTACAACAGGTATGACCGCACATCCAAAATCCTGACGACCGACGACGAACATAACGTGGAACTGCGGATGTACGAACTTCTCCACGACTTTGAGAAGCAAGCTCCGCGGGCACAGAACGTTGAACCGAAGCACGAGTTCTTCGGAAAGATCATGAAGTTTTATGACGCCGGGCTGGAACATGACGTCACGCGGATTATCCGTGTCCTGAAATCCAAGATGGGGGCATCCGCCCGTGAAACCATTCCTAACGGTCTTGACGGGGTGGTTCAGGAAGCGATTGAAAAAGCCAGATCTGCAGGCGATTTGCACAGAATGCAGTTTTTGGAAGATGTTTCCAGCGCCCTGAAGTTTGAACTGGATACCGGACGGAGATGGGGACCGCGGGAAGTCGAAAGACGTCTGGTCGCTCCTTTTTCAGAATTTTTCATGATGGCTGAAGCCTATCCGATGAGGAGAGGATGGGGGAACTGGTTTACCGGGTACTCCGTTCCGACCACGGATAACTATATCCGCTATCCGATCTACAACGCCATGAGAGAGTCATGGGCCTATCTGACAGGCGGCGCGACAAAGCGTGCGGCTGGCTTTAGAGAAGGCGAGTTCGTTATCGACGATGCAGACAAGCTGCTGAAGAGATGGGATTACACCTGGCTGTACCGCAGAGCCCCCGAAGGTCATGTTGGAAGCCAGGGGCTTTGGGGTGCCCAGCGTTCCATGTTCGGCTTGCTGGGCCAAGACGGTGCTCTGGACCGTCTGCCTTGGTATATCAAAATGCCCGGCCGCCTGATGACCGGCGGTATGATTTCGGCCCGGTCCCGCGTTGGCCTGACGCTGCCCGGCAAGGTTTTGCTTGGCGGGCTTGCGGCCACTTATGCCATCGACAAAGGTACGGCCGCTCTGGGCTGGAACGGACTTGACGGACAGCCGGGCATCCAGATTCCCTGGGTTGATCCCCGTGGCCCCATTCATTACCTGCAATCCAAAGGTATGGGCTTTTACGATTTCTGGTGGGATACCGTTCCGCGCTTTGTTTCCGGTGACCGCTTTACAGGCGTGGATCTGGATACCGGACGCATCGGACCACTTCCCTCTCCGAACATTAATATCAGGGAGTGGATCCTCTCCTGGACGGACCGCGGGCCCGAGATGCGCAGAGCTTACGAGGAAATGGCCACGCGCGCGCAAGGATTTGCTGAGTCGATCCCGCATGCCGGTGCAAATATTACGAATATGGCCGAGTCGACCAGAATTCTTATGGAGCATCTGCGTCAAGCGGCTGAAGATGCGCGCAGCGGCGGGGATGCAGAGAAAGCCCACAAGCTTGAAGATCTTTACCAGCAGCTTGAGCCGGATCAGCGCACTATCGCTGCAGCCCTCGCACAGACCGCTGCCCTGAAAGAGCAAACCCAAGAGGCTTTCGAAGCTTTCCGGAATTCTCAGGGCGATGTTGTCGATGCCGAAGAAGCTCTTGCCCAGCTTGAGGCGATTAACAGAGAAATCACCCAAATCGAAACGGTCACCCGTGAAAAGTATCAGTCCATGCGGACACGGGTCGGCGCTGTTCCCGAGGCTGCCCCTGTTCTTACAGGCGTTCCCGAAGCCCCTGTTATCTCTACTCAGCCCGATCAGGGCGGTGTGAGAACGGGAGCCGACCAGCATGATCAAAGCGGGGCGCGGACCGGAGACGATCAGCATGATCAAAGCGGCGCAAGAACGGGAGCCGATCAGCACGATCAAAGTGGCGCTCCGGTTTTCATCGGGCAGCCCGGCGCCAGCACGACGACAGGAACGCCGGAGCAACAGCTCGCGGCCATCAAGTCCGAGGCTGCACGCGCCGCCAGCGAAACTGCACAGTCCGTAAACGATGCAGCCCTTCAGGCCCAGTACGCAACCGATACGGTGCGCCAGTTGCTGGAACTGCAAGAATATGCCCGCGATCACAACGGCGATCCCGCCTACTATGACGCCACGCTTCAGGAGGCACGGGTCCGTGCCCAGGAGGCCAGTGTTGCCCTGCAGGCCGCACAGGAAGCCAAGAGACTTTCCGATCCTATCCTGCAGCAGATCAATGGCGCTACGCAGGCTGGTCTTGAAGATGCCCGCACCAAGCTGCAACAAATGCAAACTCATGCCCGCGTTGCCCGCGAATCGCAACAAAGAGCCGCGCGTTCAGCCGAGGCCCTACGCCGGGTGATCGAGTCCAACCAGGCCATTGACAATGCGCTGCATGACAGACAGCAGCAGCAAAGACTTGAAAGCGTTACCACTGCCATCGACGGCGGAAATAACGGTCTGCTTTCCAACCTGACGCGCGGACGCGGCGCGCCCGGCGGTCAGAGCTTCCTTGGGCAGATGTTCAATGCTGCCGGTAACGCGCTTTCAGGCGTCCGCGACTGGTGGACCCGCGACGTGGCCCGTGCCGCTTCGAGAAGCGAAGGCGGAAAGATGATGTACCAGGCCGCCAATATCGGCCTCGGGCTGATCGGCCTGATGGGCATCGGTCTGTGGAACAGCACTCTTGGTAACTGGACGGGATTGAAAATTAACGGCGGCGTCAAGCTTCTGGTCGTCGGTGCAGTCCTGCTTTACCTGTTCAGAGGAACAAGCGCTGTCGGCGACAGGCTGGACAGAATGGCCGGACGTTATACTGCTACTTCGGGCGACTATAATTTAGGTAGCGGAAGTGTCGGCGCTTCACCCTTCGGATCGTCCGTTGCGCCGGTCCGCAGGATAGACGGAAGCATGGGCGAAAGGCCCTACCCCGGTATGGATATACAGGGCCGGACTTTCGGTCATAACGATCAGGACCGGATGTTCCGCGAATTTGCAGACGGCCCGAGAACCGACGCCTGCGTGGTTCAGGGAGCCTGCAGCGCCTCTCCCGATGAAGCTGCCGATGCCTATGGCCGCGCCAGAACGATTTCTCACTCTGATGACACCATCAGAGACACTTCGGTTGTTGATTTCAGCCGCCGCGATCACGGTGCGGAGCTGGCTCTTGCCCATTAATCAAGGCGAAATTGTTATGGCTTTAACCTTTGAAAGACTAGTGGTATGATTTTAGCGGGTGAAATACATAACTCTGCCTCTCTCCCCTTGGATCAAAGGGCTCTTCTGGCCTCTCTTATTATGTCTGACGATAACGCTGAACAGCCGAGCACTAACAAGAAAAGCCCTGCCAGTATGAAAGATGACTGGGGGTCTTCCCTGCGGACTTCGCGCAAAGCGCTGTTCGACAAAAAGGACTTCGATATTTTTTGCGATCGTGAAATGAACGAAACGTTTATTTTCTATAATACGGACCTTCATTATTCGATCGATTACCTTGAGTACAATCCCGAGAACCAGCGTGTAACCGTTTTCACTACGGACGGGCAGCAGCTGGATCTGGGCACCAGAATTCAATGGCTGATCCGCCCCTACTTCGCGAAACCCCAGATCATCATCATGGCGCGCACCAAAAACGGAAAGGTGGTCGAAGGGTTTGAAGTGCGGCTGAAAGTCAAGACACTCGAAGAACAAGTGCTTAACTAGGCGGCGATTTTTCGCGCTGGTCAGGCAGAAATAAAAAGGTTAGTTTGGGATTATGAACGAGCATACCGAACAAAATGAAGAAAAATCTCTTCACGGAAACCTGACGGATTTCGTTTACGGGTGCGAGGACGGCAGCCCGTTGAATATTCAGGTGGCTGTTAAAGAAGACGGGCGTTGTGCAATTTTCCACAATAAACCGTTCAAGAACGAGCTATCCTGGCTGGAATTCGATCTGAATACGTACCGGCTGGATTTTGTAATGGATGACGGCGATATCCGTGATGCAGGGCTGCCCCTGACTAAAGATGTCTCCAAAAACATGCAGAATTCGCATCAGGTTCTTATGATTCTTCTGGACGATAAAACCGGGGAGGCCAAGGAAGGACACTATATTCCCTTGATTTTACACCGGGCGTGAAAAAATTTAGGTCCGGATGAAGAAAAAGCTGTTTTTTTGGTTTGTAGTTGGGTTAACATATATAAAATAGAGGAGTGTAAAAAATGGCAATAACCGGTCAAGATTTGGCGAAACTGGTCGACGCTTTCAGCAGTGATTGTGCGACTTGTAACATATCGGTTACAGCTACTGGCGGTGCAAGCTCATTCAACGCGGCGTCTGCTGACGTTTCCTACGTGAATGACGGCGGCTTCGGCTCCGGCCCGACAGGGATGGCTTAAGAACAACCCGTAATTCAGGAACGGTTTTTATTGTTCCTTTTATTGCGAACGTTCCCGTTCGTGACACGATTGCAGGCTTTGGGTTCTATCCCTTAGTTTAGTGTCTGCTTATAAAGATTTTTTTAAGCCGGAAAGCAAGATTGTTTTTCCGGCTTTTGATTGCCTGCATTATTGGCCTGTGTGGTCCGTCTCGTTTTTATTCCTGAGTTGCTCCATCCGCTTTTTCAGAGCTTCCTGCCTGTGCTTCTGGTTAGACGTTTTGATGTCTTCCTGTATGACTTCGTAGCGCTGAATGGACCGCTGTATGGCCTTGTCCTCCCCCTCGGGATCGCGGACCGCAGATTTCCAGAGGATGATCAGAAGCGTCAAAGCCAGAATAATGATCAGGCCGACAGGGGTTTTCTGGCGGCCGTCACTTTCCTTTACGTCCAGAAAGACGACTTTTTCTTCCGGCTTCTCGTTTTGTTCATCCAGCATGACAGTTTTTCAGGTCTGAGAGTTCTTTTCTCAGTCTTATCATACCAAGCCGCGGACCAAAGTAAACAAACTGCCTGAAACCCCGCTTTGGGCCTTAAATTTTGATTGAACGGCGGATGCAAAGCCCTTATCTTCCCCCGGATGAGCACGCCGAAAACAAAACCCCTGCAGCAGATCCGCAATTTTGCGATCATCGCCCATATCGACCACGGCAAAAGTACGCTGGCCGACCGCCTGATCCAGACCTGCGGCGGGCTGGAGGCGCGGGAGATGAAGGCGCAGGTGCTGGATTCGATGGAGATCGAGCGCGAGCGCGGAATCACGATCAAGGCCCAAACGGTTCGCCTTGCGTACAAAGCCAAGGACGGGATCGAGTACCAGCTTAACCTGATGGATACGCCGGGGCATGTTGATTTTTCCTACGAAGTGTCGCGGTCGCTGGCTTCGTGCGAAGGTTCGCTGCTTATTGTAGACGCCTCGCAAGGCGTCGAGGCGCAGACACTGGCCAACGTGTATCAGGCGATCGACAATCACCACGAGATCGTGCCGGTCATCAACAAGATCGACCTGCCCGCCGCCGATCCTGATTCCGCCGCGCAGCAGATCGAGGACGTGATCGGGCTGGACGCTTCGGGGGCCGTTTTATGTTCGGGCAAGACCGGAATCGGGATCGACGAACTGCTTGAGGCAATCGTGACCCGCCTGCCTCCGCCGCATGAGGGCGACCCGGAGAAGCCCTTGCGGGCGCTGCTGGTGGATTCGTGGTACGATTCCTATCTGGGCGTCGTGGTTCTGGTGCGGATTATCGACGGGACGATGCGCAAGGGCCAGAAGATCAAGTTTATGAGCAACGGGAGGACGCGGGATATCGACCGCGTGGGGATGTTTACGCCCAAGCCTGTGCTGCTGGATGCGCTCGGCCCCGGCGAGATGGGGTTTATCACGGCTTCCATCAAGGATATTTCGGAGACGAATGTCGGGGATACGATCACGGACGATAAAAAGCCGTGCGGAAAGGCCCTGCCCGGCTTCAAGCCCTCCATTCCCATGGTGTTCTGTTCGTTCTACCCGGCGGATGCCAGCGACTTTGAAAAGCTGAAGGATTCGCTGGGCAAGCTGAAGCTCAACGATGCGTCCCTGCAATATGAGATGGAAACCTCGCAGGCTTTGGGGCTGGGCTTCCGATGCGGGTTCCTTGGATTGCTGCACATGGAGATTATTCAGGAACGCCTCGAGCGCGAGTTCGATCTCGACCTCATCCCCACCGCGCCGAGCGTCGTTTACCGCCTGAACATGACGAACGGGGAACAGATCAGCCTTTATAATCCGGTGGACATGCCGGACGTGATGAAGATCGATACGATCGAGGAGCCGTGGATCAAGGCGACGATCCTCGTGCCCGACGAATATCTGGGCGGGCTGTTGCAGCTTTGTCAGGACCGGCGCGGGGTGCAGATCGACCTGACCTATGCCGGGAACCGGGCGATGCTGGTTTACCGCCTGCCGCTGAACGAGGTGGTGTTTGACTTTTATGACCGGCTGAAAAGCATTTCCAAGGGGTATGCGTCGTTCGATTATGAGCTGGACGGGTACGCGGAAAACGACCTTGTGAAGATGGATATCCGCGTGAATGACGAACCCGTGGATGCGCTGGCGATGATCGTTCACCGCTCGGCGGCTGAAAAGCGCGGGCGGGCGCTGTGCGAACGGCTGAAAGACCTGATCCCACGCCAGATGTTCAAGATTGCGATTCAGGCCGCGATCGGCGGCAAGATTATCGCGCGCGAAGATGTTTCGGCCCTGCGCAAAGACGTGACGGCGAAATGTTACGGCGGGGATATCACGCGGAAGAAAAAGCTGCTGGAAAAGCAGAAAAAAGGTAAAGCCAAAATGCGCCAGTACGGGCGCGTGGAAATCCCGCAGAGCGCGTTCATCAACGCGCTCAAAATGGGGGATGAGAAGTGACACTCTTTAAAAATCAGATTACGGCTTTTCATGTTTCAGATATGCAGAAGGCCCTTGATTATTACGTGGGCGTTCTGGGTTTTACAAAAGACTGGGAATGGCAGCATGCTGAGAACTTCCCGGTTTTTGCTTCCGTATCGCACGGAGAGCATACGCTCTATCTCACCGAGCATCGGGAATGTGCCCCGGGAGGGCTGGTTTATCTTTATTTTGACAGCCCCCAAGACGTGGATTTGCGCAGCCAGTTTATCCAAGAGAAAGGCGGCACCACCGATTTTGGGCCGATTGATCAGGCCTGGATGCTTCGGGAGGTTCAGGTCTCCGACCCGTTTGGAAATAAAATCAGGTTTTGTGCGCGGCTACCCGCGGGTGGTGAGAAGTAGGAAGTGACAGGTTTGCCCCTGTCGATTAAAATTTCCGCATGTCGCCGTTCCTGCTCATGCTGCTCGATACCGGGTTCACTGTTTTTCACCTGTTGCTGACCGCGTTTAACGTGCTGGGCTGGGTCCACCCTCGCACGCGGCGGCTGCACCGCTGGTGCGTGGGGATTACGGCGGGGTGCTGGCTGACGATCGGGCCGCTTTTCTACGGGACGCTGGGTTATTGCCCGCTGACGGACTGGCACTGGCAGATCAAGGAGGCGCGCGGGCAGATCGCCCTGCCCCATTCCTTTGTCACGTATGTGTTGAACCAGATCGGGATTTTTCCGCCGCCCG
>JAGRIJ010000038.1 GCA_020443295.1 Alphaproteobacteria bacterium | reverse complement strand
TCCAGCGGTCTTCAACCCTGCGCATCTGCTCTTCGTGAAAAACCCGGACATTCCGCGCGCACCGCCGGATCGCCTCTTTAAGCCCGTCATCAAGCTGGCTCTCGGCTGAATCAAATTCTTCCTCGGTGGCTTGCAATCCCGAAAGATCGGCCCCTTCAAATTTTTGGGCATAGTCAATAAGAGCCGTGTCCCCGCGGCGGCGAACATCTTCGATAATCGGCCGGACCTTTTCAGTAACCGCGTCGATATCCGCCTGTGCGCGGCGGAGAATCCGCTCGCGCGTCTTCTGATCGGTCTCTTTCCAGCGATAAAATGCAACGGTCATTGAGTATTGCCCGCCTTTCCATTAAAACAAGGGGAAATTCCCGCCCGCACATGGGAAGGACATACAATGAAACACGGCCCATGGCAAAAGAAACTATAACAATTATCGATTACGGCTCCGGGAATCTCCGTTCGGCAGCCAAGGCTTTCGAACGGGTCGGGAACAATGAAGCGCGGGATATCGATGTGATTGTTTCCGACAAACCCGAAGACTTGCGCAAGGCCACGCGGATTGTTTTGCCGGGGCAGGGGGCTTTCGGCGATTGTATGAACGGCCTGTCGGCAATTTCCGGCATGGTTGAAGCCCTGAACGAAACCGTCAAACAGAACGCAAAACCTTTTCTGGGAATCTGTGTCGGCATGCAGCTGATGGCCTCCCGTGGCCTTGAACACGGTGCTTATGCGGGTCTGAACTGGATAGAAGGGGAAGTCGTCCCTATCCAGCCAGACGACCCGAAGCTGAAAATCCCGCATATGGGCTGGAACGATCTGGCTTTTCCTTCCGCGTCCGTCCAGCAGGACAACCGTCATTTTGTGCTGCGCAACATAAGTTCTTCAGATAATTTCTATTTTGTTCACTCTTTTGTGTTCAAATGTAAGCATACGCATCATGTTCTTGCTTTGACCGAGTATGGCGGTTATCAAAACGCAGTCGTCGGTCGTGACAATATGATCGGGGTACAGTTCCACCCTGAAAAAAGTCAGAATGCAGGCTTGAGGCTGATCTCTAATTTTTTGGACTGGAAACCATAGGTGAAAAGATACCGAATGCTTTACTGAGAAAGAGTTTGGGAGTAACGGCACGGATGAGCGATAGAAAAAACATCAAGACTCTGCCCCCTGTCCTCAAAGTTGAGCGTCTGGATGAGTTAAATCTGGGCGATTTGAATGATCTCAGCGATGCGACCTACGCCGCGATAGAAAGCGGAGGAGGTTTTGGCTGGCTGAGAAAACCCGAGCGCGATGTACTGGAACGCTACTGGCAGGGCGTTGTAACAATGCCGGCGCGCGTGCTTTTTGTCGCCCGCCTCGATGGGGTAATCTGCGGAACCTGTCAGCTCATGAAACCCCCGCCCAATAACGAGGCCCAAAGCTTCAGCGTCCAGTTAACGACGAACTTCGTGGCACCGTGGGCGAGGGGACACGGATTGGCGAAAATGCTGCTCGACCAGGCCGAATCATCCGCCGCCGAAGAAGGATATAGCGTCATCAACCTTGACGTGCGGGAGACCATGACGGCTGCGATCAATCTGTATGAAAAGCACGGCTATATAAGGATCGGAACCCACCCGTACTATGCCCGCGTCGACGGGAATATTTTAAAGGGGCACTACTATTACAAACTCATCGATCCCAAAGCCTTTAAACAAGAACCTTGAGTCCCTTCCCGTTTCGTTATATCCGTAGGGCATGATTATTTATCCCGCTATTGACCTGAAAGATGGCAAGTGCGTCCGCTTGTACAAGGGCGACATGAAGCTTGACACGGTATACAACGACAGCCCTCCCGATCAGGCTCAGCAATGGGCGCGTGCCGGTTTTTCCTGGCTTCACATCGTTGACCTTGATGGCGCCGTCAAGGGTACGGCAATGAATGCCGAATCGGTTCGCGCTATTATCGACACCGTGGATATCCCTGTTCAGCTTGGCGGAGGCATTCGAAGCATGGACCAGATACAAAAATGGCTGGAAGGGGGCGTGAGCCGCGTAATCCTCGGAACCGTCGCCGTGGAGGACCCGGCTTTGGTGATTGAAGCCTGCAGGTACTTCCCTGGCCAGATCGCAATCGGCATTGATGCCCGTGAAGGAATGGTCGCCGTTCAGGGATGGGTGGAAGATTCGAATATAAAAGCTTCGGACCTCGCAAAAAGATTCGAGGATCTGGGTGTAAGCTGCTTGATATACACAGACATCGAACGGGACGGAACGGGCATAGGTCCGAATATCGACGCGACCATAGAATTGGCCCGCTCCATATCAATCCCCGTCATCGCCTCGGGCGGCGTCGGTTCTCTTGACGATCTTGCCCGCCTTACCGAAGCCGAGCACGAAGGAATTAGCGGCGTGATCATCGGTAAAGCTCTCTACGAGAAAAAATTTACGCCCGCCGAAGCCCTTCAGGTCGTGCGGGGAGTACATGACAATGCCAACAAGGACGCAGTAGGGCAATAAAACAAGCCGCACATGCTCAAAACCCGCATTATCCCCTGTCTAGATGTGAACGAAGGCCGCGTTGTCAAAGGCGTAAACTTTGTCGATCTCATTGATGCGGGCGATCCCGTAGAACAGGCAAAAATTTATGATGAGCAGGGGGCTGACGAACTGTGTTTTCTGGATATCACCGCCACCAGCAGCAATCGTGAAACCATTTTTGAGGTCGTCCGGCACACAGCGGAAGAAGTTTTCATCCCTCTGACCGTTGGCGGAGGCGTACGCACTCTGGCGGATATTCGTAAACTTCTGGAGGCCGGAGCCGACAAGATCTCAATAAACTCCGCCGCCGTGAAAAACCCGGAATTCGTAAAAGAAGCTTCGGAAAAATGCGGCAGCCAGTGTATTGTGGTCGCCATCGATGCAAAAGCACGTACGGATGGAACGGAAGGGTGGGAAATATATACCCATG
Organism: Alphaproteobacteria bacterium; assembly: GCA_020443295.1. GTDB lineage: Bacteria > Pseudomonadota > Alphaproteobacteria > Micavibrionales > Micavibrionaceae > JAGNKE01. The sequence continues at coordinate 2,371 of JAGRIJ010000038.1, read as the reverse complement.
GCGGCCGAAACCCCACAGGGATAGATGCCGTCGAATGGGCCGTAAAGATGGCAGAATACGGAGCCGGTGAAATTTTATTAACCTCGATGGACAGGGATGGAACCAAGAAAGGCTTCGATCTCGACCTGACGCGTACAATATGCGATGCGGTAACCATCCCGGTCATCGCCTCGGGAGGAGTAGGAAAACTTTCCCATCTGGTCGAAGGCGTTACGAGAGGTCACGCCTCGGCAGTGTTGGCCGCTTCGATCTTTCATTTTGGCGAACACACCATCGCACAGGCAAAACTGGAAATGAAAAAAGCAGGAATCCCGGTAAGATGAGCACAAATATTCTCACAGAACTTTATGCTGTACTTCTGCAGAGAAAATCGGCAGATCCAGAAAAATCCTACGTCTCAAGCCTGTATTCCAAGGGCATACAGGCAATAACAGGTAAAATAGATGAAGAGGCGAAAGAATTGATAGAAGAAGGCATTAAGCTGGACTCCTCACCCTCGGATCAAGCTGTACGTCTGGCGCTGGCGAACGAATCCGCCGACCTTCTGTTCCACATGTGTGTCCTTCTGGCCCACTTCGATATCCCCCCACAGGAAGTTCTGGATGTCCTGTCCAACCGCTTCGGAACCAGCGGGCATGAAGAAAAAGCGTGTCGGCCGGTGAAGAAAAATTAATCCGGCTCTCGGATCAGGGCTGGAACATGTTGGGCGCTCACCGTCCCCTCATTATCGATCTGGATCAACATCCCCGAAAGATCTCCTGAAAAAATAAAGGTATTGGGCCGTTCGCCAAGAGCGCGGTGAAGCCGTTCCTCCGCATTCCAGAACCGATACGTACGCCCCCTCAGCTCGACATCGTGAAAGGGCTTCTCGAAATCCTTCGGATCGACAGACTGGGAGAAAAGAAGCCCTTCGCCTACAAAAACTGTAGCCGCCCGAAAGTCGCCGATAAGATAAACAAGCTGCGAATTTTTCTTCATATCCACCTCAGACCTGCATAAATATAGAATACCAAATTTCTTGGCAACAATCTTGCGTCTTTCGTATAATCAATCCACGAGGATAGAATGCCGCCCGAAACAGAAGATCAGGAACAGCAACAGGCCGGAGCAAATAAGCCCGAGCAGGGAACATTGCAGAGAAGCTTCCAGCGCGAAGCCGGCATGTTCAAAATTGATCTTGGAGCCTTCGAAGGCAACCCCAGCGAAATGACCTTAAGCGAAATCCGCTCAGACCCAAGCCTTTCTGAACACCTCGCTGGCCGCCCCTACATCTATACGGATGACATCAACAGCCAGATTTTCACACCTGAACTCCGCGCACAGATCGACCGTCTGACGGACACGCACGGAAGATCCCTTGATGTAAATTACGTCGCGAATAAGCAAGCTCTTCAGGGCACCCTGATAGCGGCAGGCGAACAATTCATGACCAATCTCCGCGAAACCGCGCCGGAATTGCATGCCCTGATCCAGACGAAAATCGAGCAATCCATACCGAAAAACCCGGTGGCCGTGGCCTCGGGAAATATAACCGGATCCCTCGATACCAATGAATTCGTGGCAATCGAACGCATCCGGTACGCAAACGAGTTTCTGCACAACTATTTCGTTGATACGCTCTACCGTCCGCCCACACCGCCCGAACACGGAGATCAGAACACACCGGACGCAAAGACCTCCGCCACACCTCAGGCTGAAACGAAGATCGTCTACGCCTTCCTGCCCGGTTCCAACTTTTCTTTCTCCGCCGACGTGATAAGGCATCCCTCTCTGGCCGAAGCCAAGACCCCTCCGCCCGGCAGCAACACCGAATGGGCGGCCTTGGCAACCGATCATGAAACCGAACACTACATTGATGCGCTAAAGGACAGAGATCCCAAAATCATACCCCCGGAAATGCGGGTCATCATGCAGACGTCACCCGAAATTCAGAGGGCTTTCGGAGCCGTGGAGCATGCGTTGGCGAATGCCCGTGAAATTGAATCCGACATGTCATCCATCGCCGCGCTGGATGGAAAAATCGATCCTGCGATTCCCCCTTACTGGGCCGCCCTCCGAATGGGCGACAGCATGTTGGCGACCTTGCCAAGAACGGTGGAAACGGAAATGCCGCATGCGGATAATGTCATAATGGTACCGCCATTCGGATTGAGTTCGCATGATACCGGTTATTTCCTTTCCGAATATATGGAAACGGGTAACATCCCGGATTATCTGCAATTGATGCCGACCGTGCAGAGCTTCTATCAAAAAACCGCGCAGCAATATATTGAAACCGCCAGAGAACCACTGCAAAAAGCGGGCCTTCCTTTGGAAAAACTGAAGGAAATGAGCCCGCTGACATTGTCCGATACCGTCGATCTTGTGCAGC
>JAGRIJ010000037.1 GCA_020443295.1 Alphaproteobacteria bacterium | reverse complement strand
GTGCATACGGCCCTGATGGATGAAAAAGACATAGACGCTATTATCCGTGACCTTGATGAACGCGGCTATACCGGAACCTATTACGTCCAGAATTTCCGCGCCGATAATGACCGGCCCACGCTCGGCCTGCTGCCGCCGCAAAAACGGACATTGAATACAAAAACTCTGGCCACTGCCAAAAATTTCAAAACCGCATTCAGGAATTTTGAGGCTTCTTGATTCAGGTCAAGGATACAACGCGATCAACTCCAATACTTCTTACCCATGAAAAACCAGTTGGCCTCTATTCCCAATCTTCTTGATGATGCACGCACAGGCCGCATGGTTATTCTGATCGATGACGAACGCCGGGAAAACGAAGGCGATCTGGTTATACCGGCTTCCATCGTTACACCGGAGCACATCAATTTTATGGCCACGCACGGGCGCGGACTGATCTGCCTGGCGATGAGCGGCAGTGAAACTGACAGACTTGGCCTGCCGCCGATGAGCAAAGAGAATGATTGCAGACTGGGCACGGCATTCACAGTATCCATTGATGCACGCGAAGACATAACAACCGGCATTTCAGCATTCGACCGGGCACACACGATCCGTACAGCCGCCGATCCGCATAGCACGCGGCAGAATTTCCGCATTCCCGGCCATGTATTTCCCCTGCGTGCATGTAATGGCGGTGTTCTGGAGCGGCCCGGCCATACTGAAGCTGCGGTAGAACTCTCTAATCTGGCCGGGCGGGGCGAAGCCGCCGTGATCTGCGAAATCATGAATGATGACGGCACCATGGCCCGCCTGCCGGATCTGTTTGAATTTGCCAGCAGGTATGATCTACAGATCGGCAGCATTGCCGCTCTCATTGAATATGTCCGCTCCCGAAAGGACGCCGCATGAGCAAAATTCTGATCATCGAAGCGGTTTTTTACAAAGATATCGCTACCAAGCTCCGACAAGGTGCGGAGGTCGCACTCCGGAAGCAAAAAACCGAATACGATATTGAGAGTGTTCCCGGCGCACTGGAAATTCCGGCAGCGTTGAATTTTGCTCTGGAAAGCTCTGAAAATTATGACGCCTATATCGTTCTGGGCTGCGTCATTCGCGGCGAAACCTCGCATTACGATATCGTCTGCAATGAAAGCACAAGAGGCGTTTATGACCTTGTGCTGCGTCATAAACTGGCATTGGGAAACGGCATTCTGACGGTTGAGAATAAAGACCAGGCCATGGAACGTGCCGATCCCTCCCGCAAAAACAAGGGCGGCGATGCGGCCAAAGCCACCCTGCATATGCTGGCTCTGAAAACAAAAATGCAGGCTTGATCCAGATCAAGGCTAAAACAGCCCGCGCCTTTAAAGTTATTTCCGGACTTTAAACAAAAGAGCTCTCAGATGCGAAGTTACCCTCTTTATAAAACACTCCTGATTTCTGCCCTTTGTCTTACAGCCTTGCCTGCCATGGCTGATGATGACGTTGAGAGCATCGTGAAAGACGGCCGGTTTTTCGGGGAGGCCCGCTACCGTTACGAATATGTCGATCAGAACGGCCCCGCACCCATTACAGATAATGCGAAGGCTTCGATCATACGTACAAATGTCGGTTTTGAAACCGGAACATACAAAAATTTCCAGGCATTAATTGAAGCGCAGTTTGTCGGCAATATCGGCGCGAACGATTTTAATGATACCGTGAACGGCGAAACCTCTTACCCGGTCGTGGCCGACCCCGATACCACTGAAATCAACCAGGCCTGGCTGTCCTATGCCGGTATCCCCGATACACAGATCAAGGCCGGGCGGCAGGGAATCAATATCGACAACCAGCGTTTTATCGGCACGGTCGGCTGGCGGCAAAACGATCAGACATTTGATTCCGTTATGCTGACCAATTCATCAATACCCGGTCTTGATCTGGCCTACACGTATGTCTGGAACATTAACCGCATTTTTGGCGACGACCACCCGCTGGGCGATCTGGATACAGAAACGCATGCCGCCCATGCCAATTACAAGGTTGCCGACTGGTTGAATATTACAGGATATGTCTATTGGCTGGACATTGATCTGGTCCCGGCTCTGTCCTCCAAAACGTTTGGCACGCGTCTGACAGGGGATGTGCCGTTGAATGATAACTGGAACTTTTTCTATGAGGCCGAAGCCGCCACACAGGACAATCACGGCAACAATACCGCCAGCTATGATGAAAAATATTATCACCTCGCCCCTGGTATCAAAGGTCACGGCTGGACGTTCCAGCTTGGTTATGAAGAACTGGGCGGAGACGGCACCAATGCGTTCCAGACCCCGCTGGCCACGCTGCATAAATTCAACGGCTGGGCCGACAAATTCCTGAGCACGCCCGCAAACGGGCTGGAGGATGCCTATGGCAAGATCTCCTACAAAGTTTCCGGCCTGCATGAAAACATAGATGGCACAACCCTGACCGCCGTTTATCATGATTTTGACGGTGATAAGAGCGGCGATTACGGCTCAGAGCTGGATTTGTCTATCGGCAAAACATTCAAACTGCCCGATGCAGGCCAGCCTTTTAAAGACGTAAATGTCCTTCTGAAATATGCCGATTACAACGCCGAGGATGCGCCTTATACAGACACGCAAAAATTCTGGTTTCAGGTGGGTGTGAAATTTTAAGCAACTTGTTCGTTTTAGTCCCCAAACACCCTGTACGCGTAAACACAATCGTGTGCTCATTTCTTACAGAGTCTTCCCAAAATATATATTTAAAATGTAGGCTGTAGAAATTTATAACTGTTTGAAACAGAATTTAAAAACAATTCCAACGTATTACTAACCAACCCAAAAGGAGAGAAAAAATGAGTTCACTTTATGAAAGACTGGGCGGTGCCAATGCCGTGAATACCGCAGTAGACATTTTCTACCGCAAAATGCTGGGTGATGATCGAGTTAGCCATTTTTTTGACAACACGGACATGGACGGACAGATTGCCAAACAAAAAGCCTTCCTGACCATGGCCTTCGGCGGACCTAATAACTACACAGGAAAAGATTTAAGAGAAGGACACAAACACCTTGTCGAAAAAGGTCTGAATGACACCCATGTCGATATCGTCATCGAACATCTGGGCGGCACATTGAAAGAGTTGGGTGTACCTGATGCCGACATTACCGAGGTCGCCTCTATTGCCAACAGCGTACGCGACGATGTGCTAAACCGCTAAAACCGTAAAAGGATTGAGCAGAATGGGGGTACGGATCACATACGCCGACAGCGTCTATGATTTGGAAGATGGTGAGAGCGTCCTTGATGGATTGCTCCGCCATAACTTGGATATTCCCTATTCCTGTAAATCCGGCACTTGCCAATCTTGCCTGATGCAGGCTGTTTCAGGTGATATTCCCGCCGCAGCGCAAATTGATCTGAAACCTGGCTATAAAAAGCAGAACCTTTTCCTGGCCTGTCAGTGCACGCCTGAACAGGATATGGATGTGCAGCTGCCGGGAACCGCCATTGACGTTCCTGCCGTTATTCATTCTATGGAGATGCTCAATCACAATGTCGTGCGCCTTGTGCTTATGCCCCAGGATGAATTTACCTGTGAGCCAGGACAGTATATAAGCCTCATCAACGGCAAAGGCGTGACGCGCAGCTATTCCATTGCCAACGATCCGGGAAAGGAGGATCATATCGACCTTCATATCAGGTTCATAAAAAACGGGAAAATGAGCTTATGGCTCGAAAACCAAGCCACTAGAGGAGATATGCTCACCCTGCGCGGCCCCGCCGGAAACTGCTTTTATACGTCAGATGATGGCTATGATTACCCCATTGTATTGGCCGGAACCGGAACCGGCCTTGCACCTTTATACGGCATCTTAAACCGGGCGCTGGAATGCGGACACAAAGGCCGCATTTACCTGTATCATGGCGCATTGCAGGCGGAAGATTTGTATTACATTGATGAATTGCAGGCTCTTTCGGAACAGCATGATCTCTTTGACTATGTGCCCTGTGTTTTGAATGGGCAGGACAACAATTTCTATAAAGCCGGGAATATCGAAGATATCGTTATGAAGGCGCTGCCGAAAAACAAGGCACAGACAAGGCTTTTTCTCTGCGGTGCACCTGATATGGTTAATTCCCTGAAGAAAAAAGCCTTTCTGAGCGGTCTTGCTTCAAAACACATTTATGCAGACGCCTTCCTACCCAGCAAGACTTGAAGCCTAAAACTTCGAGTATTAAAAATCATTTGCTCTTCAACGGCGTAACACTGAATTTCGGCACTTTATCGCCAAACAAGAGCCAGCAAGGATTTACGTCCAGCACTTGTGCAAACGCGGCCAACTCTTCATCCCTGACAATACGCTCACCGCGCTCGATATTTGAAAGCGTGTTTTGCGTCATCTCAATACCATGATCGACTGACAGCGCCGCGCATAAATCAGCCTGCGCCATTTCCCGGTTTGTGCGGGCGAGCTTGATCCTTTTCCCGCTTATATTTCTCTTTTTCATGCTGCAAGCCCTCCATTTCTAGGGAAAGGCTAGCAACCGGCAAAAAACGAGGCGTCATTTATATTGATAAATTATCATTAATCATGATATATAGTCACTAAAAATGATGCTTTATAACTCAAATTTATAATGAAAATGCCCCCAAAGCAGAAAAAAACCAAAGGCAAGCCCGATCCGGTTGACCTGAATGCTGCTGCAATGCTGCGCGCCTTCCGGGCCTGGCGCGGCCTATCTCAACAACAACTTGGCAAAGCCATCGGCGTTACGTTCCAGCAAATTCAGAAATACGAGAAAGGCATAAATCGCATGTCGGCTTCGACCCTGTACCGCCTTTCGCGTGCGCTTGACGTTTCGGTCATAGAGTTTTTCTCCGGACTGGAGGGCGTCCTGCCCGATACCAAACATTTGTGGCTCTCCAAGGATGAAATCAAGCTTCTGAAAACCTACCGCAGTATCCGGGAGCCGGACGCCCAAAAACACGTTATGAAACTGGTTGAAACCGTGGCTAGTTACCGGCTTGACGGGGATGATTAAACCACCGCTTTGCCCCTAAAAACCCACTTAAAATTGCCTGAAAATTGACCGATACACCCGAATCGCCATAAAATGAGATCCGGGTTAGGCACCTGTGACTTTTCGCCGAGTCAAACGTCTTCAGAAAAATTTCATCATTTCGATTGGTTATAGACCTTTTACAGGGTCATAGCGTAATCGGCGAACTGTGATCCGCGTAAGAAAGGGCATAACCATGCTTAATAATTTTCCTATTGTACTGACCCTTGAATATGTAGATGCGATCAAGCGTGATCTCGCTAAGTCGCTTTCTCATGTCAAATCTTCCCATCGCGTCGAGGCTCTCGCACGCTCATGCGGCTTTTCCACATATGCCGCATTAAATGCGGCGCTCAAAGAAAAGGGCGCTATTAAAGTGCGTATCAACTGGCCATCCTTTTACGGCTATCTCAAATCCAAAGATTTTGATGTTGCTGCTGCGCCGCTTTATAAAGCAGCAGGTTATGTGGCGATTTGCATGTCCATGGAAAAAGAGCGGTTTTTAACCGACTACGGTATGGGCATTCCCGATGCAAAACCTAAGCCGGATGGGAGCAGAGAGACGCCTGAAGAACGCCGGGAACGGTTTAAGACCAAGCGGAAGCTGCTCCTACTAAGCGTTGAGCAATTTTTGCGCGCTTATGTATTTGCGTCCCTTGTTAAAAAAATCAAAACCATTGATACCCGCAACAGCAGTTACGGGTTGAAACACCTGGCCGAAAAATATCCTTGCACCTATCCGGACGGCCAGGAACTCGGTCCTGATTATGTTGGGAATGGTCCTATGATCGCTGCTGCGGTTCATGCCGGATTTAGCATCGAGAAACATTATGGCTCTCCCAATCCGTCTTTCAACATGTCGCGCAAAAGCGTTCGTCTTTTTCGTCAAAAAATTGATGAATACCGCAAGAATGGCGATGAAAGTATTTTTGATACTTTCAAAACCAACCCCGCGAAGGCTGCTTAACAATAAGGAACAAAAACAATGACCGATCTTGTAACCGAAGAAACTGAAACAACTGACGCAGAACTGGCCAATTATCAATGGGCGTGGGATTTTGCGCGCCGCGGCGATGCATATAATGACTTTTACCCTCCTTGCCTGGAAGCGTATATCGCTAGTCGCACAAAGCTTGGCCCCGATACTGACAGCCTGGAACTTCTTGGCGGTGGCCCAGATTTTCGCAACAGCGAATTTTATGACCGGCTGCATAACGAGTTCGGTCTGAATTTCCCTGTCGATCCCGAAACGCTGGGTGAAGATATTTGCGCGTTCATCTGGGATTTTTCTGTGTGCCTTCAGGGTGTTTTGCTCGATATCGAAAACCCGGACCCGCAATACCACATCAAACTTTTTGCGGATTTGCGTTTGCCGCGGGAGCATCAAATTGAGGCATTCGACTTGTATTTACGCAACAAAGGCTGTGCCGAAGCCGTCAAGAAACGCCAACCCGATAAATTCGCGGAATATCTGGAATGCTTCGATACCCGCAATTATCTGCGCGAGTTGTTCGGGCACGAACCCACCAACTTCGACATTGCCTCCCGCGTTTGGAGCAGATCGAAGACGAGCGAAATGACGGACAAAGAACTGGCCGATAAAGCCCGGTATCCGCTTAAAATGGCCGATCATTACATCAACAACAAAGGCTATTTCGAGATTTTACGCTGGCGTCCGCCCGCGAAAAAATAATCGAAGATTCTTTACGCATTAAAGAACACCTCCTTCCGGTAGATTCAGGGCACCCAATCAACCGTTCCCGATTCGGGATTTCTGCGGGAGGTTTTCATGGCAAGCCCTATCAAGGATTTTGCGGACAATACGGATTTGCGCGCTTTAGCGGAGGCGCACGGCTGCGCGCTGAAAAGAAGCGGCGCGAACTGGTGGGGGCTGTGCCCGTTTCACGCCGAAAACACACCCTCATTCAGCATCTACCAGAAAAACGGGCGGTGGCGTTTCAAATGTTTTGGTTGCGGCGTCGCCGGTGATGCGTTTGATTTTGTGCGGCTCATCCATGGATGCCGCGATAACCGCGAGGCCCTGGCCTGTATTGGCTCTATGCCGGTGCCGCAGCAGCAACGGCCACCACCGGAGAAACCCAAAAAAGATACCGGCGCATATGCACGCAAACTCTGGCAGGAAACCCGCCCGGCGCACTGCAGCCCGGTGGAGCTATATTTAAAGAAACGCGGCATAGAACTTAATCCGCTTCCTTCCGTCCTGCGCTTTCATCCCGCCCTGAAACATCCCGAAGGCCAAACCTTCTCCGCCATGGTCGCCTGTATTCATAATCACGAAAATCAAATCACCGGCATCCACCGGACGTTTATTACGCCGCAAGGCGATAAAGCGCCGGTGGCCAAAGCCAAACTGGCGCTGGGTAGTTTCAGCGGCTGTGCAATTCGCCTCTATCCCGCCGGGCCGGTTCTGGGCGTGGCTGAAGGCATTGAAACCGCTCTGTCCGTCCGCCAGCACAATCCGGACTTGCCGGTCTGGGCGGCTATCTCACTCACCAATATGAAAGCGCTTATCCTTCCTGAAACCGTGCAGGAGGTCATTTACCTGGCCGATGCGGACAGCGACCGGCATACGCTCATGAAAATCCTCGGTGAAGGGGCGGAAAGATTACGGGCCGAAGGCCGTGAGGTTTCAATCGCCCAGCCATGGATGGGAACGGATTTCAACGACATGGCACAGGGAGAACGCCATGGCTGAGAAAAAATCTAAAAAGAGCGCTGTTGCCAAGGCGGTCAAAAACCGCAAACCCATGCCCGGCGATAGGGACGCCTCCTGTCCTGTCATACCTCTGGGCACAAATGACGGCGCATATTTTTTCATGTCCAAGCTGGGCGAAGTCCGCAAAATGAGAACCTACGAGATGAATGAGGCCGGGTTTCAAAGCCTGTTTGACGGTGACCTCACCTGGCTGCAAAAACATTTCCCGATCAAGCCGAACAGCGGCAAGGCCAAAACCGGCTGCGAGTTTAACGTGCCCGCGGCCCGCAACTATCTTATCCAACGCTGCGTGAAAAAGAGGCTTTTCGACGGCTCCAAACCCATCCGCAAAACCGGCGTCTGGAAACATGCCAGCGGCCAGCCCGCCATTCACTGCGGTGATGAGGTTTTCATCAACGGCAAATGGATGGAGGCCGGGTTTGAAGACGAGGGGTGCATTTATCCGGCTGCACCCACCATCGGCAGGCCCGCCGATATACCGGCCACCACGAGTGAGGGCGAAGAAATCCTGGCCGGGTTTGATCTCTGGCATTTCGAGCATGAGCACGGCGCGGAAATCGCTCTTGGCCTGTTGGGGCAGGCTTATATTGCCGGAGCCTTGCCATGGAAAGCCCATGCCCTGTTTTACGGTTTGTTCGGATCGGGAAAGACGACCCTGCTTTCCTATATCGAGGCCGCGCTCGGCTCCGCGGCGCTGCCGCCCTCCACCGGCTATTCTGAGGCAGGCCTGCGTCAGGACATGAATAATCAGGCCCGCGCCGGTCTACTCGATGAAGCCGAGAACGACGCCACCTCGGCCAGCAATATGAAACGCATTATCAAGATGATCCGGCAAATGTCCTCCGAAGGCGGCGCAAATATACAGCGCGGCACGCCCGGTGGGGCAGCCATGCATTTCCGCCTCAATAGCTGCATTATGATGTTTTGCGTTCTGCCGCCGCCAATGGAGCCGCAGGATCTCGCGCGCATTACGCGGCTGCGGCTTTTGCCTTTGCGCGACGATCAAAAAAGCGGCGGCGCTGTGAAGGTGGAAAACGCCATTGCCCGCGCGCGGGAGCTTGGCCCGAAACTCTGGCGGCGCGCTATTGACCGGCCAGATCATTACAAGCAGGCATTTCACGTCTTTCATTGCTATCTCACAGATCACATGAATTTGAGCGCCCGCGCGGCGGACCAGTTCGGCACCATACTGGCAGGCGCGGATATTCTGCGTTATGACGGTCCGCCAAATGATAGCGATTCCATCGAAGCGCGCGTGGAAACCATCCGCCCGCTGATTGAAGAATGGGTGGCCAATGAAACTACGGAGAACGAAGGACAGCTTTGTTTGAACCGTTTACTCTCCAGCCCGGTCAATCTGGGCCGGGACGATAACAAAACCATCGGCAAACTCATTCTGGAGGCCACGGACCCGGACAAGGGCCAGTGGGCCAGAAAGACGCTTTCGCAAATCGGGATGCGGCTTGAAGAGTACCACACAAAGACGCCTCATCTGCTGGTCGCCAACCGGCACGAGGGACTGCGGCGCGCCTTTCAGGGCAGCAAGTGGGAACATTACGCCTGGCGGGACGCCCTGCATTCCCTTCCCGGCATCGGCGCAACGGAGAAATCCATATCTTACGGCGGTGTATCCTCACGCTCATCACACATCCCTTTCGAATATCTCCCTGCAAAAGACGAAGCGTAAGCGCATCGTAAGGCCAGGCGTTGGAGTGCAACATTCAAGCCCCTCAATACCTTAAGCATAATCTCTTACGCTCCGACGGTTTTACCGGGCGCATAGCTTTATAGGATGAGGTGCAGATAAAAACCCCTATAAGAATAGATATGCGTAAAACCGTAAGAGTGTAAGTTTTGTATTTAAAAGCTAGAGATTCCAAGGGACACAAGCACCTACAGTTTTCCCTACACTGCGCCGACGCTGAAATTTTTTAGGTTCTTTCCTGCGCTCAAACGGTCGAGGGTTTGGGCGGCGCGGCATCCCGCCAGTTACCAGAATCCAAACGAGGTTTACACTGGTTGACAGGTTGACATTTTCGTCAACCACCACAGCGAAAAAAACTCTCCGGATCATTTACGCATACGGAAAAGGCCTCACCGGATATCCTTGTAGTATGCCTGATTCAACCTTACATCCCGTTTACCCCGATGATGAAATCTGGAGCCTTCCGGATAACAAAAAGGCGCGCGAACATTACAACGGCCTGAAAACCTATATTTGCGGGCTTTACCCGAAAGGTTTAAGCGAACAGGAAGCCGATGAAGCCACGCGGAATCTCTTGGGATTTGCCAAATTGATGCTTGAAATTTCGATTGAACAGGCGCAGGCTGGGGACGATGAACCGGCAGAATAATATTTATGATTTCCCCGCTTTAAATGCCAGAAAAGCTGTCATTCTCGCCCGCGTCTCAAGTAAGGAACAGGAAGAAGGCTATTCGATTGAAGCGCAAAAACACCGCCTTGAAACCTACTGCGCCCGCCGCGATTTAACGCCGATCAAAACATTTGAGATTGTAGAATCTTCCACCAGCGGCGACCGCAAGCAATTCATGGCCATGGTCAAATTCATCAAAAGCCAGAAAGAAACCATTGCTTTGGTGGCGGATAAAGTTGACCGGGTGCAGCGCTCTTTCAAGGAATATCCGCTCTTGGATGAATTGATCCAGCGCGGGAAAATCGAGCTTCACTTCAACACCGAAAATTACGTCATTCACAAGGACTCGGCCAGCCAAGAGCGCCTTATGTGGTCGATGGGCGTTATTATGGCGCAGTCCTACATTGATAGTATGCGCGATAACGTCAAGCGCTCCATCGAGCAGAAAATCCGCCTTGGCGAATGGATTGGCCGCGCGCCGATTGGGTATCTCAATATCAAAAGCGAACGTGGCCGCGGCGACATTATTGTTGATGACGAGCGCGCACCTTTGGTGGTGAAACTCTTTGAAACCTACGCCACCGGCGCGCATACGCTTTCCGAAATGACCGCCATGGCGAAGAATTGGGGGCTTAAACCTGTTAATGCGAAGAATCCGCCAAGCCGTTCTTACATTCACGCGCTTTTGCAAAATCCGTTCTATTACGGCTTTATGAAGATCAAGGGCCAGATTTACGAACACCGTTATGAGCGCCTGGTTTCCAAAGAGCTTTACGACCAGTGCCAAACCGTGATGAAGGGCTGGCATAAAAAGCCCTTCAAATATGCGGGCAAGGAATACATCTTCCGCGGGCTTTTGACTTGCGCGACCACAGGCCGGGTTGTGACGGCCGACACCAAAAAGCGCACCTACAAAAATGGCAATACGGCAGAGTGGACGTACCTTCGCTGCTGGAAACCTGACGATCCCAAGAAAATACAGTGGGTGCGCGAGGAAAAAGCTTTAGAACAGGTTCAGGCGGTCTTTGACAGGCTGGCCATTCCGGGCAGCGCCCTAAACCATGTAACAGGCTATTTGCGCGACACGGAACATTCCGAGCGCGCTTTCATTCGCCGCCAGGTGAAAGAATGGCAGGAGGATTACAACAAATCACAGGCCCGCCTTGATACGCTCATGGATTTATTGCTGGACGGTACCATCGAGCGCCGGGACTTTGAAGATAAGAAAGCCAAAATCCGGGCCGAACAAATGACACTCGAAAATCAGGTGAAAAACGCCCGCACCGCCGACGATTCCTTTAAAAACGCCATGCTGGCCTTGCTGGACTTCATTTCCGGGGCGGGCAAAAAGTTCAAAAATTCGACTACGGAGCAAAAACGCTATCTCATCAATTTCATCTTTGCGAACCTCGAATTAAAAGGAACAACCCTTTGTTATTACTTAAAGAAACCCTTCGACCAAATGCTGGATTTAACCGATTGTAAGCTATGGCGCACCCGGGAAGATTCGAACTCCCGACCTTCTGATCCGTAGTCAGACGCTCTATCCAGCTGAGCTACGGGTGCGCAGGGTAAATAACGCAAGGAACCGGACACTACGCGAAACCATCCGGCATTTCAAGTCTTTAAAGCCGTCAGAACCCTCAAAAATGAGTCATTTTACAACAAAATTATGAGATTATGGAAGACAATGATAAAAAGCTGTAGAATAACGTGCGATAAAGCGTGCAGATTTAAGACGGGCTTGGTAGAGCCTTAACAATAAACGGGGTGAAACATCGATGGATCCAGAAAAAGTTCACGAAGGCGATACGAGCGTCCCCTTCGCGTATATCAAAGGCACGGATAGAAAAAGCCGGCAGATCTGGGCCGTCATTTCCGCGCCTCCCTCCCAGCACGAAGCGATAAGAGAAGCGGTAAAGGGCGTTCAGGAACGCCGGGACCGGATCGATCTCCCCAGCTTGATTAAGGCGTTCCACGGGCAGGTCACGGCATCAGGCCCAGGCGAAGTTCCATCGGACATCCGCGAAGCGCTGCACTTGCTCTACGGTGAGGCAGACAACGAACAGACCGGCATTAGTCTGGAAACGTGATAATCAAGGAAACGGGCGATGACATCAGGCGATAAAAATCCTGATTCCGGAATGGCTTCAGAATCTTCTCATTGGATTCCTGTCGGTCATGACGTCGACGAACAAGACCTTCCCCCGCTAAAAGCGCTCTCGGGCGCGATTATTCACGCCGACGACCAAAAACGCAGAACCGGGCAGGAATTTGCGGACGAAGCCCTTTCCGATGCGGCATCCTTCGTAGAGATCGGCAGATCGGCGACGATGGCCGTTATAGAGCGCTCGACAACCGCGTTAGGTGACAATGTTTTCTCTTATATTTCTGCGGCCGCAGCTATCTACCTCCTGAGCCACATCCATAAAGAAGGCGTGCGGCAGGAGGGCATCCTTAAAAGAACGCTGGAGCTTCTCGACGAATACATGAAAGCCCCAAGTTCTGCCGTTCTGCACAAGGCAGGTCTGGAACTTGAGCAAGTGCCCGACATCAGGCTGAACGCCGAAACGAGAAAGAGAACCATCACCCTTCTGCAGGTTCACGAAATCGGGGACCGTGTGGCAAATACCGACAAGTCCGCCGCAAAAATCATGGCCGACAAGCTCGTCAGCTTCATAAACGGAACACGGCACGCCCTCGCGCAAACAGTGGTGAATGCTTACTATCGCAACCCGAAAAACGTGGGCAACATTTTCATGTCTGCAGTGAACGCAACACGGGTTTCTCTCAGGCTCCTCCACTTGAAGGTCAGTGGCAACACCGAAGTGAATCACGATCAGAAAAATGGGGCGCTCCCGCTTGCCGCAGAACTCGCAGAAGAATCCGACGAGCCGGTTGATCTGTCTGACGTGATGATAGAAGGGATGGAACAAGGAAACATCGCGACCTTCGATCCGAAAGTGCTTGAGGAAAGCTTGCACATCGACACGGATTACCAGTCCCTTCTTAAACAGCGCGTAAAATTTCTGCAGTTGACGGTGATACAGGGCATCTTTATCGGCGCTTCGATAACACAGGGTGTTTATAATGCCCTGAAAGGCGATGCCGGATGGTCTTTTGTAAACTTTTCAAGTGCCAGCGCCGCCTCCGGTCCGTTCAAATTCTTTGCCGATACAGTGGTCAATACCGACGCCCTCCTCCGCACGCGGCGCGCGGAAGTCGGTCACACCATCGCCACGCTGGCAGGACGGGAACACGCCCGCGACAAGAATCCAAAACAGGCCTTTCAGGATCAGTCCGGCGCACCGGAAAGAGAAGACGATCAGACGATCGGCCACGACCCGCCCGAACCGTAAAAACGGCAACCGAAAATCAGGTTAGAATCTCCACCCGGCAACAACCCCGGCCTGAAAATCGTCCTCCCGGTCGTACTGAAGACGGAATCCGGCATCAGGCGTCCCCAACGGGCCAAGATCGAACCTCTTCGTGTGATCGGTATAAACGCCGAAATTCTCATCGGTATTCACATAGGCCCCGAACACGTGCCGCAGATTGCTGTACCAGTGATCGCCCGAACTGTTGAGTTCCAGCTCGGTATAAGCGGTCCCCAACGTATGGTCGTCAGGTTCAAGCCAGTGCGTGGCATGCACCCCTGTCCGCCAGTACGTATCGGACCCGAGATTGAAATTCTGCGTCAGGTTCGCGCTGACTTCGCCAAAAGCATCAACGCGGGGCCGGTCTGCGTATGTGCCCGAAACTCCCGAACGCAGCAGGATAGAATCGGAAAGCCCTTGCTGCAGAGTCAGCCCGCCATTCGCGAACAAATCGCCATGCTCCGCGCCGACCGTCGAATAAGGCGTCAGGCTCCCGGACCCGATCTTGAAATCATTGCCCGTATAGCGAAGCCCGAGAATTCCTCTATGCCCCTCGAAATGATCGTCCACCCACGGACGCGAAGTACGAATCTGCCCGTCCGTATCCCCGTCCTGATGGCCCAAAAGCCCCAGTTCAAAACGCCCGACCGGATCGATCGTATGACGGAAATACAACTCGGGCGCAGGAACATCGAGCGTCCCCTGAAAATTCATCATGCCAAGACGCAGCCCGTCGCCGTCGCCGTCGGTCAGAAGACTGGTCGAAAGCGTTTCACCTGAAGCCTGAACACCGCCAAGAATTGGAACTTTGAACTGGTACGGCCCGCCGGACTCATCCGCTCTGAAATTCGGATCCACCGCATCCGCCTGCGCGGCATGGGCCGGAACGATCTCCGCTCCCCGGCTTTGCGCGACATACTGCGCCAGAAAAGGCCTGGTCCCCTCTCGCTGATGCTGGCGAAACTGACCAAGCGTCAGACCTTCATTCTGCGCCCCTTCAAAATCTTTCGAATAGGTCCCGAAAAATCTGGCATGCTGGGCCATATTTCTGGCGTGTTCTTCCGTCATGCCCGGAGCATCTTTCAAAAGCCTCACGATCCGGTCCGGATCGGTAAAAAGCTTCTGCACGTCATCGGGACCTTTAAAATCGTCCCGGTTCGCCAGATAGGTCTGAAGCGCCCACGGCATAAACCCGTCATTATCGGAAAGATCCTTGGCCTCGATAACCAGCGTCGAGGCGGACATACGGGCTCTCAATCCTTCCTGCAGATCCTGCTGATGCAGCGCATCGAGCGAATTCGCCCGCCCGATATCAGAAACCGCGACCGACTGATCCGTAAGGGTCAGCCCCTTGAAAAGCTGGGGAAACTGTTCCCGGATAAAAGCCTCGCGGTTAAACGGCTCGGGCTTGTCTCCTCCCGTCAGGCTCTGAAACGCGCTTCCCATTTGTTCAAGCTCTTTGCCCTTGATCTGCGTTGCGAGTTCCATCAGCGCATACTGATAGGGATTCACGGTACCCTGCTCGCTGAGTTGCTGCCGCATGGCGGCAATCCTGTTGACTCCTGCGGCATCGTCGAAAGAAGCAAGGTCGCGCATGACCCGCTCGACAGTAATCCCCTGCGTTGCAACGACGCCAGAAGGAGCGCTCAAAACATGAAGATCAGGAAGTGTCGGCGCGGTCTTGCCTGCATATTGGTGAAAAGCCGCCTCCTGTGCCTGCGTCAAAGCTTCCTGCAAGGTTCTCTGAAGAGTCGGAAGACCGTCTGCACCATCAAAATGCTGCGTGGCGGTATTGTATCCCGGAAAAATCCTGTTCCCGCCTTCACCCGCGGACAGACTGTTGAAATACCCCAGCATCAGAACGGCTTCGGCGCGCTTGAGCGGATCGGTGTCGTTCAGCCGATCCTGCAGAAGAGAAATCGCCGGATGATTATGAAGACCGCTTCGGGAAGGATCGTTGAAAGTTTGTAACTGCTCGCTGTAAAGACGCTCGATCTGCGCACGCGCCTCGGCTTTTTGAGCCTCTTCGCCCTGAGAATTGCCCAGAACGGCCAGAGCCTCCGAAACGGTCTGTTCCAATGAACGAAGATCATCCGCCATATCACGCCCTCTTCACCTTCTTATAATTTTTTACGAGTGTACCAATATTCAAAGGGAAAGACAAAAACATACGAACGCAGGAGAAAACTTCGACAAAACAAGCAAAACCCGGTTCCCTTGTCCCCTCATTTCCTGTTAAAAACGGAAAAGGCCTGTCCCCGTAGCTCAGCAGGATAGAGCGCAGGATTCCTAATCCTGAGGTCGTGGGTTCAAATCCCGCCGGGGACGCCACTCCGTCTCAAAAACCTTTCTTTTTGCCTTTTGCCCCCTGCCCCGGTAATCTGGAAACAACAATATGCAAACAGGGATGCGTCATGCCGGATCAGGTCTTCGAATACAACAGCGTCTCCGATTTCGGGAATATCCCGGCCCTGATCTTGCAGGCCAGTCCCGAAGTGCCCCGCAAAGGCCGCAGTATTGAAATATCGTTGCCCGCATCGGAAAAAGATCGTTTCGAGGCCCTGCTCGACGCGTACAACCATAAAACTGTTCAACAAGCCGACATCTCCGCGCTTCTGACACACCTACAGGCACTCGCTGCCGACCATTACACGCAGGACGAAGACGGATCCTTCTCCCTCACTAACACGCCACCCTCAAACAGGCCCGTCTTCGCAAATTTAGAAGACGCCCTGCAGGAAGCGCGGAACAGCGAAAGGATCAAGGAAGGCAACCTGACGAAAATGAAATTTATGCTGGACCCTGAAGGAAGTGATCAGGCGTTGGCAACGGCAAACGAGCATATGAAGCAGGCTGGATATGCGGATTTTTCCTATCTGGGAAGCGGCACCTTCACCATCGCCTTCCGCGCACGCGAAACAGCCACAAACCGGACCCGCATCGTGAAATTTTCCGGCTGGGGCGGCGAATTGCAGGCAAGGGGCGCACCGATCCCGGACAATATAAAACCTGTGCTCGGCAGCCCCACATCCATGCCCGAGGATTGGCTGGTTTTGACCTTCCCGGAAGTTCTGCCGCTCGAAAATCTCGCCGATGAAATCGGCCGCGGTACGCGTATCACCGTCAACTACAAGGAAACCGGCGGCGAGGAAGAGCCGGAATTTTACAACGCACACGGAAATATCGACATCGTCCACGCCCTTTTTGTCAACAGCATGACGGAGGGATACTTTGCCTCCGATACCGTAGCGGACAACGTAGCCCTGATGCCGGATGGCGGACTCAAAGCCTACGACATGGGTATGATCGCCCATCGCGAGAACCCGACCCTCAACACCTTCGACCCGAAAAGGGCCGCCAGGCATGAAGACATGTTCGGGGATTTGGGGGCCCCCTTTCACCATGTCGACCATAACGGCGTCCCCACCGATATTGCCGCTTTCCAGCCCGAAAGGTATCAGGAATTCCTGCCCGAAGACTTCGGCCAGAAACTGCGCGCAGAACTATAACCCCCTATAAGCCACTGTAAAAACTTGGAAATGTATCCTCTTCCAAAAAACAATGACTATTTTTTTGCAGAAAAAACAGGGAATAAGTAAAATACTTTCTATAAGATAAAAAAGCGGGACGACACAATGGACACAGAAAATCATCCGATGAGCGATAACTTTGAAGATCATGGTCGATCCTCTGCGCTCGAATTGTGGGTAGGACAACAACTCTACAACATCAGGCAAGCCGTAACCAGCGCCCTTAGCGGCCCTCAGAAAGATACAAGAACATTTGTTCCCTCCGGCCCCGATCCGTCGGATGACCCGCACTACCAGATGGACAATTATGTTATGGCGACATGGTACAATCTTCGCGAAGCACAACCCGAATACTTGGCGCGGATGGGAGAGGAATTCGTAAACGCGAGAAGACTGATCGACGCTGCAGAAGCCGAGCACGGCTACCTCAACGATAACGAAGCATTAAGCGCCTATCTTTATGACCTCGATTCCCGGGGGATCAGAATGACAAGCACCCTGGGCCAGGACGGAAAATGGCGGATGGGCATGACTGTCAGTGAATATGATTACGCCGGAAACCGGATTGCCGACGAAACGATCGCACAAAGCCGTGCTCTGGTTGAAAGCCGCGAACTGCATGCCTTCGCCCAATCGGTAATAGACGGAAGACCGAGCGTCGGCGATATTACGGTCAGAGGCCCCATCCCGACAAAAACATTCTAGACAACACGGCTTGCCCCCTTAATGCGGTAGCCACTTCGTTAAAGCCTCCAGAATTTTCCCTAGCGGTTCCGGAATATCAATGAAATACGGCAGCAGCGGGATCATCGGCCCGATCGCCGACCCGATCAGTTGCCCGGCAGAACGAAGATCAAAAGGAACGACCCGCATGGCTGTAATACGGTCATGAAAAGTTGTCAGCAAATTAAGCTGGTTGAGTTCATTGCGTGCAACAGCGTCTTTCTCCGTATCATAAGGAGTCGCAAGCCATTCCTGCTCAAGCTTGAGCGCATTGCGCATCGCCTTTTCTCGGAACTGCGCCAGCGCCCGCTTTTTCGTGCGCTTGAGTTGCTTGGTAAAAAGCAGCAAGGGCGAAAGGAACAAGAGCGGCGCAATAATCGCAAAACCCACCAGCGGCCCCCAAACGGGCGGCAGATCCAGCGGCGCATGCTCGATCGCGATCTTGTAGCCGATGGTCGCGACCACGTTGCTGATCCCGTAGGCAAGGATCACCAGCGCGAACTTGGCCTGCACTTCCGAGAGAAACCCGATCCCGCCCGTATGATCAGGATGCGAGGCCACAAGAACAAGCTTGAACCGGGAGATTTTGGACAAAAACCAGTACCAGATCAAAATTTTCCAGACCCACCGGACCCACCAGTAAACCTGAATAGGCAGCGCCACCAGCATCAGCCAAGTGCCGGTCTGCGTAATCATCCGCGCACCGCCGGCGTCTTTGAGTACATGCCACGTTTCCATGTCAGAGGTCCAGAAAAGCTCGGGCAAGATCGTGCAAAGCGCCAGAATATAGGCAATCGCGAGACATGCGATTTCCGGGAAAACCCGCTTGCGCAGGGCCTTCACATCCTCTTCCGCGGATTTGAAAACCTCCTTGTATTCATCGGCGATCACCCCGCTGGCCCCAAAATCGCGATAGGCGCCCATCGTCGCCTCCCCCACGACGCGCTCGGCGATAATAAACAGCGGAATCCCGATCAGGAATTGCGCGTAAGCGGCATAATCGTAAAAAAAGTTCAGTTGCGCTGGTGTTCCAGGCGGCAGAACCACATGCCATGACATCATCGCCATCGGCACCCACGTAATCCCGATCACGATGATCATCCGCAGGACCAGATCCAGCGGCGAACGGCCCCCGATCTTCAGTACGGCAAACGCCCGATTGACCAGATCCCCCTCGAACAGCGAAAACTGCGACAACGCCTCTTCGTTCCCGGCATCAGGCTCCGGGGGAGTTTCTTTTTTCTTTTTTGTTTTCTTCCCTTTTATGACGGTCATGGCAAAGCCGCGCTCTTGATAAATTCTTCCACGCCGCGCTCGATCATCGAATAAACGCGGTAGAAATCTTTCATATCGCCGTAATAGGGATCGGGAACCTCCTGCCCTTCCAGCCCGGGGCAATAATCGAGGAAAAGGCGAATCTCTCCCTCATGCTCCGCCGGGGCAAGAGCGCGCAAAATCTGCAGATGGTTTCGATCCATGGCAAGAATCGATTTAAAAGTATGAAAATCCGACGAACGCACCTTCCGTGCCCGCAAATTATCCAGACTGACACCGTTCTCCCTCGCCACGGAAACTGTACGCGGATCGGGCGGATCCCCGATATTATAAGAATGAGTAGCCGCTGAATCGACATGAAACTCGTCCAGCAACTTCATGTCTAGCAGCTTGTGACGCAACAGCCCCTCCGCAGTAGGCGAACGGCAAATATTTCCGGTACAGACAAATAGCACAGAGCGCATAATTGGTTATAAGACAGCTCCCCGGCCTCGGCAAAGACTTTCTGGCACGCTTTGAAAAGGCCGTTTTGGGCGAATCCGCTTGACCCCTAGCCCCTTTTCTTTAGGATAAAACTCTTTGGAGTCAGCAGGCATAGTCTCCCGGAAACACCATCAAATCCGGGAACCGTGCGGCCATAAACACCCGAATGAGATTGATGACCGCAGCCGATCCTAGCACCTCGCTTCCCCTGGATGTGAATGCCAGATTTGCCTCAGTAAGGCTGGCAAAATCTCCTGCTGAAATAGAGGAAGCCCAGCGCCTGCGTTTTCAGGTCTTCTATGAGGAGTTCAAAGCCCAGCCAACGCCCGACATGCTGGCGCAGAAACGGGACTTCGACCCCTTCGACGAGATCGCCGACCATCTGATCGTTCTCACCCGCAACAGCGAATCGGAACCCGAAAAAATCGTCGGAACCTATCGTCTTATCCGGCAGGAAGTCGCGGAAAAATTCGGACGCTTCTATTCGCAGGACGAATACGATATTTCCCCTCTCGTTCGTTCCGGCCAGTATCTTCTGGAATTGGGCCGCTCCTGTGTTCTGGCCCCCTACCGCACCAAGCCGATCCTGAATCTTCTCTGGCAGGGAATTGCCGACTACATCACGGGCCATAACATTGATTTACTCTTTGGCTGCGCGAGCTTCCCCGGAACGGATGTAGATGCGCTGGCCCCTCAACTGTCCTATCTGCATCATTACCACCCGACGCAGGAAAATATCCGGCCGGTCGCGCTCAAAAACCGCTACGTGGAAATGAATAGGCTCCCCCGTGAGGCTTTCAACGAAAAACGGGTCTTCGCGAGCCTTCCGCCCCTCATCAAAGGTTATTTGCGATTGGGAGCGACCATCGGGGCCGGAGCGGTCATAGACGAACAATTCAATACGACGGATGTTTGCATTGTTGTTCAGACCTCTTTGATGACTGAACGCTACCGCAAATATTTCGAACGCAAGATTCAGAAAACCATGCCCGGCATGGCAGGACCGGACCTCGAAGACGAATGAGATCGCTTATCGCCTCGATAAAGCTTCTGATCTTCGGCCTGCTGGTAATTATCGTCAGCCCGCTTCAACTGCTGGTCTTGACCTTCACAAAAGGCAAACATGCCTATGACGTCCCCTGTCTCTGGCACAAAGCCATCTGCTCGGTGATGCGCATCCGCATAACAATTGTGGGCCCGCCCGCCCGGGAATATCAGACTCTGTATGTCGGAAACCATCTCTCCTATCTGGACATCCCGGCTATTGGAAGCATCATCAAGGGTTCTTTCGTCGCAAAAAAGGACGTTGAAAGCTGGCCGCTCTTCGGATTTCTTTCCAGACTGCAGCAAACGGCCTTCATCAGCCGCTCCCGCGAAGATGCGGGAAAGGAAAAAAATGCGCTCGATGTAATGCTTCGGGACGGCAAAAGCCTGATTCTCTTCCCCGAAGGCACGTCAACCGACGGACAGACAGTCCTTCCCTTTAAATCCAGCTTGTTTTCAATCGCTCTGCTCGAACAGGCGCAGCACTTATACGTTCAGCCGTTCACGGTAACCGTGAACGCTGTAAACGGTAAAAAGCCTGAAACACAGGATGAACGGGATATTTACGCCTGGCACATCAATATGGACACGCCCCTCCATATACATCTCTGGAGATTCGCAAAAAGCAGGGGAGCGTCAATCACCCTTCACTTTCATCCGCCAATACTGGCATCAGGGTATAACGACAGAAAAGTGCTTGCCAAACTATGCCACGACCACGTATCCAAGGGCCTGTACCAGAACAGTTCCGAAATCGTAACGACAGGGGAAACGCATGCACTTTACCGCCGATGAGCTAAGAAAACTGGAAACCTACCTGACCCGTAAGCTGAAATTAACGGGAGTAAACCTGAAAAAACGGGAAAGAGCGCAGGATTCGGTCGAGGTGCTGATCGACGGGGAATTCATCGGGACGATCTACAAGGACACCGAAGACGGTGAAACCTCCTACGATCTGAACATTGCGATTTTGGAAATCGATCTCAAATAACCCGAAAATAAAATATGACCTTGGGGGAAGGAAGGGCCTCTCGGGACTTTTATTTTGCCCGCTGATGCATGGTTTTGCTAAAATACTCAAACAGTTCAATTTTTGGAAACGGGCCGTGCGTCTTTATTTCTTCATGTTGACGATGATAGGTTGTGTCGTAATGCCATACGCGGCGCAGACCGCTTACGGCATGGAAATGTTGAACTTTGAAAAACAGATTTCCCCGACAGCCCTGATTCTGATGTCGAACTACGTACAGAAGAATCTTGAAATGAATATGGAAAATTTTAAGGCGGTGGAAATCGACCTGAACCGGGACGGGCTGAATGAATATATTATACGCCAGAAAAAATGTTATGGGGGCGAACAGGCCTGTACCTATTATATTTTGGCCGAAAGCCGCGGAAACATGGTACTTCTGGGCAAAATCAGGGCCAGAAACCTGGCTTTGGGGGGTTCCTATACGTACGGAGTACAGGATATTCTTGCATTTCAGAGTAACAATAACGATTATGAATATGATATCTTTATTTGGGATCCGCCTTCAAAAATGTATATACTGAAAAGGCAAACCGCAGGCTAAATGATGGTCAGTATAAAAAAATCTCATCTGATCTCCTTAATATCGGCTTTAACGCTGGGTTTTGCTGTCTTTTTAAACAGTTCTTCGGCCTTCTCTGCTGCCTGTACCCCCGGGATCCCGTGCACGGGGTACGATGTCAACACGGACACCACGGCAGGAACGGATGCAGGCCTCAATGGTCCGAAAACCGGTCTCGCAGCGCCTTACACCGGCGGAATGTGCGACGGGAACTTTATGAACCAGATCCTCGCCAAGGCCTACATGGAAGCCAGCCGTGAAGTAATTATCAATGAACAGTTGATCCACAAACCTGACAGCGTTCTGGAATACACCTGTTTTGACCAGTTTATTGCACAAACAGCCCATAACGCCGGCCCGATTTTTAGTGAAACGGATGACTTTGACAGCCGCGAGGTGGACCTCTGCACGGGGGATGATAGCTGCGGCACCAATACGACCACCTATACCGTGAACTACGATGACGATCATCTGGACAACGTTCTGGACATACTCTTGCTGGATACGCTTGAAGATTACATTACCAATAATTTCAGTCACACCTATCTCGGTGGCGAAAGCTCTGTAAACAACAACCTTGATTATACGGGCATCCGCGGCAACTCCTACGATTGCGACCAGATGCAGATTGTCTGGGATATTGCCAAATGTCGCGACTTTGGGGAAGACGACCAGTTTTTTAATTTCGAAACGCTCTCCACGGAAGACCCGCGTATCCTCATCACCGAATGCTCCCCGGGCAAAAGTATGGCTTCCGGATCGGGAACAAACTCGCCGATGCCGATCACGGAAAATCCCAGATGCCCGGCTGCCGGCGGAGGCCCCTTCGCAAACACGAACATTACAAACGATATTATACGCGTTGCGAACAACTGCGATTTCCTCTTTGTCATCTACGACACGATGGTTTTATATTTCGAGCTTCTCAAGGCGCCAGGGTCAACGGTTGGCGGCACAACCTATGTCTGCTCAGACCCGATTCCGACCGGCCTGCAGGTCTTTACCAGAGCCCACACCTATTTTGACTGGTCAATGGCGGACAATATAAACCCGCCCAGGGTTACCCCTGCCGACTCGACGCACGATGATAAATTCTGCCCGAATCCGGGGTGCTGGTATGATTTTACATCGGATACGTGTCAACCACCTCCGCCATAAGACAAAGGAATGACATGAATGATATTTGCGAAACGACAGGTTTTTTTATAAAATACGTGAGTTGGAAGGACATACAGAGATGAAAATGGCTTTGAAAGGTAAGGATATGGGAAGAAAATTCCTTGTAGCTGCTGTTTTCAGCATGGTAGCCGTCTTTCACTCCGGTCTGGCCAATAAGGCTTACGCCGGCGCCCCTCCGGCGATTGCAGCCTCGCCCTGCGATGCGACATACTATCAGACCCTGTCGGCACGCGCATGGCTGGAAGCCCAGCGCGAAATCACCCAGAACCAGAACCTCATCCTCAAGCCTGACAGCGTTTTGGAATATACCTGCTTTGACATGTTCCTTGCGGAACTGGCCGACCATGCCGATGAAATGTTCAGCGAAACAAGTCAGTTCGGCGGCGTTCTGCCCAACAACAGCATGGATAACGCCCTTGAACGTCTCGTGGGAACCTCTCTGCGGAACTTTGTCAGCGCAAACTTCGGCTACTATGATATGCTTGGCGGTCACAGCGCCGGGGTCGGGATAAATCATAACATCATGAATCCGATTGCTGGCGGAACCTACACTTGTGATATGATGAATCAGGTCTGGAATGCGGCAAAATGTATCAACTTCGCCTCCAACCCGGCAGAAGACGGATTCTACACGTTCCAGGAATACAGCACCTCCCCGGACAAGCGTTACCTCCCCACCCGGAACTGTGCCGCCGCTCCTTGGGCAGCCAATATAACCACGGCTATCACAACCCCGCCATGGACGCCGGACCCGATGCAGACATACCTTGCCTTTATCGATCCCAATAACTGTGCGGCGGGTAACGCGAATAATATAGCCATCCCCACCGGGGTCGTCGTAAACCGGACAGCGATCGCTCCGACAACCTATGACGAGCATGTCTGTATTATTCCGGGCTGTCGTTACGATCCTGTTGCGCCCGCTGGCTGTAAGCCAAACTGACGGCCAATCGGGCCTCATCTGTACGGTACTTTCTGGAAACACTGGCGTTTTCAACACTTTTCCTGTTTGATAGCGGCGGAAAGCTGTAATATTGTCGCCTTTAAGATTTTGGCGTAGATAAGCCGTTTCCGGAACACAAACAAGATAGGCCGCCCGGTGAATGTTCTTTATCAGGGATATAGATTTCTCACAAAGCACTCCGAACGCCTGTTCCTGATGCTTCTGGAAAGACGCCTGAAAAAAGGCAAGGAACTTTCCGAACGTATCCGTGAAAAAGAGGGAGTTTCAAAGCAGGACCGCCCATATGGCCCGCTGATATGGATCCACGCCGCCAGCATAGGCGAAGCGCAATCGGCGCTGATCCTGATCGACAGGCTGATCGCGCAGACACCGGACATAAACATTCTCGTCACCACGGGAACCGTAACCTCCGCCCGTGTCATGGAAAGCAAGCTTCCCGAAAATGCGATCCACCAGTTCTACCCGCTCGACCATCCGGAATGGGTAGAATCGTTTCTTGAGAACTGGTCGCCCGATCTGATCCTCTGGCTGGAATCCGAACTCTGGCCCAACATGCTCCATGAAATAAAGAAACGGCAAATTCCGGCAGCTTTGGTAAACGCCCGGATATCTCCGCGCTCGTTACGTTTCTGGAAATTCGCCCGCCCGCTGGCCAAAAATATATTGGAAACCTTCTCCCTGACTCTGGCCCAGACGGAAACCGACGCGCTTCGCCTTAAATCTCTGGGCGCAAAAAACGTGACGGTGACCGACAATTTAAAATACAGCGCCCGGCCTTTGCCCTTTGATCAGGATGAATTGCAGATTCTGGAACAAGCGCTCAAAAGCCAACCCCTGTGGGTGTTCGCCAGTACGCACAAGGGAGAAGAGGAAATGGCCGCCCGCATACATCAGATTCTCAAAAAACATATCCCCCGGCTGCTAACGCTTATTGTTCCCCGCCATCCGGAACGGCGCGACGAGATCAGAAAAGCATTAAACGACAGCGGCTTGAAAATGACGTTCCGCGGCACAAGAAAAAATCTGCCCCAACCTGATGACGATCTTTACATCGTCGATACGCTGGGCGAACTCGGCCTGTTTTATTCGCTCTGTCCCGTCGCTTGTATTGGCCGCTCCTTCAGCGATGACGGCGGCGGCGGACACAACCCGCTGGAAGCAGCCCAGTTGGGATGCGCGGTTTTACATGGCCCCAACGTTCAAAACCTGCAGCAGATATACGATGAAATGGACGAATCCGGAGCCGCCCTGCGCCTGCCTCATGAAAGCGCCTTAACCGGAACGCTTCTGGACCTGCTGAAAAACCCGGAACAGATACAGTCTCTTCAGGAAAAAGGCAGAGCCTATTGCGGCCAAAAAGCGGATGTAATCAAAAAAGTGATGGCTGAACTGGCCCCCCTGCTCGAAAAAGCAGGTATTCACGCCGAAGAAACGCAAGTACAGACATCGCAAAAAAGAACATCCGGCTGATGGTATTAAAAACCCCTGCCTTCTGGTATCGCGCAAATAACACACGCTCAGTTCCGCTGGCGGAACTCGCCCTGACGCCGCTCTCATGGCTCTATGATTCAGGCCGAAAACTGAAAACGCTTGGCATCACTCCGCAAAACGCAAAAATTCCCGTTCTTTGCCTCGGAAATATTGTCAGCGGCGGCAGCGGTAAAACTCCGGCAGTGCAATCCATCCGTAAAATACTGATAACCGCAGCTCTGACGAAAAACCCGTTCATCCTCTCCCGCGGATATGGCGGCAATCTCTCCGGTCCCCTGAAGGTTGATCCTTCAAATCACTCCTCTGCCAATGTGGGCGACGAACCTTTGCTGCTGGCGGCAGAAGGTCCGGTGATCGTCAGCCGCGACCGCCCCGCTGGCGCCCGGTTGGCGGAAAAGCTGGGAGCCGATCTGATCTTGATGGACGATGGCTTTCAAAACCCGTCATTAAAAAAGGATATTTCTTTTCTGGTAATGGACGGCCAGAGCGCTCTGGGAAACGGAAAACTCCTCCCCGCCGGACCCTTGCGCGAACCTCTGGACGAAGCGCTGGAAAGAACGGATGCCGTCATCCTTATCGGTGACGACAAAGAAAGCATGCAAAAGCGCATCCCTTCACGCATTCCCGTCTTCCTGGCTGAGATTCAACCCAGATCTTCCCTCGACTCTCATGCTGACTATTTCGCCTTTGCCGGAATTGGCCGACCCGAAAAATTCAAAAACACGCTTGAAAGCCAGCATATAAAGATTGCCGGATTTAAATCCTTTGCGGATCACCACCCCTACACGCATAAGGATATTGAAATTCTCCTGCGGGAAGCGAAAGAAAAAAACGCAAAGCTCGTAACGACTGAAAAAGACAGAATGCGGATTCCCGTTAGTTTACGCGATAAAATTGACGTGTTGCCGATTGAATTGAAATGGAATAATCCCGAACGCCTTGTTGAGTTTTTACAGACCAGCCTTAAAAATTACACAGGGGAGCAGGGCTGAATGAAAAAGATCCGCTACGCTGTCGAGGCAGCGCTCCTCTATAGCCTTTTTTTCATTTTCAGGATCATAGGGCCCGAAAAAGCCTCAGCCGCAGGGGGCTGGATCGGACGAACCATAGGCCCCCATCTTGCCGCATCCCGCAAGGCACACCGGAACATAGAAAAAGCGTTTCCCGGTATATCCGAACAGAGAAAAGACGAAATCATCCGTGGCATGTGGGATAATCTGGGGCGCGTAATCGCCGAATACCCGCATCTGGAGAAATTAAGCCGGGATTACACCCATATCGAAGGAATCGAGAACATTCAGGAACTTCTGAAATCCGATCAGGCTGCGGTTTTCATCAGCGCCCATTTCGGCAACTGGGAAATCAACTGCCCGGCTCTCTTTACACAGCTGAACAAGGAAATTGATCTCACCTACCGCGAACCCAATAACCCCTGGACCGCAAAACTCCTGAATGAGGCCCGCTCGCTGGGGGGCCGCTTGAAAGGATTTCGCAAAGGTGCGGAAAGCGGCCGCCACATCCTTACCAGCCTGCGCGAAAAACGCTATCTGGGGATTTTGATAGACCAGAAATACAACGAGGGCCTCTCTGTCCCGTTCTTCGGTCACCCCTCAATGACCAACCCGATCTTCGTTCAGCTCGCGCAGCGGTATAAATGCCCTCTGGTTCCGGCAAAAGTCGAGAGAATACAAGGCTGCAAATTCAAGGGAACCATTGTTCCACCCTTAAAAACACATGATGAACAGGGAAACCCGCTGCCCGTGGAGGAGGTCATCATAAGCGCGCACGCAATTCTGGAAAGCTGGATCAGGGAACGCCCCGAACAATGGCTTTGGCTTCACCGCAGATGGCCGGAAAGTAAATAAAGCCGGACGGCTAGGAACAGGAACCCGTATCCTGCTGATAAACAGCATTACCCATCTCGAAATCCTTCTCGACAGCGGCGCGGATCGTCTCAAACGGCTTTTGCGCCAGCGCCTGTCCCGCTTTAGACAAAAACCCTCCGCGGCAAATAGTATCGAAAAACTCAAGCACATCCGAAGGCCGCGCAGCCCCCTCGCCTCTCTCACGCTTGAACAGGATGGTTTCACAACGCGTCTTCTCGTAAGAAACGCCAGCCGAGCTCATGATATCGGCTTCATGAAGATACATCGACAAAAGCGTAAGATCCGCCCGGTGACTTAAAAAAGAAAAAATCTGCCCGACAGTATGTTCAGCTTTGCCTGAAGAACCTGCAAAGTGATGATGAAAGGCCGCCTTAAGCTGCGTAAGAGGACAGGAAGGATTATCGGGACGGCTGGCATCCGTGCACAAAACCATCGTCCGCAGATAAGTCATCATCCCTTCACTCATCCCCGCGGCACTCAGATAAGGCTCGGCCAGCTCACTCGATTGCAACTCCAGCCGCCCGGGCTCGTACTGCCCGGCCTGCACATTCCCGGACCCGTCATGCCCCAGATCGTGGATACAGGCCGCCGTCAATAAAAGAACCATCTGCTCCTGACTCAGAGGCTCCATCTCATCGGCAAGACTGTTATGCATCCGGATCAGCCGCACCGTATGCTGTAAGACTTTTCGGAAATGAACGGTGTTATGGTAGGCCTGTGTATGCGGCGCCTCTCCGAGAACCGAAGCAACAAGGGCAGGACGCACAACAACCGCGTCCTCATAACGAAAACCAAGACTCGCCAGCGCATAAACAACCAAAGCCGTCAACGAAAGCCGATCACAATTATCAGGAGCCTTTTCAAGAGAAAACAGGCTGGGCAACGGATCGGTAACCTCGGCCAGATCACAAACGATCCGGGAAAAAATATCCTGAACCTCACGGCTTGAAAGTCCGAAGTTCTGATCCTCAACAAGGGGATCGGCAAAATGAAGAGTGCTTCCAAGAGCTGAAAACTCTCGAACCCAGAATGAAACCGGAGCAAGCCCCTCTTTATTCTCCAAAATCCCCACACCAATATTTTTCATAACAAAAACATAAAAAATAGAAAATATAGCCCTTACAACCTGTTATATCGGCATAAGCTGAAAAAAGTCTGAAAAAAGCCTCTTTAAACCTCAAAGAACTGCTTTTTTTCTTAAACATTTGCTAAAACAGGCCGATTTGTGCATAACTGCCTGTTCTAAAGGAACGAATATGTCCAAAAGGAACGACTACTGATGGCAAAAGAATGGACCCCGCAATCATGGAGAGCGAAGCCCGCCAAGCAGCTGCCCGTCTATAAGGACGAAATGGCGCTCAAGGCCGCAGAACGCGAAATCGCCGCGATGCCTCCGCTGGTCTTTGCCGGGGAAGCCCGCGATCTGATGCAAAAACTCGGACAGGCCGCAGACGGCAAGGGATTCTTACTTCAGGGCGGCGACTGCGCCGAAAGCTTCGCCGAATTCAACGCGAACAAGATCCGCGACTCTTTCCGCGTTCTCCTGCAAATGGCGGTCATTATGACCTATTCCGGCTCCCTGCCGGTCATCAAGGTCGGCCGGATGGCAGGCCAGTTCGCCAAACCCCGTTCCGATGACATGGAAACAAAGGGGGACATGACCCTCCCCAGCTACCGGGGCGATAACATCAACGCGCTCGACTTCACGCCCGAAGCACGCGAACCCGACCCGCAGCGTATGATCAAAGGCTACAATCAGGCCGCGGCGACTCTTAACCTCCTGCGCGCTTTCGCATCGGGCGGTTACGCCGATCTGAACAAGGTCCACCAGTGGAACCTCGGCTTCGTGGAAAACAGCCCGCTGGGTGAACGCTATCAGGATCTCGCCGACCGTATCGATGACGCGCTCCGCTTTATGGCCGCCTGCGGCATTACCGCCGACGTGGTGCCCTCGATCCGCGAAACCAGCTTCTACACCTCGCACGAAGCCCTCCTCCTTCCTTACGAAGAAGCGATGACCCGCGTGGACAGTCTGACGGGCGATTGGTACGACACCTCCGCCCACATGCTCTGGATCGGCGCAAGAACGCATCAGGAAGACCACGCCCAGATGGAATTCCTGCGCGGCGTAAAGAATCCCGTCGGGCTGAAATGCTCCCCGGCGGTCAAGCCCGACGAACTCATCCGTCTGATCGATTTCCTGAACCCGGACAACATCCCCGGCCGCCTCACCCTGATTGCGCGCATGGGCTTCAAGCAGGTAGAAGAAAAACTGGCCCCCCTCGTCCGCAAGGTAAAGGAAGAGGGCCGCAGCGTCGTCTGGTCCTGCGATCCGATGCACGGCAACACGATCAAGTCCAACAGCGGCTTCAAGACCCGCCCCTTCGATCACATCCTTGCCGAAGTGCGCGGCTTCTTCGCCGTCCACAGGGCGGAAGGCACACACCCCGGCGGAATCCACATCGAAATGACAGGGCAGAACGTCACCGAATGTGTCGGCGGCGCCGAAGCGATAGGCGACGAAGACCTCTCCAGCCGCTACCACACCCATTGCGATCCGCGCTTGAATGCGAACCAGGCGCTCGAACTGGCGTTCCTCATCTCTGATGAGCTGAAAGCCGTCCGCACCAAAACCTCCGACCTGCGGGCGATAAACCCGGCAGCCGCGGAATAAAGCTCTTGCGGGAAAATCTGTTTGCGCTACGCTTCGGGAGCAGGATCAGGCAGGCAGGATAATGAGCGCTTCTTTTCCCTTAACCATCGGCATCGCGCAGATCAACCCGGTCTTGGGCGATCTGTCCGGCAACACGAAAAAGATTCTCGATGTCTGGACGCATTTCGAGGGACAGGCCGACCTGATCGTCTTTCCTGAAATGGTCACTTGCGGATATCCGCCCGAGGATCTGGTTCTCAAACCCGCCTTTCTGGACCGGATCGAAAAACAGATCAAAGCGCTCACGCAGGCAAGCAGGGATAAAAAAGCCGGAGCGGTTATTTCAACCCCGTGGCGCGTAAAGGGCGAACGCTATAACGCCGCCCTCCTGATCGCGGATGGCAAAATCCTTGCCACGATTCTGAAACACGAACTCCCCAATTACGGCGTCTTCGATGAACAGCGCCTCTTCAAACCCGGCCCGCTGCCCGAACCCGTAACATTCCGCGGCGTCAATCTGGGCATCATGACCTGCGAGGATATGTGGTTCGACCGTTGCGCGAAAAACCTGAAAGAAAAAGGCGCGCAAATCCTGCTGGTCCCGAACGGTAGCCCCTTCTCCCGCCAGCACCTCTCGCGCCGCCTGCTCGAAGCCCGCAACCGCGCGCAGGAAACCGGCCTGCCGCTGGTCTACGTCAATCAGGTCGGCGGTCAGGACGAACTGGTTTTCGACGGCTCATCCTTCGCGCTGAATGAACGGGGCGAATGTCTCCACCGTTCCGTAAGTTTCGGGGAAACACGCGATCTTTTGGCTCCGGATATCTGGACCAAAAAAGGCGAAAGCCTGAAAGACCTATCCTCCGTAAACCTCCCCCGCTGCGATGAAGGCGAAGTCTACAACGCCCTGATCCTCGGCCTGCGCGATTACATCGCCAAAAATAATTTCCCCGGCGTGATTATCGGTCTCTCGGGCGGGATAGACAGCGCGCTCAGCGCCGTCATCGCCGCCGATGCCCTCGGCCCGGAAAAGGTTCGTTGCGTGATGATGCCCTCGCGCTACACCTCACGCGAAAGCCTCGATGATGCCGCCGCACTCGCAAAAAGCCTGAAGATGAAACTGGACAGCATCTCGATCGAAAAACCCTTTGAGGCGTTTCAGGAAATCCTCGCCCCGCATTTCGATGCGAACACCCCCGCAACGACCGATGAAAACATCCAGCCCCGCGCCCGCGGCCTCATCCTGATGGCCCTCTCCAACGCGACCGGCGCCATGGTGCTCTCCACCGGGAACAAATCCGAAATGGCCGTGGGTTATGCTACGCTCTACGGCGATATGTGCGGCGGCTTCAATGTGCTCAAGGACCTATACAAGATGCAGGTCTACGCCCTCTCCCGCTGGCGCAACGAAAATACCCCGCCCGGCAGCCTCGCCCCCAAAGGGGTAAAAATCCCTGAAAACATCCTGACCAAGGCCCCCACCGCGGAATTAAAGGACAACCAGACCGATCAGGATACCCTGCCCCCGTATAAGGATCTGGACGATATTCTGGAGGGGCTGATCGAAAACGAGCAAAGCGTAGAGGAAATCGCCGCCCGCGGTCATGCCGCGGAAACCGTCCTGAAAGTCTGGAAAATGCTGGACCGCGCGGAATATAAACGCCGTCAGGCCCCCCCGGGGGTCAAGATCACTTCCCGCGCCTTTGGCCGCGACCGCCGCTACCCTATCACCAACCATTTCCTGAATATCATTGAAAAAGCCTGAACTTCCGGCTATTCAGGAAGACCAAAGCGGAAACAGGAAAGCAACAAAATGACCGTCAGAGTAAGATTCGCCCCCTCGCCCACCGGCATGCTGCATATCGGCAATGCGCGTACGGCGCTGATCACCTGGCTTTATGCCCGCGCGAAGAGCGGCCATTTCCTGCTGCGCATCGACGATACCGACCTCGAACGCTCGAAAAAGGAATACGAGGACGCGATCGAGGACGGCCTGAAATGGCTTGGTATGAACTGGGACGAAAAGGCCCGCCAGCGCGACCGCATGGACCATTACAACGTCAAGATCGACCAGCTTAAAGCCTCCGGACGCCTCTACCCCTGCTACGAAACGCCCGAGGAACTCGAACTCAAGCGCAAGAGCCAGCTCGCCCGCAAGCTGCCCCCGCTCTACGACCGCGAGGCGCTCAAACTCACCGACGAACAAAAAAAGGCTTTCGAGGCGCAGGGCCGTAAACCGCACTGGCGCTTTAAAATGAACCACACGCCGATCAAATGGGATGACGAGGTACGCGGGCCGGTGCATTTCGAGGGATCGGATATGTCCGACCCTGTCCTGATCCGCGAAGACGGCAGCCCCCTCTACCACCTCTGTTCGGTCATCGACGACATCGACTATCAAATGACCCACGTCGTGCGCGGCGAAGACCACGTCACCAACACGGCCATGCACGTGCAGATGTTCGAGGCGCTGGGCGCAAAACCGCCGTCCTTCGCCCACCTGCCCCTGCTCTCGGACGCGCAGGGCGGCAAACTCTCCAAACGTCTGGGCGCATTGAACCTCAAGGAACTGCGCGATCAGGAAGGTCTGGAAGCCATGGCGGTGGTCAGCCTGCTCTCGCGTCTGGGCACGTCCGATCCGATCGAGCCGTTCACGGACATCAAAGATGTAATCGCAAACTTTGATATCGCGAAGTTCGGTCGCGGCACCCCGAAATTCGATCAGGAGGAACTCACTCGCCTGAACGCGAAGATTCTGCACATCACCCCGTACGCCGCAATCAAAGCGCGCCTGGAAGAAATCGGCCTGTCCGAACTTGACGAGAAATTCTGGCTCACCGTCCGCCCGAACCTCGAAAAACTGGACGACGCGAAAGAATGGTGGCGCGTGGCCAACGGCCCGGTCGAACCGGTCATAGAGGACGCGGCCTTCATCGCCGAGGCCGCAAAGCTCCTGCCCGAAACCCCGTGGACGCGCGACACATGGGGCGTCTGGGTTGATGCCGTAAAAGTCCAGACAGGTCGCAAGGGCAAACAGCTTTTCATGCCTCTTCGCAAAGCTTTAACAGGCATGGAACACGGCCCCGAACTCGCCGACCTCCTCCTCCTCATCGGCCCGGAAAAAACCCGCAAACGCCTCGGCACTTAAAATGCCGGATAAAAAAACTACCGAAGCCAAAAAGAGCGAGCGGATAGAATATATAAAACGCCTCCTCAAGGACGCTGAAGCAGGCGATTCTTTCTGTCAAAATCAACTGGGCGCAATCTTGGCCACAGGAGATTACGTCGTTCATCAGGACGAAGAAGGTGCGGTCTACTGGTACACACAAGCCGTAAAAAAAGGATATGCTGACGCTAAATGGAATTTAGCAACAATGATCAGGAATGGCGAAGGCGGCCTGAAACCCAACATTTCCTATGCCCTCAATCTGATCGATCAGGCCGCAAGAGAAGGAGAGACCACCGCAGGTCTCTTTTTATCCGATCTTTATCGGGAGGGTTTTTACGGAATTGAAATTGACCCCACGAAAAGTGAAATGTACCGAAAAATGCATGAGAACCATATAGAACGACCGGAACATAATCTGGGTCAATCCATTGATATCGCGAAAGATCTTGGCCTCGCTTTAAAGAAACCTGTTGTACGGTTTAAAGCATAAAACAAGCCCCCGTCCGGACCGGGGGCTTGTCAGAATACTAGAGAGAAAAATACCAGTAAGTTACGCAGAACTTAGTGGGAACGGTTCTTTAACGTAAACAGGAACTTTTCGAGTTTTTTCGCGTCGTTCGACGTCGCCTCGGGCCACAGCAACTCGACCGTGTTGTAAAACGCCTGACGGCCTTCGACAAACAGGTGGTCACACAGGAGAACTTTTCTCTTCGGGCTGAGCGATGCAAATTCTTCAATAATGCTGAAAGGCTTCTCCGCGCTTTCAGTGATTTCCCGCAATCCGCTTTTCATTAGCATTATTTTATCTCCCCATATTAACTAAAATATCCACACGCCATGCATTTTAGCGGACTTCATATATACAGCGAATCCAGAAAACAGTAAAGCTTTGTTGAAAAACACAAAATAATCAATAGGATAGCAATTTACAGTTTTTTAAGTTTTTTACAGTTTTTGAGGGAATCCGCATGGTTTCGGTGATTCTGGTCCACCCCCAGATGGGGGAAAATATCGGCGCGGCAGCCCGCGCCATGCTCAATTTCGGCCTGACCGACCTGCGCCTTGTTGCCCCGCGGGACGGCTGGCCCAGCGAAAAGGCCGACACCATGTCCGCCGGCGCTCTGGCAACCATGCCCCCAGTAAAAGTCTTCGAAACCCTGCAGGACGCCATCGCGGACCTCCATTTCGTGCTGGGCACTACCGCTCGCCTCCGCGATATGGTCAAGCCCGTTTTCACCCCTCACCAAGCGGCAACAGAAACGGCCCGGCGCGAACAATCCGGCCAGAAAGCGGGCTTCCTGTTCGGAGCCGAGCGCATGGGCCTGCTCAACGAAGACATCGCCCTCTGCCAGGGGGTCATCAACATCCCGACAAACCCGGACTTCACCTCCCTCAATATCGCTACGGCCGTTCTGGTCATGGCCTATGAGTGGTCGCGCATCCGGCTCGAACCCGCTGCCTCGGGCCTGCAGCGCAAGGACAGCCCCCCCGCCCCGCAAAAGGATGTGGAGGGTTTCCTCTCCCGCCTGACACAGGAACTGGAGGATAAGCATTTCTACCGCACGCAGGAGGTTGCCCCGTATATGAAACGCAATCTCCGCAATATTTTTGTGCGCGGGGATTTAACCGAACAGGAACTCCGCACCTTGCATGGCGTTCTCTCGGCCCTCCTTGGCAAGAATGAAAAACCCTGAACGGAAAAAACAAAAAAGCCGCCCGGAAAAAAGGCGGCTTTCTGAAATCGGTTTCCGGCGAACCTTAGCGGGAGTAAAACTCGACCACCAGATTCGGCTCGATCTGCACCGGGTAAGGAACATCTTCGAGCTTGGGAACGCGCAGGAAAGTGGCTTTAAACCCCTTCTTATCGCAATCAATGTAATCCGGCACATCGCGCTCCACCGTCTCGACGGCAGCCATGATGATCGGCATTTTCTTGGATTTTTCACGGATTTCGATCACGTCGCCCTCTTTCACAAGGTAAGACGGGATATTGATAACCTTGCCGTTTACGGTCACGTGCCTGTGGTTCACGATCTGACGCGCGGAAAACACGGTCGGCGCGAAACAGGCGCGGTAGATCACGGCATCCAGACGTCTTTCCAGCAAACCGATCAGGTTTTGGCTGGTATCGCCTTTCATGCGCGAGGCTTCTTCGAAATAACGGCGGAACTGGCGCTCCCCGATATTCCCGTAATAGCCCTTCAGCTTCTGCTTGGCCATCAGCTGAATGCCATAACCCGTGGGCTTGCCGCGGCGCGCGCCGTGCATCCCGGGTCCGGTCTGACGTTTATTGAACGGGGACTTTGGACGGCCCCAAAGGTTAACAGCCAGACGGCGGTCAATCTTGTGCTTGGAATTTTCTCTTTTTCCACTCATGGTATTTACCTTTCTATGTTTTGTCCCGGCAGTCCATAACGGTTTGAAACAAAAGATAAAACTTAGGTTCAACGGGGGGTCTTAAAGACCCCCTCTTTCCCGGGAATGGCTGGATTTATAATGATTTTCTGGCAAAAGTCAAATCTTTAGCCGCTTTTTGGAAGCTATAGCTGCTCACGTGAGTTTTTCCGCCACTTGGATCAATTCATCGACAACCGCCCGCAGCCCCGCCCGGTTCTGTTCGCTGATCAACCGGCCCTCCGCATCGAAGGCTTCCCCGGCCTTACCCAGAGCAAACTGTTTCGGAACAACAAAAACACCCATATTGCCCAGCATCATCCGCAAGGGAACCAACCCGCGCAGACCGCCCAGCGCGCCCGGTGAAGCGGCGGTGAGGGCCGCAAGCTTGCCCTCGAAAGCAACGCGCGTGGCCTCGTCCTTTTCATGTTTGCGGGAAATCCAGTCCAGCGTATTCTTAAGGACAGCGGAAAACGAACTGTTATATTCCGGTGATGAAATAAGAAAGGCCGGATGATCGACAAAAACCTCTTTGAGCCTTTTTGCCGTTTCGGGCAGGCCTTTTTCAGCCTCGAGATCCCCGTCATAAAGCGGCATGGGAAAATCGCGAAGGTCAATATACGTAGCTTGCACCCCCTGATCTTCGGCCATTTGGAAAGCCTCTTTGGCAAGCATCTTGTTGAACGAACCGCTGCGTGTGCTCCCGGCTAAAAACAATACCTTTATCATTCGTGAACATCTCTCTCATTCAATCGAACCCAGTTTAGTCTGTCCTGTGCGGAACGAAAGAAAAACCTCTTGGGCAACAATAAAAAGTTGCGTTCGCCTGAAATCCGTATATAACCCCAAAAGTTAAAAAAACACGAAAACGGAATCGATGGCAGAAGTAAAAAAGCTGTTGAACGGCTACCGCGAATTTTACAAAAAATACTACGAGTCGGGAAACACCCTCTATCGGGACCTGACCCGTCACGGTCAATCCCCCAAGACTCTCATAATCGCCTGTAGCGACTCCCGAGTGGACCCGTCTATTATAACCGAGGCGCAGCCGGGCGATATTTTCGTTGTGCGAAACGTGGCCAATCTGGTCCCCCCCTACCAGATCAGCGATTCCAGCCTTCACGGGGTCAGCGCAGCCCTCGAATTCGCGGTTCGCATTCTGGACGTCAATCATATCGTCGTTCTCGGCCATAGCCATTGCGCAGGCGTTAAGGCGCTATTGGAACAGGGCCGGACCGAACATACGGACTTCATTGGCCGCTGGGTCAGCATCGCCACGAAAGCGCGGGACAAGGTTCTCTCGGAACAGGGCGACGCAAAAGAACCGGCGGAACACCGCTGCGAAAAAGAATGCATCCTGCTGTCCCTGCAGAATCTTACGGAATTTCCATGGATTCAGTCGAAGGTTCAGGCCCGCGAACTCAAGCTCCACGGCTGGTACTTCTCGATAGAAGATGGAAAACTGCTCGAATACAATGCGACAAGCGGAGAATTTGTAGCGATCCCGCAAAGTTGATACGGCGCAGCTTCTTCAAAGCAGCATCTAGAAAGACGTATAGAATATCAGCATCACCCCGGCCACCAGCAACACCACCACCATAAAAAGCGCGTAGATGTTGCTCCTGAGAACCTTTTCGTAACTCTCCGCCCTCACCCGGGCCGAGGTCCGCACGATCTGCCAGAGGGTCACCATGATAAAGAGATACGAGAGCAGATACACCTTGTCGGTCAGAAGCAGGTAGTCGACATCAGGCAGCGCGCTGGTGGAAGTCAACTGCAGCGCAACGAGCGTCAGCAGTGCGGTAATCACAACCCCCAGCCGCCCCTCGATATATTGCGGATGGACAAAATACACCATCCCCGTGCAAACCAGAATCAGAAGAACCGGAAGAAAGATCTTGATGGCCATGGAAAGCTCGGGCCGTACGAGCGGAATCGTAAAATAGGCACGCGAATACTGCGATCCTCCCTCATAATTCAAATCTCCGAACGTCGTATCATAGAAAAACGTTCCAATAGACAGCACAGGCTTTCCAACATCAAAGCCGGGAAGGTAAATCTCCTTGTTAATCGTTATCGGGGCTGTCGTCGTAATATCGGGCACATAAACCAGATCCTCCGAACCGTAAACGCTGTCTTCGATAAGAATAAAAAGATTCTGCCGGTCAAAAGGATATTGCTGCAGAGGAAACTTTGAGCTGAATTTTCCCCTCACGCGCAAAATCGTATAGAGCGACCCGTCAGGCATTGTTTGCGGCTCGTCATAAAGGCTGGTTCGCACCTGGTTCTCCGGTTCGAAAGCATTCATAAACTCCACGCTCTTGCCGGGATTCATCTCGGGATTCTTCCACCGGAACCAGACATAAAAATCCAGCCGGTAACTGTGTGTTCTCAGATCGATCTCCTGAATATCGTTGACATGCATGCCAATGACGACACGCTCCGGCTGCGCCTCTTCTTCGGCGAAAGAAGCGCCCGAAAGACAAGCAAGACAACAAAGAAACAAAAAACCCGCCAGAACCAGCCTTAAAAAAGCCCTCTCGGTTACAGAATAAAAATGCATAAACTTTCTGCCTGAAGAAAAGATTTAAAATGGATTATAGTTAATCTTCAGGAAATGCAGACAAAAATATTCACAACTTTAGGGACTTATCTGCTTTTTTATCGGCCGAATTTTGCCAGATCCTTAAGCGTGCGTTTGTCCAGAACCGAAGAAAGTGCCTTCCGCGAATCCATCATCATCTTGCGGATCGCGCACAACTCCTCATCCTCGCAATCCTCACAACGTCGGTAACCGGTTGGGCTGGCGCACAATAAAGGAGCAATCGGCCCGTCCATCATCCGGATCACGTCTCCGGCGGTAATCTCATCCGGATCTTTCGCCAGCACATACCCGCCCGAAGACCCCCGCCGGCTGACCACCAGTTTTCTGTTTTTCAGCTCCGACAGGATGGTTTCAAGAAACTTGTGCGGGATATTTCCCTCCTCCGCAATTTGTTGCGCGGAAAATTGTTGCTTGGAATGGCGTGCCAAAATCGTCAGGGCTTTAAGGGCATACTTGGCTTTATTGGTAATCATATCAAATTCCTATTAATTCTATAGGATAAAGGAATTTTGTCTGGAAGGACAGAAAAAACTGTGCTAAGCTACTCTCGTATAGTCAAAAAATTTACATATAAAGACAACGAAGAGCCTTAGAGCATGCTCGCGAATTTCAACCTCGTTTTCACATACGTTGTTTTAATTTTTACTTTCATTTCCTTCGTCCGGGAAAAAACGCCCCCCTATCTCGTGGCACTGGTCGGCATGGGGGCCTTGCTCATGACCGGAGCGATCGACACAGAGGACATGCTGAAAGTCTTCTCGAACAACGCACCGATTACGATCGGCTGCATGTTTATACTGAGCGCCTCTCTGGACCGAACAGGGGTTGTGGACGCCTTGGGACAAAAGCTTCTGGATCTTTCCGGAAAAAGTAAAACCCGGGCTGTCGTCGCGCTTCTTATTTCCGTGGTTTTCCTGTCCGCTTTCATGAATAACACGCCCGTCGTCGTCATTCTGACTCCTGTCGTGATTGCGCTCGCGCAGAGACTCAAACAATTTCCCTCCAAATTTCTGATCCCCCTCTCCTATTCCGCAATCTTGGGGGGCACATGTACGCTGATTGGAACGTCCACGAACATCCTTGTGGACGGAATCGCTCAAAAGCACGGCCTGAAACCCTTTGGAATGTTTGAGATCACCTTTCCCGGCCTTTGTTTCGTTGTCTCGGGTTTAACTCTGATGGCGGTTTGGGGAAGACACCTCCTGCCCGCAAGAATGCCGCCCCGTGACGAGATCGACGATCCGGCCCAGCGCAAACGCTTCCTGACCGAAGCAATTATTACGGCCAACTCCCCGCTGATCGGCAAAACCCTCAACGAAGTGCAGTTCACCGACAGCGAAAGTTATGAAATTATCGATCTTGTGCGCCGCGATTACGGCAACCGTCTGGGAATTAACGAAGCCTTGAGCGCCCTCATCACGACCCTGCGGGGATCGGGCGAAGAAGGGGAAAAACCCAAACGCGTTTCCCCCTTGAGGGATATCCCGCTTCAGCCCGGCGACCGTCTCGTCTTCAAGGCTGACCGGGAAGAACTGATAGAACTGAAAAAACATATTGGCGTGGCCTTCAATACGGATCAGGCCAGCGTATCCGAACCTCTCCCCAGCCAGCACGTCATCGTCGCCGAGGGCGTCCTCGCGCCGAACTCGGACATGGTGGGCCAGAAAATCAGGAACCTCAGGCTTCGACGCCGCTACGGCTGCTTTGTCATCGGCGTTCATCGCCGTGACAGCAATATCACCGGGGCAATCGGCGATACCGTTCTCATGGAAAATGACAGCCTGATCCTCGAAGGACCGGAAGAAGAATTACTCAAGCTCTTCGAAAACGAGGAAATTCTC
Source organism: Alphaproteobacteria bacterium (assembly GCA_020443295.1). GTDB lineage: Bacteria > Pseudomonadota > Alphaproteobacteria > Micavibrionales > Micavibrionaceae > JAGNKE01. The sequence continues at coordinate 37,065 of JAGRIJ010000037.1, read as the reverse complement.
AGCGCCTCTCAGGTCCGTGAACGGGGTCTTGACATATACCGCGCCCCGATCGCCATTCTGACCCTTCTCACAGTAATTATTTTCAGCGCGCTCAATATCATGCCGATAACGGGCCTGGCGTTTCTCGGCTCGCTTGTCGTCATAATCACGGGCTGCATTTCCCACGAACAGGCCTTCAAATCTATCGATTGGCGCATCCTGATGCTGATCTTCGGGATGCTGGGAATCGGAACGGCCATGGAAAAAACCGGGGCGATGGCCTTGCTCGTCGAAGTTACAGTCGGATTTGTTCGCGATCTCGGCCCGGTTGCTGTTCTTTCCATCGTCTATCTTCTCTGCGCCGTTGCTACGGAAATCATAACCAACAACGCCGTGGCCGTCCTGATGACGCCTATTGCCATCGCCTTGGCGACCTCTCTGGGTCATGACCCGCGCCCTTTCGTGGTCGCCGTTATGTTCGGGGCCTCCGCCAGCTTCTCCACCCCGATCGGTTATCAGACCAATACGTTTGTTTACTCCGCGGGAGGATACAAATTTAAGGATTTCATCAAGGTTGGCCTGCCGATGAATATCATGATGTGGCTCATCGCCACAATTGTGATCCCGTACTATTGGGGATTGAAGTAAACGGCAGGAGAAAAAACCCTGTCCCAGAGGGCACTGGAAAACAGCAAAATCGAAACCGGACCAGATTGCGCCCCACTACTGAAGTTCTTCAGAAAAAATTTTATTTCGGCCCCGGCGTCACAGGTCTTTCGATCTGTATACGATCTTGCACCGTAGCATCAATGGTATAACCGGGAGCAACAGGCGGTCCCCCCGGAAGTGTTGTCACAGGGGCTTGAACATGGGTATCGGTCGTACTGGCAAAAGATCCGTCCGTTTTGACATAGGCATGGTAGACATCGGGATCGATATCCCTTAAATGCGGCTCAGCACCGGGGGTAATTGTCGCGTCCTCCTGATAATGCTGACTGCCCAGTCGCGCCCCGGAAACAGTGAGATGAGCCCTTGACACATTCTCGTTCTGATCCACTTCGTAAATAATGCGTGCCCCGCCTTCCTCGTGAACAATGGGCTGGCCCCCGTGGGGACCCGTAACGTCATAACTCATAGAATCTTCCCGAACGGCAATGCCATCGCCGTTCGCGCGTGCATCATTGATCAGGTCTTTTTCTTCTTCTGTGACAGGTACGATACCCGGACTTCCCGAATGTCCCATGGACTTTACACCCCTATAAATACTTAAGTTTTTACCATAATAAAATAACTGGCTTTATTTTAATGCATTCCATAACTTCAACACCAGAAAAATAGCCCAAAGCCTCTGGCATAAGCCGTAAAACCCTGATTTTCAGGAAAGAATACGGTCTTTACCTCGAAAAACAATTCAACAAACAGCCCTACTAATTAACGCAATCCGCCGTGCCTGTGGTCGTATCGGAATAGCAAAGCCTGCCGATGATAAACGTGTTGGGAGCAGTCTCAGGCGCCTCGGCCTCAAAAGGAATAGACGCGCTGGCATTGCCCCGTGTAAAGGTGAAACTGCCATACGCCTCGCAGCCGCCGGCCCCGCAATCCAGCCGTTCGATCTTCGCGCTGCCCGGAACATAGCGGTCGATCATCCACGACATCGCCCACTGCATAAACTTGTCATTAATCGCGGCCTGTATTTGCTTTTGATTGGAATTGGAATTCCCCTTACCCGCCTGAGGCGGCGGATCTTCGTTAAGGCTGGCCAGAGGATCCCCGTAAATCAGGCCAAGCCGCTGGCAACGCCCTATATTGCTGCGGTAATATGCCGGATCTTTAATCATCTTTTGAGCTTCGGCATTTCCGGTCAATTTCTCTTCTTTCTGAAAATCTTCATCGCTGAATCCCAAATTTCTGCCCAGCGCGCGCGCGAAAATCCATGCTTTTTTTGACCCCAGCTGGAAATAGTGTTTTGACTGGGCGTCCTGCCGTTTGTCCGCGAAGGATTCTCCCAGGAAATTGACGTCGATACACTTGATCGACTCGTGATATCCCTCGGCGCTCACGGGCGGCAAAAGGGAATCGACGCTCATAAACTCATCCTCGTCTTCGTTTTGCGGCTCAACCTCCTCATTCTGCGCATAGGACGCCGGGGCAGCGATAGAAGTCAACAAGACAGTCGCAAGAAAAACCAGAACAAACAGGCGCAAAAGCATGACAGCGCTCCTACAGAAGAGTTTCCACTCCCCTCAGCGAGGTCAACGCAATGGCTTTGAATACACCCATCTATCAGCTTCGTGGGGAAAGGCAACACTACAGCAAGCGGGAAATTCTGTAAATATTGAGCCTTACAGGGCTTAAACTGACGTGCTCATGGCAAATCCGTCCCGCCGGGGATCGCCGCATCCGTTAATGCCTCTGGCGTCAAACCCGACAGAGTGAATGCCTCCGAAAAACATGCTCAACCCTTCCCAGACATTGTGATTGGGATAGCGCGAGAGCAAATTCTCAAAAGACCCGTCAAAGCAACCCTCCATATCCAGTTGCCGGTCCTCGAGATGGATTCGCGGCGTTTTGACAGACTCCTCGATCGACAGGTTGTAATCGACCAGTTTGACGATCTGCTGCAGCATCGCGGTGCGGATACGGTTGGCGCCGCCGGTTCCGGTCGCGACCTGACGGCCGTCCGGCCACTTGATCATGGTCGGAGTCATCATCGAACACAGCCGCTCGCCCGGCTCCCAGTTATGAAATCCCGCGGGGTTCAGATCCTTCTCCCCCAGCATGTTGTTCATTTGAATGGCAGTGCCGGGAATGATGTAGCCGCTGCCCTCCCCGATAGAAACCGTCATGCTCGCCATGTTCCGGTCCGCATCAATGGCGCTGATATGCGTTGTCCCTCTGGACACGGCAGGCCGCCCGGCGAATTCAGCCCGGTACGTCTCGATAAAATCCGGCTCCAGAAAACACGATTTAAGGCATCCCAGAGTTTCCTTCTCAAGCCGCGCCTTTTGCGTCATATCCATAACCTGTGCAAGAATCTGCAAATACGCCTCGCTGTTATGATCGCACTTGGCGATATCCATCTGCTCAAGCAGCTTAAGCCCAAAGGCGATCAGCAACCCGCCGGCGGAAGGGGGAGCGTTCATTTCAATCTGTGCTCCATGATAATCCACCGACAAAGGCTCCCGGCGCGCCACGTCATACTGTTCAAGATCGGCCCGGGTGATCAGCCCCCCCTCCTCCATCTCTCCGGCAACGGTCTGCGCGATGTCACCGCGGTAGAAGAGATCCGGCCCCTCGATCGCCAGCGATTCCATAAAATCCGCCATCTCGGGCAGAATCATAAGATCCCCTTCCTGCAGCAACAAATCATCGGCGTGCGGGCTGGTAAACAATCGCGTACAGGTCTGATCGGTCGCCAGGATATCGCGAACCACTTGAAACAAAAACGCCTGATAAGCGTTCGTGCGCACCCCTTTGCGCGCATAATCAATCGCGGGCGCTAAAATCTCCTTCATGGGCATAAAGCCCAGATCCTTGTGAATTTCAAACAGCCCCAGTACGACTCCCGGAACACCCGCCGACGCCTTGCCAATATGAAATTTCTGCGTGACCGAACCGTAATAGACATCGACATCCTTGAAGTCCATGCTCCCTTGGTCTTCAGGACGCTGCGGGGTTTTAACAAAAAAATCGTAAATGCGGGACTCGCCCTCCGCGGGAGAAGCAAGCAGAAATCCGCCGCCCGCAAAGGATGATAAAATCGGTTCACAAACACACGAGGCCGCAAGCGACGCTAAAATCGCGTCAAAGGCATTCCCCCCTTCATTCAGAACCTCAACCCCGGCTTTCGCCGTAAGCTCGTGTCCTGCCGCAACCATGCCTTTTGATTTGGTCATATCTTCATCGTTCAGGATCTGCCCGCGTGCGGTAAAGATGGTGGGCCCGGTAGGACTTGAACCTACGACCAATCCGTTATGAGCGGACTGCTCTAACCAACTGAGCTACAGGCCCTTCCAATCAATTCTAGCTTATAATACGGTTGATCCGCGAGATAAAGGCTTTTCAACCTCCGCGAAACTTGCCTAAAAAGTCCCGGCCCCCTAAGATAAGCCCAAAGAAATAGCATGGGCGGGTATTTATGAGTATCGTTCCCCTTCTTTCTGTCGATGGCGGCGGCATCCGCGGCATTATCCCCAGCCGGATCCTGGAATATGTCGAAACCCGGATGGGCGTCCCGGTCCAGTCCCGTTTTTACATGAGCGCCGGAGCTTCCGCAGGCGGCCAGATTGTCACGGCAACCTCGCTTGTAAACGGAAAACCGATCCTCACCGCAGGAGAAACAAAAAACCTTTTCGTTGTGGAAGGACCGGAGATTTTCCGCAAAGGCTTCCTCTCCCGCACCTTCAATATCGACCTGCCCAATCTGTTTACGACCAAATACGACGGAAAACACCTTGATCATGTTCTGCGCCGGGTCTTCGGAGATTTGAAACTCTCCGATCTCGACAATGACCTTCTTGTCTCTTCCTATGACATCGTTCGGCGGAAAGAAAAACTCTTTAAATCATGGGACGCCCGCGGAAATTTCACCGACCCGTCGGACCGGGCTCAGGGTACAGATCCGCGCAGCAAGGATTATTCGCTGTTTGATGTCGCGCGCGCCACAAGCTCCGCCCAGTCCTATTTCAACGTCTATACCGCCCATAACATGCTCGGCGAACCCTCGCACCTGATTGACGGCGGCAATTTCGCCAACAACCCCGCCCTGATGCTCTACGCGGACGCCGTCCGGCGTTACGGCGATACCCACCAATACGTTGTTCTGTCGCTGGGCTCCGGGGAAACTGAACGTCCTCTGGATGTTCATGCCCTTCGCAATGCCGGGATCATTCGCTGGGCCTCGCCCACGGTGCATATTAATCTGGGCAGCATGCGTTCGCACGACTACATCATGCGCACGCTTCTGGAAAGAGATTATATCAGGATGCAAACCGATCTCCGCCGCCAGTCTCCCGACAAACCCGGACCAAGCGACGATTTCGACGATGCGTCAAAGGAAAATATCGCCCGGCTGGAGGAACGTGCCGAAGAACTTCTGAAAGCCGAACGCCACCGTCTTGATTGCTTTGTCGAATTCCTGATGGCGAATAAACTGAAAACTCAGGACGAGCTGGCCGACGAGCACGAGCACTGCGAAAGATCCAGCCCCCGCCCAAAACCGGCCTGCGACCCGTCCACCCTCCCCGAACCTGAAGGAACGATCTAGTTCTAATCAGAGATTCTTGCGGAGGCCCACTTCCAGAACCGGCAACAACGAACGGACGATCCGCTCGTTCTCTTCGGGAACTTCGTTGATCTTGTGCGCCATCTTAAGGGCCTGATCAACCCGGTACATCTGGTCTTTGGGAATCATCTTAAGCATATCCGGGCGAAGTTGCTCGCGCATCTTATCTTCAATCGTGCGCCCTTCCTTTTCCTCTTGGATATAAAAATACGTCAACAACACCCCGTCAGCCGTCTCCGCCCAATCTTCGGCGGACGTAAATTCGTGCAGATAGGCCAGCTGTTTGATGGCATCGTAATCTTCGGGGGATTCGCTTTTCATCTTCTCGACTGCGTGGCGATAGGGAGCATAGTTTTTTTCCGCCAGAATATTAGGCCGGATACGCAGGGGATCGTCCCGTCCTTCATCGCCGAGCTTCTGCCGGAAAGCGGCCAGATCATCAAGGCTGTTTACGAAATTATTGGCTTTCGTTTCATCAAGAACCACCATTTCATTGACGATGGGAACCTCCTCCTCGCTCATCGCCTGCACAGGCAGCGAAAAAACGCTTGTTGCGAAAAGAGCACAAAGAACGAAAAGAACATGATGCATGGCAAAGACTTTCTGAATGAAATGAGTGACGGCGCCGCGTGTGAATGCGAGACGATCTAAGCTTATACTCTTATTATACCACCGACCCTTCGCATGAAAACAGGGAGATGATTTAAAGAGAAAAAACAAAGAGTTACGCGTTTGATTTTTCGCAAACAACCAGTGTCTCCTGCGGATTGAGAAGCAAATCCTTGGCCTCTTCAGGAAAAAGATCATAACCGTTAAACGGCTTGACCGTAAAACCGGCCCCACTGAGCCGGGAGATGAAATCGTCCTTGCCGTAAAGCCGCACATGGTCCCACTGGCCGAAACGCTGCTCCTGCTCGCGGGGATCATTGATCGACGGATCTTCCTCGGTCCCCTGCCCATCCGTGGCAAGCGGCACCATGAGCATCGCCTTCCCGCTAGGCTTGAGAACCCGCAAAATCTCACTCATAGCCTTGCGATCGTCGGGAATATGCTCAAGAACATGCGAGCAAATAACGATATCGAAATCGTTATCCTTGAACGGCATAGCGGTAATGTCCGCTTTCTGGATATTCTCGATATGCCTGTACCGCGCAAGATCAAGATCGGATGCGACGTAATCAACATTCCGGTGACGCTTGAACCAAAGATAAAGCCCGAAATCCGGGGCAATATGCAGGATCCGAAGTGGCTTGACCCCCACCCCGGAAACGTTTTTGAGATAAAGCATCATCAGGCGCGTCCGGTCCGCGCTGCGGCAAGCCGGGCACTGATCGTGCTCGCGGATCATTCCGCCTACGACCTTGCGGCGGTAAAGAACTTCAAAATCCGCCCCATGAGAAATATAGGTGCTGACCTGCGCTTCGCATAACGGACAGGTCAGGGCATGGCCCCTGTAAATAATGCGGCGAAGACCGTAACGGACAGGTTGCGGAAGTGCGCCGGTAATGCGTCTGCGGAGGGATAATTGCATCGGTCTGTGGCCTCTTTCAATGAATACCATGCGCCCTAAAACAGCGCCGGAATTTAACATGAATAAATCTTTGCGACAACTTTTATAGCGCCCGAAAAGGAAAACGCCATGGCATCGCTGAAGCAAAAACCGGGCCACAAAAAAACAGGCTTGAGCTTAAGTATCCAGAAAGCTCCGCAGCTTTCGCGAACGGCTGGGGTGCTTGAGCTTGCGAAGCGCCTTGGCTTCGATCTGGCGAATCCGCTCGCGGGTGACGTTGAACTGCTGCCCAACCTCCTCCAGCGTGTGATCGGTATTCATCCCGATCCCGAAACGCATGCGCAAAACGCGCTCTTCCCGCGGTGTCAGGGACGCCAGAACCCGCGTGGTCGTTTCCCGCAGATTGGAATGGATTGCGCTTTCAATCGGCAGAATCGCGTTTTTGTCCTCAATGAAATCACCCAGCGATGAATCCTCTTCGTCCCCGATCGGCGTTTCAAGAGAGACAGGCTCCTTGGCGATCTTGAGAACCTTGCGGACTTTATCAAGGGGCATGTGCAGCCGTTCGGCAAGTTCCTCGGGCGTCGGTTCGCGGCCGATCTCGTGCATCATCTGGCGCGAAGTCCGAACCAGCTTGTTAATCGTCTCGATCATGTGTACCGGAATACGGATTGTGCGCGCCTGATCGGCAATCGAGCGCGTAATCGCCTGCCGGATCCACCACGTCGCATAAGTCGAGAATTTGTAGCCGCGGCGGTATTCGAATTTATCGACCGCTTTCATCAGACCGATATTTCCTTCCTGGATCAGATCAAGGAACTGCAGGCCGCGGTTGGTATATTTCTTCGCAATCGAAATCACCAGGCGCAGGTTAGCCTCGACCATTTCCTTCTTCGCCCGGCTGGCTTCCGTTTCACCCTTTTTAACTGTGCTGACGATCCGGCGGAATTCGGCAATCGGCAGCATGGCTTCATCGGAAATGCCAGCAATTTGCTCGCGCATGGACTTGATAGAATCCTCGTTCTTGTCGGCAAATTTGGACCAGCCGCGATCCTTGAGCTTCTTGACGCGCGTAAGCCACTTTTTGTCCAGTTCGGACCCGAAATATTCCTCAAGGAACCGCTCGCGCTTGACTCCGCAATCCACGGCAAGACGCATCAGTTTGCCCTCAATGGCAACCAGCTCTTTATTGATCCTGTAAAGACTGTCGATCAGCTGTTCGATCCGCGCGTTGTTGAGATGGACGTCATTCATATGCGTAACCATCTCGCCTTTGAGCTTGTTGTATTTCTTGTCGACATCCGCAGGCGGCTTCTTGCCCTTGGTGAGCGACTCCATCCGCTCTTCCTGAACTTTGCGCATCTTCTTGTACGTCTTCTGGATTTTCCCAAAAATCTCGAAGACAACCGGCGCAAGCTCCTCTTCCATGGCGGAAAGGGACAGGTTGCTCTCGTCATCCATCATATCCGCTTCGGGATCGGCGTCGGGATCCTGCGGAGCTTCTTCTTCGGACTCTTCACCTTTCGCCGCCTTGCCGGAAGCTTTCTTTGCCGGCGCTGGCTCGGCCTTGAGGGGTGCCCCCTTCTTGGGTTTTTTGGCCTCCTTCACAGGTTCGGACTCAGGCTCTTCGTCCTTCTCAAAACCGGTCCCTTCGGAATCCGGCCCTTGATTGTAGGTTGCCTCAAGGTCGATGACTTCCCGCAGAAGAATATCCCCGTCCTGCAGCGCTTGGTACCAGGCAATAATGGATTCGATGGCAAGCGGGCTTTCGCAGATCCCGCCGATCATTAACTCGCGCCCGGCCTCGATCCGCTTGGCGATCGCAATCTCACCCTCGCGTGAAAGAAGCTCGACCGCTCCCATCTCGCGCAGGTACATGCGTACGGGATCATCCGTACGGCCGGTATCATCATCGGCGATATTACCGCCCGCCTCGTAATCGCTCTCCTGCTCGGAAGAATCGTCAGACGAAGACTCATCGCTCGACTCCGCCCCCTCATACTCGTCTTCGCTTTTGACGATCTGGATTCCCTGCTCGGTAAGGCTGGAATAAACATCTTCGATCTGTTCGGCAGAAAAACTTTTTCCCGGCAATGCCTTGTTGATCTGGTCGTGAGTCAAAAACCCCTTCTTCTCGCCGGCGGTAAGAAGCTTCTTGACAATGCCCGTAAGAACGTCAGGCGACGGCGTCGCTTTTTCTTGCTTCTTTTTTTGTTTAACGTTCGATTTTCCGGCCATATTCTGGACCCCCAACTTCCTAAAAACTGTCGACTCGCCTTACCCAAAGACTGTAAGATATGCGCGTTTGATATGAATTTCAAAGCGTTATGTCGCGTTTTTTCATATTTTTCAAGAAGATTTCACGCCGACCACCCGCCCTGAAGGACGGTTTTAAGGCTCATAAAAATAAAAATCTTCCTGTCTTATGATACGAACGCCTCTAAAAACCCCTGTTTACGTGGCTTTTTTAGACGCTAGCGCCCCTTCGTTCAACGCTCTCCAGTAAGACATCCAGTCACGGGCCACATCTTCCTTTCGGGCTCGCGGAGAACAAAACGAAGCGTGAACATAAACAGATTCGCTCAAAATGTCATGCATTTCCTCTGTAAACCCCCTGCTCTCAAGAAGGGGAATCAATTGCGCGCTTCCAATATTCGAATCATCGGCCAGAACCGTTACAAGAACCTGCCGGAGACGGTCCAGGCGAAGATCATGAACCTCAAGCCGCCCCAGCACCTCTTCAACCTGATCGTAGATATGCGGATGATTGACCACAGCCGCCAGAAGAATTCGCCCCGACAGCGCCTTGCGGTGATCCGGAGGCCGGCCCGGACGCCGCACAACGTGTTGAAGAACGCCGTTGCGGTTTGCTCCTGCGCTCTTCGCTCTTCCGGCAGGCTTGAAAAACTGCTGTGAAAACCGCTCCATAAGTTGCTGACGGTAAAGAGCCTGCACATCCCTGTCCGCAATCTTAGCGATGTGATTGATCAGCTCCTTTTTTAACCCGGCCTGCGATTCCGGCGTATTGAAAACACGCCCGGAAGTCAGACTCAGCCATACAAAATCGCAGAGCGGCAGGGCCTTATCGAGAACAGACCGGAACGAATCGGCACCTCGTGTCCGAATCATCGTATCCGGGTCCTCCCCCTCGGGCAAAAAAGCAAAACGGGCGCTTTGGCCGGGCTGAAGCAGAGGCAAAAGCCGGTCACGCGCCCTTTCTGCGGCCCGCCGCCCCGCCGCATCGCCGTCAAAACACAAAAGCGGCTCTTTTTCCGGACCGGGGATCATCTTCCACAAGGAAAGGATCTGCTCTTCCGTCAGCGCCGTTCCCATGGGCGCAACCGCGCCCTTTACACCGGCGACCGCACAGGAAATCACATCAAGATATCCTTCCACGACGACAGGCGCCTCGCCGTTCCCTGCTGCCATCCGCGCATGAGGCTCCCCATACAAAACCCGGCTCTTGTGAAAAAGAGGTGAATCGGGAGAGTTGATATATTTCGGAGGCTTGAAATCCCCTTTATCCGGTGCCCGCAAATGATCGGGCAAAATTCTTCCTCCGAATGCAACCGTCCGGCCCCGGCGGTCGGTGACGGGGAACATGATGCGTCCGCGGAAAAAAGCGTACAGCTCCCGGCCTTTGACGGAAGCTTTCAAAATTCCGGCCTGTAACAGATCCGTATCAGGATACCCTTTCCCGGAAAGCGCCTGCCTGACGGCCTGCGGATCCTCAGGCGCAAAACCGATCCGGTAAGCTTCTATGGTTTCATCATTAAGCCCGCGGCTTTTAAGATACCCCATCGCCTCTTTGTTGCGCGCCTCGTGCAGACAATTCTGGTAATACCGTGTCGCTTCCTCCATCAGGGAAAATAAATCTTTTTGTTTACGGGACTGTTCGATTTCGCTCGGGTTTTGCTGGGGCACCTGCATCCCGGCTTCGGCGGCCAGCATTTCAACCGCATCGATAAAGGACAGGTTATCGTGCTGCATCAGGAACCCAATGGCATCGCCATGCGCCCCGCATCCGAAACAATGATAGAAATGCTTGTCGTCGCTCACTGTGAACGAGGGCGTCTTTTCCCTGTGAAAAGGACAGCACCCCTTGAACTCCCGCCCGGCCCGGACAAGACGGACCTTCCGCCCGATAATATCCGAAAGCGTCAGCCGATTACGGAGTTCATCCAGAAAACGCGGCGGGACAGTCATGACACCCCTTAAAAAATCACTCAAATGATATTGGCACGACACAGCATAGCAGCCCACCGCCCACCGTCAGCACAAATCTCGGCGATTTCACTGAAAATAACTGTGAGTTATACACACATTTTATTTGCGTTGATTACGTGCTTTCTATAATATCCCGACCCAAGAATAAGACATAAATAATACTCATGAGGGTATTATTTAACACATCCTTTAGGATACATCGATGCCGGAAGTTTTTAAAAAGAACTGCAAAATCAAGGTGATAGAGTACGGCGAACATTATAAGTCTTCGCCATTCTGGTCGGCCCTGAAAACAAAGATCAAATCGCTCTGGTCCCGCAAGGCCGCGTGAACGCCGAGTGTTACCCCAGCTTCTTTTTGACGATGGCTCCGGCCTGCCCCATATCCATCTGCCCGGCATAACGGGCTTTAAGAACACCCATCACCTTGCCCATATCTCTGATCCCGGCAGCGCCGGTTTCGGTAATAATTGCGCCCACAGCTTGCTCGATTTCCGTTTCAGAAAGTTGTTTGGGCAAATAGCCGCGGATGATCTCAACCTCGGCATCTTCCTTATCGGCAAGGTCATCCCGCTTGGCGTCCCGGTACTGTTTGGATGAATCCTGCCGCTGCTTGATCATGGACTGCAAAAGCGAAAGAATCTCGGAATCGTCGATCCCTTCCGGCCGCCCCTGACCGAAGGCGCTGATGTCCTTATCCTTGACGGCAGCCAGAACCAGCCGCAAAGTTGAAACAACAAGCTTATCCTGCTTTTTAAGCGCCTCTTTAAGGGCAGTATTAATTTCTGCACGCTTTTGCACTTTTTTTCCTTTTCTTTTGCATCAAAACCATTTAAGGACAGTACCTCTAGCAATACATAGTTACGAGTTTGCTGGAGAACCCACCAAGAATGTCTGATCTGTCTTACGCAAAACGCCCCCAAAATGCAACCGCCGTTCTTGTTCTTGCAGAGGGCTCGGTGTTTTGGGGAAGGGGCTTGGGTGCCATCACGACCTCCGTCGGAGAGATTTGTTTCAACACCTCCATGACGGGCTATCAGGAGGTTCTGACCGATCCAAGCTATGCCGGCCAGATTATCACCTTCACCTTCCCCCATATCGGAAATGTCGGCACCAACCGCGAAGACATCGAAACCGTCAACCCCGCAGCACTGGGTTTGATTGTGCGCGAAGACATTACCGCTCCTTCTAACTGGCGAACCGTTAAACCTCTCAATGATTGGCTCATTGAACAGGATATGCCGGGAATTTGCGGCATCGACACCCGCGCCCTGACCAGAAGAATCAGGGACAAAGGCGCCCCCAACGGCGTCCTCGCCCATAACGCCGACGGCGACTTTGATATCCCCGCCCTGCATAAACAGGCGTCCGGTTGGCCGGGTCTGGAAGGCATGGATCTGGCGAAGGAAGTCTCCTGTACCCAAAGCTACAAGTGGGATGAGACGCTCTGGTCCTTAAAAGACGGGTACGGACAGCAAACAAAACCGAAACACCGTGTTGTCGCCATCGATTACGGCGCGAAACGAAATATCCTGCGCTGCCTTGCCGCCTCGGGGTGCGAAGTGACTGTCGTCCCTGCAAATGCGACCGCTCAGGAAATTCTCTCTCACAAACCCGATGGAATCTTTCTCTCCAACGGCCCCGGAGATCCCGATGCCACGGGCGAATATGCAGTCCCCGTCATCCGCGAACTTCTCGAAAAAGACATCCCGGTCTTTGGAATATGTCTGGGTCATCAGCTCCTGGCTCTGGCTTTGGGAGGAAAAACAAGAAAGATGCACCTCGGTCATCGCGGAGCTAACCACCCGGTGAAAGATCTGACGACTGGAAAAGTGGAAATCACCTCTCAAAACCATGGATTCGAAGTAATCGAGGAAAGCCTGCCTTCAAACGTAGAGGTGACTCATGTCAGCCTGTTTGACGGGACGAACGAAGGATTGCGCGTAAAAAATAAGCCTGTCTTCTCTGTCCAGTATCACCCTGAAGCATCTCCGGGACCGCAGGACAGCTACTATCTTTTTGACCGCTTTGTAGAAAATATGAAAGGATAACCGTGTTAGAGTGATCACTTTATGTTGAAAATACGCTGGAAATATCAGGGTTTTTCTCATATCCAACTCCCCGGCATTCAAAAGGAAGGAATAGGATGATGAACCGTTTTGTAATGATTTTTTTGTTCTCTTTGTCGATCGTGGCCCTTTGCTTCCCGCAAACGGTTGCTGCACAAGAAAAACCCGTGGTCACACCGGATCCTGAATGCATCTGCCAGACGAAGACCCAGCAGGAACACTACGACGAGGCAGATGCGGTCTTCACCGGTGAATCTCTCGTAGCAACGGAAAAGACGACCAAAGGCATATGGAACACTCTGAGCGTGGAAAATGTGGAAAAAGCCGACGAGCATTCAAAAATGCTCATCGAATCCTTTGAAGTCAACGGCATGCAAAAAGCCAAGGTCATCCAGAAAATTTCAGAATGTAATTTCTCCTTTGCCGAAGGAAAACGCTACCGGATATACGCAACATATACGGCTTCCGCCAATGGCACTCCCTACTTCACAACGAATATCTGCTCGGGAACCAAGGAAATAATACTGGGAGAAGAAGCGGTTCAAAACGAACAATCTCCTGCATCGGGAGATCAGGAGGCGCCCGTGCCCGAACAGGACAAAAAAGAAATGACAGAAGGACAAGATGCCCAAAAGAACTGATATCAAATCGATATGCATAATTGGCGCAGGCCCGATCATCATTGGTCAGGCCTGCGAGTTCGATTACTCGGGCACACAGGCATGTAAAGCTCTGAAGGAAGAAGGATACCGGATCATTCTGGTCAACTCCAACCCGGCGACGATCATGACCGATCCGGAAATGACGGACGCGACCTACGTGGAACCGATCACGCCGGAAATCGTTTCAAAAATCTTGGAAAAAGAACGCCCCGATGCGCTTTTGCCCACAATGGGCGGACAGACGGCACTAAACACCGCTCTGGCCCTTGCAAAAAATGGAACGCTCGAACGGCTTGGCATAGAATTAATCGGTGCCGACCAGAAAGCGATTGAGAAAGCCGAGGACCGCGAAAAATTCAAAGTTTGCATGGAAGAGCTGGGACTGGAATCCGCGAAAAGCAGGGTTGTTCACTCCCTGAATGAAGCACGGCAGGTCGCGGAAGAAATCGGCCTTCCCGCCATCATTCGCCCGTCCTTCACATTGGGCGGCACCGGCGGCGGCATCGCTTACAACCGCGATGATTACGAACGCATCGTCCGCGAGGGGCTGGAAGCTTCTCCGACCAATGAAGTTCTGATCGAGGAATCCCTCCTCGGCTGGAAAGAATTCGAAATGGAAGTGGTGCGGGACAAGAACGATAACTGCATCATCATCTGCTCAATTGAAAATATCGACCCGATGGGCGTGCATACCGGGGACTCGATCACCGTTGCCCCGGCCCTGACCCTGACGGACAAGGAATACCAGATCATGCGCAACGCCTCGATCGCGATCCTGCGCGGCATCGGCGTTGAAACGGGCGGCTCGAACGTACAATTCGCCGTAAACCCGGATAACGGGCGCATGATCGTTATTGAAATGAACCCGCGCGTCTCGCGCTCATCTGCGCTGGCCTCGAAAGCCACCGGGTTTCCGATTGCCAAAATCGCGGCCAAGCTGGCGGTGGGTTACACGCTCGATGAACTGGCCAACGATATCACGGGCGGCAAGACGCCTGCTTCGTTCGAACCGACAATTGACTATGTCGTTACAAAAATTCCGCGCTTTGCCTTTGAGAAATTCAAAGGAACAGAAACGATCCTGACGACCGCCATGAAATCCGTCGGCGAAGCCATGTCCATCGGACGCAGTTTCGAAGAGTCCCTGCAAAAGGCAATGCGTTCCCTTGAAAAAGGGTTGACCGGCCTGACCCCTCTCCCTGTCGCCGGAACCAAGGGTATTGAAGACAGTTCGTCGCGTGATTTAATAACCGCATCTATCTCCAAGCCGACCCCCCAGCGCATCCTCTATATTGCGGAAGGACTGCGGCAGGGTCTATCGATCGATGAAATCCAGAGTATCTGCAAATATGACCGATGGTTCCTTGAACGCATCGAAAATATCATCCTCATGGAAAAGGAAATTCTTGAGAATGGCCTGCCCGTTAATGCGGAAGGCTGGTTGAAGGTCAAGAAACTGGGCTTTTCTGATGCCCAGCTTGCGCAATTGATGAGAGTCTCAGAAGCAAGCGTCCGCAAAGCGCGTTACGCCCATAACGTCCATCCTGTTTTCAAGCGCGTCGATAGCTGCGCGGCAGAGATTCCTTCAGAAACCGCCTACATGTACAGCTGCTACGAAGGCAACGGACTGGAACCCGCCGAAAACGAAATCGAACCGACCGACCGTAAGAAGGTCGTGATCCTCGGCGGCGGTCCGAACCGGATCGGCCAGGGAATCGAATTCGATTACTGCTGTGTTCATGCGGCCTATGCGCTAAAAGAGGCCGGATACGAAACCATTATGATTAATTGCAATCCTGAGACGGTCTCAACCGATTACGACACATCCGACCGGCTTTATTTTGAGCCTCTGACGGAAGAGGATGTTGTTGAAATCATCCATGCCGAACAGCAAAAAGGAGATGTTCTTGGCGTCATCGTCCAACTGGGCGGCCAGACACCCTTGAAGCTTTCACAGGCTTTGCAGAAACATGACATTCCCATTCTTGGGACCGACCCCGATGCCATTGATCTGGCTGAAGACCGCGAGCGTTTCCAGAAACTTCTCAAACAGCTCGAACTTCGCCAGCCCCCGAACGCGCTGGCCCGCTCCAAGCAGGAAGCCTTGAACATCGCCGAGGAAATCGGCTTTCCTATTGTCATCCGCCCCTCCTATGTTCTGGGCGGACAGGCCATGGAAATCGTCCATAACATGGCCGAGCTGGAAGAATATATCAACACGGCGGTAAAAGTATCCGGCGACACGCCTGTCCTTCTGGACCGTTACCTCAAGAGCGCGATTGAAATCGATGTCGATGCACTTTGCGACGGCGAGGAAGTTTTTGTTTCGGGCATCATGGAACATATCGAGGAAGCCGGGATTCATTCCGGTGACAGCATGTGCGTGTTGCCTCCGCATTCCCTGCCCGCCGAAACCGTTGCCAGTATCGAGCAGCAGACCATCAAGCTGGCCAGGGCGCTACACGTCAAAGGCCTCATGAACGTGCAGTTTGCCGCGCGAAGAAATGAAGAAACAGGCGAATTCGATATTTATATCCTCGAAGTCAACCCGCGCGCCTCGCGTACGGTGCCTTTCGTGGCAAAAGCGACCGGAACGCCCGTTGCCAAAATCGCCTCCCGGATTATGGCGGGTGAAAAGCTTGCTGACTTCCGCCCGATTCTGCAGGGAATGAGCAAAAAACATTGCGCCGTAAAAGCCCCGGTCTTCCCCTTTAACCGCTTCCCGGGTGTCGACCCGCTTCTGGGACCGGAAATGAAATCGACGGGCGAAGTCATCGGTCTGGATACTGACCTCGCCCACGCGATTGCAAAATCCATGATGGGCGCAGGAATAAAACTTCCCACAAAAGGAACGGTCTTCATGTCGGTCAAGGATTCCGATAAGGAAGAGCTTGTTCCGATTGCCAGCGATCTTCAGATGCTTGGCTTTGATCTGATCGCCACAGGCGGAACCTGCAAATTCCTCAGGGAAAAGGGAATAAAAGTCGCCCGGATCAATAAAGTGCTGGAAGGACAACCGCACATTGTGGACGCCATCATTAACGGCAAAGTCCAGATCGTCATCAATACGACGACCAAAAGCGCGCAGGCCGTTGCCGACTCTTCCTCCATCCGGCGCATGGCCCTGATGAACAAAATCCCCTACTACACGCTGATGACCGCAGCAAAGGCTGCGCTTGAAGCGATCAAGGCCATCAAGGCACGAGAACTGACCGTCGCGCCCCTGCAATCCTACTTTGAAACGACCGGTTCCAACAAGGCAGCTACCGAATAGGGTTGAATCTTGACGGATCGCCGATTCTTGCAGTACCCTCTTACCTCTGAGCAAAATATACGTAAACACCCCGCCCACATGTGGCGGGCTGTTTGTTTTTTGTTCCGGATATTTTTAATATTTTTTTACAGGACTAAAAAATGGAACAAATCCCTTTAACCAAAGAAGGATACGTCAAACTCGAAGGGGAGCTGAAAAGCCTCAAGAGCGTTCAACGCCCTGCCGTTATTCAGGCCATCGCAGAAGCCCGCGCCCACGGCGATCTTTCCGAAAACGCGGAATATCACGCGGCGCGTGAACAACAAAGCTTTATCGAGGGCAGAATTCAGGAACTCGAAGCCGTAATCGGCCGCGCACAAATCATCGACCCCGCAGCCATGAGTGGTGAAACGGTAAAATTCGGAGCAACCGTCACCATTGTCGACGAAGACACGGATGACGAGGAAACCTACCAGCTGGTCGGCGATTACGAAGCGGACACAGAAAAAGGCAAACTCTCGATCAGCGCCCCCGTGGCGCGTGCCCTGATTGGAAAATCAGTCGGTGACATCGTCAAGGTCAAAACCCCGAAGGGCCTGCGCTCCTACGAAATCCTCGAAGTCAAATACAAGTAACTATTGAAAAATCAGGCCAGCGTGCTGAGCCTTTTCTGATCGGCGGACAATGTCGCATCGGGCTTTTGCTCAAGAGTCGCTGAAACCTGCTTGGCCGTCTCCTCGGCCTGAGAAAGGCTCAGGGCTTCATGGGACAAAGTGACCTCATCAACCGGTGCGTTCGCTTTTGCCTCCGGCTTTTCAGTTTTTTGCGTATCCTGTGTTTTCTTGGCCGGTTGTAACGGCTGAACGGAACCGGACGGATTGACGGGATCAACCATAAGACTCTCTCCACTCTGAACTCAGTTTTTTTAACCCGGCACGGCTCTCTCAGGGCTGTGCCGCCCTAACCAGCATCGATCATACAAAAAAAATGCTAAAAAGGTATAAATTTTGCCCCGAGAGTCAATCGCAGCACCTTGAAAGCGGGCTCCAGAGCATATTGCGGATCGAAAATATTGTATTTCCGGGCTTTCAAATGCCGGAAATATATCTCCGCCAGCAGACCCGAGGCTTTAAGAAAAGGATTATCCGGCCTGATACCGCGCGTATGAACCTCTGCAATCTCCGCAAGAAGACCGGGCAGCCCCGCCTGCCGCTCGAAAAGAAAGAGTTTCTCCTTGGTCACGATATGCTTGACCATCAAATCCTCCGGGAGATAACAGCGCCCCTGCCCCGCATGAGCCGGCACAGCACGTAAAACACCCGCCAGCGCATAATTAACCGCGATGGGATAGACGGGCTCCATATCCGGATCATCACCGGTGATCTTGACGGCCACTTTCATCAGGGGAGTCGATGTAAAATCCGAATAGTTCAAAAGCCCCTCCAGATTGCCCGGAGACACGTTCTCCAGATCGAACTCCCGGGCATAGGCCAGCGTCTCGAACGGTTCGCGCGGCAGATCGTGCGCCTTAATGGCGCGGCTCAGCCCCTGCACAATTTCATTGTCCGGAACGACCTTGTTTTCATAAACCGAGGCAATCGCATCGCGCCACCATTGCAGGCGGATCAGGCCCAGCGTGCTGTCGCTGACAACTTCCCGGGTCTTGGCAAGTTCATGGTTATAGGCAAACAGCGCCCAGAGATCCTCCCGGCATTCGGGAGGAGCAAACATCGAGAGAAGAAAGCGGTCGCGGTCGTGATCGCGTACAATCTGGCCGCAAGATGAAAGACTGTGCTCGCCCAAACGCCCCCGCCCCCGAAAAAACCTTGAGAAATTGCCTAAAATGACTAGTGTAGCGTTAGCAGCTTTTAGACATCATTGAAAGCAGGAGAAGATAATGGCTTTTGAACTTCCCAAACTCCCCTATGCCTATGACGCGCTCGGCCCTTACATGTCCGCCGAAACGCTGGAATACCACCACGACAAACACCACAACGCCTATGTCGTGAAGGGAAATGAGCTGGCGCAGGCGGCAGGACTGGCCGATAAAACCCTTGAGCAGATCGTCGTCTCTTCTTTCAAGAATCCGGCGCAGGCAGGATTGTTCAACAATGCCGGACAGCACTGGAACCATCTCCATTTCTGGAACTGGATGAAAAAGGACGGCGGCCCGAAGGACGGCAAGGCAATCCCGACCAACCTTGAAAGCATGATCAAGGAATGCTTTGGCTCTTACGATGCTTTCCGCGGAAAATTCATCGAAGCGGGCATGACCCAGTTCGGTTCGGGCTGGTGCTGGCTGATCCTCGATACCGACGGGAAACTCAACGTCATGAAAACGGCGAACGGCGAAAACCCGCTGGCGCATGGCAAGACCGCGCTGCTGGGCTGCGACGTGTGGGAGCACAGCTATTACATCGACTACCGCAACGCCCGCCAGAAATACCTTGAAGCGTTCGTTGATAACCTCGTGAACTGGGAATACGTCGCCGAACTGTTTGAAAAAGGCCCGGTGAAGATCGCGGCGTAAAAAACGAAGGAGCCTCAATAACCTGCAAATTCAAGGATCAATAAATGGTCGATTCGGAACGATTAGGAGCACAGTCGTCAGTGAGATCTCCTAGCCGTAAGAGACTCGTCTGGCTTCGATACTGCATGTTTATATCCTTGGCATGGACATTTGTGATTGGAGTTTTTGTTGTTATATCACCAAATGGACTAAGAACTATAAATTCCACCTTTTTACCCTTAAGGGATGATGTTGAGGCCGAATGGGCAACGGCCAAAGTGCTATTGATGAAAAAGGAGTTCGGGGAACATACGGAAACCCTCTCGGACTTCCGTTATCGTATGTACGGGGAAAGCACAAACTCTCAGATTGTGTATCCTACTTGGCATCGTATCCCTTGGCCTTCGAAAAAACTGTGGGGTTTACAGGCTTATGAATATGAAAGGCACTCTCAAGAGACCTCTCTTATTAAAAAACCGCAAGAGGGCACTTTGGAAAGTGCGCTTGATAGAGTAACCGGAAAGCCTACCTTAGGTGATTTAGTGACCCAAGCGGATGTTGTGACCGATGCCGAGATAGCGTTAGTCCAAGCCAATTCACGTCAAAGCCTTATGTCGAATCAAAAACTTGTTGGCCGTTGGCTGGACTTGGCCATTCAAGATGAAGCTATAGACAAACAATTCAAGTTAAGATTAGAGGAATCTGCTAGTCAGTATGAGCGATCTGAGGGCGTTCGTCTGCTTCAGGAGATTACTGCGTTTTGGTTTGCATCGATATCAGGCATTTTTGCGATAGGATTTATTGCCTACCTTCTGTCTCCTTGGTTTTCGCATACCAACCGGACTATTCGTGTTCGCCGCCGGTTATCTTTAAGTGCCAGTATCATGTCGATCGTGCTTATGGTGCCCATCAGCATAGTTTGGGAACTGCCTGATGAACTCCCTTTTGCAGGTCTTGTGGCTTGTTATCTCTTCCCCGTTTCTGTTATCTGGCTGTGGTACATACTGTGGAGTTGGACGCAACGCGAACCATCCACTATTCCTTCCGAGTCGTGCATCGGACGACAGTGAGTACTCTTAAAGCACAGAAAGCGGCGGATTTTATTATTAGCCACTGCCCAAATATCGGATCATTCTATGGTGATTCTTCCCCGCATGAATTTATCAGAGAGGCAGCATCGCTTATACACGCGGCGGAACACACAGACCTTTTCCCCCAACGCTATAAAGAACACGTTGTTCTCGCGCTCGAAATGGTCGGTACATACGAGTGGCTGACTCCTCCGTCAGCTATCGCATCCGTGTACCTTGCAACAAGATTCGAGTTCTATTTTCGAATACTTTCTGGAGTACTGAAAAGGGATGGAACGTGGATATCAACTACCGCTGAAGCAACGGCTAAGCATGCAATGCCTAGTATACAAAAAAAAGCAAAACGCATCTCTAGCGTTTCCACCGCCTACAAGCTAATGAAGCTTGAGCCAACCAGTCTGGCAAATTATTGCAGAAATTTAGATGCGATCCTTTACCCTGCGTCGAACAAATCTAAAATCAAAGACATCGGCGACCGAATAGCGTGGACACGGCATAGAGCCGGACACGGGGAATGGGGAGACATTTCTTCAGAGGCAGTCTTTTATGGTTTGATGACTGCCTTGGTGTTCTTCTGTAATCATAAACCCTAAGGCTTGCACGCCGCCTGCACCAGGGGATTATTGCCGGCATTGGTGCAAATCCTGTCCCGCTGTTCGGCAGGCAGGCTCCGGATCTGTTCGATGAGTTGCTGGGCGCGGGCGTCATATTCCGTCTGGGCGCCTTGCCGCGCAGCATCTATGCGCGCATCGACATTCCCCAGCCGCCGGGTGGCTTCCTCGGTAACGGCCTGCTCGACCCGCGCATTGATCGTCCGCTCGATTTCCTGTGCCCGCTCAGGGGTAAGACTGTTGAAGCCTTCGGCAATCCGGTCGATAGTGCCCCGGACATGCCGCATGATTTCATCCTTCATCTCATCGGAAATCGGCCCGGCATCAACTCCCTGCTGTTGCAGAATCTCGGGAATTCTTCTCCGGATATCGTCATAATCGACATTAAGATGCTGCAACGCCTCCTGGCGTCCGCGCTCGACATCGGCCTGGACACTGATATGAACCGTATGGTCATAGGCGCTCGCATAGGCGCTGTGCAGCGCCACCGAAGCACGCGCATATTCCAACGTGGGATCGGAAGCCGCCGTCCGGTTCAGATCCTCCATCACGCGCGCATAACCCTCATACCCGGCCCGCCTGTAAGCGGCGATCACCTCGGCAATCTGCCCTGCGGGCAGCTTGTTCTCCTGCGGCTCTGTCGCCGTAGCGCTGCGCCGGATGATATTCAGCGCCTCCTGCGCCCGGTTGTAATCTTCGGCAAGATCCGTACCGGTCGGCAGGATATGAAGCTCGGAAAGATTTTTCGGCTGGATCGTATCCGCCCCGCCGCCTGCAGCACCCTGAAAAACCGGCTGGATGTTCTCGACCTGCCCGATGGCCGGCCGCATACCCAGCATCCGCCCGGTAACCATCCCAAGATGCTCATTCATGGCCAGCGACGGATCGGTAATCTTCTGACGGACATAATCGGCGATAATATCACGCTGTCCCGGTGAAGCCTGCATAGCCTCAAGAATGCGCGATTGCGTTTCCGCCCTTTCGGCTTTCGGATCGGCGGCAAACAACTGATCGATCTCCGTAATCGCGCGCGAAGCCGCTCTCATCTGGATCTTGTCGTCCTTCGCGGCATCGACCTCCGAAGCGGTAATGGCGCCTCGTCTTTGTATATCCGCCAGAAACGCACCCGCGCTCATCGCAGCTTCTGCCTGCCCTGGGGTCTGCTCTGCAGCAACGGCAACGGATGCCCCCCCGCCGGAAGAAGTTTGATAAACAGAAACACTCTGAACGCCCTGAAGGGCCGCCGGACTGACTGTCGCTGAAGACTGAGTGGCGATCGCTCCGTTTGCGCGGGTAAAAGCCGCGATCATAACCTCATTCGCGGCAGCCTTTCTTTGGCTGTCCTCCGTCTGGTGCAAAGTTCCGGGAAAACCGTATTCAAATCCCTGAGAACGCAAATCGGTCGCCAGATCAGAAGAACTGACCGCCCCGTCACGGATCAGGTCGCTGTTCACAAAGGCATGACGAACACGGACAAGCTCTCCCTTGCCCTCTTGCGTAAGAGGCGTCCCTTCAGGAATTTCCCCTCTCTCGATACGGGCCTGATGCCGGACCAGCAACCGCTCGGCATCGAACGAATCCACGAATTCGCCCGATTGCGACCAGATATAATCAAGCCCGTTTTCCTCCGGAACAATTCTTCCCGTTCCCGGATTGTAATACACTTCGCTGACATCCGCCGCCCGGACTTCCCCCGTATTCGCATTGATCCATGCCTTGCGGTCGGCATAGGTAACCGTATTCGCGCTGTCCGCCGAAGGCAGGCTGCGGTAAAGCGCATCAAACTGGGCGGGGGAATTCAAAAGAACAAAACTGTTAAAGGCTCCGCCGGGCTGGTCGCGCTTCATCCAGACGGAATAATTCTGAACATGGCCTTCCGTATCGGGAACGCCAACGGTCAGCCCGCCCCCGTCAACGGGATAATACATATAATCGGCAGGCCAGCTTGAACTGACCTGCTGCCGCTGCCTGACAGTTTCAAGATACGCAGCAAGCTCCGAAGGAGAACTGAGATTGGGACCGGCCATACACCCTCTGAAAATATTTCTGGTTCAAAACCTTATACGTTAGGGTCCACTATAAAACTTTACCCCTGAAGATGCAAATGAGGCTGCTCAACCTATTGAAATAGGAAGTAAAACCGCCGCAACTCTCCGCCCCTCCGCCATCAGGACGTTATAAGTCCGGCAGGCAGCCCCCGTATCCATCGGCTCGGGCTTCAGCCCCCTAAGAACCAGCTTTTGCGAAGGAGAAAGAAAAACCTGGCTGTTCCCCGTCCCCAGAAGAATGACATCCGCACTTGCTTCAAGAAAATCGAGAGCCTTGAAATCGCTCTCCCCCAGCCTTTCAGCATCATGTGTGGAAACGTCCCATATCAGCGTCTCTTCAGGCCGGACGATCACCGCTCCGCTATAAAGGGTTCCGCTGATTCTGAACCTTCCGCCCGCGTAGCTCTGGATAATCTGCTGCCCTTTTCTGACGAGCGGCGTGACATCCATCTCAGGTCGCCTCGGAAAGCTGTTCGCTCTGGCCCTTTGGCACCGAAGGCCGGACCCGCAGATAGACAAGAATGGGAGCGGCGACATAAATAGAGGAGTAGGTGCCCACAGCAATCCCGAAGATCAGCGCATAGACAAACCCGCGTATAACCTCTCCGCCGAAGAAATAGAGCGCGAACAGCGCCAGCAAAGTCGTAAACGACGTCATGGTCGTCCGAGGCAGTGTTTCATTGATGGCGGTGTTGATTAAATCGGGAAAGGATTTCTTTTTATACTTTCGCATATCCTCACGAATCCGGTCAAAAACAACGACAGTGTCGTTCACGGAATACCCGGCCACCAGAAGGATCGCCGCCAGCGTGGAAACATTGAACTCCATCTGGGTCAGCGAAAACAGCCCGAGCGTAAGAACCACATCATGCAGGGTCGTGGCCACGGTCGCGGAAATAGCAAACTGCCATTCAAAACGCAGCCAGATATACGCCATAATCGCCAGAATGGAGAGCGAAATGGACCACAACCCCTGGATCTTGAGTTCCTCGCCTACTTGCGGCCCGACAAATTCCACTCTGCGGTATTCGACATCCCCGGCTTTGAAAAATCCCTTAAGCAAGGTCCGCACGGTATCGATCGCTTTGGTCTGAGCCGTAGGACATTGCTCCGGTTCCGATTTCTTGCGGTTGGCCTCAAGGCAATCCTGATAAGTTTTTACGGATTCAGGCGTTTCAACCTGTTGAGGCAAGCGGATAAGCAAATCATCCGGCTGCCCGAATTCCTGAATGGAAACGGCCCCCAGCCCCAGCTTGTTCAGCGCGGACCGAAGCTGTTCAAGTTCAGGTTTTTCCGGCGCACGGATTTCTATCGATGTTCCGCCCGTAAAATCGATGCCGAAATTCAGGCCGCGCGTCCCGAGCAAAAAGAAAGACCCGAAAACCAGGCTCAGAGACAAGAGAATCGCCAGAAACCGGTAACGGAAGAAGTTGATATTGATCGTATGAGGAATAAGCTTTATGCCGCGCATGACGATAATCCCCCTCTAAACCGGCATGACGGCGCCGGATTTCGAACGGCGCAACCACCAGATAACCATGAGCCGGGTAACATAGATCGCGGAAAACATCGAAGTCACGATCCCGATGCTCAAAGTCACGGCAAACCCCTTGATCGGCCCGGTTCCGAACGAAAAGAGAATGGCGGCGGGAATCAGGGTCGTCAGGTTCGCATCCACAATCGTGGACATCGCCTTGCCGTATCCTGTATCGATCGCCGCGATATTCGAACGTCCGGCCCGCAGTTCTTCCCTGATCCTCTCAAAGATCAGAACGTTGGCATCAACCGCCATCCCGACCGTAAGAACGATCCCCGCAATCCCCGGCAGGGTCAGCGTAGCCTGAAGAATGGACAAAATCGCAAGGATAAGAGAGACGTTAATCAGCAATGCAATATCCGCAAACAGCCCGAACAATCCGTAGCTGAAAAACATAAACACGATAACAAACACAAGACCGTATAGGCTGGCCATTTTACCCGCAGCAACAGAATCGGCCCCCAGAGAAGGCCCGACAGACCGCTCCTCCGCAATGTTCATAGGCGCAGGCAACGCCCCGGCTCTGAGCAAGAGCGCAAGATCGCTCGCTTCCTGTACGCTGAAATTGCCGGAAATCTGACCCTGCCCGCCACAGATCGCTTCCCGGATCGTAGGAGCGCTGACAATCTCGTTATCCAGCACAATGGCAAAGGGCTTCCCGACATTATTCTTCGAAACATCGCAAAACTTCCGCGCGCCCACAGCGTTCAGCCGGAAGCTTACGACCGTCTGCCCGTTCTGGTCGAAACTGGGTTGGGCGTTATCCAGCATGTCGCCGGTAATGATTGCGCGGCGTTTAACATTTATTTTCCGGTCCGGCTGATCGGAAAAAGGAAGATAGAGATCGCCGGCCGACCGCCTGCTGGATTGATCGACGAGATGAAAACCAAGCTTCGCCGTTTTGCCCATAATCCGCTTCACATCTTCGGCCTTGGCGCCGGGAATCTGCAGCAAAATCCGGTCCGTTCCCTGCCGCTGGATGGTGGGTTCGGTGGTTCCCATCTGGTCGACGCGCCGCCTGACGACTTCGATCGACTGGCTCAGGACAAGGTCCTGAACCTGCTTGATCTGCGCGTTATCCATCGTAGCTTCGACCGCCATCCCGTCTTCGGACGTGGAAATCAGGTAACGTGAATCAATCGCGCGGATAATGTCGCGCACTTTCTCGGCGTCTGCCGCATCCTTGAGAGTGACTTTCGCTCCCTTGAGAACGGCCCCGAGCTTCGCATAACCGATCTTTTCCTTGTTCATCCGGTCGCGCAAATCCTGCTCCAGCATATCCGCGCGCTCCTTATAAACGTAATCCAGATCGACGGAAAACAGCAGGTGAGCTCCGCCGCGCAGATCAAGCCCGAGATTAACCGTGCTTTTGGGAAACCCATTGGGAAGATTATCGACCATCCACTGGCGGGTATCCTGCCCCACAAGATTGGGAATGGTATACAAAATACCGAAGGCCGAAACGGCAAGAATCAGAATGATTTTCCAAAGAGGAGTGCGAAGCATGGATCGGGCTTTTCTACTTTTTCTTTTCGCCCTTGCCGGTCTTGGCATCGTTGGCCGCGCGCTTCGTCACGTCTTCCGCCTTGCCTTGTATGGTCGAACGCAAAGCCGTAACCTTAAGCCCGTTACCCAGATCGACAACCATCTCACGGTCATCCACGATTTTATCGATTTTTCCGATCAGACCCCCGCCGGTAACCACGCGGTCACCCTTCTTGAGGTCCGAAAGCATATCGCTGTGTTCCTTGAAACGCCGTTGCTGGGGCATAATCAGCAGGAAATAGAAAAGGATGACCAGAATACCGACCAGGGCCATATTCCAGATAAAGGCCTCGGTAGCGCTTGGAGCATCCGCAAGAGCCTCCATATGTTCGGCATTTTCGGCGGCGGCAGCATAAGCCTTTGCTATGAACATGAATCGTGTTCCTTCAGGGTCTCGATTAATTCCACGGGTTCAGGATGCTGAATATAGCGGCTGGGGCGCTAAAGGCAAGCCCTCGCAAAGAATAGCCCCCGGACAGGCACGAAAACAGGCTAAAGCGCGGTGCGATAAGCCCCGGAATTGACGCTCGCAGCCAACCGGAAAGAGGAAAAGGCAATCCAGAGCATCAGCAAGGCCCCTGCGAGCAGCCCCCCGCTCAATGCCCAGTTATAGATCCCCCGGTCGATCATGGCGCTTGAAGACTTATCCGGCAGATAGACCACCGTGACCACATCGCCGCGCTCGAAAACCGGGGTGCTGGCTCCGACGCTGTCTTGAAACGTGACGCGCTTTCCGGAAACATCCTTGAATTCAATAACCGCATGATAAACCACGCTGTCATCGCTGCGGCTGCTTTCAAAGCCCGTAACTTTGCCCTGCGCCTTAACCCCGGACTCCAGAAAATCGATCATGCTCTGCCCCGCATAATAAGCGCCGATACTCAATCCCACGGAAATCAACAGCACGACAAAACCGGAAATCACGGTCATCTGCTTCTGCGAACCGATCCGGACGCGGATTTCATCCGGTGTCATGCGCCGCCCCTTGGAGGAGATATTCGAATTGCTAGAAGAGGAGGTTATGGTGAAATTCTCGGCCTTGAACGCCTCGCCGCTGCGCACCATCTCCCATC
The DNA here is from genome assembly GCA_020443295.1 of Alphaproteobacteria bacterium. GTDB lineage: Bacteria > Pseudomonadota > Alphaproteobacteria > Micavibrionales > Micavibrionaceae > JAGNKE01. The sequence goes on along the minus strand of JAGRIJ010000037.1, from coordinate 9,668 downwards.
CCTTCTTTCGGTCCGCCTCCGGGATCTCCTGAAACTTATGAAAGATTTTGTAGAACGCATAAACAATAATGCCAAGAATGAGCAAAACCGAGGCAAAGGAAAATTTGAACTGGGAAACGGCCACATTGGCGATAAACAATCCCGGCAGCAAAAAGACCAGGCCTAAAATCAGCCCGATCACACCCGCCTTTTTGACCTTGGGAGGATTTCCGGGAAGCATCAGAAGCTTGACCCTTTTTCCCGGCAGACAGTGAAGAAACGTGTTGCCGCCCATTTCCTCGATATGCTCCATCCGCTCGCCTTGCGGGGATTTGTACTCGTAGATGGGATAGTAAAACTCGCTCCAATAGCCCTTTTTTTTGGAAACGCCGGTTTCGCCCGCACGGTTCTGACGGCTGGACAAATAGAAAAGCAGCCCGATAAAACTGACAAACACCAGACCGAAAACGATAAAAGCAACCGCGATCGCCATGTTATGCCAGAAATCGTCGATCACAAACCGCTCGGGATTGCCGGGATCGTAATAAACGCCGATTTTCGTTCCCGTATCGAAAGACGGAGAGCTGCCGTAACTGACGGTATCCTTCACCTCCCGGGCCTGCCCGTTATGATCGGTAAAGGACAGCACGGCCTTATAAGTCGTACCGTTATCTGAATCATAGGAGGAATCGTTTCTTACCACCACCGCATCCGCGTATCGCCCGCTCCCGGTTAACTGAAAATATCCGTAAGCCTGCCACACTCCGATTCCGGTAAAAATAAGCGGAAAGACGACGAAGAAGAAAATGAGAAGAAAGCCCCCACCCTTGCTTCCCTCTCCGCTGGTACTCGAAACACTGCTGTGACTCTCCTCCGGGGTACGCGGCGCATCCCCCATCATCAATCCGCAAACCCGTCCTTCGATCCTCTTCGCTTTCAGCCGCCAGTAAAGGGCGTATCCAACGATCCCGCCGCCGATCAGGAGAAACACCAGCGCCATAACAACAAGACCAAGAGTATTCCATGCCGAAAGAGCGGAAAAAATAAGATCAAACATCAAGAACCTCTAGACACGTTCTACGCCGGATTTGAGCAGGAAAAGCCCGGCCCCCATAAGAACGGCCCCGGTCAGAAACATTTCCGGGACAAATCCATAGTAATAGGTTGAGAAGAGAAGGCTGACGCCGCCAAGCAGAAAAAAAACGGCAACTGTCGTCTTGATCTTGTGCTCCTGACGGATCTGGGTCATACGCGCAGTTCCCCGGAGCGGAGACGATCGCTTCGTCGGGGTCGTCGTTCGAAGATCCCGCCCGGATTGAACCAGCCGCGAACCTCTCGCCCCGGAACTGAGGGGAACCGAAGATGACCGGCTGGAGGATTTTTGGGAAGAACTCTGCCGGACAGGAACCGACCGCCCCCCCTTGCTTTGCTGAAGCTTGAGCAGCAATTCCCTCATCGCCTCCGGGTCTTTCTTATAGAGATCGGGATTCTTGCGCGCCTCGTCCATAAGCCGGACGATCGAATCTTTGAACCTGAAAGTTTTTGAAATCACGATCCCGAAAACAAACAGGGGAAACAGGACGGGTAAGATAAACTCAGCGATCAACTCAACCATATTCATCGGCTTCTCCTGACATTCCGACGTTTACTCCAGATACTTGGCGGGGTTGAGCGCCTCGGTCCCCTTCCGCACTTCAAAATGCAACTGCGGCGTGGACACCGACCCGCTAGACCCGACCGTCCCGATGGTCTCGCCCCGGCGCACCGTTTGCCCCTTCCTGATCATTATCTTATCCATATGAGCATACGCTGTCACCCATTGTCCATCATGCCGCAACAGAACAAGATTCCCCGAACTTTTCAACTCGTTCCCGGCATAAACGACAACGCCGTTATCCGCGGCCCGGACAGGCGCCCCTTTCGGAGCCTTGATATTGATACCGTCATTATGCAGCCCGTTCTTCTTCGGTCCGAAGGCCGAAACCACCCGCCCCTGTATCGGCCACATGAATTTTGAAGAACTTCTCTTGGGAATGCTGGCCGTCTTGACCGAACCGCCCGAATGCGCCCGTGGCTTGGTAGACGGAACGATAACGCCGGATGAAGAACCCTGAGGAGACGAAGATATGGATAAATTCTCCCGCGCAACAGGGGCGACAGGCGCGGCGGGCATAGGATGCGTGCTAAGGGTCGTCTGCGTGGGCACCATCATTCTCCGGGAAAGCGACGGCAGACGCAAAACCTGCCCCGGCCTTAAAGTATACGGCGCCTGCATCCGGTTCAGCCGCGCGACCTCCGAACTGTTCACCCCGAACAGGCGCGAAACCGTGTAAAGGGAATCCCCGGGCCGGACCCGGTATTCCTGCGGCGGCGGCAGTTGGATCCTCTGCCCCTCGGTTAAACGGAACGGCGCGCGCAAATGATTAGCCAGCACGATATCCTGTTGAGGCAGGTTATACCGCCGGGAAATACTGTATATCGTATCTCCCGCGATAACGTTGTGAACCCCCGCACTCCCCGCGCCGGGGCTTTGCCCGTAATTGGACACAGGCGCAGGGATCTGGCCACCGAAACCACACGCGGTCAGAAAAAGCATGAGCGGAAGAATGAAAAACGCAGGACGCATTTTCATGAGGCAAATCATACACTGAAACCGCCGGGATTTCACCCGTAATGAAGGGATTCAAGGAAAAATCGGGGGACAGCCTACCCCGCCGCGACCATATCGTTCGGCTCTTTGGTCACTTCGGGCAGCAGCGGCACGAACCGCACGGGCATGAGATCGCGCACCACCATGGATTCCTCGGTTTCCTTCTTGTAGCGCTTGAGCATTTGTCCCCCCGGTTCGCCGATGGGAATAACCATAATCCCGCCGACCGGAAGCTGCGCCATCAGTGCGGCGGGCGGTTTTTCGCGCGCGGCGGCCGTCACGATGATCTTATCGAACGGCGCCTGCTGGATGCCGTTAATCACCGGCCAGCCTTTCATCCCGTCGGCGGCAATCGCCGTGAAATTCCGTGTTTTCAGGCGGTTGAGCCGCGCTTCGGCTTCCACCAGAAGGGCCTTGTGCCGCTCGATCGTGTAAACCCGGCGGCAGAGATAGGCGAGGATGGCGGTCTGATACCCGCAGCCCGTACCGATTTCCAGCACCTTGTCCCGGTCGCTGATCTCCAGCGCCTGCGTCATGGTCGCCACGACAAACGGCTGGCTGATCGTCTGGCCCAAACCGATCGGCAGCGCCATATCCTCCCACGCCTGGTCATTCAGGTGATCAGGCACGAATTCGTCGCGCGGCACCCGCTCCATCGCGCTCAGCACGCCGGTATCGGTAATACCGAGCTGGCGCAGATGCATAATCAGGCGGATTTTCTTGTTGGTGGCTTGGGTGTTCATGAAGGCAACTCGGGGCGTCAGAAAAAATATACCTTATACAAGCCCGGCTCCTCAAAGAAAAACCGGATTTCATTCACAAGGGAACCTGTCCCCATCAGCTTTTGGTGATCTTCGTCACACCGCCCATATAGGGTTTCAGAACGTCGGGTACGAACACCCCGCCATCGACGGGATCGTGATAATTCTCGATCACGGCAATCAGCGCACGGCCCACAGCAACCCCTGACCCGTTCAGCGTATGCACGAAACGCGGCGTATCCTTCGTTCCCTTCGGGCGGCACCGCGCGTTCATGCGCCGCGCCTGGAAGTCCCAGCAGTTCGAACAGCTTGAAATCTCGCGGTACGTCTCCTGCCCCGGCAGCCAGGCTTCGATATCATACGTCTTGCGCGAACCAAACCCCGTATCGCCCGAACATAGCACCACGGTGCGGAACGGCAGCTCGAGTTTCTTGAGAACGTTCTCCGCGCACTGCACCATGCGCTCATGCTCCTCGACCGATTGTTCCGGCGCGGTGACGCTGACCATCTCAACCTTGTAGAATTGATGCTGACGCAGCATTCCACGCGTATCCTTGCCCGACGCTCCGGCCTCCGAGCGGAAACACGGCGTGAAGGCGGTATACCGCCGCGGCAAAGTTTCCTCGTCCACGATCATCTCCGCGACAATATTCGTCAGCGGCACTTCCGAAGTGGGGATGAGCCACGATCTATCAGTAATTTTTGAATCTTTATCCCATCTTGAATTCTCTAAAGCTTCAATAAAATCACTATCCGCAAACATATCATCAAAACTTGCTGAAAGTACCTGCCCAAACTCAGGTTTAGAAACATCCGATATAGTTAAATCGGTATGCTTTAAAATTGCTTTTGTTATGTAAGATCCAATGACATCCCATTTGAAAGTTTCAGTTGCATATAAATCTTGCTTAAATTTTGGCAACTGGCCTGTCCCATAAACGGCGTTGTCCCGCACCAGTAACGGCGGCGACACTTCCGTATATCCATGCTCACCCGTATGCGTATCGAGGAAAAACTGCGCAATCGCCCGCTCCAGCCGCGCCAGACCGCCCGAAAGCAGCGTAAACCGCGAACCGGACATTTTCGCCGCCGTCTCGAAATCCATCAGGCCCAGCTTCTCGCCGATCTCGGCATGATCCGGCCCCTTTTGAACCTTGATCGTGCCCCACTTGCGGACTTCTTCATTGTCGTTTTCATCCTTACCTTCGGGCACATCGTCGCCCAGCATATTCGGCAGGCGCGAAAGCAACTGGTTCATCTCTTCGCTCAGGACGCGTTCCTTTTCCTCCAGCTCCGCCATCTCGCCTTTCATCTTGGCGACGGCGTCCATAATCGGCTGGGCGTCCCCGCCCTCCTTCTTGATCTTGCCGATCTTGGCCGACTCCGCGTTCCGCGTAGCCTGCAATTCCTGCAATTTCGTCTGCACGGACCGGCGCGCTTCATCCAGTTTCAGGATGTCGCCAACAGGATCGCCTTCAATTTTGCGGCGCTCCCATCCCTTTCTGAAATCTTCCGGCCTTTCCCGGATCGCGCGGAGGTCAAACATGCTTTACCCTTTAATTTAAACAGTTTTTTATGACGAAATGTGCTACCGTCCCAGTAGTAAAAGAGTGCGAAGCGAAAAACAACAGGGGTTTTCGCCTTGGATTTAAAGAAACCGGACACAAGCTACATCCTTGAAAACGCAGAGGCCCCGCTGCCCCTGATTTTCGAATCCTCGCACAGCGGACGTCTGTATCCCGATGATTTCCGCTATGCCTGCCCGTTCCGCGACCTCGAACGCATGGAGGACCGTTACGTGGAGGATTTGTTCTCGGCAGCACCGGATCACGGGGCCGCCCTGCTCCGGGCGCTTTATGCCCGCAGCTATATCGACCTGAACCGCGCGCCGGACGATATCGACCCGAAACTGATCGGCGATGTCTGGCCGCAGGAAAAATACGGCCCGATGCGCCCCAGTTCCCGTTCGGATGCGGGGATCGGCCTGATCAGCCGACTGATCCGGCCCGGCCTGCCGATCTACAGCCGGACCCTGAGCAGCGCCGAAATCCATCACAGGATCGAGCACTTTTACAAACCCTATCACGCGGCCCTTGAAAACTTTATCGAGAGCGCGCATTACCGCTTCGGCACGGTCTGGCATGTCAGTTGCCATTCCATGCCCTCGGCCAGCGCGGTTCCCAAACACGCCCCGAAGCTGGTCGGCCATCTGGCCCAGCCCAGCGATTTTGTCCTCGGCGACCGTGACGGCAGCACCTGCAGCCGCGAATTCGTCCACACGATCCGCGACAACCTGAAAAATCGGGGGTTCCGGGTCACCATCAACGACCCCTATAAGGGCGTCGAACTGGTCCGCCGCTACTCACAGCCGACGCGGGGACGCCACAGCCTGCAGATCGAAATCAACCGCGCCCTCTATATGGACGAGGAAACAGGCGAAAAACTCAGGCAATACAATGAAATAAAAACAAAAATTACAGAACTGATAAACTTATGCTCCGAGTATTGTTCAAATAATCTGACAAGCCTTGCAGCAGATTAAAGCGATATATTTTGACATGACGGAACGTATTTAAATAAAATAAGAGCATACAAGTTTTAAGGGGGTGTGCCCATGACAATTACGATGTCTCCCAACGCAACGCAGGTCGGCCAAGCGGACGCGGAGAATAGCTCCAATATGGACTGGTTTCTGCTGATGCAAAGATTACATGGCGATGGTTCTGGCGCTGGCGGCGGCCCGGGTACGCATACTGTGATAAAAATGTACGAGTCGGAATCCCGGACCGAAGGGGAAAATATCTCCTACGGCAAAGCGGTACGCATAGATCAGAATAATTTATCTCAGCTGGGCCTGACCGATGTTTCAGGCCTTGCGACATACCACATGGATTCAGAAGGGCACATGACCCATATTGAATCGGGAATAAATGACTTTTCCGGCATGTCGCAGGAAGGTTTTCTGGTCCATATGGATGGCGATGCCCGTTCATATACTACGGACGCCCGGACAGGAGATATAACGATAAACTCCGCCAGAAATGACGCGCCCATGGCAATGACGATACAACGCGTCGAGGTAAATGGCGCAACTCAGGGATATTTCGTTGCCGGCGAAGGCCAGAGCACTGGGGTATATCTGGACGCAAGCGCGCTGGATTACTCCAAGATGAGCCCGGAAATCAGGGACCAGCTCATGCAGGCCGAAACACCGGAAGGTCCGAAACTCGAAGACCGTCAGCCGGACATGAGGGTTGAAACTGGCTTAAGAATGTAATCCTCATTCCTCGACCGGACACGCTGATGCTGCAGGACAGTCAATGGCCGCAGTATTATCGCGCCATTCCTTTTTGAGAACGGCATCAAATTCGTCCAGCGTACATGGAATTCCAAGAGCGTGAAGCGAAGTCACCCCGTACTCTGAAATGCCGCACGGCACGATCCCGCCAAAATGCGAAAGATCCGGGTTGATATTGATGGCAACGCCGTGATACGTCACCCACCGCCGGATACGGATTCCAATGGCGGCGATCTTGGCCTCCTGCCCCTTCAACCCGCCATGCCGCGAAAGATCGACCCAGATCCCGATCCGCCCGGCCCGTCGCTCGCCCTTGACATCAAAATGCGCCAGCGACCGGATAATCCAGTCTTCCAGTGAACAGACGTAGGCCCGCACGTCCGGCCCCCGCTTTCGCAAATCCAGCATGACATAAGCCACGCGCTGGCCCGGCCCGTGATAGGTATATTCACCGCCCCGCCCGGTCGGATAGACCGGAAAGCGCGGATCGAGCAGGTCCTCCTCTTTCGCGCTGGTCCCCGCCGTGTAAAGCGGCGGATGCTCGAGCAGCCGGATCAACTCCTCGGCTTCTCCATTGCGGATCGCCTCCACCCGCCTTTCCATATCGGCAACCGCGCGCACGTAATCAACCGGTTCTGTCTCGATTTTCCATTCGACCATGCCTCTATATAGCCTTTTTTTGATGCGCCGCAATGCTTAAGCATCTTGCCCTCGCGCGTTTGATTTGCTATTCATCCCGCTGCATTGTTAATCTTTTGGTTAACAATTTTATTATTGTGCGGTCGTGGCGGAATGGTAGACGCGCAGCGTTGAGGTCGCTGTGGGAGAGATCCTGTGGAAGTTCGAGTCTTCTCGACCGCACCATTTTTTTTAATTCTGACTCTCGTTCATCGGAACGATAGCCATAAGTCACGGAAGATTAAAACGTTTGAGCGAGGCGCAGGACGCAGATGAGCACCAAAAAAGATAAAGAAGCCTTTAGACAGAGCGCTCTGGATTACCATAAATTCCCTACTCCGGGTAAAGTCGCCATCCGTCCGACCAAGGACATGGCCACGCAGCGCGACCTCGCGCTGGCTTACTCCCCCGGCGTAGCCGCGCCCTGCGAAGAAATCGCAAAAGATCCGGCTACTGTTTACGACTATACCTCCAAAGGGAATGTTGTTGCGGTAATCTCCAACGGCACCGCCGTTCTTGGACTGGGTGATCTCGGTGCTTTGGCTTCAAAACCGGTAATGGAAGGCAAGGCCGTCCTTTTCAAGAAATTCGCCAATATCGATTCTGTGGACATTGAGATTGATGCCACGGATATCGATAAAGTCGTTGAGATTGTGGCTGCCCTCGAACCCTCCTTCGGGGGCATTAATTTAGAGGACTTCAAGGCCCCTGAATGTTTCGAGATCGAATCCCGCCTGAAGAAAAAAATGAACATCCCCGTCTTCCATGACGATCAGCATGGAACGGCCATCATCGTCACAGCCGCCTTTACGAACTGGATCAAGTATTCCAAGCGCAAGATCGAGGAAATCCGGCTGGTAGCTTCCGGCGCGGGCGCCTCGGCGATCGCCTGCCTGACCTTGTTGGTTCATGCAGGGCTGAAAAAGGAAAACATTATCGTCTGTGACCGCAGCGGCGTCGTCTATGAAGGCCGCAAAAAAGGAATGGACCCCGCGAAAGAGAAATTCGCCTCAAAGACAAATGCGCGCACTCTTGAAGATGCGATCGTGGGTGCGGACGTCTTTCTGGGATTGTCCGGCCCCGGCGTTCTGAACAAGGATCTCGTCTCCCAGATGGCGGACGCTCCCCTTATTCTCGCTCTGGCCAACCCGACCCCGGAAATCATGCCCGAAGAAGCCTATGAGGCAAAACCGAATGCTATCGTCTGTACCGGTCGCTCGGATTACCCGAACCAGGTCAACAACGTTCTGTGTTTCCCCTTTATCTTCCGCGGCGCGCTAGATGTCGGGGCAACGACGATCAACGAGGAAATGAAGCTCGCCTGCGTGAAGGCGATTGCCGAGCTCGCACAGAAGGAAATCGTTGCTGAAGTCGCGGCTGTTTACAGCAATGAAAATCTGGAATTCGGACGCGATTATCTGATCCCCAAACCTTTCGACCCGCGCCTGATCGTCGACCTGCCCCTGGCCGTGGCCAAGGCGGCGATGGAAAGCGGCGTGGCGACACGTCCCATAGAGGATTTCGAAGCTTACCGCGAACGTCTTCAGCAATTCTTCATTCGCTCGCGCCTCGTCATGCGCCCCGTTTACTCGCGCGCGAAGGAAAACCCCAAACGCGTCGTTTACTGCGAAGGAGAAGAAGAGCGCGTGCTTCAGGCCGCCCAGACCGTTCTGGATGAGAATCTGGCGCACCCGATCCTGATCGGACGCGAAAAGGTAATCGAAACCCGGATCAAGCGTCTGGGCTTGCGGATGCAGCCGGACAAACAATTTACGCTGATCGACCCGTCCTACGACCCGCGCTATAAGGATTACTGGCAGACTTACCACAGCATCATGGAACGCCGCGGGACAACGCCGGACGACGCCAAGACAATTCTCCGCAACAGCCCGACGGTCATCGGCTCCCTGATGGTCTACAAGGACGATGCGGATGCCGTAATCTGCGGCACTCTCGGCCATTATCATGATCATCTTGAAGATATCATCGATATCATCGGCCTGAAGCCCGGAGTGGAAACCCCGGCGGCCCTCAGCCCCCTGCTGCTGAACTCCGGCACGTTCTTCTTCTGCGATACGCAGATCAACACCAACCCGTCCATAGCGCAAATTTCGGAAATGACCCTGATGGCCGCTGAGGAAGTGCGCCGTTTCGGGATCAAGCCGAAAGTGGCCCTGCTCTCGCACTCGAATTTCGGAACAATCGATACCGATACATCCAGAAAAATGCGTGCGGCCTTCGCCGATATCCGCCGCCGCGATCCTGATCTTGAAATCGAAGGTGAAATGCAGGCGGATGTAGC
>JAGRIJ010000036.1 GCA_020443295.1 Alphaproteobacteria bacterium | reverse complement strand
TCTTTTCAACGCATCAAAGGTAGCATTCACCATGCAATACGGGTTGCTGGACCCGATCGCCTTAGCGACAACGTCCTGAATGCCCAGCGCTTCGAATACAGCGCGCATCGGACCGCCTGCGATGATCCCGGTTCCCTGAGGCGCGGTACGCAGGTGAACGCGGCCAGCGCCATCGGTACCCGTTACATCATGATGAACGGTCCGGCCTTCGCGGAGCGGAACGCGGATCATATTGCGGCGGGCCTGATCCGTTGCCTTGCGGATTGCTTCAGGCACTTCCTTGGCCTTGCCGTGACCGTGACCCACGCGGCCTTTGCCGTCGCCAACGATGACCAGAGCGGAAAATGCGAACCGACGGCCGCCTTTTACAACCTTGGCCACCCGGTTGATCCCGACGAGACGCTCAATGAACTCGGGTTCTTCGTTTTGATGCTGTTTTTCAGACGCACGTGCCATTTCGACTTTTTCCTTTTTTCCTTAAAATTCCAGTCCGCCTTCGCGCGCAGCTTCCGCCAGCGCCTTGACCCGACCATGATAGAGGTACGGACCGCGGTCGAATACAACCTTGCTCACACCCGCTTTTTTTGCACGTGCGGCGACCAGTTTACCCACTTCAGTTGCGGCATCCTTGTTGGCGCCGGTCTTGAGCTTTTCCTTCAGCTCCTTGTCGAGCGTGGAGGCCGATGCCAGAGTCACGCCGCGCAGATCGTCGATGACCTGAGCGTAAATCTGTTTGCCCGAACGATAGACAGACAGGCGCGGACGAATATCGCGCTTGCTGTTTTGTTCGATATTGACCTTCCGGATCTTGTTGCGCGTACGGAACGTACGACGATCTGAGGATGTAATTTTTTTCGATGCTGCTTTGGCCATAACCGACTTCCTTATTTTTTCTTACCTTCTTTATAGGCAATGTATTCACCGGTGTAACGGATGCCCTTGCCCTTGTAAGGCTCAGGCTTCTTGAACGAACGGATCTCCGCAGACACCTGCCCGACCAGCTGTTTGTCAATACCGCTGACGGTCAGCTCGGTCTGTTTTTCGATTTCGACTTTAATCCCTGCCGGCACCGCATAGCGAACCTCGTGAGAAAAGCCCAGAGTCATTACGATATCCTTGCCCTGGAGATTGGCCCGGTAACCAACGCCGTGAATTTCCAATTTTTTCTTGTAGCCTTGCGTTACACCGACAACCATGTTTCTGACCAGCGTCCGCATGGTCGGCCAGATCTGTTTGGCGATGACACTTTCGCTTCTCGGGGTCAGGCGGACAACTTTGCCTTTTTTGCCGTTGTCGTCCTGCATTTCCTCGACAGCAACATTGACCTCGTCATGAACGTTCATGCTGAGTTCGCCAAGCTTGCCCTTTACTTTGATCGTCTGGCCCTGAAGCTGGACTTCAACACCTTCAGGGATAGCGACCGGGTTTTTTCCTATACGAGACATTTCTCTGTTCCTCAATCAAACTTCAGTTTCCGCCAGTTTCTCCTAGAAGACCCGGCACAGAATTTCGCCACCGACATTCGCCGCCCTCGCCTTATAGTCCGGCAGCACGCCTTGCGGGGTGGAAACAACCAGAATACCTAGCCCGTTGTAGAAGCGCGGCATATCTTTCACGTTCGTGTAAATCCGGCGACCGGGGGTCGATACGCGGTCGATCTGGCGGATTACGCCTTCGCCTTCAGCGTATTTCAACTGAATTTCGATGACCTTACGGTTGTTACCGATATCCTCAACCTTATAGCCACGGATGTAGCCCTCATCCTTGAGAACGTCACAGACTTTCTCATGCAGGCGGGAATGCGGACACTGCACGATCTTGTGCTTTGCGTTCTGCGCGTTCCTGATGCGGGCCAGCATATCGCCAAGGGGATCATTCATGCTCATATTCTCAATCCTCCTTCTTACCAGCTGGACTTGGTCACGCCTGGCAGCTGGCCTTTAGAAGCCAAGTCGCGAAGCGCGATCCGAGAGAGGTTAAACTTGCGATAGTGCCCCCGGGGGCGTCCGGAAAGCTGGCACCGGTTGCGAATGCGGATTTTTGCAGAGTTGCGGGGCAATTCTGCAAGTTTGAGCATCGCCTCGAAACGCTCTTCGGCGGGAAGATCAAGGTTACGCACCATGGCCTTCAGTTTCGCGCGCTTGCCGGCGAGCTTTTTGACCAGCTTTCTGCGTTTCTTGTCTCTTTCAATCAAACAAAGTTTTGCCATTGTTCACGTCTTCCTGTCTGTTATCTTCTTCTCTAGTGTCTCTTCGTTACCCAAGCCCTTAGTTTCTGAAGGGCATCTTGAAGCCGCGGAGCAGTTCCTTAGCCTCTTCGTTTGTTTTCGCCGTCGTGCAGACAACGATGTCCATACCCCGGATTTTATCTACCTTATCGTAGGTGATTTCCGGGAAAATGATGTGTTCCTTCACGCCCATCGCATAGTTGCCGCGACCGTCAAAGCTTTTGCCGTTTATGCCACGGAAGTCGCGGACACGCGGTAAAGCAATGGTGACCAGGCGGTCAAGAAATTCATACATGCGGTGTCCGCGCAGGGTCACCTTTACGCCGATCGACTGACCTTCGCGGATCTTGAAAGATGCGTTGGACTTTTTCGCCTTGCAGACTAACGGTTTTTGCCCGGCAATCATGGAGAGGTCATTAACCGCCTGTTCAATATGCTTGCGGTCTTGGGTGGCCTCGCCTACGCCCATGTTAATGACGATCTTGTCCAGACGGGGACGCTCGTGCGGATTTTTGTAACCGAACTTCTTGTCCAGAGCCGGGATGATTTCCTTGTCGTATAATTCTTTATAGCGCGGTTTCATGATCTTCTCGCTTTTCACTTATTATTCAACCGTTTCACCGGATTTTTTAGCAACGCGGACTTTCTTGCCGTCCTTGAGCACCTTGTATGACACCCGTGTGGCTTCTCCCGATTTGGGGTCCACCAGCGCGACGTTGGAAACATGGATAGACGTTTCCTTTTTCTCGATGCCTCCGCCGGAGAGCTGCGAGGGCTTGCGGTGACGGGTTACCATGTTTGCACCCTGAACGATCACGCGATCCTCGTCTGTCAGGACCTTGAGCACTTCACCTTTAACGCCACGATCCTTTCCAGTCAGAATGACGACCTTGTCGCCTTTTTTGATTTTTCTTGCGGGTCTGGTCATGGTTAGAGCACCTCCGACGCCAGAGAGATAATTTTCATGTAACCGGCGGCGCGCAGCTCGCGAGTCACCGGGCCAAAGATCCGGGTGCCGATCGGCTCGCCGTTGTTGTTGATCAGAACGCAAGCATTGCCGTCGAAACGGATTTGCTCACCATGGTGGCGCTTAAGACCGAACTTGGTGCGGACGATCACGGCACGACGGACTTCGCCTTTTTTTACCCGGCCTCTTGGAATCGCGTCCTTGATGGAGACGACGACTACATCGCCGATATTTGCGGTCCGGCGGTGCGATCCGCCCAGAACCTTGATACACTGGACTTCGCGGGCTCCGCTATTGTCGGCCACAGCCAGACGGGATTGCATCTGAATCATGATCAGGTATCCTTTTTCGCTTTGGATTTCTTTTCGGCTGCGGCCTTTTTCGGCGCGGCTTCTTTTTTAGGCTTGGCTTCCGCCTTTTCAGCTTTTTTTCTGGGTTCGGCCTTGGCCGCTTCGGAAACTCCCGCGCCTTTCAGCTTGCGCTTTTCGGATTTACGGGGCGGAACAAGCGCCTGCCCGTCCTTGCCAATTACGGCCCAACGCTTGGTGCGCGAAAGCGGACGACATTCGATGATCTGGACGCGTTCGCCTTCCTGGCAGCTGTTGTTCTCATCGTGCGCGGTGAATTTTTGTGTGCTTCTGAGATATTTTTTGTAAACGGGGTGCATGTAACGGCGTTCAACAAGAACCGTAACGGTTTTGTCGTTCTTCGCGCTGATTACATTTCCCTCAAGTATGCGGCGTGGCATTTTTCTTGCTCCTCTTATCCTTTATGCGGCCTTGGTCTTCTTGGACGAGGATTTTTTGCCCTCGGCCTTCGGTTTTTTCGGTGCAGACGCCTTGGCCGCTTTTTTGGGAGCGGGTGCGCCATTCTTTTTCTGGTTCAGTTCGGTTTTGATCCGCGCAATCGTGCGGCGGGTCTTGCGAATCTCGGACGTGTTTTCCAGTGTGCCCTGCGTTTTCTGGAACCGCGCGTTGAACTGGGCTTTGCGCAGTTCCAGCAGCAGCGCCTTCAGTTCGTCTTCGGTTTTTGTGCGGATTTCTTCTGCGTTCATTTCTTGTCCTCCTCGGGGCTGATGCGCGCCACGAATTTTGTCTTGATCGGCAGCTTGGCTGCGGCGAGGCTCAGGGCTTCACGAGCCAGTTCCTGCGATACGCCGTCCAGTTCGAACATGATACGGCCGGGTTTGATACGGCAGGCCCAAAATTCAACCGGACCTTTCCCTTTACCCTGACGGACTTCAAGAGGCTTCTTGGTTACCGGAACATCGGGAAAAATGCGGATCCAGAGCTTGCCCTGACGTTTCAGGTGGCGGGTGATTGCCCGACGAGCCGCTTCGATCTGGCGAGAGGTCACGCGCTCGGGCTGCAGAGCCTTCAGACCATATTCGCCGAAAGCCAATGTTGCGCCACCCTTGGC
>JAGRIJ010000003.1 GCA_020443295.1 Alphaproteobacteria bacterium | reverse complement strand
TCCTGCGATACGCCGTCCAGTTCGAACATGATACGGCCGGGTTTGATACGGCAGGCCCAAAATTCAACCGGACCTTTCCCTTTCCCCTGACGGACCTCAAGAGGCTTCTTGGTTACCGGAACATCGGGAAAGATGCGGATCCAGAGCTTGCCCTGACGTTTCAGGTGGCGGGTGATCGCCCGACGAGCCGCTTCGATCTGGCGGGAGGTCACGCGCTCGGGCTGCAGAGCCTTCAGACCATATTCGCCGAAAGCCAATGTTGCGCCACCCTTGGCCTTGCCATGGATACGACCCTTAAACTGCTTGCGATACTTAAACTTTTTCGGGCTTAACATGCTTATTCTCTGTCCTGTTAACCTTGTTAAAACTCTTCAAACTCATATCCCGTCAGGGTCCGGCGGCACAAAAAAATTTCATTCACATGGACTTTTTGCTCCTTGGAACAATAGTTTCCATATGTTGAGATTTTTGGCTGCCTTGGCAAATCCGGCGGAACCTTATCCTATTTCCCTGTCAAAATCCAGTGTTTTATCAAGATTTTTTCAGAGGATCCGGAACCGCTTCCTGACCGCTGAAAGGCTTATTCTCCTTAAATCTCGCCGGCCTTGCTGTCACCGGACCTCTTGTCGCGGGCGAGCGGATCATGATCCATGATTTCGCCTTTGTAGATCCAGACCTTTATACCGATAATCCCGTAGGTCGTCAGTGCTTCAGCCGTTCCGTAATCAATATCCGCACGCAGGGTGTGGAGGGGCACGCGACCTTCGCGGTACCATTCCATCCGGGCGATATCCGCGCCGCCCAAGCGACCCGAAACGTTAATCCGTATTCCCTGACCGCCGAAGCGCAGAGCATTCTGAACAGCGCGTTTCATCGCGCGGCGGAACGAAACCCGGCGCTCAAGCTGTTGCGCCACGCCTTCGGCGACGAGCTGGGCATCGATTTCAGGTTTGCGGATTTCGACAATATTCAGGCTTACATCGCCACCGGCACGGCGGGAGAGATTCTGGCGCAATTTTTCAATATCCGCGCCCTTCTTTCCGATAATGACTCCGGGGCGGGCCGTGTGAACGGTCACCTTTGTCAGCTTCGCGGCACGCTCAATGATAACCTTGCTGACGCCGGCGGGCTTAAGGTGCTCCAGAATGTATTCGCGCAGCTTGAGATCCTCGACCAGCTTGTCCGCGTAATCGCGTCCTGCGTACCAGCGGGAGTCCCATGTGCGGTTGATGCCGACCCGAAGGCCTATTGGATTAACTTTCTGTCCCATGAATTATGCCTCGTCTGCTTCTTTGAGAATGATGGTCATGTTGCTGATCGGTTTCAGGATCCGCGTGCCGCGGCCCTTTGCACGGGCGCGGAAACGCTTCATGATGACGGACTTGCCAACATGGGCTTCGGCCACAACCAGGCGATCCACATCCAGATTGTGGTTGTTGACCGCGTTTGCAACGGCGGCCTGCAGCAGTTTGCGGACGCTTTCAGATACGCGTTTTTTCGAGAATTCGAGGTCAATCAGAGCCTTGGCCGCGCTTTTGCCACGGATTGTCTGAGCCACGAGATTAAGCTTTTGAGGGCTGATGCGGATATACTTCGCCGACGCTTTCGCCTCGTTCTCCTTCAGCCTTTTCGGATTGGCAGATTGTCCCATGATGTTGCTTCCTTTTTAATCTTTCTTGGCTTTCTTGTCCGCACCGTGACCGTTGTAGGTCCGGGTCGGAGCGAATTCGCCCAGTTTGTGCCCGATCATCTGGTCCGTTACCAGAACGGGAATGAATTTGCGGCCGTTGTGTACGCCGAAGGTCAAACCGACCATATTCGGCAGGATCGTCGAACGGCGCGACCACGTCTTGATGACCATGTTCTTGCCGCTCGCTCTTGCTTCCTCAACTTTTTTGAGGAGATTTCTCTCGACGAACGGGCCTTTCCAAACGCTGCGTGTCATGTTTTGTGCTCCTTAAACCTTATTTCTTCTTGCGGCGACGGATGATGGATTTGTTGGTCCATTTCGCCTTCTTGCGTGTCTTGTAGCCCTTGGTCGGCTTACCCCACGGAGAAACCGGATGACGGCCTCCGGACGTACGACCTTCACCGCCTCCATGCGGGTGATCGACCGGGTTCATCACGACCCCGCGAACGGTCGGGCGGCGACCCTTCCAGCGGGTGCGGCCTGCCTTGCCGTCATTGGCGTTCATGTGATCGGGATTGGATACCGCACCGATAGTGGCTATACATTCAGCGCTGACCACGCGCAGTTCGCCCGAAGCCAGGCGGATCTGAGCGTAGCCCTGATCGCGACCGACAAGCTGGGCAAAGGTCCCGGCTGAACGGATCATCTGGCCGCCCTTACCGGGCTTCATCTCGATATTGTGAATGATCGTCCCGACCGGCATGTTTTTCAGCGGCAGGGCGTTGCCGGGCTTGATGTCGACTTTCTCGCCCGCAATAATTTTTGCACCGACTGCCAGACGCTGGGGAGCAATGATATAGCGGCGCTCTCCATCCTGATATTCGATCAGGGCAATGAAAGCCGTACGGTTCGGGTCGTATTCCAGACGCAGGACCGTTCCTTCAACATCCCATTTGTCGCGTTTCCAGTCGATCACGCGGTATCTTTGCTTATGCCCGCCGCCGATATGACGCGTGGTAATATGGCCGTGATTGTTGCGGCCGCCGGTTTTTTTCTTACCTTCGGTCAGCTTCTTTTCCGGCGCGCCTTTCCAAAGGCCCTTGCGGTCAACCTGAACAAGTTGACGCTGGCTCGGGGTAACGGGGTTAAATTTTTTCAGTGCCATAGTCGTCTTCCTTTTTTCTATCCCTTATCGGCGGATCACCATAGTTTATAAAACTCTTGTTCCTTAAATCCCTGTTTCGGTGTCAATCGTCTGTCCGGGCTCAAGCGTAATAACCGCTTTCTTGAAATCCGAACGGCGGCCTTTTACGCCGCGAAAACGCTTGTTCTTGCCCTTTTGAATCAGGGTGTTTACGGCTTTGACCTTTACACCGAAGAGCACTTCAACGGCTTCCTTGATTTTCGGCTTGGTCGCTTCCACGGGGACACGGAAAGTCAATTGCGCGTGTTCGCTACCCATCGTGGCTTTTTCCGTGACGTGCGGCTTGCGGATGAGTTCGTACATCCATTCCGCTGCTTCTGCCTTCTTTGCCTTTGCCATCGTTCTTATCCTTTATCTGTCTTAATCTCTTTTGCTTATGCGCTCTTGAGTTTTTCCGTGAGGTCGTTGACCGCTTCCTTGGTCAGAACCAGAGTATCCCGGCGGAGAATGTCGTAGACATTCGCACCCTGCGAGGTCAATACGTCAATACAAGGAATGTTTGCTGTCGCGCGCGCGAAATTCACGTCGATTTCCTTGCCGCCGACGATCAGCGCCGAGTTAAGTCCCAGCTTTTCCAGAGCCTTGGCCATCGGCTTGGTCTTGTGTTCTTTCGCCTTGGCATCATCGAGGATGATGATCTTGCCTTCGGCCGCTTTTGCAGACAGGGCAATTTTCAGAGCCAGTTTGCGAATTTTTTTCGGCAAATCGAACGCATGAGAGCGAACATGCGGGCCGAAGACCACGCCGCCGCCGCGATCCTGAGGACGTTTGAGGTCGCCTGCCCGTGCGCGGCCCGTGCCCTTTTGTTTCCATGGCTTGGCGCCAGTCCCGGTCACTTCCGCACGACCTTGTGCCTTGTGGGTTCCCGCGCGGCGCTTGGCGAGCTGGTAGTTCACCATGCGATGCAGAATGTCCTGGCGCACTTCCACTCCGAAGATCGATTCATCGAGGGTGATTTCCCCGACATCCTTATTATCAAGATTTTTAACTGCGATTTTCATGGCTTATTCCTTTGCCTCACCGGAATTATCATTGTTTTCTGCCTGCGGGGCCGCTTCAACCGCCGGGGCTTCCTCAGCTTGCGCCTCAACTTTTTCCTCGGTCTTGGCCGGAGATGACGGTGCCGTTTGTTTCAGGCCCGCGGGGAACGGAGCATTTTCCGGGAGAGGCTTCTTGACCGCATCGCGGATCAGAACCCAGCCCTTTTCCGCACCGGGGACGGCCCCTTTTACGAGAATAATGCCGTGTTCGGTATCGACATCGACAACCAGAAGATTCTGGCTGGTGGCCCGGACGTCGCCCATGTGACCTGCCATTCTCTTGCCTTTGAAAACCCTGCCGGGATCCTGGCGCTGACCGGTCGAACCGTGGGAACGGTGGGAAACGGATACGCCGTGCGATGCACGAAGACCGCCGAAATTGTGGCGCTTCATACCGCCTGCAAACCCTTTACCGATCGTCGTGCCCGTAACGTCCACGAACTGGCCGGGAACGAAGTGGTTGACGCCCAGCTCTGCCCCGACATCGAGAACATTTTCATTCGAAACACGGAATTCGGCGAGTTTTTTCTTCGGCTCGACTTTCGATTTCGCAAAGTGACCGCGGTTGGATTTACTGGTCCGCTTGACTTTCGCCTTGCCGGCGCCGATCTGCAGGGCGACATAGCCGTCCTTTTCCTCGGTGCGTACAGAGACAACCTGACAGTCATCGACTTTCAGCACGGTTACGGGGACCTGCCGACCCTCTTCATCGAAGATGCGGCTCATACCTTCTTTTCTAGCGATCAATCCTGTTCTCATAACAGTCTTCCTTTAATTAATCTTGTTGCCGATGTTCAGATCGAGATCGATCAGGTCCACCGGATTTAAGTATCTTTCGAGTTGCTTGCTCAACGTGTGAAGAAGCTCCTCCTGTTCGGCCATCGTTCCGCACTCAAAGGTGATATGTCCGTCGATCCCAAGGATCTGAACGACAGGTATATTGTCCGGATAGCGCTCGAACTTGATCAAGCCCGTAATACGATCAGGGCTGATCATCTGTCCGTCCTTGAACCTTATCATTTGCACCATCGTTTCAATTCCCCGGTTTTACCTTATCGTTTACGCCGCCTGTCCGATCTTGATCTCGACGTCCACGCCGGAGGGCAGATCGAGTTTCATAAGAGCGTCGATCGTCTGCGGTGTGGGGTCTTCGATATCCATCAGGCGTTTGTGGGTGCGCATCTCAAACTGCTCCTGCGAACGCTTGTCCACGTGCGGAGAGCGGATGACCGTAAAACGCTTGATGCGATTTGGCAGAGGCACAGGGCCGCGGACGCGAGCACCCGTTCTTTTTGCCGTATGCACGATCTCCGTTGCCGCCGTATCGAGGATCCGGTGGTCAAAGGCTTTCAGAGTAATGCGTATGCTTTGCGTGTCCATGTTTTCTATCCTCTGCCTTCACGCCTTATTCAATAATTTTGGAGACGACGCCTGCGCCGACGGTGCGGCCGCCTTCGCGGATCGCGAAGCGAAGACCTTCGTTCATCGCAATCGGCGTGATCAGCTCCACTTCCAGATTGTTGATGTTATCGCCCGGCATCACCATCTCGGTCCCGGCAGGAAGGTTCACCATCCCCGTCACATCCGTCGTCCGGAAGTAAAACTGCGGACGGTAGTTGCTGAAGAACGGCGTGTGACGGCCTCCCTCTTCCTTGGAGAGAATATATACCTCCGCCACAAACTTCTTGTGAGGCTTGATGCTGCCCGGCGCACACAACACCTGGCCGCGCTCGATATCCTCGCGCTTGGTCCCGCGCAGCAGGATCCCCACATTGTCACCGGCCTCGCCAGAGTCCAACAGCTTGCGGAACATCTCAACGCCTGTGACCGTCGTCTTCTGCGTGTCGCGGATCCCGACAATCTCGATCTCCTCGCCAACCTTCACCGTGCCCTGCTCGATCCGGCCCGTTGCCACCGTCCCGCGGCCCGAAATCGAGAAAATGTCCTCGACAGGCATCAGGAACGGCTTGTCCTTCGGACGGTCGGGCTGGGGAATGTATTCATCCACCGCCTTCATCAGCGCCTCGATCGCGTTCTTGCCGATCTCGTCATCGCGCTTCTCGACAGCCGCCAAAGCAGAACCCTTGATGATCGGAATCTCGTCGCCCGGAAACTCGTAAGAGCTCAGAAGCTCACGCACTTCCATCTCCACCAGCTCCAAAAGCTCGGGATCGTCCACCTGGTCCACCTTGTTCAAAAACACCACCAGTGCCGGCACACCCACCTGACGCGCCAGAAGAATGTGCTCGCGCGTCTGCGGCATCGGACCGTCCGCCGCGTTCACCACCAAAATCGCGCCGTCCATCTGCGCCGCGCCCGTGATCATGTTCTTCACGTAGTCCGCGTGACCCGGACAGTCCACGTGCGCGTAGTGACGCGCCGCCGTCTCGTACTCCACGTGCGCCGTCGAAATCGTAATCCCACGCGCCTTCTCCTCAGGAGCCTTGTCAATCTGGTCCACAGACTCTCCCGCTCCGTACATCCCAGCAATCGCCGCCGTCAGCGTCGTCTTCCCATGGTCCACGTGACCAATCGTCCCAATGTTACAGTGCGGCTTATTCCGCTCAAACTTCTCTTTCGCCAT
>JAGRIJ010000035.1 GCA_020443295.1 Alphaproteobacteria bacterium | reverse complement strand
TCAAACCAGCTCCTTCTGGATTCCTCCCGCCCGTCGAGAAAATAAGCAATCAGGATTAACCCCTCCAGGTTGGAAAGAGTATCGCGGCTGAGTCCGACTTGCCCTAACGCTTCATCCAGATCTTTTCGAAAATCCTCGGGATTGCTGTGATTTTGTCGGGCGCATTCGTCAAGGGCTGTTTCCAGCGCCATGCTGATGCTGGGATTGATCCTGAGGTCGGCCCCAAGATTATGCGATGAAAGCGCCGTATAACCTAGAACATGAATATTCCTGGAATTAGCGATATTTCTGGCAGCCAGCATAACACCTCCAGCTTGCACATGCTCGTCCGCAAACAAAACATAATCGCCTTCCTGAAACACTTCATAGTCATAATAGGGTTGAGAGGTTAAACGCTCCAGCGTTCCGGCCGTTGTCCGGGTGGACTTGTCGCTGGCCAGTGCCAGCAAAGGCCTGTCGTTCGCAAAAGTAACAGGCAGGTCCTGATGCCGGTCTTTCATGGCAAGATTAAGCCGTTTGGAAAGTTCTGAAGTATAATCCAGCACCATAAAATTGATATTAACTCCCGGGCGGGTATGGTCCTTAATCGGATGCGCAATATGCACGGTGACGGGCTTTCCGGTTTGCCCGGCGGCTTTCAACTGTTCTGCGACATTATCTGCAATCTGGTTGATCACACGATCGCTCAACCATGCATTCGTAACGGCGTGGGCAGATAAGATACGGATATCGTCAGGGGCGGCCTTGCGCCACGGATCAAAACTGCCGTCAAGAAACTTTCCTCTTTTGGCAAGATGCCGCCATTCCAAGGTGCGGCTCTCGCCATCGTCTTCAATATAACCGCTTTGATCCACGATGGGCACTTCGGTTTCATACTTATCCGTAATAACCTGCGAAGTCTCACCGTCGCCAAAGGGTTTACGCGTTTCAAAAATACGTCCTCTTTTTTCTGCGATACTGCGGAGCATTGCAGATTTATGCGTATTAAAGAATTGATAGAGCCGTTCCGTGACTTTAGAAGTCAGAGTCCCCTCATACTCATCTAAAAACCTTTCCTCATCATGAATGACAAGACCTTCCCTGTTGTTATAGACGGCCAGGGTTTTTTGGGTCTCAGGATCAAGAAAGGCAATCTCGCCCATGACAGAAGCGATTTTATCAAAATTCGGAATTTGTTCGATCAGGTCGTCATCGGTCGGTTCAGTCGCTGTCTTCTCAGGATTAGATTTATGAAAAATTTCAAGGATGGCGCGAACGTTGCTGACCTCCATACGGCCCTTATCCAGTTCAACCCGCGCATAGACCGGCTTGGTCCGGTCCGCAGACCGTCCGTCCAGAACCTTGAGCTTGACGTTTTTGCCGACGCCGTGAATGAGAAGAGAAGCAACCTGGCGCGCAGATTCCCGATGCCCTTCCAGCAGTTCGCTTTCAAGGCTTTCCCTCATACTGTCGATACCGGGGATTCCTTCGCCCAAAGCCCGTTCGGTAATTCTTCGGCGCGCTTCATTAATAGGCGTATGCACAAAAAGAACAGTGAGTGAAGCCCCGCGTTCGGTAAGAGCATCAACCTGCTCGGGACGAATGATGCTTGTGCTGTCGATCAGCAGGTTGGGAAGCGTTCCGTCATCGGCGTAGGAAGTAATGATTTTCCACTGCTTCCTCTTGATCATATTCAGTTCGTCTTCGGTGATGCGCCCATAAAGCTTGCGGTCCGCCGGGTTCGTCAGATCGCTTTCGCCGCCCATCTGCTGGGGATCAAGCATAAGAGGCCGGAAAATATCTTTGTTGATCCGCACGTAATGATTATCTTGATCCCTCAAGATCCCGAGAGTCCTGCGGCTAAGCTGGGTTTTCCCCGCACCTTGTCCTCCGCTGACATGGATGTGCTTGTGTTTCTCATCCCGCTCATCGGGCAAAACCTCTACGCCCGGCGTATTCATAAGATGAAGCGTTTCAATCCCGCTATCGACATGACGCTGCACAAGATGCTCGGCTTCCCTGTTGTAGAAAAACGAAAGGGCCAGCTCCCGAGTAAGGCGCTTTGTTTCTTCTTCATCAAAAGTGCAAAGGCCAAGATCTTGCCGCAACCCTATAAGACGGTGAATTTGGTGAACGGCGTCATAAACTTCGAGATCAAGATTCGGCCAGGATTTTCCTTCAAATTCCTGCTCAATGGCATGATCGACATTTTCCGTCATTTTTTTGATATAGGGATCGAGCTCTTCTGTGACCACATCTATACTCTCGGCGCAGATTTCACGCACCTCCTTGGCAACCTGCAGAAAGTGTTCGTCATCCGTTATCTTGACTTCAAAAGGAATAAGCGCGGCGATCCACTGTTCGGCCAGCCGTTCGGGTTTAAGACGCACCAGATCGGGCACGTCCAGCCCCGAGGCTTGATGCATATGCTTCAGCAGATCCATATCGACAGGCTCAAGCGTATTTTCAGGACGGAAAATCGTAAACCTTCCTTTGTCCTGAACGGCACTGTCAAAAAGTGCGGCAAGCGCGTAAGCCATGGTAAAAACTGACCCCTATAACCCTTCAAATAACTCTAGCCCAAATCCTCGAAGCGGAGGTGGACTGACAATCCAGATTTCTAATACGGGCTTTAAAAGACTGATATTAAAAACATTCCCGCATTTTATTTAACTTATTATAGCCTCGGAATCATTCAGGGACCACTTTTTTCTGAGGGCAAAAACATAAAAGAAAATGAAGGGGTTAACCCAAAAAAACCCTTCACCTGCACCGACTCTTTAAATACCATGGTCCTGTTATCAGGATGATTCCTTAACCGAGTTCGGGCCTCTTTTGAGGGGTCCCGTTGGATTGTTTATGAACCCAAAGACCTTTATCCATCTGCATGTTCATTCTGCCTATTCCCTGGCCGAAGGGGCGATCACGGTTAAAGATCTTGTAAAATTGTGCGCGGCAAACGACATACCTGCGGTCGCTGTGACCGATACAAACAATCTGTTTGGCGCCATGGAATTCGCGACCGAGGCCGCTAAGGCCGGCATTCAGCCCATTCTCGGAGCCCAGCTGACAGTCGGACAGCCCGGACACCAGCTTGTCTTGCTTGTTCAGAACGAAACGGGATATCGCAATCTTTCAAAACTGGTCAGCGAAACCTATATGAATAGCGCTGATGGCGCTCAGTTTCTGGCCAGCGAAGAAAATCTTGCGGCCCACAGCGAAGGCCTCATTTGTCTCACGGGGGGACTAAAAGGCGCCGCGGCTCAGGCTCTCCTGCATCATCGCCCCGAAGAGGCAAGGCAAACTCTTCAGGATCTTTTGAAAATGTTTCCCGGTCGTCTCTATATGGAACTCCAGCGGCATGGCTGGAGCGAAGAAGAGGCGGTCGAAGAAGCGCTGATTGATCTCGCTTATGATTTAAAGATACCCTTAGTCGCCACAAATGACAGTTACTTCAAAAATCGCAAAGCCTACGAAGCTCATGATGCTCTTCTCTGTATTGCCGAAGGCCGCTATATCAGTGAATCCGACCGGCGCAGGGTCACACCGGAACACGACTTCAAATCCGCTCAGGAAATGATCGACCTTTTTTCCGATTTGCCGGAAGCCACGGCAAACACGGCGGTAATCGCTCAGCGGTGTTCCTTTTTGTTGCGCCCCGCAAAAAGCATCCTCCCGGCCTTTACCTGTGAAAGCGGACGGACGGAATCTGAAGAACTGCAGGAGCAGGCCCGTGCAGGACTGGAATGGCGCTTGGAGAAATTCGTATTTGAAGGCAGCGAAAATAAGGAAAAACGGGAGGAAATCGCCAAGCCCTACCGGGAACGCCTTGAGTTCGAACTGAAAACGATTATCGATATGGGCTTTCCCGGCTACTTTCTGATCGTTTCCGACTTCATCCGCTGGGCTAAGGACCAGAACATTCCGGTCGGTCCGGGCAGGGGTTCCGGGGCAGGGTCAGTTGTTGCCTGGTCCTTGAAAATTACAGACCTTGATCCTCTCGCTCTCGGACTTCTGTTTGAACGATTTTTGAATCCCGAACGGGTCTCCATGCCGGATTTCGACGTGGATTTTTGTCAGGACCGCCGCGATGAGGTAATCCGGTATGTTCAGCAAAGATACGGTTATGATCGCGTCGCTCAGATTATCACATTCGGTAAGCTACAGGCGCGGGCCGTCGTGCGCGATGTCGGGCGTGTCCTGCAAATACCCTATGGACAGGTCGACCGGATAGCAAAACTCATTCCTAATAATCCTGCCAATCCGATTACTCTGGAACAGGCGTTGGAACAGGATGCCGAACTCCGTAACGAGCGCGACAAGGATGAAACGCAAAGAAAACTGATCGACATTGCTTTGCAGTTGGAAGGTTTATACCGTCACGCCTCGACCCACGCGGCGGGCGTAGTCATCTCCGATCGGCCCCTGCACGAGGTCGTTCCCCTGTACCGCGATCCGCGCTCGGATATGCCTGTAACGCAATTCAATATGAAATCCGTGGAACAGGCCGGCCTGATCAAGTTTGACTTTCTCGGATTGAAAACAATGACCGTCATCCAGCGTACGCTGGATATGCTGAAAGCAAAAAACTGTAAGATTGAAACGCTCGACATTCCTCTTGATGACCCGAAATCCTACGCTCTCATGTCCGCAGGGGATACGGTGGGTGTCTTCCAGCTGGAAAGCGCGGGCATGCGCGATACTCTGCGGAAGATGAAGCCTAACCGCTTTGAAGACATCATCGCGCTGGTCTCCCTCTACCGTCCCGGTCCTATGGACAATATTCCCAAATATATCAGCGTGAAGGAGGAAAAAGAGGCGCCCGACTACCTGCATCCCGTCTTGAGGCCTTACCTCGAAGAAACCTATGGGATCATGATTTATCAGGAACAGGTTATGCAGGCGGCCCAGTCTCTGGCGGGGTATTCATTAGGCGGTGCGGACCTCCTGCGCCGCGCTATGGGAAAAAAAATCAAGGAGGAAATGGACGCTCAGCGCGACATGTTCCTGAAGGGCGCAAAGGAAAGCCATGACGTCAGCGCGGATCAGGCGGCCTTCATCTTCGAGCAGATCGCCAAGTTTGCGGGCTACGGATTCAACAAATCCCACGCGGCCGCTTATGCCCTCATTGCGTATTGGACGGCATGGCTGAAGGCGAATTACCCGGAGGAGTTCATGGCGGCCTCCATGACCTACGATAAAGGAAACACGGATAAGCTGGCGCTTTTCAAACAGGATCTCGACCGCATGGGTATTTCGCTTCTGCCCCCCGACATTAATGCCTCTCAGGCTGATTTTTCGGTCGAAGACGGCACGGTTCGTTACGCGCTGGCGGCTCTGAAGGGAGTAGGGGAGCACGCCATGCAGGCCTTGGTTCAGGAGCGGGAAAAGGATGGAAAATTCACCTCCCTCGAAGACTTTGCCAAGAGAATTGATCCAAAATCCATGAATCGCAGGCAACTTGAGCAGATGGCCGCTGCGGGAGCGTTTGACAGCGTTGTACCTGACCGCGCACAGGTTTTTGCAGGGGCGGAAACAATACTGCGTTTCGCCCAGACTTTGCAAAATGAACGCGCCTCAGGGCAGGTCAGCCTCTTCGGTGACGCGCAAACCGGCAATCTGGGAATGCCTGATCTGCCAAAGGCAAACCCTTGGACTCCCTTGGAACAGCTGGGCTTTGAATTCTCTGCCATTGGCTTTTATCTTTCGGCGCATCCGCTGGATTCACGGCGAAGCCAGCTCGACCGCATGAATATTCTGAGCATAGCGGACTTGGAAACGCAGATGCGTGAAAAGCCGGCCTTGCGCGTTAAAATGGCCGGCGTGCTGCTGAAAAAGTCCGAAAAAGTCTCTCAAAAGGGCAACCGTTACGCCTTTTTGCAGCTTTCCGACCCAACCGGGGTGTATGAGGTCACGGTTTTTTCCGATATCCTGCACGAAACCCGCGAAATTCTTGAGCCCGGCCAAACTCTGCTTCTGACGGTGGATGCCGAACAGCGCGAGGATCAACTCCGCATGACCTGTTTTGGCCTTGAACCATTGGATAAGCAACTGGAAGGCAGGATCATGAATATCTCCATCGTCCTCGATAGCGCCGCCCCGGCAAAAAGAATAAAGGAATTTCTTGAAATAGAGGGGGCCGGAAACTCCGCAATCGAGCTCTTTATTCTGCTGGATCATAGGAAAACCGCGGTTTTAAGCCTTCCCGGACGCTGGTCGCTCAGCGCTCAGGCACGCGATGTCCTAAGAGTCCAAAAAGGCATCCTGAAGGTTACTGAGCATTAATTAACCCCTTTCTGTTACCATTGTTTTTTCTTGCATTCACGCGGTTTTCTCTGTAAAACCGCCGCAACGTAAATTCACATGCGGGTTTTGGGCCGTAATCCTCGAAGATTAAGCGCTCATCCGGTGCAGCCGATAAAGGGCTGTGTAGCGACCCGCAGAGGTATAACCGGTAAAGGAGAAACAATATGGGATTACCTGAATTCACCATGCGTCAGCTTCTGGAAGCAGGCGTGCACTTTGGCCACCATACCCGTCGCTGGAACCCGAAAATGCGCCCGTTTATTTTCGGTGTGCGGAACGGCGTTCATATTATCGACCTTCAGCAGACCCAGCCGATGCTGTCGTCCTCTCTGAAGGCGATGCGTGACATCGTTGCCAATGGCGGCCGTGTTTTGTTTGTGGGAACCAAGAAACAGGCGCAGGAGCCGATTGCAGATGCGGCCAAACGCTGCGGGCAATACTTTGTCAACCACCGCTGGCTGGGCGGTATGCTGACCAACTGGAAAACGATTTCAACCTCTATTAATCTTTTGCGCGACCTCGACGACAAGCTCGGCGGCGATCTCACAGGTTACACCAAAAAGGAAACCCTGATGATGACACGCCAGCGCGATAAGCTGAACTTGTCCATCGGCGGGATCCGCGAAATGGGCGGTCAACCGGACGCATTATTCGTCATTGATACCATCAAGGAACGCATCGCCATTCAGGAAGCAAACTGTCTGGGCATTCCGGTTTTTGCCATCGTTGACAGTAACGCGGACCCTGACGGCGTCGACTATGTCATCCCGGGCAACGATGACGCTCTGCGCGCAATTGACCTCTACTGTGAACTCTTTACTGGCGCAATTCTCGATGGATTGCAGGCCGAACTGTCTTCCTCGGGCAAGGATTTTGGTGCTGAGGAAGGAAAAGAAAACGGTAAGGGTCGGAAAAAAGGAAAAGGCAAAGCGGCATCAGCCGGAGACGAAGCGCAAGAAGCTGCTCCTGAAGAAGCCTCCGCACAACCCGAAATCATCGAAGAAACAGAAAAGAAAGCCGCTTCTGCCTGATAACAGAAGCGAAACCATGGACAAGCTGGCACCGGGCTGGCTTGTCTAATCCCAAACTTTGAGAATGGAAGGAATATTGATATGGCCCAGATTACGGCAGCACTCGTCAAACAGCTCAGAGAATCCACCGGCGCAGGAATGATGGACGCCAAAAAAGCGCTCGAAGAAAATGACGGCGATATGGAAGCCGCAACCGATTGGCTGCGTAAAAAAGGAATTGCCAAAGCCGCTAAAAAATCTTCGCGTTCGGCCTCTGACGGTCTGGTTGCCATTGCCGTTGAAGGCACAAAAGGAGCCGCGATCGAACTGAACTCCGAAACGGACTTCGTAGCACGTAACGAAGAATTCCAGTCCTTTGTCAAAAAAGTCGCTCAGGCGGCGCTCAAAGCTTCATCTCTTGAAGATCTGAAAGCGCAAAAACTCGATACGGGTAAATCGGTAGAGGAAAGCCTGACGGACCTGATTGCAAAAATCGGGGAAAACATGACTCTTCGCCGCTTTGAGTCCGTAAGCGTTCCAAAAGGTGCCGTAATCGCCTACATGCACAATGAATTGGCTCCAAACCTTGGAAAGATCGGCGTGCTGATTGCACTGGAAAGCGAAGCTCCCGCAGATGCTCTTCAGGGCGTTGGAAAACAGGTTGCCATGCACGTTGCGGCAGCCAGCCCGGAATGCCTCGATCAGGCGAGCGTCGATCCGGCCAAGTTGCAGCGTGAAAAGGATATTCTGAGCGAACAGGCCCGTGGCAGCGGTAAACCTGAAGACATCATTGCCAAGATGGTTGAAGGACGCATCCGCAAATACTTCGAGGAAATCTGTTTGCTGGATCAAATCTTCGTGATTGATCAGGAGCGCAAGATTTCAAAAGTCATCGAAGATGCCGGCAAAGAGGCAGGCAAGCCCGTCAAGCTGGCGGCTTATGCGCGCCTCCAGTTGGGCGAAGGTGTATCGCAGGCTGAAGAAGAAAATCTTGCGGCCTGACCGCCGGAAATGCAGAAGAAATTTTAGAATGCCGCGTTGCAACCCGACGCGGCATTCCCTATATTAAGAAAGTTTATCAGAACCCTTTCACACACATGAGATAAGGCCATGGCGATGACGGCAGAAAAAGAGAATGCAAACGTCCAGTCCGCGCATAAATACAAGCGCGTAATGCTGAAAATGTCTGGCGAGGTCCTTATGGGCCAGCAGGAATACGGCATGGATCCGGAAACCGTCCATCGCGTGGCCCGGGATATAAAAGAGGTTGTCGATCTTGGCATTCAGGTATGCGTTGTGGTCGGCGCAGGGAACATTTTCCGGGGCGTTTCCGGCGCAGCTCAGGGAATGGACCGTACGACTGCAGATTATATGGGCATGCTTGGAATTGTCATTAATGCACTGGCCCTTCAGAACTCTCTGGAACAGTTGGGGGTGAGCACCCGTGTACAATCGGCCATCCGCATGGACTCGATCTGCGAACCCTACATCCGGCGGCGCGCTCTGCGTCACATGGAAAAAGGCAGGGTCGTGATATTTGCTGCCGGAACCGGTAACCCGTATTTTACGACGGATACCGCGGCAACACTGCGGGCCTCGGAAATGGATTGCGATGCGTTGTTCAAAGGCACGAAGGTTGATGGCATCTATACGGCAGACCCGAAACACAATCCCGATGCGGAACGGTTCGACCGTCTTTCTTACATCGACGTGCTGACAAAGGATTTAAGGGTCATGGACGCGACCGCGATTTCTCTGGCGCGTGAAAACAATATCCCGATCATCGTCTTTTCCGTCAGGGAAGAAGGAAATTTTGCCCAGGTCGTGCAATCCAAGGGCAAATACACGATCGTGACGAACACGTAAAAACAGAATTTTGGAGTAAAGGAAAAGCCATGTCTTTCGATAAAGCTGACATCCAGCGCCGCATGAACGGGGCCGTTGAAGTTTTAACCAAGGAGTTTGCCGGTCTCCGGACGGGACGCGCCTCAGTCAGCCTTCTGGATCCGGTAACGGTAGAAGTCTACGGGACCCGCATGCCGCTCAATCAGATCGGAACAGTAAACGTCCCGGAACCCCGGCTGATCAGCGTACAGGTTTGGGATAATTCCAATGTCCGTGCAGTGGAAAAGGCCATCCGCGAAGCGGGCTTGGGCCTGAACCCGCAGATAGAAGGGACTTTGCTCAGAATTCCAATACCTGACCTGAACGAAGAACGCCGCGCAGAACTCTCCAAAATCGCAGGCAAATACGCCGAAGCGGCCCGCGTATCGGTTCGCAACGTCCGCCGCGATGGAATGGATGCTCTCAAGAAAATGGAAAAAGATGGACAGATATCCGAGGACGATCATAAGAAAAAAGCCGACGAGGTCCAGAAAATGACTGACGAAACGGTCAAGAAAATCGACAAGATGCTCTCGGACAAAGAAAAAGAAATTATGACCGTTTAAAAACCGCGGCAAACTCCTATGACCATGCGTAACGAAGGGGGACCTCCTAACATCCCCAGACATATAGCGATTATTATGGACGGGAATGGCCGGTGGGCCAAGCGTAGGGGACTCCCGCGCAGCGCAGGACACAGGCAGGGCGCCGAGGCGGCCCGGCGTATTGTCGAAGCCGCAGCCGACCGGGGCATCGAATATATTACCCTCTTTGGCTTTTCATCGGAAAACTGGAACCGTCCGCGCGCTGAAATTGAAGAACTGATGAAGCTTCTCCGGTATTACCTGCGTTCGGAGACGGCTGATCTACATAAAAAAAAGGCTCGTTTGCGTGTAATCGGAGATCAGTCTGCGTTCGACGAAGATATCGTTCAGCTTATTAAAAATGCCGAAAATCTGACCAAGGACAATAAGCGGATTAACGTGAGCATAGCCCTGAACTATGGCGGGCGGCAGGATATCGTGCAGGCTGTCGAAAAGCTTTTCCAGAGCACGTTGCCTCTGGGGCATTCGCCGACACAGGAAGAAATTATGGATAACATCACCAAAAACCTTTTAACCCATGATCTTCCCGATCCCGACCTTCTGATCCGGACCAGCGGTGAAAAGCGTATCAGCAATTTCATGCTCTGGCAGTGTGCCTATTCCGAGATGGTCTTTTCCCCTGTTCTGTGGCCGGATTTCGATCAAACCTGCTTTGAGGAAGCTCTCAGCGAGTATGCTGGACGGGAGCGCCGCTTCGGGGCTTTAAAACAATCCTAGCGATTCCGCGGTTTTTTCGGCATAATCTCAAGCGCAGGTATGAACGGACGGGGCTGGTAACCGGTGGCCAAAATTAATTTCGGCAAATTAAGGATTCGAATAATTTCTGCGCTGATCATGGCGCCCTGCTTCATTTTTATTATGTATTCGGGCGGGGTGGTCCTGCAGGCGTTTTTAATCATGTCCTTTGCGTTTTCCGTCTATGAATGGTACGACCTCTCAAAAAAAACGGATAACTTCCTTTTCTATTTTAGCACGGGAATGGCCTATATGGTCACGGCTTACGGCAGTTTCTATTCTTTAAGGGAGTTTTATTCTCTTAACGTCTTGCTGATCTTCATAGGTATGATCTGGTTTAGCGATATAGGAGCCTATTTTACGGGCAAAACCCTTGGTGGACCCAAATTGATCCAGAAAATCAGCCCGAATAAAACATGGTCTGGCTTCGGCGGCGCGCTGTTTTTCCCTGCGATTTTCGCGGTAATATGGATCAGTGTCTTTGGATTTCACGAGCACTTTGCAAAAATAAGCCTTCTGATGCTGCTTCCCGCAGGGTTCGCGATCGGGCTGGCCATTGGCTGTGTCGGGCAGGCGGGCGACCTTCTCGTTTCCTATGTCAAGCGGCAGGCCAAGGTGAAGGATACAGGAACCCTGATCCCCGGACATGGAGGGCTTCTGGACCGGATCGATTCCATGATGCTGGGGGCGCCGGTATTTCTTCTGCTTGTAAGTGTTCTGTATTATGTCATCTAGAAAAAAGATCAGTATTTTCGGAGTGACGGGGTCCATCGGCACCAGCGCTGCGGACGTCATTCTGGCATCCCAGGGGGCATTTAACGTTCAGGTCGTAACAGCTGGACAAAACGTCAGGAAACTCGCTGAAATGGCGATCCGGCTAAAGGCAAAAAAGGCCGTGATTGCACAGGAAGAACTGCTCCAGCCTCTGAAGGATAGTCTGGCGGCTTACGGGATCGCTGCGGATGCGGGAAAACAGGCCTTGATAGAAGCCGCCGCCGAACCCGCAGACCTGCTTTTGGCGGCGATCGTAGGGTTTGAAGGCCTGCGCCCGATTATGGCGGCTCTGGAAAAAGGCATTAATGTAGCCATTGCAAACAAAGAACCTCTGGTGGCTGCCGGACCGCTCCTGATGGCGGCGGCCAGGAAGAGCGGCGCCCGTTTGCTCCCCGTAGATAGCGAGCACAATGCCGTTTTTCAGGTCTGGGAAGAACGTAACAGGTCAAAAATAGCCAAGGTAATATTAACAGCTTCCGGAGGGCCGTTTCTCAACTGGACGCAGGGGCAAATGGAAAAAGCAACTCCCGAACAGGCCACATCCCACCCTAATTGGTCTATGGGACCCAAAATTTCCGTAGATAGCGCCACCATGATGAACAAAGCCCTTGAAGTTATTGAAGCAGCTTGTTTATTTGATCTTCCTCCGGAAAAAATTGAAGTGCTTATCCATCCCCAGTCCGTCATCCATTCCTTGGTCGTATATACCGATGGCTCAGTCCTTGCCCAGATGGGGGAAAGCGATATGCGAACGCCGATCGCTCACGCTTTAGGGTGGCCGGAGCGCCTGCCGTCTGGAGGAAAACAGCTGGAGATGACAAAAATGTCAGCTTTGACGTTTCAGGCCCCGAACTTTGCCAAATTTCCGGCTCTGGGTTATGCTTATAAGAGCCTCAGGGAAGGTCCGGCAGCCTGCGTTGCGCTGAATGCGGCAAACGAAGTGGCGGTTAAGGCTTTTCTGGACCGCAGGATCGGTTTTTTAACGATTTTGAACTGTGTGGGTAACGCCTTGGAGCAGGTAAAAGGTAACTTATCGCAGGACCACCCGAAAACAGTTGAAGAGAGCGAAAAATTGGATAACACTGTTCGCGTTTTGACGGAAAGTTTTATCTCCCGCCTGACGCAGGACCAACAAAATATAACGGTACGCACACAATGAATATCATGGAAATCATCCAGGTTTTTGGCCACAACCTCTTTTACTATGTGATCATCTTCTTGGCTGTACTCAGCATCTTGGTCTTTGTCCATGAGTGGGGTCACTATATTGTTGCCCGCATGTGTGGCGTAAGGGTCGACAGCTTTTCAATCGGTTTTGGCAAGGAACTCTGGGGACGCTATGACCGCCACGGTTGTCGCTGGAAGATATCGGCTGTTCCTTTGGGTGGCTATGTCAAATTATTTGGCGATGTCGATCCGGCAAGCGCAGAGCATACGGATGAAGTTGACGATCCCGAGAACGGGATCAGAAGACCAATGACGGAAGAGGAGCGCAGTCAGGCGTTTTTTGCAAAACCCGTATGGAAGCGTGCCGCCATCGTATTTGCCGGTCCGGCAATCAACTATATCTTCGCATTTTTTGTCTATGCGGCGTTGTTTATGTATTACGGCCAGACGGTCTCGCCCCCTGTCGCGGCAGCTGTAGGGGTAGGAACGGCAGCAGAAAAATACGGATTTATGCCCCATGACCGGATCCTGTCCATTGATGGCAAGGACATGGAAAGCTTTAACGATGTTCGCCGCGAAATGCTTCTGGCGCTTGACGTTGAGCGTCATTTCGTCATAGAGCGGAACGGCACCCAAATGGATATCAATGCAAAACCCGAACGGGTCGAGACCGAAGACCGGTTTGGGTTTAAGAGCAGCTATGGCCGCCTAGGGATCTACGATCCCTCCCATGCGGTTGAAATCAAGAAGATTCTTAAAATTGATGGCGTCCCGGCCGAAAATGAAGACGATAAAATCAAACAGCTTCAGGATCGGATGGGCACCACTTATAAGATCGAAGTCGATCTGGGACCGAAAACGGAAGAACTCATCGTTCATCCGCTCAAAGAGCTGAATGCGGGCATGACCAATCCCGACGACGAGATTTATTACGGGACTCTCTATCTTTCAAACAGCGAGCCTCATGAGTTGATCAAGCTCTCTCCCCTCGAAGCTCTCTCCAAAGCGGGCCGGGAATGCTATGTAACGACCCGCAATATCATGGAAGCATTGGGCCAGATGGTGATGGGGGTTCGCAGCGCAACCGAACTGGGCGGCATTATAAGAATTGGAGCAATCGCAGGAGAAGTCGCCCAGCAAGGCTGGGTATTGCTGATTGGTCTTATGGCACTCCTCTCCATCAACCTCGGCTTTATCAACCTCCTTCCCATTCCGCTTCTCGATGGCGGCCATTTGCTGTTCTACCTTTTGGAAGCCATCCTCGGTCGTCCTGTGCCCGAGCAGGTTCAGGAATATGCTTTCCGCTTCGGTCTGGTGTTTTTGATTGGGATCATGGCCTTTGCTAATCTGAATGACATCCTTCAGATGCTTCCGGATAAATAGGCCGGGCAGGGGGATCTCGAAAAGATATGCCCGCTCATCTGACTTTGGCAAAAATAGCCTTTCTCATTTTCAGCTACGGCATTGTTACTGTTCTGAGCATAGCTCTAGTCATAATAATTCACGAATTTGGCCATTATCTCGCGGCCAGAATATTCGGCATCAGGATCACAAGATTCTCTCTGGGCTTCGGTAAGGAACTCTGGGGCAAAACCGACCGTTTGGGAACGCGGTGGTCCGTGTCCCGCATACCGGTGGGGGGGTATACGGAAATATTTGGCGATGTTGACCCGGACAAACCCGTAATATGGGATACCGAAAACCAGTGTGAACGGCATTTGACTGAGGATGAGCTAAAAGTTGCCTTTTGCACGAAGAAAGTCTGGCAGCGTATGGTTGTGGTGATGGCCGGTCCGGCAATCAATATTGTTCTGGCGCTAAGCCTTCTGGCGTTTCTTTATATGCTCCACGGAATACAAAAAATGCCGCCCATAATTAACAGTATTGCAATAGGAAAAGCTGCAGATGAGGCAGGATTTAAGCTTGGAGACAGGCTGCTCAAAATGGATGGCAGGCCTGTTTCCGACATGGAGGATATTTACGACATCACGTCCAAGGATTGGATAAATCCCCATAAATATACTGTACAGCGGAACAATAAAATACTGACTATAATGATGACGGCACGAGAAATAGATTTTACAGACCGCAAGGGCCGTAAGGTTGAAAACAGAGGCCGGTCAGGAATGCTAAACGGTACAGTAGTTTTTCTTAAGGATATCATTTCAATCAACAATGTGCCCACAAAAGATAACCTCGATTTTGCAAGAGAGCTTCTTAAACAGAAACTGGGACAACCGGTCGATATTGAATTTAATCTCACGGACGAGAGCGATGTCTTCCGCACCATATTTCCCAAAGAATTAAATCACCACCTGGATAACCCTGAAGACGAATACTATGACCGTATTTTTATTCGGGATACATCCACAATTGAATATAAGAGGCTCGGACCCATTGAGGCTTTTTCAAAGGCTGCCAGTCAGATATGGACAGGACTTCAGGAGACTGTGGGTTTATTTCGGGTCTTGTACAAGGGAAAAACAGATGAAAAGCCTATAGGAGGTGTTGCTGTTGTCGCAAAATACGCTGGAAATTCAGTAAAGGAGGGATGGCCAAATGTTGTAGTTTTTGTGGTCATTCTTTCCATCGGCATAGCACTGATCAATCTCCTGCCAATCCCTCTTCTTGATGGCGGTTTTCTCATTTTCCTTATTTATGAAGCCTTTACGGGCCGCCGGGTTTCTCCACGGGTTCAGACCTACGCTTTTGCAATAGCGCTGGTCTTTATGGGGGGAATCATGATAATTGCTAATTTGATCGACCTGATCGATTTCCTTAATGATTGATTCACTGCGCTTTTCGAAGTATTTAAGATAAAAAACAGGTAAGTAGGATGATTATGTCAAGCAGAATGCTTAAGGCTGTGGGTCTGCATATAGCAGCGGCGGTGATGATGTTAACGCCCGTAACCGCGTGGGCGGAAGCAGTAAAGAAAATTGAGGTCACCGGCTCCGAAAGAATCGAGGAAGCAACTGTTGTTTCATACATGGATTTAAAGGTCGGGGATGAACTGGACGATGCGGCTTTAAACCGTGCTCTCAAAAGCTTGTTTTCGACAGGTCTTTTTGCGGATGTGAACGTTGAGGATGCGGGAAGTGGTGTCGTGCACGTCAGTATCGTGGAAAACCCGATCATCAACCAGATCAGTTTTGAGGGGAACGATAAAATCGACGATGACGAGCTTCTGGCTGAAATCCAGATGCGCCCGCGGCAGGTCTTCACGCGGACAAAAGTTCAGTCCGATTTGGCCCGCCTTAATCAGATTTACCGCCGTCAGGGCCGTTTTTCGGTAAATATTGAGCCCAAGGTGATCAGGCTGGATCAAAATCGTGTCGATCTGGTCTTCGAAATTGACGAAGGCGATGTAACTGTGGTCAAGACCATACGGTTTGTAGGCAATAAGAAGTTCGACGACGACAAACTCCGCAGTATCATAAGCACGAAAGAAACCGCATGGTATAAATTTCTCTCGTCGGATGATCGCTATGATGAAGACCGCTTGGCTTACGATCAGGAGTTGTTAAGAAACTTTTATCTCTCGCGCGGCTATGCTGATTTTTCTGTAGTATCTGCCGTGGCTGAATTATCGCCGGATAAAAAAAGCTTCTTCATCACCTTTACGATTGAAGAAGGCGAACGCTACAAGGTGGCGGGAACCAGCATCTCTTCCGAACTGCGCAACTTTGACACGTCAACCCTTCAGGATTCTATAAGCGTCGCAGCCGGGGACTGGTACAACGCAGAAAAAGTGCGTGACAGCGTCAACAAGATGACGGACCTGCTGGGCGATATGCAATACGCTTTTGTGAACGTGCGCCCCGATATTCAAAAAGACCGGGAAAAAAGAGAGGTTTTCGTTCTATTCACCGTGAGTGAAACGCCCCCGGTTTATGTCGAGCGCATCAATATCAATGGCAACGTCCGGACCATGGACAAGGTCCTGCGCCGCGAGATGGAGGTTGTCGAAGGCGACCCCTTCAATAGGACAAAAATCGCTAAGTCCGAACAAAATATCAAGGATCTGGACTTCTTTGAAAACGTAAATCTTGATGTTAAGCAAGGCTCGGCACCGGACAAGACCGTGATCGACGTCGATGTGGACGAAAAATCGACCGGCGAACTCTCCATTGGTGCTGGTTTCTCGACATCGGACGGACCTCTGGCTGATTTCCGCGTCCGCGAACGCAACCTGCTGGGGAAAGGACAGGATCTCACATTTGCGACCACCCTTGCGGGCAAGCGCTCAGAATTCGATGTTTCTTTCACCGAACCCTACTTTTTGGACCGCGATCTTTCTGCGGGGTTTGACCTCTTTCACATGACGCGCGACCTGCAGAGTGAAAGTTCATATGACCAGAGAAGAACAGGCGGAGCCTTGCGCATGGGGTATCCCTTGTCCGAAAACTGGCGCCAGACTCTCAAATACCAGTATGAAAAGAACGACATCGACAATGTATCTTCGACGGCATCCCGTTTTATCCGCGACCAGGAGGGGGTAAGAACGACCTCGGCCGTCTCTCAGCATTTGACCTATGACACGCGCGATAGCGCCATCTTAACGACTGAAGGCCTTTATTCTTGGCTGGATACAGAACTGGCGGGGCTGGGCGGAGATGCCAAGTATATATCCGGACGCACAGGAGGCACTTATTACTATCCTGTCATGGATCAGGTCGTTGTGAATGCCTTGGGAGAAGTCGGCGCTATTCAGGGTTATAGCGGTAAGGATGTAGAAATCAACGACCGCTTTTTCATCGGCGGATCGACCTTACGGGGCTTTGAACGCTCAGGAATAGGGCCTCGCGATAAGACAACCGATGACGCACTGGGCGGAAACCTCTTCTATCGGGGAAGCCTTGAAGGGTCGTTTCCTGTGGGCTTGCCGAAGGAAATGGGTGTAAAAGGCCATCTTTTCACGGATTTTGGTTCCTTGATGAACATTGATGAAAGCGGCGCAAACCTTCTTGAGGAAAACTCCATTCGGGCCAGTGCCGGGTTGGGTGTTTCTTGGCGGTCGCCGATCGGCCCCATCCGGGTTGACTTGGCCATGCCCTATGCCAAGGAAGATTTCGACAAGGAAGAAAATTTCAGGTTTGATTTTGGCACGCGCTTTTAGTAGCGTCTGAGCTTGAACAGAATAATAGGGTATTTCCACCATGCATAAGCGTTTTTTCACAAGACTCGTCCTGCTTTCGGCTTTCCTGGTTTTTGTAGCTGCTCCTGCTGCTTACGCGCAGATTTCTATTGCTGTCGTTGATATAGAGGCTCTGATGTCCGACTCCACTGCGGCCAAATCAATCAAACAGCAGGTAGAAACCAACAGGAAGAAATTTGAAACCGAAATGGAGGGTCTGGAAAAGCAGCTTCGGGACAGCCTTGAAAAGCTGAAGGCGGAAAGCAAGGACCTCAGCAAGGAAGACCTGGAAAAGAAAGCTCAGGAATTTGAGGAAAAACGCTTCGAAGCCAGAAAGACACTTAAAAGCCGGATTGCCTCCTTGAACAAGGGATCGGCGGAAGCCATGAATACTCTGACAAGCAGCATTTTTAAAGTCTGTGCCAAGCTGGCCGACGAAAAGAAATATGACTTGATCATTACCCGGAACAACGTGATCGTAGGCGCCAAAAGCCTTGATATTACGCCTGAGGTCATGAAGCGCCTGAATGACACTTTGCCCGACGTCAAGGTGACGATCGGAAAGTAACGAAAGTTAGGTATGCCCGATCCGCGGTTCTTTAAGAAAAGCCGGACATATACACTCCGGGAAATCGCGGAAAAGACAGGCTGCACACTTCATCCTGAAAAAAGTGCCGACCTCGAAATCAGGGACGTTGCTCCGCTCCGCACGGCAACGGCCGACGACATTAGCTTCCTCGATAACCTGAAATACCGCTCTGATTTTCTGGAAACGAAAGCGGGCGCCTGTTTCGTTTCTCAGGAAATGGCGGCAAACGCGCCCGGGCACCTCACGAGCCTTGTAACCCGCTCGCCCTATAAAGCCTACGCCCTGACAGCGCGGCTTTTCTATCCGGAAGCTAACCCGGAACCGGAAATATCACAGCAGGCTTATATTCATCCTTCAGCCCGGCTGGGAAAGGGCTGTGTCATTGAACAGGGCGCAACCCTGGCCGAAGGGGCCGAAATCGGCGATGGGTGTTGGATAGAGCCGGGCGCAGTTCTGGGCCGCAATATAAAGATTGGAAGCCACTGCCGAATAGGGGCAAACGCTACGCTTTCCCATTGCTTGCTGGGAGATCACGTCCGGGTCTATCCGGGCGTCAGAATCGGTCAGGACGGGTTCGGCTTTGCCATCGACCCGGCCGGACATGTCAAAGTCCCGCAACTCGGGCGTGTTGTAATAGGTGATCATGTCGAAATTGGCGCGAATACGACAATTGATCGCGGAGCCGGACCTGATACTGTAATCGGTTCAGGAACCTGGATCGATAACCTAGTTCAGATCGGACACAATGTCGTTATTGGCCGCGGATGCATTATCGTCGCGCAGGTCGGCATTTCAGGAAGTACCCAGATCGGCGATTATGTGGCCATAGGCGGGCAGGCAGGCCTGACCGGCCATCTCAAGATCGGTCAGGGGGCCAGAATTGCAGCGCAATCAGGTGTTATGAACGACATTCCCGCAGGGCAGGAGCATATGGGGTCCCCGTCTTTTCCAAAAAACCAGTATCTCCGGCAAATAGCTGCACTAAACCGCTTGATTAAGAAGAAAAAAGACGATTAACTGCACAATGTTCAGTCTTAGGCGAGAATCTGACGGATCATGAGCGAAACCAGAAACCAGATCGATATTCTCCGGATCATGAACATGATCCCCCACCGCTACCCGTTCTTGATGGTTGACAGGATCATAGACCTGCAACCCGGTCAAAGCGCAGTGGGAATAAAGAACGTCACAATGAACGAACCTCAGTTTATGGGGCATTTCCCCGGATTTCCGGTCATGCCGGGAGTTCTGATTATTGAGGCAATGGCACAGACTGCAGGTCTGGTCGTCGTTGAATTCATGGGTTTGGAATCAAAAAGAAAGATTGTCTATTTTATGACCATCGACAACGCGCGTTTTCGCAAACCGATCACGCCGGGCGATACCATATACATCCATGTAGAAAAACTCCAGTCTCGCGGACCGGTATGGAAATTCAAGGGCACCGCAAAAGTGGACGATAAGGTTTGCGCGGAAGCGACTTTCAGCGCCATGATCACCGATGCCGAAGAACAGTCAGAGAAAGCGTAAGAAACACCTCTGCAACCTTTTGAAACAAAGCGTGATTTGAGGGCAATAAATCCTAATTCTATGATTGGATTACGTTTTTTATCTAAAGAGTCCGCTGATGAGTCAAACCATTCACCCCACTGCGATTGTTTCTCCTAAGGCTGAAATACCCGAAGAGATAATGATCGGCCCGTATTGCGTGATCGGCCCGGACGTAAGGCTGGGTAAGGGCGTACGCTTGGTTTCCCATGTCTATATAGAAGGCGCAACGACGATAGGCGAGAATACGATCGTTTATCCTTTTGCGTCGTTGGGTACGCCGCCTCAGGATTTAAAATACGCCGGCGAAAAATCCGAACTCATTATCGGCAAAAACAACACGATCCGTGAACATGTCACCATGAACCCCGGAACGCAGCAAGGAGCGATGAAAACTATTATCGGAGACAACGGTCTCTTCATGATGGCCACCCATGTGGCTCATGATTGCGTCATAGGAAACAACGTAATTATGGCCAACAATGCCACTCTGGGCGGGCACGTCCATATCGGGGATTTCGCGGTTCTGGGGGGCCTGAGTGCCGTTCACCAGTTTGTTCGCATCGGTTCTCATGCAATTGTCGGCGGAATGTCGGGGGTAGAAAATGATGTTATTCCTTTTGGCCGCGTGAAAGGGGAAAGAGCCTTTCTGGCCGGTCTGAATCTTATCGGGTTGGAACGGCGGGGATTTACGAAGGACAAGATCAAGAACCTGCAAAGAGCCTTTAACCAGATGTTCGGGGATGAAGGCACTCTGGACCAGAGAATAGAAATGGTGGCCGCCGACTTTGCAGAAGATGACTTGATCATGTCGGTTATAACCTTCGCCCGTGAAAAGTCGAAATTTCCCTTATGTCAGCCACAAAAGAAATAACGGTAAAAAAGCTGGGAATACTGGCCGGAGGCGGGATTTTGCCTCTTGAACTGGCGCAGGAATGCACCTCCAAGGGGATAGAGATTTTCATAGTCGGGTTTGAGGGGCAGACCTCCCCCGAACTGAAACCGTTATACAAGCACTTTTGGACGGGTTTGGGTGCCGCAGGCTCCATCATCCGCGCTCTTAAGGAACAGAACATCAGCGATCTGGTTCTCGCTGGATCAATCCGGCGCCCCTGGCTCTCGGAACTCAGACCAGACCTTAAGGGCCTTGAGATCTTGACGCGTATAGGAATGGGAGCGTTTGGAGATAATTCCCTTCTGACCCTGCTCAAAAAAGAACTGGAAAAAGAGGGGTTCACAATACACGGCGTTCAAAAATTCGCTGAAAATATGCTGGCCAAGGAAGGGGTATTTTCCCGCCGGAAACCCGATAAATCAGAATGGCAAACGATCAAAAAGGGCTTGGAAGTCTCACAGATAATAGGGTCTTTGGATATCGGCCAGTCGGTGGTGGTTCAGGAAGGGCTGGTTCTGGGGGTGGAAGCGGTCGAAGGCACGGACAAGCTGATTTCAAGATGTGCCGAACTGCAGAAGAAAAGAAAGGGCGCGATTTTGGTGAAAACCTGCAAACCTCAGCAAGACAGGGATTTGGACCTGCCGACAATAGGGCCGGACACGGTCCGCAAAGCCGGAGAGGCAGGATTTTCCGGAATCGCAGTACAAGCGGGCGCGGCACTGGTTTTAGACCCGCAAACAGTTGCAGAATATGCGGATAAATATAATATGTTTGTGATCGGCGTGGCCGATTTGCCGTAGGGCATCTGAATAACCCGTTTGGATTGTGTCTGTATTGAGGAGAAGCATTTGAAGCTGTTCTTTGTGGTAGGGGAAAGTTCCGGAGATGCGCTTGCAGCCGGATTGGTACGCGAACTCAAACGGGCCCATCCTGAAGATCTGGAATGCTTGGGGGTCGGAGGACCGTCGATGAAAGCGGCAGGCTTTAATATCCTGCTACCTTTTGATCAGATATCCGTAATAGGGATATGGGAGGTAATTCCAAAAATCCCCAGAATTATTAAAATATTCAAAGCTCTAACCGAAGAAATTCTCAAACAAAACCCTGATGGGATTGTAACAGTCGATTTCCCGGATTTTAACTTTCACCTGGGAAAGACATTAAGGAAAAGAGGATATAAAGGTAAAATAATTCATTACGTAGCCCCCTCGGTGTGGGCGTGGAGAAAAGGACGTGCAAAAAAAATAGCCTCTTTTCTCGATGGAATAATCTGCCTTTTCCCCATGGAGCCGGCATATTTCAAAGAGCACAAACTGAAAGCCGCCTTCGTGGGGCACCCTATTGTAGAGTCCAGAGTAGACAAGGCCGAGGGAGGCGTCTTCAGGGAAGCAAATGAGATTCCCGAAGACTCAAAGACGCTGGGACTGTTTTTCGGCAGTCGTGAAACCGAATTTAAGGGAATTAGCAGCGTTTTAAAGCAAAGCGCATTGCTGGCTAACGAAGCGGTTGAAAACTTGAGGATCATTGCCCCCACGCTTCCGGCGACTGAATATAACATTCAGGTGCTCCTAAAGGGGTTTGAATTACCGATCCATGTGACATCCAACCAGCGCTTTAAGTGGGAATCTTTCAAGGCCTGCGAAGTGGCGCTCGCAGTTTCCGGAACGGTTGCGCTGGAACTGGCCTACGCAGGGGTACCCCATGCCATCGTGTACAGGACAAATCCGATAACATACATGTTTTTGCGTTTTATGGTAAAAGTGAAGCATATCCACCTCGCAAACATTCTCCTGAATGAAAGTGTCGTTCCCGAATTCATTCAGGGAAAATGCGATCCGGAAGTAATTGCGGAAACACTGATAACTCTTTTTACTGACAAGGAAACCAGGGAAAAACAGATCAGTAAATTTAAGGAAGTGCGCAAGATGATAGGCTTCGGTGACGAAAAGCTTCCCTCTCAAAAAGCGGCAGAATTTGTCTTGGATATAATGAAAGACCAGCCAAGAAAAATAGTAAGGGAAGAGA
Source organism: Alphaproteobacteria bacterium (assembly GCA_020443295.1). Lineage (GTDB taxonomy): Bacteria > Pseudomonadota > Alphaproteobacteria > Micavibrionales > Micavibrionaceae > JAGNKE01. Next base: position 28,863 of record JAGRIJ010000035.1, on the reverse strand, counting down.
CGCCGTCCCAAAAGCCTGCTGCAAGCGAACAAAAACCCGACAATAAGCCAGACGCTTAATCCCTGTCTTCCAGTTCGACATAGGGGCGCGTAACGGGTCCGCTATAGAGTTGGCGAGGGCGCCCGATACGAAGAGAGGGTTCTTCAATCATTTCCTTCCATTGTGCAATCCATCCGACGGTCCGCGCGACGGCAAAAAGCACGGTAAACATGCTGGTCGGAAATCCCATGGCTTTCAGAATGATCCCGGAATAAAAGTCCACGTTAGGGAAAAGCTTGCGCTCAACAAAATATTCATCCTGCAACGCAATCCGTTCAAGCTCCATGGCCAGTTCCAGCCGGGGATCGTTGACCCCAAGGTCGTCCAGAACTTCGTCACAGGACTTTTTCAGGACTTTCGCGCGGGGATCAAAATTTTTGTAAACCCGGTGTCCGAAACCCATGAGGCGGAAGGGGTCGTCCTTATCCTTGGCGCGTTCAATAAACTCAGGAATGCGGTCTTTGCTGCCGATCTCATCAAGCATCTCTAGGACTTCCTGATTGGCCCCCCCGTGCGCTGGACCCCAAAGACACGCAATCCCGGCCGCAATACATGCAAAAGGATTGGCCTGAGAAGACCCGGCAAGTCGAACGGTGGATGTAGATGCATTTTGCTCATGATCAGCGTGCAGGATCAGGATCTTTTCCATGGCGCGCGCCAAAATCGGGTTCACTTTGTAAGGCTCGGCCGGAACGGCAAAGCACATATAAAGAAAGTTTTCAGCATAAGAAAGATCGTTGCGCGGATACATGAATGGCTGACCAACGGAGTATTTATACGTCATGGCGGCAAGCGTACCGATTTTCGCAATCAGCCTATGAGCGGACAACTCACGCTGCGCAGGGTCCCAGATATCCAGAGAATCATGATAAAACGCTGAAAGCGCAGCGACCACACCGCACATAATGGCCATGGGGTGCGCATCACGCCGGAAGCCCCGGTAGAAGAAATGAACCTGTTCATGGACGAGCGTATGGTATGTAATATTATGTTCGAACCTTTGTTTCTGCTCTTTGTTGGGCAAATCTCCGTAAAGCAGAAGATAGGCAACCTCAAGGTAAGTTGATTTTTCAGCCAGGTCCTGAATGTCGTATCCACGGTGCTGAAGGATTCCTTCTTCTCCATCGATAAAGGTAATTCGCGACTTGCAGCTTCCCGTAGAAGTAAAGCTCGGATCGAAAGTAAAATGTCCCGTCTCTCCATAGAGCTTCCGCACGTCAATGACCGACGGCCCCATCGTGCCGTCAATAACGGGCAGAACATGCTTGTCCCCCGTTTGATCATTAGTCAGTGTGAAGGTTTTTTGATTTTGCTTGTCGTTGTCTGACATAAATAAGGACTCCATAAAATACAACCTGTTCTCCGGATGCTAGGCCGAAAGCATTAAAGATTGATTGAAATCATGCCCAGCCCTTATAGAAAACGCAGGTTTGATGCGCCCTCTATACCTGACAAAGATTATTATAAAAATAAAGTAAAAACAAAGAGATAACAGGATTTCATCCGAAGTATTCTGTGGCTAACTTTTGCAAACCGCTATTTGCCCTGTTGCACTGCAAAACGAATACGCGCGCATGTTTCTTTGCGTCCAAGAACAGCGCAGGCCCCAAAGATTGACGGCGAAACCGTTGTGCCGGTAACGGCAGCGCGTAACGGCATGGCAACCTTGCCTAGCTTGCCTTCGGCCAGATCTCCGGCAATTTTCTGACATAAATTCTGTATTGATTCGCCCGTAAAAGGTTCAAGTGATTCGAGCTCGTCTTCAAGCGCTGCAAGTATGGCCTTGGATTCGCCCAATAAAGCCAGAGCCTTTTCATCAAAAGCATAAGGAATAGATCGCGCATAGAATGCTGATTCATCGACGAACTGCAAAAGCGTTTTCGATCTGGCTTTCAATTCTTCAATACCTAGCGTTATTCTCTCGACGGCAATATCGCTCAGCTCCAGCCCATGCCGCTCCTTGTAAAATTCCCGGCTGCATTCAAGGAGGCGCTCCGGGCGGGCTTCCTTGATATAATGCGCGTTAAGGCTGTCGAGTTTGGCGAAATCAAACCGGGCAGGGGAGCGCCCGATATGTTCAAGGTCAAACCACTCGATCGCCTGTTCGCGTGAAATAATTTCATCATCGCCGTGCGACCATCCCAACCGCAAAAGATAATTGCAGAAAGCTTCAGGCAGGTAGCCAAGCTCTTTATATTCACGCACGCTCTGCGCGCCGTGCCGCTTGGAAAACTTTCCCCCGTCCGGCCCGTGAATAAGCGGCAGGTGCCCAAAAACAGGCAGAGTCCATCCCATCGCATCAAAAATCAGTTTCTGCCTGAAACTGTTATTCAAATGATCATCCCCGCGAAGAATATGCGTGACCCCCATATCATGATCGTCCACGACAACGGAAAGCATATAGGTCGGCGTTCCATCGCTGCGGAGTAGAATAAAATCGTCAAGCTGGTCATGAGCAACCGTCACCGCTCCCTGAACCACATCGTTGATCGTCGTTTCACCTTCCAGTGGCGCCTTAATGCGAACCACGGGCTTGATATCCTGCGGTGCCTCGGAAGGATCCCGGTCGCGCCAGCGGCGGTCGTAAAATTGCGAACGCCCTTCGGCCTTGGCAGTTTCACGCATGGCTTCCAGTTCCTCGGGAGAGCAGTAACAGTAATAAGCTTTCCCGGCCTTCAACATTTCATGCGCAACTTCGGCATGGCGGCCCATTCCGGCAAATTGCGAAAGCGCCTCGCCGTCATACTCAAGCCCCATCCATTCCAGCCCCTCAAAAATGACCTGAACAGCTTCCTCGGAATGCCGCTTGCGGTCCGTATCCTCGATCCGAACAAGGAATTTCCCGCCGTGCCTGCGGGCATAAAGATAATTAAACAGAGCGGTCCTTGCATTTCCAACATGCATGAATCCGGTCGGGGAAGGCGGGAAACGCGTAACAACACTCATCGTTTGGCAAAACCTCGGCTAAAGGGCAATATAAATCCTATTCATTTCGTGTGTGGGAACCTAGCATGCTTGACACGCAAAGCCTAGACGCCATGGCTCCGGAAATACAAGAATCCGGTGCCTTCAGGCAGGTTCGGACCTGGAGTAAGGAACAGTTTGCCCTGCAAAAGGAGCGTGCCGTCCTTTGGCTTCCTGTCCATATGGCACTGGGCATAGGTCTTTATTTTGCTCTTCCTGTCGAACCGCCTCTTGCAGGGGGCCTATTGGCCTGGGTAATCCTGCTAGCCTTGTTATCAACGCTCCACCCGTATCGTTTGGGACAAAAGGGAGGAAAACTTTATACGGCTTTGATATTGCTGATATTGCCTGCAACCGGGTTTACAGCCGCTCAATTGCGGACCCATCTGGTCTACACACCGATAATAGCGCACAAGATAGGACCGGTAACGGTTACTGGGACTGTAGAATCGATTGAAAGACTGCCGGGCAAAAAGGGAAACCGCATTCTTCTCTCAGACATAAGCGTAGAAAATCTGGAAGCGCAGGATACGCCTCGTAAAGTCCGTCTGCAGGCACGGCAAAATTCAGATTTTTTCGTCGGGCAGAAAGTTAAAGTGCTGGCGCAACTCACGCCGCCCTCGGCTCCGGTCTACCCGGGAGGGTACGATTTTCCCCGAGCCTTCTATTTTCAGGGGATCGGAGCGGTTGGTTTTATCTATCGCATTCAGGATGTACTGGAAACACCTGCCGGATACGGCTGGAATATCGAAATTCTCAGGCAGGCGGCGGCCCGAACGATTTGGGGCGAGCTTCCCGCCGATCAGGCCGCGATCGTCTCCGCCCTGACCATCGGGCAGCAAAAGGGAATATCCGAAAAAAATGAAGACGCTATGCGAAATGCCGGACTGGCCCATCTTCTGGCCATTTCAGGCCTGAATATCAGCCTTGTCGCTGGACTGATATTTTTCTTTACGAGGCTGTGCATGGCAACCAGTCCGGTCTTGGCTTTGAATTGTCCGATAAAAAAAATAGCGGCCCTGATATCCTTTGTAGGGGCGGTTTTTTATATGTTGCTGGCCGGGGCGGAAATCCCGGTACAACGGGCGGTCCTCATGACAGGAATTGTCATTCTGGCAATCCTCATGGACAGGACTCCGATTTCCCTGCGCCTTGTAGCCTTCTCGGCAACGGTAATCCTTATCTTGTCACCGGAAAGCCTGATCTCGGCCAGTTTCCAGATGTCTTTTGCGGCCGTGCTCGCCCTTGTGTCTTTTTATGAGGGAACGGCGAAGTTCTGGGTCCGGGCATACAGCCAGGCCGGGCCATTCCAAAGAATAGCGCTCTATTTTCTGGGAGTTTGTTTGTCCAGTCTGGTTGCCAGCACGGCAACAGCCCCGTTTGCGGCATATCATTTTCAAAGATTCCCCGTATACGGCCTTCTGGCCAATCTGGTGGCGGTTCCCTTGATGGGGTTTTTGATTATGCCCGCGGGTCTGGTGGCTTTTCTGCTTATGCCCTTCGGCCTTTCTTATTGGCCGCTGCAGGTTATGGCGCTGGGAGTATCCTGGACAGTAGACGTCGCGGCGTGGACGGCCTCGCTTCCCGGTGCGGTAATCGATCTGAAAGCATGGCCTTTTTTATCATTCCTCTTCTGTATAGCTGCGGGCCTGCTGCTCTGCTTGTGGAAGGGAAACGGCAAGCTCATCGCATTGATTTTTGCCGCCTTGGCATGGATAACTCTCGGGGCACAAACCCCGCCTGACATATTGGTATCGGAAACCGGAAAGCTCGTCGCCTACAAAGTCCCAGCCGAAACAATGTACGCCAGCACCAAGCGCAGTGAAAAATTTGTGCTGAAAAATTGGGAAAGACAGGCAGGCCTCCCGGAGGGGGCCAGCCTTGCGTTTCCCCGCGCAACATCGGAAGAGCAGAAGACAGACGGATCAGCTCCGCTGTGTGATGCGCAAGCTTGCCGGGCCTTTCTGAAAGGAAAAAAAATATCAATAATTTTTGATCCCTATGCCTTTGCCATTGAATGTGCCTGGGCCGATATCATTATTGCCCGCGAGCCGCTTTCGCAAAAAAATTGTCGCGCCGCAATACAAATTGACAGGTTTACTCTCTGGCGTGAAGGCGCTCTGGCCCTGTGGATCAATGAAAGAAACGGATCGGTATGGATGAAAGGTGTCACTGCGCAAACCGGAAACCGCCCGTGGAGTATCTGGCATCCTGAAAAAAAGAAAAAATGAAAAATCGCAGCGTTAATCGTAACGCCGGATAAGATGCGCAAGCCGCCCCTGAATTTTTACACGATCCGGCTCCAGTATACGCGGTTCGTAATTTTCATTTTCAGGTTCCAGAACGATCTTTCGTCCCGCCCGTCTCAGTCGCTTGAGAGTTGCCTCATGGTCATCGACAAGCGCTACAACGATAGCGCCGTTCTCGGCCGTATCGCACCGTTTGATAATCACCGTATCGCCGTCGAAAATCCCGGCATTGACCATGGAATCGCCTTCAATTGTCAGCGCATAATGATCGCCGCGGCCAATAAACCCTTGCGGCAGGGCAAAACTCTGCCCCTCATCCCGGATCGCTTCGATAGGAGTACCGGCCGCAATCTTTCCGTAAATTGGTACTTCGTCAAAAAGGGGGGAGCCGGAAGCCTGCGACGCAGGATTGGATGTTTTTGAACGTGAAGAACTGTGTTTCTGGCTGATTCCTTCTGGCAGGCGCTTGATTTCAAGAGCGCGTGCACGATGAGGCAATCGCTCAATATATCCTCGCTCGACCAGCGCAGAAATCAGCCTGTGAATCCCGGATTTTGATTTCAGCCCCAAAGCGTCCTTCATTTCCTCAAAGGAAGGCGGAACATCGTCGTGGCGCATCTTGTCGTGAATGAAATAAAGAAGATCGCGTTGTTTTTGTGTCAGCATGTCAAAATCCTTTTGATCCGGGCAAGAGAGAAAAACTCCCCGATTCCCCCATTTATACACTATTTGTTCTACTTTAGTTCTTGTTCCGTGTCAAACGGGAACCCTTTACCGGCCCAGCAATGTTCTCGTGGCTTTCCCGATATCCGGCTCTTTCATAAGGCTTTCTCCGACCAGAAATCCCCGGTAGCCGACTTTATGCAGCCGGGTCAGCATATCATGCGACCCGATCCCGCTTTCCGAAATTTTATAAACGCTGGAGGGCAGGCGCATCACAAGATCGAAAGAAGTATCGGTATTAACCTCCAGTGTTTTGAGATCACGGTTATTGACCCCGATCATCATGGGATCAAGCTTAAGAGCGCGCTCCAGTTCCGGAAGATCGTGAACTTCCACAAGAATATCCATCCTGAGTTCAAGCGCCGTTTCATAAAGCCTTCGGGCAAGAGCATCGTCAAGCGCCGCCATGATCAGCAAAATGCAATCGGCCCCCAGCGCCCGGCTTTCATAAACCTGATAGACATCGATAATGAAATCCTTGCGCAGGACGGGAATCGTAAGCGCTTCCTTGACCAATTCGAGATACTCGTCACGTCCCTGAAAATAAGGCTCGTCAGTAAGAACGGACAAACAGCTCGCGCCAGCCTCCTGATAGCTCTTTGCAATGTCAACCGGATCAAAATCCTCCCGAATAATCCCGCGGCTGGGACTGGCCTTTTTAACTTCGGCAATCAGGGCCGGCCCCTCGGCCATCATCATCTTGCACAAAAAACCGGAGGGCAGGGGCTTGTCGGCAATCTTGTATTTCAGATCATCAAGGGAATAATACGATTTGCGGTTCCGCACATGCTCCCGCTTGCGTTCGCAGATTTCTTCAAGCGTATTCATGAGGCGACCCTCACGCTTTTATTTTGTGTAAAGTCTTTATATGCCTTGAAAAGTGCTATGGCCTTGCCTTCATCCAGAGCCGCTGCAGCAAACGCCGCTGCCTCTTTGTAAGCACCGGACGGAAATTTTCCCGCGATGATCAGAACCGCCGCGGTATTCACAACAACGATATCCCGGTAAGCGCTGGTTTGACCTTCAAGAACTCCTAAAAGAGCCTCGGCGTTGATCGCCGCGTTCCCGCCGCGTAAGGCTTCAGGTTTGCATCGGGGTAATCCAAAATCTTCGGGAGTTAACACCTCTTCATGAATAAGATCACCATCCAGCTTCGCAACAAAAGTTTTGGCGGTGGTGGTAATTTCATCCATTCCGTCCGCGCCGTGCACCACCCACGCGCAATCCATCCCCAGATGGCGCAGAGTCTCGGCCACAGGCAAAACCCATTTGCGATCGTAAACTCCAATCAGTTGCCGCCGCGTTCCCGCCGGGTTGGCCAAAGGCCCTAGAAGATTAAAAAGCGTGCGGATACCCAGAGCCTTCCGGACAGACAGCACATGCTTGACGGCCTCGTGATGACGCGGCGCCATCAAAAAGGCAAAACCGATCTGTTCCAACGCCGTTTCAAGTTTCTCATAGGAAAGGTCAAGATTGACGCCCAGCGCTTCCAGAACGTCAGCGGTCCCAGACTTGGAACTTGAAGCCCTGTTGCCGTGCTTGGCGACGGGAACCCCGCAGGCTGCAGAAACAAGAGCCACTGCCGTAGAGATATTATAGCTTCCGGAATGATCTCCGCCGGTGCCGCAACAATCGACTGCGCCTTCAGGGGCTGAAATTGTCAGGGCCTTCGAACGCATGACCTGCGCGGCGCCCGCTATTTCCTCCGGCCGTTCGCCCCGTACTGAAAGCCCCATCAGAAAAGCCGCGATTTCCGCATCCGAACAACGTCCCTCCATGACCAGGGTCATCGCCTCGGTCATATCCTGAGTGCTCAGAGTTTCGCTTTTTTGAATCTTAACAAGATAAGGAGTCAGGGCAGCCATCTTACGGCACCATATCCAGAAAGTTCTTCAAAAGATCATGGCCGTGGGATGTCGCAATGCTCTCGGGATGAAACTGAACCCCGTGGATAGGTTTGCTTTTATGAGAGAGGCCCATGATCAGCCCGTCTTCTGTCTCCGCAGTAGACTCAAGACATTCCGGCAGGCTATCCCTCTCGGCAATAAGCGAATGATACCGGGTAACTTCAAGGGGGCTGGGCAGCCCCTTAAAAACGGTCTGCCCCCTGTGCGCAATCTGTGAAATTTTTCCATGCATCGGTTTTGGCGCGCGCACCACTTTGCCTCCAAAGGCCTGCGCCATGGATTGCAGGCCAAGACAAACTCCGAAAAGCGGAATATCCGTGTCCGCAGTCTTGCGGATCAGTTCAAGACAGATCCCGGCATGATCGGGATCGCTGGGTCCCGGAGAAATGACAATCGCGTCCGGGGTCTCGCCCAGAACCTTGTCGGCAGTTTTCTCGTCGTTCCGGTAAACACGCGTCTGAGCCTTCAGGTCCCCCAGATATTGAACCAGATTATAGGTAAAACTGTCGTAATTATCGATCAGTGTGACGATCATTCATCGTTTATGGCTTTCCACGGGGGAAAAAGCAAGAATGATAAGCAACTCCGGCATTTACGGAAGCCGGAATTGGAAGTATCCTCCCCCCATGAAGTATGTAAAACCGCAAGGCGATCCTTCCAAAACCTTGGCTATTATCCTGATCGGCGCCTGCCTGATGCTGATTGTCGATCTTTTTGTTCTCGATGGCAAAAGCATGATATGGCCCGTCCCGAACAAGAAACTGCTGTCAACCGAACAAGTGGCTCAGCTCAAGGAACAGAACAGAAAATATCTCGATGAGGGGGTTCTAAAACCCGTACCCAGGGAAAGCTCCCAACAATTTATGAAACAGATGAACCTGCAAGGTCGGCAGGAAGCTGAACAAAAAAGCACGGCCGACCCTTCCTTAGCGGCTCTGCCTTATGAAGAGTTCTATTACAACGCTGATGAAATAAACGATGCGAACCTCTCTCCGGCTGCAGGAAACGAAGAACAGCAAGAGAAGCCATCCAGTGATCCGTATTTTAAAACCGAAGTCAAACCCCTGGTAGATGAAGACATAAAAGAAGAAATACAGGCTCCGGATGCCCCTCCTGCTGAACAGGAAAAAGCCTCAAAAGCGGAAAAAGAGAGTACGCAAATAATCAAACTTGCTAACGTCCACACGAAAGAGATTGGCCCTCCGCCCGCAGCATCAAAAGACCTTATTCGTGCCCCAACACCCATTGCAAAAGGCACGGTCGTCATCATCATTGATGATATGGGATTGAGTGCGCACAGCCGTGAAGTTGAAGATCTTCCCGGTCCTTTGACGCTTTCCTATCTGCCTTATGCTCAGGGGCTTCCTGCCCGCACGGCATACGCAAAAAAACACGGGCATGAACTGATGGTTCATATGCCGATGGAACCGGAAAACAGCGCGATTGACGGCGGACCAACCCTGCTTAAAGGGGACCAGAGCGAAGAAAAATTCCACGAGCTTCTGCGCTATAATCTGGAACAATTCAGCGGGTATGTAGGCGTAAACAATCACATGGGCAGCAAGCTGACCCAAAACCGCAAGGCCATGAAAATCGTCATGGAGGAGCTGCATCGGCGCGGCCTGTTTTTTATTGATTCAAAAACCATTGGCTCTTCTATTGCCGCAGAAGTGGCCAGTGAAATGGGCCTGAGATATGCCGAACGGGATATCTTCCTCGATCATGTAATTTCTGATGCGTTTGTAAAGGACGCTTTGCACAAGGTCGAAACAACAGCCAGACAAAAGGGATATGCCATTGCTATCGGTCACCCTCATGAGATTACAATTCGGGCTTTAAGAGAATGGCTGCCGACCCTGAAGGAAAAAGGGTTAACCCTTCGCCCGGCAAGTGCGGTCGTACACTACGGGTCAGGAGCGATCAGGGTCGCGCACGAAGCCGAGCAGGAAATGCAGGATTTCCCTCAGAAGAGCAGTGAAGCGGCCAACGATAACCTTAAGACTGAACAAGAAGAAAATCCAAAACCGCAGGCCATCACCTCAAAACCCGCGTTTATTGTCAGGGAAGACGGCTCAATCATCATTCCCTGAATTTCTGAATGGCAATCTCCGCGGCATGAATGAGTGCGCGCGCTTTATTATGGCATTCCTGGTTTTCGGCTTCCGGATCGCTGTCGGCTACAACCCCGCCCCCGGCCTGCACATAAACATTCCCGTTTTTAACCAGAGCGGTGCGCAGGGCAATACAGGTATCAAGCGTCTTGCCGGAAAAATATCCAACCCCTCCCGCATAAAAAATACGCCGTGTCCGCTCCAGTTCGTCAATGATTTCCATAGCCCGGATTTTAGGCGCCCCGCTGACGGTACCGGCTGGAAACCCTGCAAATAAAGCATCGACGATATCCAGATCGCTCCGCAATTTTCCTTCAACATTGGAAACGATATGCATGACATGCGAATAAAGCTCGATCGCAAACTGTTCGGTTACTTTGACGCTCCCGATTTCGGCCACCCGCCCGACGTCGTTGCGGCCAAGGTCCAGAAGCATCAGGTGTTCCGCGCGCTCTTTTGGATCGGCAAGCAGTTCTTCTGCAAGCGCCTGATCTTCTTCAGGCGTGGCCCCGCGCTTCCGTGTTCCTGCAATAGGCCGGATAGTTACGGTCTCGTCACGGACCCGGACAAGAATTTCCGGACTGGAACCCACCAGTGCAAAATCGTCAAGCTGAAGATGAAAAAGAAAAGGGGAGGGGTTCAGGCTACGCAAACTTCTGTAGAGCTCGAAAGCCGGCAGATCAAAAGGCACCGTAAACCGTTGCGAAGGAACGACCTGAAAAATCTCCCCGGCATAAATATATTCGATCGCGGCACGGACCGCAGCCCGGTATTCCTCGGCTTCAAAATTCGATTGTACCGCCAGAGGGGGTTTAAGCTTTGTGCTATGCGTAACAAGAGCAGGATCAAGAGGAGTGGACAGGCGTTTGTATACCTCTCTCAGCGTGTTGCAAGAATCTTGGTAGACATCTTCGGCCTTTCGCTTGGAGTTTTGAGCATGTTCATAAACAGCCGTAACCAGGCAGATTTTATGCTTCACGTTATCGAAAATGGCCAGAACTGTAGGACGCATTAGAACGCTATCCGGAATGCCCAGTTCGTCCGGATTTTCATCCGGTATCTTTTCGATCAGCCGGATCATGTCATAGCCGATATAGCCGAACAGCCCGAACGCGCACATGGGTGGAAGTTCAGGTGAAACATCGGGAATCACGCTCTCATGAATGGTTTGTCTCAGGGATGAAAGTGCCGAACCGGCTGTTTTTGTCCACTCCCCGTTTCCTTTTTGAATATCCACATGCCCGCGGGTACATCTCCACAATAAATCCGGCTGAGTGCCGATAATTGAATAGCGGCCGAGCGTCTCACCGCCCTCGACAGACTCAAAAAGAAAAGAATACGAGCCATGTCCACATAGTTTTAGATAAGCCGAAACCGGAGTCTCAAGGTCGGAAGAGATCCAGAGAGATAAAACCTGCGGCTTTCCGGAAAGAAAAGTTTCAGAAAAGGTGCGGGCATCTGAAAACTCTGGCAAGGAGGGCATTACTGGTCGTCCCCGGAGGGAGCCGTAGCATAAACGCTCTTGATAAGATCATAGTTTATGATGGCACTATGCCGGAACCCGACTTGATACACATAATACGCAAAAACTTCGCTTTGCAGTTCTTCGCCGACCCGTTCTTGGATTTTTTCGATCTGTGGTTTGAACTCCTCGGTAACATCGGGAATATGAACGGATTTTACAAGAACAAGCGACGCGCCTCCGTCAAACGGCATCGTCAGAACATCCCCCATCTTTGCCTGAAAAATATCGGGTCTCTGCGCATCTGTAAGGGGAGAGGGCAGGGGGCCGCTCAATTTGATATCTTTAAGAGTTTCAACCTTTATTTTTGCTTCCTTGGCGACATCTTCAAACGTCTTTTCACCGGCTCGGATCTCCTTGTAAAAATTAAAGATCTTTTCAAAGTTTTTAGAACGCTGCTGATCTTCGACAAACTGCTTGGCCAGCTTTTCTTTCACATCCTCAAACGGATGATAGCTTTCAGGCAGAATATCCTGAACCCTGATGGCAGCAAAACGCCCGCTCGGCATCTCAAAGACACGCGACGTTTCATCGGGCTGCAGTGCAAACCCCTCCTGCAGGATCGTATCCTTATCGGCTTTTCCTTGCTCATCGCTCTCCTCGAACATGTCCTTTCCGTTTTCATCAAAACCCGCGGATGTAAAGGCAGGAAGAACCGTAATCGTCAAAGGCACGGTTTTGGAGGCTTCTTCAAAGCTGTTTCCCCCGGAAAGAAGATCGTTAAGCTCATCTGAGCGCTCATAAAGACTGTCGGCCAGCTCGGCGTCTTCAAGCTCTTTTTTGATAGCGTCCCGAGACTCTTCATAACTTCTGGTGTGCGGAGGAATGACATCCTTGATTGTCATCAAATGAAACCCGATGATGGTTTTCACCGGCCCTACGGTATCGCCGATCTTCGCATTCATAATTGTATCCTTGAGATCGGGCAGCAGCATATCTTCGCTGAGGGGAGATGAAGGAATATAGGTTCCTTCCTTCGGAGAAACCTTTGACTTCGCCTCCGAAAGTCCGGCCTTTTCGTTTTTAACCATATCCAGAATTTTATTGGCCAGTTCTTCTGTAGGAACCACAATTTGCTCAAGAACGCGTTGCTCAGGAATTTCAAATTCATCCAAATGATCGTCATAAAATTTTCTGATCGTATCTTCGGAAATATCGAGGCTCTCCCTGAGCTTTTTGTCATCGATATAAGCGATCTCAAAAACCCGTCTCTCCGCGATCTTGAATTGGCTGTTCTTATAGGTTTCATAAAGTTTCTTGAGCTTTTCCTCATCGGGACTTTCAAAATCCTTAATGTCCGCCTCATGAAAGGAAATAAGCTCGATATCCCTCGAGTGATTCTGAAGCCTGAATAAATCCTCAGCCAGATCTTTCGAAACATTTTCAAACCCGGATTGCAGGGCGCCGATCATAACGTCGCCGACCACTTCCCGGTTATAACTTTTAAGAAAATTGGATTCTGAAATGCCTTGAGACTGAAGAATCCGGTCAAGAGTCTGCTGAAGCGTCTCGCCTTCTTCCTGCGAGGGTTTGATTTTGACGATCAATTGCTCTTGCAGTTTTTTCTGGGGAATATTGATACCGAGGTCTTCTGACTCCAGTAAAACCTGATAAGACCTGACTTCGCCGTTCAGGATATTCATAAGCATCGACCGGTCCTTGGCATAAGCATCCTGCGGCGTCATATGATACCGCCCGAGGCTAAGCCGGGCCAGCTTGTCGAACTCCCGTATGCCAATTCGATAATGCCCCACCCGGGCAACATCCGTGCTGCCAACCGTATGGCCGGTTAAAACTCCCCGGACGTCCATAAAAACCAGCCCAAGCACGGACATGGCCAGAAGGCTCATCAAAATATATTTCAAAAATCCGCCAAATGCGCCTTCGCGCAAAACTTTCATGACCATCGGATAAACAACTCCGCACTATTTTCAGTATTTATTGCAAAAACGCACTATAAGCAGGGGAATGCCATGGAGCAAGGGGAGAGAGGATCAGGGTTGCTTTATAAATCGCGGACCGTTAACTACTAGCTAAGGAGACACCATGAAGAAGCTGATTGCCGGCAATTGGAAAATGAACCTTAATGCGCAAAAGGCGTCCGCGCTGGCCTTAGATATCCTCAAAGGACTCGACGACGAACTTCCTCTCAGTAAAGTCTGCGACTTTGTTGTTTTCCCGCCCTGTGTGCATCTTCCTCCGATCAATCAGGTAATCAAGTCATCAGAGATGAAAATGGCCCTGGGGGCGCAGGATTGCTCGCAGCATGAAACTGACGGGGCTCATACCGGTGAAATATCCGCCGCCATGTTGGCGGATTACGGCTGCACTTACGTTATTGTCGGCCATTCAGAGCGCCGGCAAGGGCACGGTGAAACCGATGCGATTGTAAAAGCGAAAGCCGCTGCAGCGCACAATGCGGGGTTAACCGCGGTGATTTGCATCGGGGAAACGGATCAGGAGAGGGAACAAGGGCAGGAGAGGGACATTGTCAGCCGCCAGCTTCTTGCCAGCCTTCCGGAAAGTTCAAATGCTGTGAATACGGTCATCGCCTATGAACCGGTATGGGCGATTGGAACGGGTAAAACCGCAAAAGCTGAAGATGTGGCGGCCATGCACGCCCTGATCCGTGAAAAACTTTCAGGTCGGTCTGGATCCTCCCAAACGCCAAGAATTTTGTACGGGGGCTCCATGAAGCCCGAAAATGCGGCAGAGCTGCTGGCGACACCGAATGTTGATGGCGGATTGATTGGCGGTGCCAGCTTGAAGGCCGAGCAGTTTCTTGCTATTGGTAGGGCCGTGCGAGACAGCTAGAAAAAAAGGAACGGCCATCGACCGTTCAACTAATTGTTTTAAAGAAAGAAAATCATGGATAGCTTGGAATCGATACATTCAATACAAACAGTCGTTCTGGTGGTTCACCTGATTCTGGCTATTACGATCATCGGTCTTGTCCTTCTGCAGCGCTCAGAAGGCGGGGGCCTAGGTATAGGAAACAGCGGCGGGATTGGTAATTTTGCCTCAGCAAAAGGCACGGCAAACGCGTTAACTCGCATGACAGCTATTGCCGCTATGGGGTTTTTCGTAACCTCCCTGTCTTTAGGGATACTGGCCGCCAAGCAAAGCACCGTCAGCCGCGGCATTCTCGAGCAAGTTGATCCTGAGACGCTGGAAAAAGCTCAGAAAGAAGAAGAAACGCCTGCGCCCGAGAGTTCGACAATTAGCTTTACGCCGCCTGCCCAGATGCCGGCGGTGGCCCCAACCGAAGAGAATGCAGAGGAAATAGCAGCTCCAATCGCGGGTCAGCAGAAAAAAGCCCCGGAAACAAATCAGAAGACGGCTGAACCCCTGAAAGACAAAGAAGAAACAAAAGACAAGCCCGCCGGCAAAACCTCGGAAGAAAAACCTTCGGACAAGACGGATACTCCGGCGCCGGCAACAGATAAAAATTCGGAAGATAAGCCCGCAACCCCATCGGATACGACGGACTCGCACAAAGACTAAGATGACACGTTATATTTTTATCACCGGCGGCGTGGTGTCCTCCTTAGGAAAAGGCCTTGCCTCCGCCGCTCTTGGTGCATTGCTTCAGGCCCGCGGCTACCGGGTGCGCCTCTGCAAGCTCGACCCCTATCTGAACGTCGATCCCGGCACAATGAGCCCTTTCCAGCATGGGGAAGTATACGTAACCGATGATGGCGCAGAAACCGATCTGGATCTGGGCCACTATGAGCGTTTCACGGGCGTTCCGGCCAAGGGGACGGATAACACGACCACGGGCCGCATTTACACCAGCGTTCTCCAGAAAGAGCGCAAGGGAGATTACCTGGGAGCGACAATTCAGGTCATTCCCCATATCACGAATGAAATCAAGGACTTCATCCGGGAAAAGGAAAATACGGCTGAGTTCGTCCTGTGCGAAATCGGTGGAACGGTAGGGGATATTGAAAGTCTCCCGTTTCTTGAAGCTATTCGCCAGTTCGGGAACGAAGTGGGACACAACCGCGCGCTCTTCATCCATGTCACCTTACTGCCCTATATTCCGGCAGCCGGCGAGTTGAAAACCAAGCCCACTCAACACTCGGTTAAGGAGCTGATGAGCGCCGGAATCCGTCCTGATATCCTTCTCTGCCGCGCTGACCGTCAGATTGACGAGGAAGAACGGGCAAAAATCGCGCTATTCTGCAATATCGACCGCAAGAAAGTCATTCCGGCGGTGGATGTCGGCTCGATTTATGAGGTTCCGCTGACCTATCATAGGGAAGGGCTGGATCAGCAGGTCATGGAAAGTTTCGGCCTGAAAGACATTCCCAATCTCGATCTCTCGATATGGGAAGACATCGTCCACAACATCAAGGCGCCCGAGGGCGAGGTCACTATTGCCATTGTCGGCAAATACACCAACCTCGCAGATAGCTATAAATCACTGAATGAAGCCCTCACACACGGCGGGATCGCCAACAAGGTAAAGGTAAGCCTGAAATTTATCGAATCCCAGATATTTGAATCTGAAGACCCCGAGACGCACCTGCGCGGGGTTCATGGAATCCTCGTCCCCGGTGGCTTCGGCGAAAGAGGCGCGGAAGGAAAAATTCGTGCGGCCCGTTACGCGCGCGAAAAGAAGATTCCCTATTTTGGAATTTGCTTCGGGATGCAAATGGCGGTCATTGAGGTCGCCCGCAATCTCTGCGGTCTGAAAAACGCCAATTCAACGGAATTCGGCCCGAGCAAGGAACCTGTCATCGGCCTGATGACAGAATGGATCAGGGGCAACTCTAAGGAAAAAAGAACCGAGCAAACCGATCTCGGCGGAACCATGCGCTTGGGTTCCTATCCTGCGCTTTTGGCAAAAGGATCAAAAGTCAGTCAGACCTATGGAAAATCTGAAATCAGGGAACGTCACCGCCATCGTTACGAAGTCAATATCAACTACCGCGAGGCGCTGGAAAAGGCGGGGTTGATATTTTCAGGACTGTCGCCGGATGGTAGCCTCCCTGAGATTGTGGAATTTAAAGGACATCCTTGGTTTATTGGGGTTCAGTTTCACCCTGAGCTAAAATCGAAACCTTTTGAGCCTCACCCCTTGTTCGTTTCCTTTATTGAGGCCGCCGTTCATCAATCGCGTCTGGTATAAACGCATAGAAAGAAAAAATGTCTGAAGAGAAAAACGTCGCCGCATTAAGAGCGCTGATTACCAAAGCCAAAGAAGACCAGGCTTTGGACCCGTCTGAAATACACTCTTTAAAGCAATCAATCCTGATCGACCGGAAAGTAAGCCCTGCTGAAGCGTCTCTTTTGTTTGAACTGGCCGAGCAGGCTAAGGACTGGGAAGATACCGATGCTTTCGAGGAATGTTTTGTTCAGGCGCTGACCTCATATCTGCTGAATACGACGGAGGATCCCGGCCATCTCGACATTGAAAGCTGGATTTGGCTTCAGGACCGGATTGCCGCAGATCACCAGTACTCCCGTCTGGAGCAGGCATTGCTCAAAAATCTGGTTCTGGAGGCACAAAGCCTGCCTCCTAATTTTCATGAATGGCTGAGCAATCTCGAAGTCCATCTCAGGGATTTTGACGGGGATCTTGATGCGCTTGAATATAAGAGCCGAACTAGCTTTTTTACAGAATTAAAATCCCTGTTAAAGCGCTTCACACACTAAAGAAGGCCCGGTTAGAAAAATCTTGATTCAACCGGTCTCTAAAAATACGGTAAAAAACATCATGAGCAAAATCGTACAAGTAGGTCAGATTCAAATCGGCAACGACAAGCCCTTTACGCTGATCGCCGGCCCCTGCGCTTTGGAAAGCCGGGATCATGCCTTTCATATGTGCGGGGCGCTCAAGGAACTCACTCAACAACTGGGAATCCCCCTGATCTACAAGACCTCCTTTGACAAGGCGAACAGGACATCGCTTTTTGGCATAAGGGGCTTGGGAATGGACAAGGGGCTGGAGGTCCTCTCCGATGTGCGCAAGGCCTTCGGCGTTCCTGTCCTGACGGACGTTCACCAGCCCGGACAATGCAACGAGGTGGCGGAAATCGTCGATGTGCTTCAGATACCCGCCTTCCTTTGCCGCCAGACGGACCTTCTGGTCGCTGCGGCCAAAACCGGGAAAGCCGTAAATATCAAGAAAGGCCAGTTTCTGGCCCCTTGGGATATGATCAACGTGGCCGCCAAGGTCTCCCAAAGCGGCAATGAAAACATCCTTCTCTGCGAAAGGGGAGCCAGCTTTGGCTATAATACGCTGGTTTCCGATATGCGGGCCATCCCGATCATGTCAAAAACCGGTTATCCGGTGATTTATGACGCCACTCATTCGGTCCAGCAACCGGGCGGGCAGGGTACCTCATCGGGCGGGAACCGGGAAATGGTTCCTGTGTTGGCCCGCGCGGCGATTGCTGTCGGCGTGGCCGGGGTCTTCATGGAAACCCATCAGGACCCCGACAAAGCGCCCTCTGACGGCCCAAACATGGTCAAGCTAAGCGTGTTGCCCGAAATCCTTAAGACTCTGTTAAAATTTGATAAAATCGCAAAAGCAGCGTAGAATGGTAAAAGGTTAAACAGGACGTTTAAAAGATGACGATTGCAGGAGCATCTCAATATCGCATTCAGGCCATTGCCCAGCTCAATGGCGTAGCCACATCTGCAACTCCCAACCTTTTCGGTTCTTCTAACGGCAATTCGGCGCTGAGCCTTCTGGATGCAGGAAGACAATTGAACAGCGTTTCCGGCGTGGGTTTATCCGCGAACGCCAGGGCCTTAAATAGCAGCTTCATCTCTTCCCGCGCCGCCGACGTGAACCAGCTTTTCTCTTTGACAGGCGGAACGGACGGAACCGTTGAAGGAAATCAGGCCGCAATCCTGGCCCTGAGAGCATCGATCCCCGAAAGCCAGCTCAGCAGCTCCCTGCGGGGGCAGGAAGTGGATACCCAGGCGTAACCTCTTCCCCCTCTAAAATTTTCACTTTAACTTTTCAGGATTTGAGTTAAAACCTGTTCCCAGACAGGTTAACGTTGCTTGCCTGTCCGAAACGTAAAAGGGGACCCAGTCATGAGCGCAATTATCGATATCCACGCCCGCCAGATTCTCGATAGCCGGGGCAACCCGACAGTGGAAGTCGATGTGTATCTTGAAAGCGGCGCAACAGGCCGGGCCGCGGTTCCATCCGGTGCGTCAACCGGCGCCTATGAAGCCGTCGAGCTTCGCGACGGCAACAAGAAAATATACGGCGGCAAAGGTGTGCTAAAAGCGGTTGAATCCGTAAACACGGAGCTTCTCGAAGAACTGATCGGCGTCGACGCAAAAGAACAGACCTATCTCGACGCACGCATGATTGAAAGAGACGGAACCCCGAACAAGGCGCGTCTCGGCGCCAACGCCATTCTGGGCGTTTCTCTGGCAGCCGCCCGCGCAATGGCGCGTGAACTGGGTCTTCCGCTTTACCGTTATATCGGCGGCGCTTACGCCCATATCCTCCCGACACCCATGATGAATATCATCAATGGCGGCGCCCATGCCGATAACCCTGTTGATATTCAGGAATTTATGATCATGCCCGTCTCGCCGCCGACATTCGCGGAAGCATTGCGGGCCGGTGCGGAAATCTTCCATGCGCTCAAAAAAGAACTCACCAAAGCAGGACTCAACACCAATGTTGGCGATGAGGGCGGTTTCGCCCCTGCGGTAAAATCCTCAAAACAGGCCCTTGATTTCATCATGCAAGCCATCGAAACCGCAGGCTACAAACCCAAAAAGGATATTGTGATCGCCCTGGATGCGGCCTCAACCGAATTCTACAGGAAAGGCAAATACCATCTCGAAGGTGAGGGCAAAACCCTGTCTTCCGATGAAATGGTGAAATATTACGTCGATCTCTGCAAAAAATACCCGATCGTTTCTATTGAAGACGGCATGGCCGAGGACGACTGGAAAGGATGGCAGCAATTAACGGCTGCTCTGGGCGACAAGGTCCAGCTGGTCGGTGATGATCTCTACGTCACCAACGCCAAGCGCCTCAAACAGGGGATCGGGCAAAAAGCCGGCAACGCGGTTCTGGTCAAGGTAAACCAGATCGGCACGCTGACCGAAACGCTGGAAACCATCGAAATGGCAAAAAAGGCGGGTTTTGGAATCGTGCTCTCGCACCGCTCTGGAGAAACGGAAGATTCAACCATTGCAGATCTCGCCGTTGCGACTAATGCGGGCCAGATTAAAACCGGTTCGCTCTCTCGCTCTGACCGGATGGCAAAATATAACCAACTCCTGCGGATTGAGGAACAATTAGGTCCCTCGGCCTCATACTACGGGAATCGTTTTTTCCGCAGCTGATCGAGAATAAGACTCATTTCATTGGAAAGAGCAGGGCTGGGCTGTATACTGCCGCCATGCCCCTGAAACTCACACCACACGTAGCGCGTTGGTACTTGCTCGGTGCCGCACTTCTCATCGCGTTTCCCAGCCTGATGAGCATATATACGCGCTATAACGGCAAGATACTCGTCGCCCTGAGTAAAATTGAGCGTGATCCGTATTTTGCGCGAACAGTGATCTTTATCGGAGAGCACAATGGATGGGGAGCGCAGGGAATAATACTCAACCAGCCGATACCCGAGGAGGAGTTGAATAAGCTGAGCAATCTTCCTAAGGGCTTTAAATGGTTGAAGGGAGGCCCCGTCATGTATCCGTGGGCGCAGTTTGTCCTGGTGCCGGATATGCAAGAAAAGAATGAAAAATTAAAAATGATGACTCTGACGCAGTATATAAAAAATTATCCTGAAGAATGGCAACAAGTCCTCAATAGTGACGAAAAGAAAAGTCATTTCAGGATCTACCTGGGTTTTGCAGGATGGAATATGGCACAGCTTGAGGGCGAAATTCTGAGAGGATCATGGGGTCTGATCCCCTATGACGCCGATCTTCTTAATTCACCGGAAAGCGGTGAAGAGATGTGGCGCCGCGCTTTGGGCAAGGTTCTGGAAAAAGCCCCCGAACAACATAAGGAAATATAAAATTTTTTTTCTGTGGATAATTTATGAGTCATATGAATCCCTTAGCGCTTTTCGTTCCCCCTATGTTCTCACTAACTAGCTGACTCAATTACATTTTTTGACTTGTCCACAAGCGTCAAATATGATTCGATGACGCTTATGAAGACTTTGTCCCGCCACCGTCAGCTACTTAAAAAAAATGCTCTCTTGTTAGCGGGCTTATGCCTGACGGTCTATTTCACCTACCACATCTTTTACGGCGCCCGGAGTTATACGCAGTTGCGGACGCTGGAAACCGAAATAGTGCAGCGGGAGCAGGAGCTGTTTGAGGTGCGAAGCGACCGGGAAATGCTGGAATCCAAAGTTCGGATGATGCGTCCCGGATCGCTGAGCCGCGATTTGCTGGAAGAGCGCGCTCGTATCGTGCTCGGCTACAAGTACGCGGATGAATACCAATTGCTCAGAAATTAAATTATAATTTTCCCCGTAAATTTGGTTTTTTCCTGTTCCTGCAGGATGTTGCGCCGCACAAACAGCGTCTTTTCACTGGCAACAAAACAAGAAATAGTGTAGCAAAAAAGCTGTTTATCACCGCATGCTTACGTTCAAAACGGGGGTTGTGTTTCTGTGGCGTCAAAATCAAAAGGTAAGGCTTCCCTTAAAACTGTGTCCAGCGCTTCGGCGGAACCCTCTGCGGAGGTCATGAAAAAACTCTACCGCGATATGCTTTTAATCCGCCGTTTCGAGGAAAAGGCCGGGCAACTTTACGGCATGGGGCTGATCGGAGGATTTTGCCATCTCTATATCGGGCAGGAAGCGGTTGTCACCGGCATCCAGTCGCAGCAACAGCCCCAGGACACGGTCGTCACATCTTACCGCGATCACGCCCACATGCTGGCATGCGGCATGGACCCCAAAGGGATCATGGCGGAATTAACAGGCCGCGTCACGGGCTACTCCCGCGGCAAGGGCGGCTCCATGCACATGTTCAGCATCGAGAAAAACTTCTTCGGCGGCCACGGCATTGTCGGCGCCAGCACCTCGGTCGGAACGGGCCTGGCCTTCGCGCATCAATACAAGGAAGACGGCGGTGTCGCTGTAACGTATATGGGTGACGGAGCATCCAACCAGGGCCAGACGGCGGAGTGCTATAACATGGCCGCTCTCTGGAAACTTCCTGTGCTCTACGTGATAGAAAACAACCAGTACGGGATGGGAACCAGCGTCTCGCGTTCTTCCGCAGGACAGCTCTACCGCCGTGGAACCGGTTACGGCATTCCCGGCGAGCAGGTGGACGGGATGGATGTCTTTACCGTTCAGGCCGCAGCAAAACAGGCGCTGGATTACGTGCGCTCCGGCAGCGGCCCGTACATTCTTGAAATGATGACCTACCGCTACCGCGGCCACTCCATGTCCGATCCTGCGAAATACCGCACGAAGGAAGAGGTCGAAAGCATCAAGGAAAACCGCGATCCCATCGCGCACCTGAAGGAAAAGATGCTCAAAGCCAAGATCAAGGAAGACGAAATCAAGGACATCGAAAAGAAGATCAAGGAAATCGTAACCGAGGCCGCGGCATTCGCTCAGGAATCGCCTGAACCGGACCCGGCCGAGCTCTGGACTGACGTACTGGTGGAGGCATAAGACATGGCTATTCAAATTCTCATGCCCGCCCTTTCTCCGACCATGACCGAAGGCAATCTGGCCCGGTGGCTGAAATCCGAAGGCGACAAGGTCGAGCCCGGCGAAGTCATTGCAGAAATCGAAACCGACAAGGCAACCATGGAAGTCGAGGCAGTGGAAGAGGGCATAATTGGAAAAATCCTGATCGAAGCAGGCGCACAGGGTGTAGCCGTAAACACGCCGATCGCCGTCCTTCTCGAAGAAGGCGAAAGCAAAGACGCCGTGGCAAAAGCTTTATCGGCAGGAGCGCCCGCGCCCGCCCAGCCGGCCCCGCAGGAATCCCCGGTCGCTGCAGCAGCCGGTCCGTCCGATGCAACCCAGCCCGCCGGCGCCTATATCGCCAACCGAGACATCCTGTATGCGCAGGGGCAGGTTCTTGAACCTCCGCCATTCGATGAATCCGCCTTCACCGAAACAAAAACCCAGACCGTCCGCGAAGCGTTGCGTGATGCAATGGCTGAGGAAATGCGCCGCGATCCGACAGTCTATCTTATGGGCGAAGAAGTCGCCGAATATCAGGGGGCCTACAAAGTCTCTCAGGGCCTGCTCGATGAATTTGGCGCCAAGCGCGTCATCGACACACCGATCACCGAACACGGATTTGCCGGGCTGGCCGTTGGAGCGGCCATGAACGGCCTGCGTCCGATTGTTGAATTCATGACCTGGAACTTCGGGATGCAGGCGATGGACCACCTGATCAACTCCGCAGCAAAGACGCTCTACATGGCGGGCGGCAAGCTTGGCTGTTCTATCGTCTTCCGTGGCCCGAACGGGGCCGCCGCACGCGTCGCCGCGCAGCATTCCCAGTGTTATGCCAGCTGGTACGCGCACGTTCCGGGCCTGAAAGTCGTCTCCCCCTGGTCCGGTACGGACGCAAAAGGTTTACTGAAAGCCGCTATTCGCGACCCGAACCCGGTCGTCTTCCTTGAAAACGAAATTCTTTACGGCCAAAGCTATGAAGTCCCTGTCTCCGAAGATTTCGTAATACCTTTGGGCCGCGCAAAAATCGAACGGACGGGCAAGGATGTGACCATCGTGGCGTTCTCCATTATGGTCGGCAAAGCGCTCGAAGCAGCGCAAAAACTGGCAAGCGAAGGCATAGATGCGGAAGTCATCAACCTGCGAACCATCCGCCCTCTCGACCGCCACACGATTATCGAAAGCGTCAAGAAAACCAACCGCATCGTCAGCGTGGAAGAGGGATGGCCCTACGCCGGGATAGGCTCGGAAATCGCCGCTCTGTGCAGTGAACACGCTTTTGACTATCTCGATGCCCCGGTAACGCGGGTCTGTGCTGCCGACGTCCCGCTTCCTTATGCAGCCAACCTTGAAGCCTTGGCCCTGCCGCAGACCGACGAGATCGTCCATGCGGTAAAAAAAGTTTGTTACAGGTAATTATTTAAGACGGAGACCATTAAGATGAAAAAGCTTTTTTTATGTGTATCGAGCATTGCCTTGTCTATTCCTTTATCTGCCCAGGCTCAGGAAACCAAAGCCGTCAAAGCTGATATTATCGTCGCCGCTCCGGTGCCTCAAAATTGCAAACTGGTCGAAACCGTGCAGTTTGGGGTAAATTTCAGCAATGTCAGCGTCGACCCCAAAACGGCAAAAAGCTTCATGGATGACAAGATCTCTGAATTAAGGGCGTTGGCCAAGGATCTGGGCATTGAAAATCTTGAGATACAGAACCTGAATTACAGCATCTATAACAACAACTATAACTACAATTACGCAAATTGCGGGGGCGCTCCGGCGTCGGCACCGGCAGTCATGCAACTCAACGGAAATGTTTCTTTTATCGTTGGAGACTCGGCCAAGGGAACAGCCCTGATGGAAAAGGCCGGGGAGAAGGGCTACAACGTAAACTTTAATATGAACGCGTACCGTCAATGCCAATAAATATCACAATGCCGGCGCTTTCGCCGACTATGACCGAAGGAACACTTTCGCGCTGGCTAAAAGCCGAAGGCGATAGCATCTCGGCAGGCGATATCATCGCTGAAATCGAAACCGACAAGGCAACCATGGAAGTCGAAGCGGTTGACGAGGGGATACTCGGAAAAATCATTGTTCCGGCCGGAACTGAAAAAGTTCCCGTTAACGACGTGATTGCGGTATTGCTGGAAGAAGGGGAAAGCGCTTCCGATATTTCCGCGCCGCAAACCTCGGCGCCCCCCCCGCCCAAAGCGGCTGCCCCCGCGCAACAAAAGCAACAGCAAGCCGGCGCACCTTCTTCTGGATCAAAGCCTGCCCCCGTTCAAAGCCATGCACCTTCGGGAAGCCGCATATTCGCAAGCCCTCTGGCCCGCCGTCTGGCACAAGACAAAGGGATTAACCTTGCCTCCGTAAAAGGCTCCGGTCCGCATGGCCGCATCGTAAAAGCTGATATTGAAAAGGCCAAAGCCGGTCCGCATCCTGCGGCTGCAGGCGCGCAAGCATCTCAGCCCCTCCCTGAAGATGCGGAAATAAATATCTTCGGCATGGCCTACCGGAAAATCCCGAATAACAATATCAAGAAAATCACCGCTAAACGCCTCAGCGAGTCCAAGCAAACCGTCCCGCACTTCTATCTTACGATGGATTGCAAGCTCGATGACTTAATGGCCGCCAGAAAGGCAATCAACGATCAGGCCGATGGCGCCTTCAAGCTTTCGGTCAACGACTTTCTGATCAAGGCTGCGGCGATGGCCCTGAAAGCCTACCCTCCCGCTAATGTCTCTTGGAATGAAGACGCGGTTCATCAATACATCAAGGCCGATGTTTCCGTTGCGGTTGCAACGCCGAACGGCCTGATTACGCCGATTGTCCGTAACGCCGAGGACAAGGGCCTGAAACAAATCTCCGCGGAAGTAAAAGACCTTGCCAAACGGGCCCGCGACGGCAAGCTCAAGCCCGAAGAGTTTCAGGGGGGCTCTTTTACGGTTTCCAACCTTGGCATGTATGGCATTCGTGAATTCGGTGCGATCATTAACCCGCCCCAAGCCTGTATCCTCGCCATCGGGGCAGGGGAACAGCGTGCAGTCGTCGAGAACGGCAAAGTGGAGATCAGGACCATGATGAGCTGCACCCTTTCTGTTGATCACCGGGCCGTCGACGGAGCTACCGGGGCTGAGTATTTGCAGGTCTTCAAGAAATTCGTTGAAAACCCCGTGAGCATGCTGCTCTAAAACTCGGAGAAATAAGTCATGTCCGCAAAACATCTTCTGGCTCTGCTTATTTTGGGATTTTGCATCTCTGCTTGCAAAACAACTGTTAAAACCGATGACCCGAACGTTAAAGTGAAAGGCGGCGGCGTTGAAGTTGAGATAGAAGACAGCCACAAGGGAGATTTTTGCCCTCCCGGTCAGGCGAAAAAGGGAAACTGCTGAAACCCCGTTCAATAATTATATTTTAAGGTCGATCCATGCTCGATAAAAAGCCGATCATTGGGGTAATGGGCTCCCACGCAGAAACATGGGAAGAATATGCCGCGCCTCTGGGCCGTATGATTGCTCAACATGATTATCACTTGCTGACAGGAGCGGGAGCGGGCGTAATGATGGCCGTGGCAAAAGCCTTCTGCGATCAGGAAGACCGTCAGGGCTTTAGCATCGGCGTAGTCCCGACGGTAAAATACAGCGGTGAATTTATACCGCGTGAAAAATATCCCAACCCTTATATCGAAATCCCTATTTTGACCCCTCTCGATATCAAGGCGCAGAATGACAGTACGCCGTTCAGCCGCAATTACGTGAATATCATGACAAGCCACGCTGTCATCGCGCTGCCCGGCGAACATGGTACGCAGAATGAAGTCTCTCTGGCCATTCAATTTAAAAAGCCCCTGATTCTCTTTGGGCCGGAAAGCGCATTTGACAAATTTGCGGACCAGCCCACCCGTACACACGATATTGAAGAAGTTCGCGAATTTCTGGAAAAGGCGACCGCTAAATTTCACGAAGATGAATAAAAAGGAATAATAGATGAGTACAAATAAAACTTCGGATCTGATCGTGATCGGGGGCGGCCCCGGTGGTTATGTCGCGGCCATCCGCGCTGCACAATTGGGAATGACGGTCACGCTCATCGAAAGCCAGCATTTAGGCGGAATTTGCCTGAACTGGGGGTGTATTCCGACTAAGGCTCTGCTGCGCTCCAGCGAGATTCATCATCTCCTGCATAATCTGGATCAGTTCGGCTTCACTGCGAAAGATATTTCGTTTGATATCAAGAAAGTCATCGCCCGTTCACGCAGCGTGGCATCCCAACTCTCCAAGGGCGTCCAGCATCTCCTGAAAAAGAACAAGGTCACCGTCATTGACGGCTACGGTAAACTGGCAGGGCAGGGCAAGGTAATCGTCGAGAAGGACGGCAAAAAAATCGACGAGCTTTCGGCAAAGAACATCATCATCGCAACGGGCGCGCGCGCGCGCGTTCTTCCCGGTTTAGAGCCGGACGGCAAGCAGGTCTGGACCTATAAGGAAGCCATGGTGCCTGAAAAAATGCCCAAATCCCTTCTTGTTGTTGGCTCCGGCGCCATCGGGATCGAATTCGCAAGCTTCTACCGCTTTATGGGTGCAGAAGTCACAGTGGTAGAAGTTCTCGACCGTATCCTGCCTGTAGAAGACGAAGAAATTTCTTCTTTCGCACACAAGGCCTTTGAAAAACAAGGTATGAAAATCCTCACGGGCGCAAAAGTAACGAAGCTCGATAAATCGGCCAAGGGCGTAAAAGCCACGATCGAGACGCCCAAAGGCAAAGAGGAAATCACTGTTGAAAACGTTATTATGGCGGTTGGAATTGTCGGGAACACGGAAAATATAGGCTTGGAGAAAACCAAGGTTAAAGTAGACCGCGGCCATATCGTCACAAATGAATGGCTGGCCACCGATGAACCCGGTGTCTACGCCATCGGAGACGTGACAGGCCCTCCATGGCTGGCGCATAAAGCCAGTCACGAAGGCGTAATCTGCGTTGAAAAAATCGCCGGCGTAAAGGATGTCCACCCGCTCAAGAAACTGAACATACCCGGCTGCACCTACTGCACGCCTCAGGTGGCTTCAGTCGGCCTCACGGAAAAAGCAGCCAGGGAAAAGGGCTATAAGGTCAAGGTCGGACGCTTCCCCTTCATCGGTAACGGCAAAGCCATTGCTATGGGAGAACCCGAAGGCTTGGTGAAGACAATTTTTGATGAGAAAACAGGGGAGCTTCTCGGCGCTCACATGGTCGGGGCCGAAGTCACGGAAATGATTCAGGGCTTCGGAATTGCCAAAACGTTGGAGACCACAGAAGTGGAGCTGATGCACACCATCTTCCCGCACCCGACCCTTTCGGAAATGATGCACGAAAGTGTGCTGAGCGCCTTTGGCAAGGCCATACATTTTTGACCCGTAAAGGATAAAAAACATGAGAGCCTATCTTTTTCTCCTCATATGCGGCTTCTGGGTTTTTGCGCCTGTCACATCACAGGCACAGGCGGAGCCTGCTTCTGAATCCGCCCCCCTGACCGAAAAAATTATCACCGATTACCTTGATACGATGGCCGCCCTCTATACTTTTGAAAAGCCGGACTTGGAGAAAATACTGGATTACGCTCATAAGCACATAGACCCGGAAGCACATTTCGTCATCGAAAACCACGTCAATGATATGCTCGACCCGATGATTGAAAAATATAATTACGATCAGATGCTCGCGCAGGTGGAAGAAGACTACACCAAGGCTTACAACACGCAGACGAAATACAAGATAGAATCGATCAAAATGTCTGAAGACAGAGAGAGCGCGGAAATAAAATACCACGTCTGGATGAACTCCGCCTATGCCACGCACGAACCGCAGACAGGCAGAAAAGCCGAAGTCACATTTAAGACCTATTCCTTCTGTGCCGAGCACGTCCACATGGTAGACAACCTGCTGAAAATTAAGGACAGTAACTGCGTGCAGGACGTCGCACTTGCGAAACCGGTATTTTTGGAGTAAT
The DNA here is from genome assembly GCA_020443295.1 of Alphaproteobacteria bacterium. Lineage (GTDB taxonomy): Bacteria > Pseudomonadota > Alphaproteobacteria > Micavibrionales > Micavibrionaceae > JAGNKE01. The sequence continues at coordinate 713 of JAGRIJ010000035.1, read as the reverse complement.
TCTGTCCGCAGCCGACAAGGAATTATAGAAAATATGACATATAACCCCGAATTGTTGGATAAAGCCAGACGCCACCCGGAAAAGCAGAAAAATCCGGACAGGCCGACAGGGCGCAAGCCTGAATGGATCCGCGTTCCTGCGCCACAGGGCGGACAATACAAAAAAACAATGGATATCGTCCGCCAGAACAAGCTGACGACCGTCTGCGAAGAAGCAGGATGCCCGAATATCGGCGAATGCTGGCAAAAACAGCACGCGACTTTCATGATCATGGGCGAAATCTGCACCCGCGCGTGTGCTTTCTGTAACGTGGCCACCGGCAAACCCGAAGAACTCGACAAGCTCGAACCCCTGCGCGTTGGCGTGGCCGTCATGCAAATGGGCCTGAAACACGTCGTCGTGACATCCGTTGACCGCGACGATCTGGAAGACAGCGGCGCCGGTCATTTCGTCAAAACTATTCAGGCCATCCGCATGAAAAGCCCTGAAACGACCGTTGAAATCCTCCCCGGAGATTTCCGCGGCGATGTTAACGCCCTCGACCGTGTAATCCACGCCAAACCCGATGTTTTTAATCACAACCTTGAAACTGTTCCCCGCCTTTACCCGACCATCCGCCCGGGAGCACGCTATTTCCGCTCTCTGCGCCTTCTCCAAAGGGTAAAGGAACTCGACCCGCACCAGTTCACCAAATCCGGCCTGATGGTTGGTTT
>JAGRIJ010000034.1 GCA_020443295.1 Alphaproteobacteria bacterium | reverse complement strand
AGAGTTCTTACAGCGGGGCGCCCGGCTCCGACCTGACGCTCCAGCTGTCAGTGACGGCCATCAAACGCTCGATCACGTCCTCGATCATATCCCGGTGTTCAGACAATGCCGCTGAGAGCGTCTCCACCCCGACCGGCCCACCGCCATAATTCTCCGCAATACAGCGCAGGTAACGTCGATCCATAGAGTCAAGGCCGCTCTTATCGACATCCAGTCGGGTCAGGGCCATATCGACCAATCCGGTATCAATGGCCGCAGATTGCAACGCCAGCGCAAAATCCCGCACCCGTCGCGTCAGTCGCCCGGCAATTCTTGGCGTCCCGCGCGAACGCCGGGCAATCTCCAGCGCTCCGTCATCCGTAATTTCCATATCAAGGATTCGAGCCGTGCGCGCGACAATAGTCTTAAGCTCTTCCGGCCCGTAAAACTCCAGCCGCAGCGGAATGCCGAAACGGTCCCGCAACGGATTGGTCAAAAGTCCGCTCCGTGTCGTGGCGCCGATCAGCGTAAAAGGCACCAGCTCGATTTGAATGGACCGCGCCGCCGGCCCCTCCCCGATAATCAGGTCCAGCTTCCCGTCCTCCATCGCGGGATAGAGAATTTCTTCAACAGCCGGGCTGAGGCGGTGAATCTCGTCGATAAACAAAACGTCATAAGGCTGCAGGTTCGTCAGCAACGCGGCAAGATCGCCGGATTTCAGGATCACAGGTCCCGATGTGGCCCGGAACCCGACCCCGAGCTCCCGTGCGACAATATGCGCCAGCGTGGTCTTGCCAAGTCCCGGCGGACCGTAAAAAAGCACATGATCCATGGCCTCCTTGCGCGTACGGGCGGACTGGATAAAAACGCGCAAATTTTCCCGCAGCCCCGTCTGTCCGATAAATTCTTCCAACACCGCTGGTCGCAACGATGTCTCCTGAGGCATCTCCATATCTTTGACAGAAGATACAATGTCGCTGTTTCTGTCTTTCTTCAGCGCATCCTTGGGCGGACTCATGCACTCAACTCCTTCAGTGCTAACCGGATCAGGGATTGCAGACTACCTTTTTCATTATCGTTCGCTTTGCTTTTCGCGGTCATAACTGCGGCAAAAGCTTCCGTCCGTGCATAACCGAGATGGGTCAGGGCCGAAACGGCATCCTGATCAATTTGAAGATCAGCATCCTTGTCGCCAGTTGATAGCACCCCATTCGCTTTAGAAAGAGACATTGTCTCCGGAGAAAGTTCAACCTTGCCTGCCTTATCCTTTAACTCGGTTAAAATCCGTGCGGCCAGTTTCGGCCCCACCCCGTCCGCTTGCGTCAATGCCACCTTATCCTGCGCCGCGATCATAAACCCCAGCCGATCGGGAGGACAGATGCTCAAAATCGCCAGCGCCACCTTTGCGCCGACACCCTGTACGCTGGTCAGGATCTTGAACCATTCGCGCTCGGCCGCCTCGGCAAATCCGAACAGCGTAATCGCATCCTCCCGCACCTGAGTAATAATCAAAAACGCCGCCGGATCACCCCGTTGCCCGATACGCGACAATGTCCGTCCGCTAGCATGAACCAGATAGCCCACGCCGTTAACATCAAGAACAAGATGGTCCTTGCCAAAGGAATCGATAACACCGGAAAGCTTGCCAATCATACCGCGCTTTTACTCTTTGTTGTGCTTTTGTTCCATTCACCATAATGCGCATGGCAGATGGCAACCGCAAGAGCATCCGCCTCATCCGCCCCAATCGGTCCACAAGCCGGCAGCAACCTGCGCACCATCATCTGGATCTGGTTTTTCGCCGCATGACCCGATCCGGTAACGGATTTCTTGATGGTATTCGCGGCATATTCGGCAACCTCCAGCCCGAACAACGCAGGAACCGCCATCAGGACCCCCCGCGCCTGCCCCAGCTTCAACGCGGATAGAGCGTTACTGTTCACAAATGTTTCTTCGATAGCGGCTCTGTCCGGTTGGTTTGTGCGTATAATCTCGGCAAGAGCCTCATGCAGAAAAGCCAGTCTTTGCGCCATGGCTAGGCCTGTCGGCGGCTTGATAAGTCCACAGCCCTTAAAACGCAATGAAGAACTAACGGTGTCGATAAGACCCCAGCCCGTTTTCTGAAGGCCGGGATCGATTCCCAGAATCAGCATGGCCTGAGTCTAACCCGAAGCCAGAAGTTTCTCCATGATTTCATCAGAGACTTCAAAATTGGCTGTTACGGCCTGGACATCGTCATTATCTTCCAGCGCATCGACGAGCTTCAGGATAGAAGCTGCAATTTCCTCCGACACCGGAACATTGACATTTGGCCGCCACACCAGCCCGCCCTTCTCGGGTTCGCCGAACTTTTGTTCGAGCACGTTCCGCACGGCTGCAAACTGATCGGGAGCACAGGTAATCTCATGAAAAGATTCATCGCTTTCGACGTTATCCGCCCCCGCTTCGGCAGCCGCCTCAAAAATCTGGTCTGCAGAAACTTTAGAGGCGGGATAAACAATTTCCCCCAGCCGGTCGAACATGAACCCGACACAACCCGTTGCGCCCAGTTCCCCCCCGTTCTTGCTGAAAAGCGTACGAACCTCCCCGGCCGTGCGGTTCTTGTTATCCGTCAGACATTCAACAATAACGGCAACGCCTCCGGGAGCATATCCTTCATAACGGATTTCATCATAATTTTCACTATCGCCGAGCCCTGCTCCCTTCTGGATGGCGCGTTCGATCCCGTCTTTTGGCATAGATTGTCCCCGCGCCGTAGCAATCGCCAGCCGCAACCGCGGGTTCATATCCGGGTCCGGCCCGCCCAGCTTGGCCGCGACAGTGATCTCCCGTCCCAGCTTGGAAAAAACCTTCGCTCGCTTGGCGTCCTGCGCACCCTTACGGTGCTTGATATTTGCATATTTGGAATGTCCGGCCATATCAAAAAACTCCTGAACAAAACAGCCCACGCCCACATAAAATTAAGCCTTTTTTAAAACTTCAGGGCAAAAATGGCATAAAGGTTACGGCGGCACAGTATAAGCAGCGCCTAGACTGTTGAAAAGTCTGATCTTTACGGCAGGGCTTCTTTTTTTTTCAGGCCCATCGGCAGATAATTAGAGACAACAAAGATGTCTGGCAGGACAAAAGAATAAAGCATGACTTATCGGTTTGAATCGCTGAAAGTTCTGGTCGTAGAAGACAACCAGCCGATGCTGGAGTTGACGAAGTCGATCCTGCAGACATTCGGCGTAGGCACGATTTTTACGGCCACTGACGGTGAGCAAGGCTTCACGATCTTCTGCCAGAGCAATCCCGACATGGTGATCGCGGACTGGATGATGCAGCCCTGTGATGGAATTTCCCTGACCCGAAGAATCCGCAACGACAAACGCAGCCCCAACCCCTACGTCCCTGTAATCCTGATGACGGGCTTTAGCGAAAAACGGCGCGTCATTGCCGCCCGGGACGCCGGGGTAACGGAGTTTTTGGTCAAGCCTTTCAACGCGCGCGATCTATACCGCCGGATCGTTCAGGTCATCGAAAAGCCCAGACAGTTTGTCCGGTCCGAGGATTTCTTCGGTCCCGACCGTCGCCGCAAACGCACCACCGCCTATACCGGCCCGATGAGAAGAAAAGATGATGATCGTCCCGCAATGCCTGCACCTGTCACACCCGAAGACATCGCATTTCTTGAAGATGGGGATTAAGAGAAGCAGATGCCAGTAGATATCCAACATTATAATCAAAGCCCGAGGCGGAACGCCGAATTCATCAAGCCCCCCAATATGATCAAGGCAAAGGTCGGGACGGGAGGCCTGAGCGATGCGATTCTTGACCGTGCTCAAAAGCTGCTGGAAAACACGACAGTGGACTTTGCGCCTCTGGCCGAAATTTACCTTGCCTCGATGATGAAAGGGATCCGCCGGGCCCAGAAACCCGAACCGGACGATGATAATGAATTTCTGATTGCTGGCGTTCTCTACCCCTGTGCCCAGCTTAAAGCCAACGGCGGAATGTTCCACTACCCCTTGGTGACACGGATCGCGGACCGTTTTGTTCAGTTTCTGGAAGTCGTCGATCAAATCGATATCGATGCTCTTGAAATCGCCGAAGCGTTCCATACCACCATCAAAGCCGTCATTACCGCAAAAATAAAGGGAGACGGAGGCAAGCACGGAAATGAACTCGTCGAGGCGCTCAACGATGCCTGCATGCGCTACTTTGAAAAGAACAAGCACAACCTGCGCCAGCCTGAAGAAGCAGAATTCTGACTCCGGATTCTCTATTTTAAAATTTGGGCAGAGTATTGGAGAGCGTATCTCCCACCCGCACCGGATCAATAGAAACAGCATGCCCATTTCGATCGTCAGTGACAATAAAGACCCCACAGAGTGTCTTATTCTCGCTGGCAGGAATGAGGGGCTCACCGGGCATTTTCTTCACAAATCTATGGATAGCGATATCCTTGCGCACGCCGATAACGCTATCGTAATCCCCGCTCATCCCCGCATCGCTCTGAAACGCCGTTCCGCCGGGCAGAACATGGGCATCTGCTGTCGGGGCATGAGTATGCGTCCCCACCACAGCAGACACGCGCCCGTCAAAATGATGCGCAAAGGAATATTTCTCGCTCGTGGCCTCCCCGTGAAAATCGACAAACACGGCCTGACAGGTTTTTCCCAAAACATGATCCCGTAAAAACTGCTCCATCAGGGCAAACGGATCGTCCAGCGGATCCATGAACAAACGGGCCATCAGGTTAATGATAGTAATTTTCCGCCCGTCCTGTAATTCATGCACAAGAACTCCGTTCCCCGTCGTACCTTCGGGAAAATTGGCCGGCCGCAATAATTTCTTGTCACGGCCAATATAGGGAATGACCTCCCGCTGATCCCAGATATGATTTCCGCTGGTGATGCAATCCACTCCCAGGGGATAAAACTGCTGACAGATTTTTTCGGTAATCCCCTTTCCGTGCGCAGCGTTCTCGCCATTGACAATAACAACATCAGGCGCAAGATCGCGTTTCAGAGCGGGCAAGTATGTCTCAAGCGCCTCGCGCCCGGCCCGTCCCATGATATCGCCGATAAAAAGAATCCTCATAACTCTCTAATTCCTTGTCTCTTAGTACGTATAAACCTGCTGCGGTGTAATGATCATATCCATCCGTTCATCATGGTCATCCGTCGGCAGATTGAACAGGCAGGCTTGCTGCGCATAACCGGCACCAACCGCTTGAACCGTCTTTCGAGCCCGCAAACCGGCCAGGGTAGCATCGTAGTACCCGCCCCCGTAGCCAAGCCGGTATCCCCGCCGGTCAAACGCCAACAGGGGAACAATCAACACATCGGGATCAACCCAGTTTACCCCTGCATCAACGGGCGGATGCATCACGCCGAATGCACCGCGCACCAGCGTCTGTTCCCCTGACCATGCCGCGAATTTAAGGATTTTTGAGCCTTTTTCAACCACCGGCAGACATAAAATGATCTTTCGCTCGATGATCTCCTCGATCACAGGGCCTACATCGAACTCCCGTTCCATCGGCCAATAAGCCGCGATAACCGAATCGGGACTCAGCCGGACATGTTTGAAGAAAAGAGAGACAAACGCCTCCAGCGCATCCGCATCGGCAGACATTCCGGCCCGCTGGCGCAAGGCCTCCCGCCGCATTTCAGCTTTTAATTCAACGCTGCTCTCGCTCACAAAGACAACCCTTTTTATGCGTAAAAACCTCCAGCGTGAGCAAACCGCGGGAACCAAAGCGTACTTTATCGTACACACACTGCGAAACAACACAGCTCAGGCTGAAAAATGGAAACAAAGGTGCCGCAAGGGCCGTGTACGTATGATATCCGCCGTGGTCCTGTATAAACAGGTGGGCGCCATATATGCGGGATCCCCCGGTAAACCGATTGATCCTGCACAGGGACAGCTCCCGAGCGAAAATGTATCGACCTCCGGGATAAAGCCGTATCACGCACCCCGCAGCCCGCTGGTTTTAGCATGGTATTTGGAAAAAATCGAAAAAAAACTAGGCCTTCTGGATTCGCTCGGCGATATGCTCGATCTTGCCCGCCAGATGATCCAAGGCCTCGGCGACAAACATCTCTTCCTGAACAAGAGGCTTCGGCGCCTGGCCGTTGGCGATGTCCCGCAAACGGCTGGAAAGCTGATAATTCTCTTCTTCGAACTCACCAAGCATTTCCTTGGTATCAAACAACTCATCGGCCAGTACCAGCGCTGTCAGTACAAAAAGATGGCTCTCATTAGTCGCAGCCCCGGCATGGGCGATCTCCTTAAGCCGAGAATCGACATACTGGGCAAGCTCCCTCAGGCGCGCATCCTGACCCGGATCACAGGAAAGGCTGTAACCGCGGCCTCCGATATGTACAGTAACCTCAGACATGCTTACCCTTCCTCTCTTAGCAACAATTCCACGGAAGCAATCGCCCGGTCGATCCGCCCGGCCAGAAAATCAACATCAACGACATTGTCAGGCTGCTCGGCAGCCACAGAACGCTCCTCAGCAGCGCTCAATGCCGTAACCTCCAGCCGATCGATCGCCTCATCCAGCCTGAGCAAAGCATCTCTGATTGCGGACATACGCCACCCCTTCACAAAAGAATCATTACGCCAAAAAACTTGAATGACCCTAAGTATTGAAGTGGTGCAGAAAAGGGTCAAGACGCGCAGCACAAAAATAATCATTAAACCACAGGAAAGTGAAAGCGGGGCCTTGACCAAAGCGCTATGGAAAGGCATTTTACACGCGGATTTACAGAAAAGACCGGGTGCACACAGATATGAGCAAAGCAGCAGTTTCAAAACAACCGCAGAATATGACCGAGGCCAATCTGAAGACGATGTCGAATGCCATCCGCGCCCTCGCGATGGATGCGGTAGAAAAGGCAAAATCCGGCCATCCCGGCATGCCGATGGGCATGGCCGATGTCGCAACGGTCCTGTATACGAAGTTTCTCAAATTCGACCCTGCCAATCCCGAATGGCCCGACCGCGACCGCTTCGTGCTCTCTGCGGGTCACGGCTCGATGCTGCTTTACGCCTTAAATTACCTGACAGGTTACGAAAAAATTACCCTCGACCAGATCAAAAATTTCCGCCAGCTCGGTGCCATCACCGCCGGACATCCGGAGGTCGAGCACAACGCAGGCATCGAAACGACGACCGGCCCTTTGGGTCAGGGGATTGCCACAGCCGTAGGCATGGCCTTGGCCGAGCGCATCCTGAACGCACGTTTCGGGGAAGACCTGGTGTCTCACTACACCTACGTTATCGCCAGCGACGGCGACCTCATGGAGGGCATCAGCCATGAAGCCGCCTCCATGGCGGGACACCTCAAACTCGCGAAGCTGATTGTCTTGTACGATGACAATGGAATCAGTATCGATGGTGCAACCGAGCTGAGTTTTACCGAAGATACCTCCGCGCGCTTCCGCGCCTATGGCTGGGACGTGCTGAACGTCAACGGCCACGACTTCGCGCAGATTGAATCCGCAATCGCAGCAGCCAAAAAATCCGACCGACCCAGCATTATCTGCTGCAAGACCCATATTGGTTTCGGTGCCCCGACCAAGCAGGGAAAATCTTCCTCTCACGGCTCTCCTCTGGGCGCAGATGAAATCAAGGGCGCACGGGAAAATCTAAGCTGGCCGTACGAACCCTTTGTCGTTCCCGATGAAATCCTTGGCGCGTGGCGCGCCGTCGGGGAGAAAGGCGGGGAAGCTTATGCGGAATGGCACTCCCGCTACGGACAATCCGAACGGAAAGAGGAATTGGACACGGCCCTGAATCCCGATGTCACAAAAATCATCAAACCCGTGATTGCGGAGGTCAAAAAAACCTTCTCGGCAGAAAAGCCGAAAATGGCCACGCGCCAGACATCCGGAAAAGTTCTCGAATCCCTTGTTCCCGCCCTGCCCGCTCTTGTGGGCGGCTCAGCGGACCTGACAGGGTCCGTCAATACAAAGGTCGAAGCCTCCAAAGCCGTTTCCGAAAAAGATTACAATGGAAACTACATCTACTACGGCGTACGCGAACACGGCATGGCCGCGGCCATGAACGGCATGGCCCTGCATGGCGGCCTGATCCCGTATGCTGGAACCTTCCTGCAGTTTTCCGATTACTGCCGCCCCGCTATCCGCCTCTCCGCCCTGATGAAGCAACGGGTGATCTATGTCATGACGCACGATTCAATCGGCCTCGGCGAAGACGGCCCGACCCACCAGCCGGTCGAACATCTGGCCGCCCTGCGGGCCATCCCCAACCTGATGGTCATGCGTCCCTGCGACGGTATCGAAACGGCTGAATGCTGGGAACTGGCTCTGAACGGCACGCAAACTCCAACCGTCCTCGCCCTGACCCGACAAGGGCTGCCGACATTGGCCGAAGACCGCAAGGAAAATCTCTGCGCAAAAGGGGCCTATATCCTTAAAGAATCCGGAGGGGAACCCGAAATCACCTTCTTCGCCAGCGGCTCCGAAGTGGAGATCGCCCACACCGCCTATGAGCATTTTGCAAAGGAAGGCCGCAAGGTCCGTCTGGTTTCCGTTCCCTGTATGGAACTCTTCTTGCAGCAGGACGAAGAACATTTCGTCAAACTCGTCTGCAACAGCAGTATTAAAGTAGCTGTTGAAGCAGGCGTACGCCAGGGCTGGGAGTCGTTGATCGGCGGCCACGGCATTTTTGTGGGGATGAGCGGCTTCGGGGCCTCTGCCCCGGCAGGAGAGCTATACAAGCACTTTGGCATCACCCCCGAAAAGGTAATTGAAAAAGTGCAAAATAAGCTCAACCGCAAAAATAAGTAATCAACGCTTAAAAACAAACGAATGAGGTGAATATGACGCTCAGGGTCGCCATCAACGGTTTCGGACGCATCGGCAGGTTGGTATGCCGCGCAAAATACGAGTTGGGCCTAGACGATATAAACATAGTCGCCATCAACGACCCCGGCGGAAATTTCTTCCCCCTTCTGAAATACGACTCAATTCATGGCCGCGCACCCTTTACGGTAGAGCGCTGCGGCGATGACGGCATCAGGATCAACGGCAGAAGAATCTATCGCTTCCGCAGCCGCGACCCGGAAGAACTTCACTGGGGAGACCACGGCGTAGACATCGTCCTCGAATGTACCGGTAAATTCAATGACCGCGAAGGCGCCATGCACCACCTCAAGACCGGCGCAAAAAAAGTCCTCTTCTCCGCTCCCGCAAAAGGCGAAGACCTCACTGTGGTCTACGGAGTTAATCATAAGGATATCAAGGCCGAACATAAAATCGTCTCCAACGGCTCCTGTACCACGAACTGCCTGGCGCCGGTCGCCTATGTTCTGGACAAGGAAATCGGCATCGAAAAAGGTTTCATGACCACTATTCACGCCTACACAGGCGACCAGAATATCGTCGACGCCTCCCACAAGGATCCTTACCGGGCCCGCGCGGCCGCCATGAACATGATCCCGACCACGACAGGCGCGGCCAAGGCCCTGAGCAAGGTCCTGCCCCATCTGGAAGGAAAGATGGACGGAGTCTCGATTCGGGTGCCCGTCCCCAACGTCTCTCTCGTTGACCTCAAATTTGACGCCTCTCGCAAAACGACTGTCGAGGAAATCAATAACGCGATTAAAAAATACGCAGACAACGATCTGAAAGGAATCCTGAGCTATTACGATGAACCTCTCGTTTCCGGCGACTTCAATCACGAACCCTTTTCTGCAAACTTCTCCTTGAACGGCACATCCGTCATTGCGGATACCTTTGTCCGGGTCATGGCCTGGTATGATAACGAGTGGGGATTCTCCTGCCGCATGCTGGATACAGCCCTCGCGATGCATAAAGCAGGTTACTGATAATTTCCTTTTTCATCAAAACTTTAAAAGAAAATTACAAAGAATTTATTTTTTTGTGTTGACTCGATCACAAAACTCGATAAGATGAACAATTCTAAACCGTTCTCCGTGGCAAAGCTGGTCTAAGATTCGTCTTAGGCCAGCTTTTTTATTCAGGACCGCAAATCCCTAAAGCCTCCCTATGAAAATCTATAACCTTCTGTAAAAAGGGGATTTTTTAGGTATCTTATTTACTATCGACCGCATTTATCAGTATAGTTGAAGACATGTTCAGACAGATAGCAAAACGCGCAATGACAACCCGCGGGCAAAAAGCCTGCCTAGTCATTGATCATCTGGTGGAGGCCCTAGGCAATGACCCCTCCTCCTCCCTCAGGCGCGCCATGATTCTGAACGATATCGACCAGCACCCGGGCACGACCCAGACTGAAATCATGAATCGGCTTTCTATCGATAAATCGGCGATGAATCGTGAAATTGAGTGGCTGTTTAACTACGGATGCGTCATGCGTCAGGAGTCAGAGGAGGACGGCAGAGCTAAGCCATTGGAAATATGTGGTTATTCTAAACGAGCCTTGGATTCGGCTCTGGATTATTTTCAGGGAAACCACAACAATTTGAAAAAATTCTTGGAAGGTGTTACAAAGATACTAAAGCAGGAAAAACCAACCCTGCGGGATGCGAGAATATTATCAACCCTTTATGAAAAAGGGGCCGCAACCAAGGCAGAAGTGTTGGATAACTTATATAACGGGCCTGCAACAACAGATAACAGAGCTTATAATAAGCTTGTCGATGAAGGGGTTATAAAAAGTGGTTGATAGTCTCAGTCCTCAATCTCATGTTCAAATGCATTACCTGTGCGGCGAAGTCTTTGACGGCGTTCCGCGTCCGAACCTGACAAAAACATTCGGAAATACAAATGTTGCCGACCTCGCAGGCTTCGTGCAATCCGGCCCGGAAACAGGTTACGGTTGATTCCAGCTTGTTCCGGCAACGGACTTTCGCTATATGGAATTTATGGAATTAAGGCCTTCTCTCAGGAAGGCCTTAAAAATATCTGTACGAAAAAATCGGATGCCCGGCCCGATTCTTGCTATAAAGAACGGCAGAGAATCAACGGCCAGTCAAGGAAGAGGACAGTGCAACTATGCCCGCATCGACCGCAATAAAGAGAAAACCCGAAACAAAAGGAAGCCAGATGTCGCTATCCCCGGAAATCAAGAAAATCATCTCCTGCTACGAAAATGAAAATGCGGGCGTAAAGGGAAATCTCGTCAGGATGCTGAACACCGGCAAACTGGCCGGAACGGGAAAGATGGTCATCCTCCCGGTCGATCAGGGCTTCGAACACGGCCCCGCACGCTCCTTCTCGGTCAACCCTGATGCCTACGATCCTCACTATCACTACGAATTGGCCATCGAATCCGGCTGCAACGCTTACGCAGCGCCGCTCGGCCCGCTTCAGGCCGGAGCCGATACCTTCGCAGGACAGATTCCGACCATCCTTAAATTCAACAGCTCGAACAGTCTCGATTCCGCCAGACACGATCATAATCAGGCCGTAACCGCCTCCATCAAGGATGCGCTGGAACTGGGCTGTTCCGCAGTCGGATTCACCATTTATCCCGGCTCGGACAACCAGTTCGAAATGATGGAGGAAGTCCGCGACATGATCCGCCAGGCCAAGGATGTCGGCTTGGCTTCCGTCGTCTGGTCCTACGCGCGCGGTTCCGGCGTGACCAAGGAAGGCGAAACCGCGATGGATGTCATCGCTTACGCCGCTCACATGGCCTGCCTCCTCGGCGCGCACATCGTGAAGGTCAAGCTCCCCACCGACCACATCATGCAAAAAGAGGCGCAGAAAGCCTTCGAAAAAGGCAACATCGACATCAGCACCCAGGCCGCCCGCGTCCGCGAAGTGGTGCGCTCCTGCTTTAACGGGCGCCGGATCGTGGTCTTCTCCGGCGGCGCCTCGAAAGGCGAAAACGCGGTCTTCGACGACGCAAAAGCCATTAAGGACGGCGGAGGGAACGGTTCCATCATCGGCCGCAACTCTTTCCAGCGCTCCTGGGACGATGGCGTGGCCCTGCTCGACAAGATCATGGACATTTACAAGAACTAGAAAGGCTTTTTAAGCCCGATAAGTTTAAGGCATCCCCGCGTAAGCGGGGATCCATTTTTAGACAGGCTTTGCACAAACATGAAAAACCGCCGCGTCACGGCCATTGCTACTGCCCTGCTGCTTCTCCTGATCAGTGTATTTTCTGCGCAATTTCAGCAAAAAACCGCAGCGAACCTCACAGAAAGAGGAAGCATAGCTCTCTCCCCGGACCGCATAAAACACATTCTCTATGGCGATAAAACCGGCGGCGGCCACAGGCACGGCCAGCACAAACCCTGTAAAAGCGAATTCCCGGAGAACTGGAGCGATCAGAAAATCATCGACACAGTCAGCAAGATCGCTTCCAACGACAATACGAACTGGAACCGTCAGGATAACGGATACTTCGTAACCAATACAAAGATCGAGAACCTGAAAATCCGCGTGGTCGTAAACAGCGATAAGACGCAGGTTATAACCGCTTACCCGACCAACGTCCCGCGCAACCCCTGCACCGCCGCAAACGATAACGATCCTTAAACCTGCACCGGCGCCCAGAGAACCTGCGAGATATGCTCCGCCCCGGTCGCCAGCATAACCAGCCGGTCGACCCCCAGCGCAATCCCCGCCGAGTCCGGCAGACCATATTCCAGCGCCCGCAGAAACTCCTCATCTGCCGGATAGCTTTCGTTATAAAGCTTTTTCTTCAGGTCCATTTCGTCGATAAAACGCTGCCGCTGCTCCGCCGCGTCGGTCAGCTCGCTGAACGCATTAGCCAGCTCCACCCCACACACGTAAAGCTCGAACCGCTCGGCATAGCGCGGATCCTCAGGCTTACGCCGCGAAAGCGAAGCCAGCGAAGCCGGATAATCGAACAATATGGCCGGAACCTCGGCCCCCAGCTTCGGCTCGATCTTCTCAGCCATGACGGCAAAAAACAAATCATCCCAGCGATCCCCTTCCGCCACGCGAATCCCGGCTTCCCGAACGGCAGCGGCAAACCCTTCCGTATCCTCAAGAAAATCATCCAGATGAATGCCCGCATAATGGGCAAAAGCGTCCGCAACAGAAATCACCTGCCATTCCGCAAAAGGATCGCAGCACAGGCCTTTATACTGGTAGTACTGAAATCCCGTACCCTGTGCAAGATGCCTGAGCAGGGCGATACAATCATCGATAAGGGCGCTGTAATCATCCTGCGCCCGGTACCATTCCAGCATAGTAAATTCCGGGCTGTGCAACCGCGAACCCTCCGCGTTTCGAAAAACCGGGCAGATCTGATAAAGCTTTTCCACCCCCGCCACCATCAGTTTCTTCATATCGAATTCCGGGCTGGTCTGCAGGTATAGCGTCTTGGCAGGGCTCAGATCAGGGTTCTTCAGGATCGTTTCGAAGGCATGACTATGCGTATCCATGACCGGACAGACCTGCAAAACCGGGGTGTTAACCTCCAGAAAGCCATGAGAGCCAAAAAACCCGCGCAAACCCTGCACAATTTCAGCCCTTTTCTCCAGAAATGGCCGCTTTTTGGCAAATTCCTGCGGCTGCCACCAGGACATACGGTTCCCCTCATCACGTCAAAAAACACTTGCAATCCGCCAGACTTAACGCTAAAAAGTCGCTTCATTCAAGATGAAAAGCGCCCTGATTGCGCGATAAAACAAAGATTTAGAAGTAATTACAAACGGAAAGTCGAGACCATGAAGGCCGATATACACCCCGATTACCACGAAATCACCGTCGTTATGACCGACGGAACGGAATATAAGACCCGCAGCACCTACGGCAAGCCCGGGGACGTGCTCAAGCTTGATGTCGATCCCCTCACCCACCCCGCATGGCAAGGCGGCACCACGAAGGTTATCGAAAAGGGCCAGCTCGACAAATTCGAAAGCCGTTACGGGAATTTCCTGTCTTCTGCCGGAAACAAGAAGAAAGACTAATTTCCGGCAAAAAGCGGAAAGATGCAAAAGCCCCCTCGACGGGGGCTTTGTTTTTTCCATGACAGGCACGAAAAAATCTAGGTTTCGTAGCGCCGCCCCTCGCCCCAGTCGGCAGGACTGTCAACGATCACATCCGGCTCATACGCGGCCATGTGCTGGACCTCATCGGAAATCTCAAGCGCTCCGCCGGATTGTCTTGCCATTTCACGCAGGAATGCCCCCTCCTTAAGTCCCAGATCGGCATTCACCTCAGCGGCGTTTTCGGGCTTCTGCCAGAAATTTTGAGGGCTCAGCCCGTCGATCACGACCGTCTCCCCAAGCAAGCCGGCATCGACATCCTCAGGAATTTTCTCAGTTCCAAACTTCGGATGATTGGAAAACAGAATCATGACATCAACATCTGGATCGTCATGTAAAAGCTTCCCAAGTGAATCCTCCGACGGAAACGGACCTTCATCCATATCGGCCATATATTTCCAGCCCAGCAAATGTGCCCCGCCGTACGGCACAACGCAAACATCGGCCCCGCTCTCGGAAATAAGCGTCTTGATCCGGTTAAGCGCCATAATGTTCCGTAACCGTATGCCCTCGGCCTTGCCGCCCGGAATCTCTGTATCCAGAAGCTCCGGCGCATGAAGACTGACCAACGCCCGTGTTGATGGCTCACGTTGATCCAGATATCCGTCCCCGTCTGGTGAACCCGCCGTATCGACAGCCTGTACGGGGATGCCGTGCCGGATACAGTAATCCATGACATTACGGCGCGTAACAGGAGCGCCCTGCGGATGCTCATACATCATGTAGGCTTGGGCCAGGGAAAGCTCGCCGGCAACTTCCCGCGGATCACGGTCCCGCAAAAGAAGATCAAGAAGATTATGAGAACGCTCGATGCCGTGCGCAATCTTGAAATCCGGATTGGCCGCCCGCGCACTTTGCATGGCGATCTGCGGCAAAAGGACATGCGTTGCCACATCATGAACCTCGCCGGTCAGAATTACCAGAGGCTTGCTTCCCTTGCGGTCACGGATAAGCTCCGCCAGTTCACCCATGGCCGGACGGATATCATGGGATTCCTCGCTAACCGAAACGAGCGGAACGCCCTCCGGATCGGATACCCCAGCAAACACACCCCTTATTGTTTTTGTCATGATCTAAAATACACGGATTTTAGCATCGAGGGCAAATAATCTGGAAATTACAAGATTTTAAGGCAATTAACCCAACTGGTTCAGCGCATTTCCAAGCTTTACACGCTTGCGCTCAAGTTCGGTTTTGCGCGTGCGCTGCTCCTCGACAACCTCAGCCGGAGCGTTCTGAACAAACTTCTCATTGCCGAGCTGCTTGTCGATTTTAGCCGTTTCTGCTTCGACTTTTTGGATCTCCCGCTCGATATTCTTCTTTTCCTTCTCAACATCGATAAAGCCGGCAATCGGCATAATCAGCATAGTATCATCCACAACCGTCTGCAGGATCGCACCCTTCGGAGCTTCGCTGACAATTTCGATCTTCTCGATCCGCGCCATGCGGAAAATAATATCCTCATAGGCCTTAAGCCGTCTCTTGATAACAGCCTCCGGATCTTTGACCAGCAGCGGAACCTTCGCGGAGGGTGGAACATTCCGGTCCGTCCGTACGCTGCGGATTTCGCTGATGATCCGCATAAGCCAGCCCATATCTTCATCAGCCTCTGAGCGTTCAGGCAAATCATACTCCGGCCAATCGGAGTTGATCAGCCGCTCGCCTTCAACGCCCATCTCCGTCACGGCAAAAATCTCTTCAGTGATAAAAGGCATGAAGGGATTGAGCAGGATAAGGATCTGATGCAGAACCCACGCGGTCGTCTGCTTGATTTCCTGCGTATGAGTCCCCTCCTCCTGCAGCAAAGGCTTGGTGAATTCCAGGTACCAGTCACAGAACGTGTCCCAGACAAAATGATAAATCACATCCGCTGAATCGTTAAATCGGTATTCCCCAATAGCCTTGTCGATCGCCGCCTTCGTCTTGGCGACCTCACCGATGATCCACTGGTTGGGAATAAAAGAGGCCGCCGCCGGATCAAAACCGGTATGATCGAGGCAATCATTCATCTCGCAATACCGTGTGGCATTCCAGAGCTTGGTCGCAAAATTACGGTATCCTGCGATCCGTTCCTCGGACAGGCGGATATCCCGCCCCTGTGCGGCCATGGCGGTAAGAGTAAACCGCAGCGCATCGGCACCATATTTTTGAGTGATTTCCAGCGGATCGATAATATTGCCCTTGGACTTGGCCATTTTCTGACCCTTCTCATCCCGTACCAGCGCATGCACGTAAACGGTGCGGAAGGGCACATCGCCCATGAAATGCAACCCCATCATCATCATCCGCGCGACCCAGAAAAAGATGATATCGAACCCGGTAATCAGAACGTCGGTGGGATAATAACGGGAAAGCTCCGGTGTCTTCTCCGGCCATCCCAGCGTCGAAAACGGCCACAGGGCCGATGAAAACCATGTATCCAGAACATCTTCGTCACGCCTCAATTCAACTTTCTTCCCGAAATGTTTCTCGGCAGCGGCCAGAGCTTCCTCTTCGGACTCCTCCACGAAAATAGTGCCTTCGGGTCCATACCATGCAGGAATCTGGTGCCCCCACCAGAGCTGGCGCGAAATACACCACGGCTGAATATTATGCATCCACTGGTAATAGGTATTTGTCCAGTTTTCAGGAACGAAAACGGTCTTTCCCTCCTCCACTGCCTTGATCGCGGGCTTGGCCAGTTCGGCGGCGTTCACATACCACTGGTCGGTCAGGAACGGCTCGATAATCGTACCCGAACGGTCACCGTAAGGCATGGCATGAACGATATTCTCGACTTCGGCCAACAGATCCATCTGGTCCAGTTCAGCCAGAATCTTCTTCCGTGCTTCAAACCGGTCCAGCCCTTGATAGGCCTCCGGCGCATTCTCATTCAGACATCCGTGCGTATCGAACACATTGATCATAGGCAGGTTATGCCGTTTCCCGACTTCGAAATCGTTGAAATCGTGCGCAGGTGTGATCTTAACCGCCCCGCTTCCCTTTTCGGGATCGGCATATTCGTCCGCGATGATCGGGATCATCCGCTCGACAATCGGCAGAACGACAAACTTGCCGATCAGGTGCTTATAGCGCTCGTCATCCGGATGAACGGCTACGGCCGTATCGCCCAGCATAGTCTCAGGCCGTGTGGTGGCCACACTGATATATTCCGCAGTCTCGCCTTCGACAGGGTAGCGCAGATGCCACATATGACCTTTCTGTTCGCGCTCCTCGACCTCAAGATCGGAAATCGCGGTCAAAAGCTTGGTATCCCAGTTCACCAGCCTCTTGTCGCGGTAAATCAGCCCCTCTTTATAAAGCTGGACAAAAACCCGCAGAACCGCCTGCGAAAGCCCCTCATCCATCGTAAACCGCTCACGCGCCCAATCCGGCGTCGTCCCCAGCGCCCGCATCTGCCGCACGATCGTCCCGCCGGACTCTTCCTTCCAGTTCCAGACATGCTGCAAGAACATCTCCCGTCCCATATCCCGGCGGGTCGGCAATCCCTCTTGATGCAATTTCCGTTCGACCACCATCTGCGTGGCGATCCCGGCATGATCGGTACCCGGCTGCCAGAGTGCATCACACCCGCGCATCCGGTTATAGCGGATCAAGACATCCTGCAAGGTGCCGTTCAGGGCGTGCCCCATGTGCAACGAGCCCGTCACGTTGGGGGGCGGCATCATGATAGAATAAGGCTGGGCATTGCTTTGCGGGTTACATGAAAAAACACCCGAAGATTCCCATTCCGCGTAATGGCGGCCTTCGATTTTTTCCGGATCAAAAGTTTTATCCATCGCTCTGCAGTCCCTTTTAAAAAAATCCTTGCGATCATAAGGGTTTTGCAAAAGAGTGCAAGCAATCAGTCCAACAAAATAAGCTGTGGTTTAGAGCTTTCTAATCTTCAAGAACGCGGTTGGAAACCCGCTCCAGCTCTTCTCGGACCAGACGGTCAATTACCGAGGAAAGATGATCGTCAAGCCAGCCGCGCAATAAGGGCTTAAGCTCCTGACGAACGATATCCTCAAGCGTTAACGTATTCCTTCCCATCGCCACCTTCCGGGCCAGTTCAGAAATTGCATGATAGGCTTCCTCTTCCGCGTGGTGAGAAAGTACGGAGTCATGATCAACAGGCATTTCCTGCACTTCAGGTTTATCCTCAAGAGCATCTCTCAGATCCACCTGTAAAGGCTGTTTGCTGATAGCTTCGTCTACTACGGCTTCCATCTCCTCGACAATGGAGTCTGCTGGCGGCGGTTCCTCCGGCTCGGCCCTCTCGGTCAGGACAAGAACCTCCTCCTCGGGTTGCTCTTCCGGCTCGGGCTCGGGCTCAGGTTCCGGCTCAAACTCGGGCTCCGGAGGAGCAGAAGGAGGCGGTGGTGGGGGCGGAGAGGGTGGTTTCGGAACTGCTTTGACAGGTTCCGGCTCGGGCTCCGGTTGAGAAGGTTTAGGCTCCGGCTCCGGTTCTGGGGCAGCCGCAGCCGCATCCTCGGCCACATCATCATCCGAAATGATTCGGCGGATGGAATCCAGAATCTCCTCAATTGACGGATCGTCTTCGTTTTTCTTTGCGTCGGCCATAAATGTAGGAAACGAGAAGTGGGAAGGACAAAATTCTCCCCTAGTGTCTTATATTAACGGCCACTTGTCAAAGCCTCTGACAACAACTTTAAGAATTTTTATCAGAAAATCGGTCAGGAAGACCCTGCAGATCGCTGTTTACACTGGAAAATCCAGAAAAATACTAGAAAGCAAAACTGGAAACGGGTTCAAAACCGGGCAAATACGGCGTTCCCGCCTCAAACAACACCCGCGAGGACGGTTGGCCATCCTCAAGCCTCTCGACGATAACCGCTTCTCCCGGCCCTAATCCGGGCTTTTTAACGACTGTAAGCAACCGCCCTCCCGGACTGAGCTGATTGACAAGCGCCCGGGCAACCTCACTGACGGCTCCGTTAACAAGGATCAGGCTGAAAGGTCCGTGTTCCGGAGCGCCCGAAGGCATATCGCCCTCAACCGGAAGAATATTTTCAAGCCCGAGTTTTTCCCAGAGGCGAGCAGCTTTTTCGATATATTTTTTCTCATCCAGCGACACGACCTGCATCACGAGCGGCGAAAGAATGGCCGAAGAATAACCCGTGCCCCCCCCGATATCCAGAACGATATCCGTAGGCACAAGCCGGGCAGCCTGCAAAAGCTTGGAATGGATAATCGGCTCGAGCAAAAACCGTCCCTTTCCGAAAGAAACGATCTCGTCGACATAAGCGATCCCGCGCACCTTCTCGGGCAGAAAAAGTTCCCGCGGAACGACTTTGAAGCGCTCCAGCAACCCCGGAGAAACGACTCCGGCCGTGTGAATCTGGCACTCCACCATATTGTCGCGGGCTTTTTGAAAATCGGTTGTCATAATCCTGCAGGTAATGAAAATCCCCTGTGCCTGAATTCATAACGCGCTTTCCCACGCTTGGCCAGCCCAAATTTATCTTTGCGAGGGCCGCAAAGAACCCGGCAAGAGATATTGACTTGTCCCCCGCTTCTCCTCTAATCATAACCCCTGATCTTTTCTGTACCGGCGCGGTGGCAGAATGGCTATGCAGAGGACTGCAAATCCTTGTACGCCGGTTCGATTCCGGCCCGTGCCTCCATTTTTCCCTTTATCCACATCCAGACACATTCATTATAAGCCGCAGAACCCTTGGTAAACAAGGGGGTTTTCGCCGCTCATGGTTTTTTACATTCTCCATAATTCGTTTACAGCCGCACCAAAATGGGGGTACTTTTTAGGGGTATCTCGAAAACGTGGGGGTATCTATGAAACTGACAGACACCGCTTGCAGGACAGCGAAAGCCAAAGACAAGCCTTATAAAAAGGCGGACGGGGGCGGGCTTTACCTCTTGATTAACAAGGACGGATCAAAATACTGGCGCATGAAGTACCGCTTTCTGGGCAAAGAAAAGCTACTAGCCTTCGGCACATACCCCCTAACCTCTCTTGCCGATGCCCGCGAAGAAAGGGAAACCGCCAAGAAATTGCTAGCTGGGGGTATCGACCCTGCAAAATACCGGAAAGAGGAAAAGCGACAGACGATCCGTAATGCACAAAATACTTTTAAGGTTGTTGCGCTGGAATGGCACGAAAACCAGAAAGAGCGCTGGAGCGAAAATCACGCTCTAAACGTCCTGCACCGTCTGGAAACTGATATATTCCCGCATATAGGGGCAGAACCTTTGTCCAATATTGAAGCGCCTGATCTATTGGACATCTTGAGAAAGATTGAAAAGCGCGGTGCGCTAGATATCGCCAAACGCTCAAGGCAGATTTGTGGGCAGATTTTCCGTTATGGGATACAGACAGGCCGATGCAAGCGTGATCCGTCCCACGATTTGCACGGCGCTCTAAAATCCCGAAAAACAAAACATTTTGCAGCACTGGAGGCTAAGGAAATTCCAGAATTTCTGGCCGCTCTGGAACGCAACGATGCACGGCTATATTCCCGTACCCGTCGCGCTATCAAGTTATCCTTACTGACATTTGTCCGCCCCGGCGAGATCAGAGAGGCCCGCTGGGAGGAAATAGGCTTTGAAGCCAAAGAATGGGTAATTCCCGCAGAACGCATGAAAATGAAGCGGGCGCATATCGTTCCGCTTTCCCGCCAAGCTCTGGAGGTTCTTAAAGAGCAGCAGGAAGAAACGGGCTGTCTGAATACCCCTTGGGTTTTCCCTTCTCAGATCAGGCCGAAAGACCCGATGAGCGATGGGACTGTGAACGTAGCGATCAAGAAGCTGGGCTTTCAAGGCCGCATGACTGCACACGGCTTTCGCGCACTGGCCCGGACCACAATCAGGGAGAAACTGGATTACGCGCCGGATATCATCGAAGCCGCCCTCGCCCACAAGCCCGCCGGACCCCTAGGCGAAGCTTACGACCGGACAAAGTTTCTCACCCAGCGCAAAAAGATGATGCAGGACTGGGCGGATTATTTGGATGCTGTAGCCAGTGAGGGGAAAGTGATCTCCTTGACCGAGAAGAGAAAGACTGCGTAATGACAAAAGCTCAAAAGACAACTGGGGCAAGTTTTTGGACGGGAAAAATTGTTTCCACCACGGACACCCAAAAAACGGAAATCATTGATAATATTTTAGGCATTGATTTGGACGATGCCGAAAATCATGAAATAGCTGAAGAGGTAATGGGGAAGATCCGCGTTATTGTGGGATCATATGAAGGTGCTGTGGAATCTATAGATAAAAAACCAAGACCCGCGAACTATCTGGCAGAATTAAACGGCACAAAAAAGAATAAAGATGGAACTCTAAAGGATGGCCTGCGCCGTCAAGCCTTTGACCTTTCAGAAACCCTTTCAAACATGAGTTATTGGATGACGGAAGAGTTCAAAGAGCAAGATTATGACCTGCATGAATTTCATTTACAACTGGCAGGTTTTTTTGATGTTTGTAACAAGATAAGGAAAAAATACGAGGACATGCCAAGCCCCGGCAGACCAAAAGAGACAGCCAAGCGGGTGGTTGTGAATTATTTAAATGCTGTTTTCGAGAAGTATTATTCAACATCGCCCCTTGACGATAATGATGATGAAAAAGATGGAAGGCGCAACCCGAAGGAAAGGGATCGAGCCCGGTTTTTAAGAGCATGCCTGACGATTGATAACATTAAATGCCCAAAAACAGACGCAGCGTTGTTAAGCCTGCTCTACTGTGAAAACGATCAGCCTGAAGACAAGGTAGGTTTTAGAACCTTTTAAAAATGGTATGCGTTTTCAGCACCATTGCCAGCAGATAAATTTCTCCGATTTGGCATGATGATTCTTGTGAACGCAAGTGTTCATGGAAAAATCAAAAACGGAGATAAAAATGCAATTATCACTATCCATCGAGGAAACCCAAATAGCCACAGGCTTAGGCCGCACAAAAATTTACCAGCTCATAAACTCTGGTGAATTAAAGGCGCGTAAAATCGGAAAACGCACTTTCGTTTTGAAAGGCGATCTGGACGCTTTTCTGAAAAATCTACCGCCCTACGTTTCTCAAAATGCGGAGGGTTAATCATGACAGACCAAAAGAAAAACTCCGCTGCGGGGGCAAGCGGAGCTTCAAGATATTCCTATCCCAAACCTAACAAACCAATCCCCTTTCCGCAAGAGCGATTGCTCTGGAGCGCTTTACAGGAATGCGTAAGGAGAATGGATAAGGAGGCAACCCCTATAAACAAAACCATTTGTGAGCTAGTCGCCGCAGCATGGAAGAAAGCCCATAAGACAGGGGGTGACCAATGAAAAACAATATTTCATTCTGGTTGGAGTATTGCATTACCAGTACCCCTAAAACCTATGCACTTCTTGAACAAGCTGGATACCAACACGACTGGATACAGCATGGCGATCTTGGGGGCATAAAGGCGCGGATTGACGGAAATTTCTTCTCGCCGGACCCGGAAGGAGCATACTGGATTGCCCAGCCCGTTTGGTATGGTGAAACGCCTACTCCCATTCATTATGTCGAAAACCCTATCCTTGATGACATTATCGTCTGGCAGCCCGAACAACCGGAACGCTGGTATTTTTTCCGAGGTGAAACCGGACTCATACTTGGCGAGCAAAACCTTCTTTATTCGCAACTTACCGAAGAAAAGGCTCTCCTGCACCGAACGCCTTTCGAGTGGCTGAAGGCAGAAAGCACCGGGGCCGTTTTGCTTGATAAGCATGGGCTGCATCGTTTGCTGGACGTGCAGGAGATTGTTTGCATGGATGTCAATTACGGCGCGCAGATCAAGGAGCGGCTAAACAGTTATTGCCTTCGCCAAATGCCGCGCTTTTACGTCCGTACAGGACAGGGGGCGCAGCCATGACAGATACGCCCCTTGAACAGGCTTTAAATGGAGCCGCAGCACCCCTTGAAACATTGGAGGCAAAAATCCGGCACCTGAGCCGCCTTACACCGCTGAAATACGATCAGGTGAGAAAGGCTGAAGCAGAAAGGCATGACATTCGCGTATCCACTCTTGATGCGGAAGTGGAGAAACTAAGACGGGAACGGCTTGCATTCAAGGATGACGGGAGTTTGTTCCCGTCTGTAGAACCGTGGCCGGACCCGGTTGACCCTGCAAGCCTGCTGGACGATATCATGGCTCTGGTAAAGACCTATATCGTTTGCAGCAGTGAGACAGCGGCAACAGCCACGCTCTGGATAGCCTTCACATGGTTTTCCGAGGTTGTGAAGGTAGCCCCCATAGCGATGATTACCGCGCCGGAAAAACGCTGCGGCAAGTCCCAGCTTCTTGATCTTATCGGAAAACTTGCAAGCCGCCCCCTTGTGGCCAGCGGCATCAGCCCCGCTGCGATCTATCGCGTTATAGAAGCCTACAGCCCCACACTCTTGATTGATGAAGCCGACACATTTCTTAAGGATAACGAGGACGCCAGAGGAATCATAAACTCCGGGCATACACGCACCAGTGCAAAGATTATCCGTCTTGTGGGAGACAATCACGAACCGAAGCAATTCAGCACGTGGGGGCCGAAGGCCATATCAGGGATCGGCAAGCTTGCGGACACGCTCATGGATCGAAGCGTTATTCTCGAACTGCGCCGCAAACTGCCCAGTGAAAGAGTTGAACGGCTGCGTCATGCGGACCCTATTCAGTTTGAAGTTTTCAAGCGGCAACTGGCGCGTTTTGCAGCAGATGCCAGAGAAGCGATTCAAGCGGCCAGACCGCATATTCCTGAAAGCCTGAATGACAGGGCGCAGGATAATTGGGAGCCGCTTCTGGCTATAGCGGATCATGCCGGGGGACACTGGCCGGGGCGTGCAAGGCAAGCCGCGCTTAAAATCTCTGGCAAGGATACGGACCCTCCCTCGCTCTCGGTAGAATTGCTTCAGGATATAAAAACAGCCTTTGAGGAAAGACGCTGGTTGAAGGTTAAATCTGCGGACCTGATCGAGGCGCTTTGCGAAGATGATATGAAGCCGTGGGCAACCTATAGCCGGGGACAGCGTATCACACCAAGGCAACTCGCTAACCGTCTGGGGGAGTATAAAATTCACCCTAAAAGCGTTCGTTTAGGCATGACTGTTTCGAAAGGATATGAGCGCGATCAGTTTGAGGATGCCTTCATTCGTTATATTCCTGCTCCAGATACCCCTATTCTATCCGTTACACCGTTACAAGAGGACTCAAACGCGCAGCCAGAGCGGTTTTCCAGTGAAACGGATCGCGGAAAAGAGCATTTTTACGAAAACCATGCCGCTACGCGCAAACCCACGCCTGATAAGGCTTGTAACGTGTAGCGGATAAAACAGGGGGGTATAAGGAAAGGAAAGAGATATGAGTAAAAAAAAGACAGCGTATAAATCGGAAAAACCAAAAGACAAATCCCTAGATATTACAATACAGGGTGATCAGACAAAAAGCTATGATCGTCAAATTGCTGAACTGGCGGCTAGCGGGTTAGTGTCAAATGCAAAAATGATGGTTCATTTCTCAGCGGAGAGCTTTGGGAAAATGAGCCTGACAGACAGCTACGAAGTTTTACAGGATGCAGGAAAGCTTGTTAACCAAGGCGATCTTGAAGCGATGGAGCGTATTTTAACGGCTCAGGTTATTTCTCTGGATACAATTTTTTGCAGTATGGCGCACCGGGCACAAATGAATATCGGGCATTTTCCCGATGCAGTAAGTAAATACATGAATCTGGCACTAAGAGCGCAATCACAATGCCGTTCGACTGTGGAGGCACTGGCGGAAATCAAAAACCCGAAACCCTATATCCAGAACAACAAGGCTCAATATCAACAGGTAAACAACGGTACGTCACCACCCGATGGGAGTTATTATAACAATACGCGCGCGTGCGCGCACACGGGAGAAAATCCAAAACAGACAAACGAACTATTGGAGAATAAGACCTATGAGCAAGAATGGCTGGACACCGGAACGCCGAAAACGGCAGGCAGAACTGATACGGAACTGGAAACCGTGGGAGCAAAGCACCGGGCCGAAGAGTGAGGAAGGCATTGAAACCAGTAAAATGAATGCCCGAAAGCATGGAGGCTATAGCGCCGATACCAAGGCGCTTTACCGTCTTTTAAGGAAACACCGTTCTGTTTTAAATGATCTGATCTAACGGGAACTACAAGGTAAAAAGAACCACTCTATAACACCAAGCTTTGCCTGTAATGAAAGGTAAAAAACAGGTAACGCTTCGAATCAAATAATAAGACTGTTTACCCTGAAAACGTAGACTCCCATTTCTCCTGCAATATAAGATTTTAACGGCAAAGAAAAAAGGGCAATTAAGCCCTTTTCTTATTCATGTATTTAAGCATATACCGACGATTAACCCTATAATGAAACCGCATATTGATGCCAACGCAAGAGCAAGGGCAACGCCGCTGCGATCAGGGTCTTCCATAATCCAGTTTAGCCTCTTCAATTAAACTCTCAAGCCTTACGACGAATGCAGAAAATCCCTTGCGTTCTGGCGTATCTCCCAGTGTTGAGTCGGCAAAGGAAAATAAACGCTTTTTTTCATCTTCCGAAAGGTCACCCTTTTCATTAAGAAATTTAGCGAAGCGTAAAAAGTATCGCTCCGCGCATTTATAGCCGTAGGCATAATCGTCAAGCTCGTTGCCAGTGAGGGTGGGATTCCATAAACCTTCAGGGGAAACAAAATCGAATTGCTGGAAAAACTCGTTCATGGTGTAGTCCTTTCATATCTGTTTCAAAGATCAGGATATGGAAAGAAATAGCACATGACTTTTCTTTTTGGGGGTATAAATGGGGGTACAAGCCAGATCGAATTACAAAATATCAAGCATTAAAAATAGCTTAGAATAGTAATTCGATAGAGGCCCGTCCAGGTCTCCTTCCACCGGACAGCGACATTGTGGAAGTCCGACAGAATCTAGAGCTTTAAAGCCACAAGAACGGCTCCGGCTGCGATCATCGCAACCCCAAGCGTATTGAGAGCCGATAATCGTTCACCGAGAAACACAACGGCAAAAAGCGCGACCAGAACAACGCTGAGCTTGTCGATAGGCGCCACGCGGGCCGCATCCCCAAGCTTCAACGCACGGAAATAGCACAGCCATGACGCCCCTGTCGCCAACCCGGAAAATACAAGAAACAACACGCTGCGCAGTGAGAGCGCGCTCCAAGGCTGCCATTGCCGGGTGACAGTAAGAATAAAGGCGAGCGCCACCAGGACAACGGCCGTCCTGAGGAAAGTCGCAAAATCCGAATTGATGTTCTCTACGCCGACTTTGGCAAAAATAGCTGTCAACGCGGCAAAAAAAGCCGACAAAACCGCCCAGAACTGCCATGAGTGAAAAAGTTGGACCATACCCTTATATTGCACATTCTGTTTTAAAGGAGAACACATTAAAGAATTCTCCTTCCCCGGTGACTTAAGTGCGAATTTCTGCTAAAAGAGTTTCCGTAAATCTTTTTCTTGAAACACGTTTAACCATCATTTGAGTCAGATCCAAAAAAATGCAGGTCGCCATCGTCTTTAACACGGAAACCGGATTTTCAAAGGAAATGAGCGCAACTGAGTTCGAACGGCGCTATATCGGAAACAAGGCTTTGGGGATTGTTCCGACACACCCCGCTGAAGTTGAAAATCTTGAGGTCGTTTCGCGGGAAGATGCTCTTCCTCTGACATTTCGGCGCTCTTACATGCGGCAGGGCAACGACGACGATATTGTCCGCGCATGCTGGGTTCGCCCTCCCGGTTTTGGAGATCAGGATCACGTTTTCGAACGTCAGGCCAGCGAAAATCTGGGCGACGCGCTTGAAAAAGGGAAATTCGTTCTGCTGAGCCTCAATCTCGACCTCGGCTCCCGCCCTGTCTCCTTCAGAAATATGCGGGAAAAAGGATCGAAAAATCTGGAAGACTGGATCGGAACCAATCGCGGAAGATATATCAGTATTCCCGTCCACTCCGCCCATGAAGCCCGGAAAGCGATCCTCAGAATTCACGAACTTCAGCCGGGTCTTTCATTGCGTCAGCGCGTTTTCGCCCTGCATCGCGGGGCGGTTGTCACCTACCGCAATTTCTTTCTGGGTCACCGGGAAGAAGATATCGCCCACTTATATAACGCCCTGCAGGACCGCAAGGCCGGCGTGCCGATCGGTGAAACCCGGATCATCGGCTTTCCCCGCCTCTTCCGTCTGGTGCCTTCTGCCACAACCCTGGCCGAACAGGGCAGCAAGGGCCTGAAAGGCAACGTGATCAAACGGGAAGAGGGAAAACCGATCTTCAGCAGCCTGATCTTCACCAACCACGACGAAGCCCTGCAGACCGATCCCTACAGGATTCTGACATCGGAGCTTCTGGCCCACCGCAGAGAAGGCATCTACGTTCTCGCCAGCCCGTCTGTAACTGTCGGCGAACCACAGGACAACTGGAAAATGATCCGCTGGATCATCAATGACATTCCCCGTCAGACAACTATCAGCCGGCAGGATACAAGGGACGCTTCGGCCCATGACCCGGCGTTCCAGATGTAAAAAATGACGAAACCGGCCCGCAATATTAAAGACCTCCCCTTCAAACCGGACCCGCAGACACTCGACCGTCTGGGCAGCCTCGCTTACAGAAACGGCGACTTCAAACGCGCGCTGGAATGTTTCGGCGCGCTGGTGGAAACCGGGCGCCACAACCGCGACCACGCCATCCGTCTCGCTCATCTTTTAAAGAACGTTACGTTCAAAACGTTTAGCTCTCGCTGGAAAGATACAATTCTCAAGACTCTGCGGACCTCAGGCCTCAATTATCAGGACCTCTCCCGAAGCTGGGCCTCTTTATTTAACAGCGATCCGGATTTTTCGGTTCTGCATGATCTGGCCGCTGGCCGGGAAGCGCATCGCGGCGCGCTGAAAAAAGCCCTGAACGATCCGTTCCTGATCGAAGGCCTTGAAAAACTTGTGATCTACGACATGAAATTCGAAAACATGCTGACTGCGCTCTCACAGAGAACAGAATTCGAAACCCACCCAAAGATCAAAAAGGCGTTCAGAATGTATTCCGCTCGAACGGAAAACATTTTTCTCGATACCCCTCTCAGACAAGTCCCCCCGCCCGAAGCGGAAATCATTCCCTCTCTGGGAGCATCAGAGAACAAAGTCTCGCAGAACGTGCGCAACCATTACGAAGAACACCCCTACCCGCGCTGGACGTTCATCCATTGCCAGACGCCCTCAAAAGAACAGGCAAAATTCTATCACCGCCGCCTGATCGCCGGATGCGGCACAGGCTTTGGAGCATGCAGCGCCGCCCTGCGCTACCCAAACGCCCAGATCACGGCCTTCGATATCAGCCGCGCAAGCCTGACCTATGCCTGTCATAAGGCAAACGAACTCGGTCTGAAAAACATAAAGTTTCTGCAGGCCGATATTCTGAACCTCGAAAAGCTGGAAAAAGACTTCGATATCATCGAATGCACCGGCGTGCTCCATCACATGGAAAACCCTCAAAAAGGGCTTAGCGCGCTCTGCACAAAACTTAAACCCGGAGGAAAAATACTCATCGGCCTATACAGCGAAGCCGGACGCCGGGATATAAGCGCCGCCCGGAAACTGATCGCAGAAGACAGCCTTAAACCCGCTCATGCGGATATAAAAAAGGCCCGTGAGATGATCGCCGCGCTGCCCGAAAATCATCCCGCCAAAAAAGTCTCAACGCGCCATGATTTTTATTCTCTCTCGAACTGCCGGGACTTGCTTTTCCACGCCCATGAAATCAATTTCACCGTTAAAGAGTTGGAAAAATTGGTGCGCAATGCAGGGCTAAGCCTCCTGCGCTTCGAACATCCGAACCTGCCGATCAAATCATTTAAGGACGCAAGCGAAACCGAAGCAAAAGACCCGGACACCTT
>JAGRIJ010000033.1 GCA_020443295.1 Alphaproteobacteria bacterium | reverse complement strand
TGCTGCCGCCACGTCTTGTGTATAGTCCAGGCGCTGCGTTTCCATGGTTTTGACCTTAACAGGACACCAATAAAGGCGCTATATTCCACATTCAGCGTGACAGGTCAAGAAAATGACGGATTTATTTACACAAAAGACTGAAAAAATGTCGGAAAAGACGGCAGGAAAAAGCGGCCCGCGCCCGCTGGCCGACCGCCTGCGCCCGGACGAACTGGAACAGGTCGTCGGGCAGGATCATCTGCTCGGTCCCGATGGACCTTTGCGTAAGATGGCCGAATCCGGGGTCTTGGCCTCGATGATCCTCTGGGGTCCGCCCGGTTGCGGCAAAACGACTCTGGCGCGCATCCTCGCCGGGCACAGCGGCCTGCACTTCGAGCAGATTTCTGCGATCTTCAGCGGTGTGGCCGATCTGCGCCGCGTGTTCGATGCTGCGCGAATCAGGCATCAAAACGGGCAGGGAACTCTGCTCTTCGTAGACGAAATTCACAGGTTTAACAAATCCCAGCAGGATGCGTTCCTTCCCGTCATGGAGGACGGCACGATCACCCTGATTGGCGCGACCACCGAAAACCCGTCCTTCGAACTCAACGCCGCTTTGCTTTCGCGTGCACAAGTCTTTGTCCTCAAGCGCCTTGACGATGCGGCTCTGGAGTTGCTGATCGAACGCGCCGAAAAAGAAGCCGGCCACAAAATCCCTTTAACGAACGAAGCCCGCGATCTGCTCAAGACTCTGGCCGACGGCGACGGGCGCTACATTCTCTCCATGACCGAACAGATTTTTGCGCAGACTGCAAAAGCCAAAAAGCTGCAGGATCTGGATCAGGCCGCCTTGCTGGAGCTCGTGCAACGCCGCGCACCGCTCTACGATAAGGGCGACGATGCGCATTACAATCTGATCTCCGCCCTGCATAAAACCGTCCGCGGCTCGGACGCTGACGCCGCCCTCTATTGGTTCGCGCGGATGCTGGCGGGCGGCGAAGACCCGCGCTATATCGCCCGCCGCATGGTCCGCATGGCGGTCGAGGATATCGGCCTCGCCGAGCCGCAGGCGCTGCAAACCACGCTGGCCGCTTGGGAAGCCTACGAGCGGCTGGGTAGTCCGGAAGGGGAACTGGCTCTCGCGCAGGCGCTGGTCTTTCTCGCCACCGCGCCGAAATCGAACGCCGCCTATACCGCTTATAAATCGGCCCAAAGAAGTGCAAAGGAAACCGGCTCCCTCATGCCGCCCAAACATATCCTCAACGCGCCCACAAAACTGATGAAAAACGAAGGCTACGGGTCCGGTTACGAATACGATCACGACGCGCCCGAAGCCTTCAGCGGCCAGAATTATTTCCCCGACGGCATGAAGCGCGAGGAATTTTATCAGCCTGTCGAGCGCGGATTCGAACGCGAAATCAAAAAGCGCCTCGATTACTGGAACAAGCTCCGCAAGGAACGGGGCAGCAAATCATGACCCGCAAGAAGAAAACAAAGCTAAGAAAACGCCGCAGCGCTGTCGCCAGAGATCTCTACACGCCCAAATACAAACAGCGCGTCGTCGAACTCAAAACCCGCTACAGCCGGAAGAGGAAAACAAAAGATAAGGAAGAGGACGGGGGAGTCTAACCCTTCCCCCTCCGCTCCGTAAAAATCAGGGCCAGACCGCTGCCGATAATAATCGCGGCCCCCAGCAGCATATTCGCTTCTGGCGCATCACGAAAAAGAACCGCCCCGAAAATCAGCGCCCAGATCATCTGCAGGTAATTGAACGGCGAAACGACCGCATAGCGCGAAACCCGGAACGCGTGGCCGATACAGCTCAGCCCTCCCGTCACCATGGTTCCGCCCATAATAAAAATCGGCAGATCCGCCAGAGAAGGGGCAACCCCGATTGATAACGCCAGGGGCAGGAAAACGAGCGTCGCAAAAAGGCTCGGGTAGAACGAAAGCGAGAGGACGGTCTCCTCCGGCCCGAGCTTGCGCGCCAGCAATCCCAGAGTCGCGATAAAAAACGTTGCGGCAAACGCCGCCGCCGCCCACGGATTGAAATCCGAGAACCCCGGAGGAAACGCGACAAGGATTCCCGAAAACCCCAGCGCGATAATCAGCCAGTGCTTGACCCTGACCCGCTCGCCGTAAATTGGGATCGCCAGCATCGTGATCAGGAACGGCGTAAGAAACAAAACCGTATACGCAGTCGCCAGCGGCAGATGGGCAAAGGATTGCACCACCAGATAAGCGATGCAGGTGTTGGAAATCCCGCGCCCGGCATGAAATTTCAGCTTTTTTGTGCTGAGAGTTTTCATGAGCCCGCCAAGAAACGGCGAAAGAACCAGCCCGCTCAGCACGGAAAACAGGCTCATATAACCGATAACCGTAAAAATCGGATAGCTCAGGCTCAGCCATTTCGAGGTCGTATCCGAGACCGAAAATGCGGTAAACCCGCACACCGCCAGAAAAATCCCCTTTTGTGTCGGGCTTAAACCGCTTAACATGAAGCAACCGTTCGTCTATAAAATCGCACGAAAGTCTATGAGGTTTGAATGATCAGCACAATAGCGGCCATAGCCACGGGCGGAGCCATCGGAGCCGTAGCCCGCCACGGCGTGAATGTGTTGGCCGGAAATCTCATGGGAACGGGTTTCCCGTGGGGAACGATAACCGTGAATATTCTGGGTTCGTTCCTTATGGGCGTCCTGATCGTTAAATTCGCCCATATGGACGGCGTGTCACAGGAAACCCGGGCCTTTTTTACAACCGGGTTTTTAGGGGCGTTCACGACCTTTTCCACGTTCTCTCTGGATTTTTCGGTGATCTGGGAACGCGGGGATCTGGGAATGGCTCTGGCCTATATGCTCTCCAGCGTGATCCTCTCCGTTCTGGCGCTCTTTGCGGGTCTCTGGGTCATGCGCGGTCTGGTCGCATGAGTAAAAATCCATGAGGGACGTTCGCCATTTCAAGGTAGATGCCGATAATGACGGCCAGCGGCTCGACCGCTGGATCAAGGCCAACGTGCCGGACCTCTCCTACGGCCTCGCCCAGAAACTCATGCGCAAGGGCCAGATCCGCGTGGAAGGAAAGCGCGCCAAGCCCGATATGCGCCTGACCGAAGGACAGGACATCCGCATCCCCATGCCGGACGCGAAGGAAATTGCCGTAAAAAAACAGACCGAAAAAAAACGCAAACTCTCTCAGGGCGATATTGACTTCATCCGCTCCCTCGTGATTTTCGACGATGGCGATGTCATTGCGCTCAACAAACCCGCCGGATTGGCGGTGCAGGGCGGCACGAAAACCAGACGCCATGTGGATGGCATGCTCGAAGGACTGAAGAACAAGAACGGCGTGGTCCCGCGCCTCGTCCACCGCCTCGATAAGGATACGAGCGGGGTTCTCCTGCTGGCCCGTTCCGCCGAGGCCGCCCGCAAGCTTGGTGAGGCTTTTAAGGGCCGCGGGGTCAAAAAAATATACTGGACGATCGTCTCGCCCGCCCCTGAAATGCTGCAGGGGACGATCCGAGCCGCAATTGCCAAGGGGCAGGGTGGCCGGAAGGAAAAAATGCTCGTGGATGACGAGCACGGAAAATCCGCCGTCACCGAATATGCTGTTCTCGAAAGCGCGGGTAAACAGGCCGCTTTCGTAGCTTTCTGGCCGCGTACGGGCCGTACGCACCAAATTCGCGTCCACGCGCAGTTGATGGGAAGCCCGATCATCGGCGATGGGAAATACAAATCCGACCGCCCGGAGCACGAAAAGGAATATGAACACATCCCCCCCGAAGCGGATTTTGAGCGTCTGGGCCTGGCCAAACGTCTTCATTTGCACGCCCGAAGGATCATCCTGCCCCATCCGCTCAGGAAGTCAGTGCTGGATATATCCGCGCCGCTCCCCTCGGAATTAGTCAAAAGCTGGAAAACTTTGGGCTTTAGCCCGAATAACAAGGACAATCCCTTCGAGCATATGGACTGAGCGGGTATTCTGTGCCTTATTAGGAAGACTTTTTTAGATATCGAATGTGAGCAGGGATGAGCGAAGGCGATCCGAAATTACCAGGAAAAAAGTCCGGATTTGTAACCGGGTTTCTAAAATTCCTGTTTTTTTTCATAGCCATGGTCGCCGTCCTGTTGACGGTTCTCTTCAATATGGGAGGAACTTCGGATACGCTCAAATCCTCACTTGAAAAATATATCAGCGATACAATGGGCGGACGCCCGACATTTATCGCAAAACTCAACCGCATCAGCTTTTTCCCCGTTATCGGTGCAGACTTTGATGAACTCACCGTCAAGGAAACGCCGCAGTCGGAGGAAATGTCGTTATCGATCAGCAAGTTCAAAGCCTTTGTGACGTTCTGGGGCGTGGTCACAAAAAAGACCCAGATCAAGTCCTTGTACATTGAAGGTCTCAGCCTAAGGGGCGGAGTCGTGGGAAAAAGGGATTTCACGATCAAAAGGCTCTTTATTGACCACGATAAGGGAACGCGGCAAGCCGCCATCAGCGCGGAAGGAACGCTGGCGGATTTCCCATGGAATTTTAGATTGGGCTTGGATGTTTCCGGTTCAATCGGCGGATTTTCTTACTCCCTGGGTAAAAACAGGCCGATAAAATTTGACCTCGATCAGGTGCATCTGGACGCGAACATAAACGAACAGATCAATGATTTTATCAAGGTCGATTCCCTGTCGGTCGGAATGCCTGAGAATGTGGTAAACGGGACTCTCTCCCTCTCGCTTCTCGAAGGAAAACAGATCAAAATTAACGGCAGGCTGGAAGGGGGAGAGCCTAAAACAGTCATCAAGCCGGATCTGATTTTGGATTATTCTTCCCAGCCGGCAAAAGTAACGGGGACCATCACGTCTCCAGTGATCTCTCCACAAGGCTTAAAGGGGGATAACAGCCCGACGGCTTTGTTTAACCTGATCCATCAGAAGCTGATTGTTCAGACGGACGAAACAGACAAAAGCAAGGAAAGCGAATCCGGAGATCAGGAACAACAGGGGCCTGCTCGCGCGCAAACGTCTTATATGTGCGCTTACGATTTTGACATCAGGTTTTCGGCTGAAAACGTCGCCACACCGGACCAGATGGAAGGAGGCGCGCTGGAATTTCAGGCTAAGAACGCTGGTCAGCATCTGACAGTCACTCCCCTGAAAGGAGATGTTACGGCCTATGACGGCCCGTGTGAAGCTCAGGAGTTCTTTAAACCGAAGAGTTAGGAAAGCGGTTCGGCAGGCAGGTAAATGAGGCGCTTTTATTCAACGGTATCCACCAGACAGGAAAACGGCGGTTTTACAATACTGATCGATGGAAAAGCGGTGCGGACGACATCTGGTAACGCTCTTCTGGCCCCCAATCAGGCCATTGCCAATGAAGTTATGCAGGAATGGAGTTCACAGACTGCTGAAATAAATCCTGAAACAATGCCCTTCACACAGATCCTCAATACCAAGATTGACAGGATCAGGCGCGGGAGAAAAGCCGTAACCGTCGCTTTGTTGAAATATATCGATACCGACCTCCTGTGCTACCATGCCCCGGATCCCGAAGAATTGGTAAAACTGCAGAATGACCGTTGGCAACCCTTCCGGAAGTGGTTTGCTCAGACCTTCGGGCATGATTTGTCTACGACAGATGGCCTTCTGGCCATTGCTCAATCCGCAGGTCTTCAAAAAGACATAAGAGCCTATGTGGAATCGCTCGACGATGACGCCTTTACAATTCTTCAGTGGGTAACGGCTCTCGGCGGATCTCTTGTCATGGCACTGGCATTTATCGCCGGCGCGTATGGCCCTCCCCAGGTGATGGGGGCGCGTTTTGTGGAAGAGGATTACAAGAATATGCTCACCCGTGCGGAAGTAACGGGTGAGGATCCTGTGATTGAAAAAATACGCGCCCAGACGGAACAAGACCTTCACGCAGCCAAAAAATATCTGGACCTGATAAAGTCGGGACCTGGTTTTTCAGAAATTCAGCTCTGAGCCTTGGCCTTCACAAATCCGGTAAAGCACAGGGAAAGCAGCAAATAACAGAGGCTGCCGACGATAAGGGTTTTGTCGATACCGATCGCAATATTGAGCGCCACACCAATCGTGCTGCCGAAAATTCCTGCGGCTCCATTGATCCCCCATAGCCAGGGGGTGGCACGGGTATCAAAACGCTCAGCAAGCATAAGACCTGTCGGAAACCCGAAGCCCATCAGAACGCCGGCAGGAAGGATCATGGCAACACTCACAAAAATCCTGTGGCTCAATTCGGTTTCGCCGAAAGTATTGAAGATATCGGGCATGAAAAGCGCGATCC
Organism: Alphaproteobacteria bacterium; assembly: GCA_020443295.1. Classification (GTDB taxonomy): domain Bacteria; phylum Pseudomonadota; class Alphaproteobacteria; order Micavibrionales; family Micavibrionaceae; genus JAGNKE01. The sequence goes on along the minus strand of JAGRIJ010000033.1, from coordinate 18,486 downwards.
CCACGGTATAGAGAAACGTCAGGACACACCAGATAATCTGAGCGTGTAACGTCCTCAGCGGCATTCTGTCGGAAATCAGGCTCCCGATCCCCGCGGACAGGATCAGGCTGAACAGCACGATGCTCAACCCGTAAATCGGATGCCCCAGGAATACGCCAAGCGCCTGCAAAAATGACATCTCGATCAACATGAATCCCAGCCCGATCAGCATAAAATAACTGGTGCTGGCCTTGATAAATAAAGAGCTTTTATCATCGATCGTCTTCGTCAGGGGAATAACGATGACCGATATGACCATCAACAATGAAAACAGCAGGATAATGTAAAGATTAAGAGTGGCCTTCGCTTGACCGTTAACCACGAGGTCGTTGGCAGGGTTTGAGTTGATGACCTTTTTAATAATGCCAATGGGGTTTGTCATGCGAGCCTGATTGAAGAAGAACGGCCGCATGTCTGTAGTCGGGGAAACGTCAAGCGCTTGTTTCTCGGAAATCCTGTAAAGATCGTCGATCGAATGGGCCTTGGCAATGGCTCCCAGCGTTCCTCCCGGCAAAGGCCGGTCAGGTAACATCACGATTTCAAATTGCTTCTCCGTGCTTCTCTTGCGTATGGCGGCAATTTGTTCGGGCGTTAACGGTTTCCGGGTAACCAGCAAAGTGGAAATAAGGCGGCTGTGAATGACGGCGATATGCTGGCGTACATCGGTGATCCCCTCCCGGAAGAGGGCGGTCATAGCCACTGAAAGCGTGCGGGAAAACTCTGACTCAGTATCTTTTGCCCAGCGGCTGACGGTAAAAACGCCGTTATCGCTAAGATCATGGATAAAGCTTTGCCAAGCTTCGACCGTATAAAGACCGTTTTCAGAAAGAGCAAAAGCACCCGCACCTGTGGAAGCCCACGTATCGATCAGGCTCATCTGAATAACATCAAACTTCTTGGTATTCTGTCTGAACCAACTGCGCGCTTCCTGAGTAAAGATGGAAACGCCGGGTAACTTGTAGAGACCGGTATACTCTTTGTAATAGGGGTCAGTGGTTAAAACACTGACCTGAACGGGATTCACATCCATCGCCCAGACTTTTTCAAGCCCGAAATATTTGGCCGAGAGCAAATCCCGACCACCTCCAACGCCGATAATCGCGGCAGTTTTAAGATTCGGAAGGCTGTAAGCGATGTTGGTGACATCGTATTCAAGATACCCCAATTTAGAAAAATCGCCATCGAAATGGGTCACAGGAGTAGAGGCGTCTCCGTCAATAACCAATTCCTTGTAGGTGGCTTTGTATTCTTCTTTGGGAAAGACCGGAGAAGCTCCCCAAAGATAAGGAGTTGTATTCTTTTTTTCCTGAGTGATGACCACGCGGGAGATAGAGTTCCAAGCTTCATAATCTATTTGATCTTCCGTGACCATCACGCCTTTAAAAAAAAGCGTATACAAAAAGGGCCGGGGCAGAGCGACGTTTACACAGGAAAGAAATATCATTAAGGCTGAACCGAATAGAGCCATTTTCTTAAGATTAAACGTGTTGCCGCCGAGAACAAATTTGTCTTGCTCAGGACCCGGTATGGTAAAACAGAGAGCAGCCAGAAAGGTAAGCCCTGAGAGCAGCAGCACTGCGGAGGGAGTATCAATTTCTTGCATCAAAAAAAGAACGAAAAGGCATCCGAGGCCGGCGCCAAGCAAATCGACCCCGTAAACGCGCCCTACAGGGTAAGACGAGCGTGTGAGGCAAGTGGTAATCACAATTCCGGCGTGATAATAGGCGGCGCTGATTATAACGGCCACGACAGGTAAATTCATAAGTGTCCGTTTGACATGCTCGGACACGATCGGAATAAAAATTTGGGCAAGAAGTCCTAAAACCATAAAAAAGGCAAAAGCAATCGTATGCCGCCGTGCCACAAGAGTAAAATTTTTACGGTAAAACTCTTCATCTCCCCGGTAAATTTTAAGGGCGCCGAGAGTGAGGCCGAACATCGCAATGCTGATAACAACGAAAGACAGGTGATACCAAGCAACAACCGAGAATATCCTCGACTGCATCACTTGAAGGGCCATCACAATCCCGGAAACCAGAAACACACCCGCATAAAAGGAAAGACTGTTATTTTTCATTAAGATAAACCTATTAATACAGTTAAATTTTAAGTTCTTTTAATTATCACACTGTTTTTCCTTTCCAAACGTGCACCAAACCTTGCGTGAAACGAAACAGAAAGTAAAGGAGAATCGGAGCGGCGACAATAACCGAAACGAAGATAAATCCGGATTTATTAACGGCAATAAAATTAGGCGTACACAGGGTAAAATCTTCGCTCGCCATGCAGGGATTTAAGGGAGAAATGCTCATCAGGCCGGTCTGAAAAGCCAGAAGCATCACCGTCAGCGACAGGATCAGCGAAAAGAACAGAACGACAAGCGAAGCCCAGAACGTCCGGATAATAAAGGTCATATGATTCCAGATCAGGCTCTCCGGCTCTTTGTCCATCCGTTGCATATAGGCAAAAATAACCAGGCAGAGCAGGATGGAAAAGCTCATCACGCTGATAAAAGCGTAAGGCAGCACCACCGCAACAGTCGCCGCTAAAAGCGCAACATAATGGCCGATAATCGGCTCTTTTCGATCAGACAAACCCATCAAAACCTTCCCAAAAAGCCATACTATATTGTTTCTAGGTACGCCCGAAGAGTTTTTCAAGGTCCTTGAGCGAAAGAGCCACATAGGTAGGGCGTCCGTGGTTGCACTGCCCTGAAAGCGGTGTTTCCTCCATTTGGCGCAAAAGCGCGTTCATCTCTTCCGCGTTCATCCGCCGCCCGGACCGGACCGAGCCGTGGCACGCCATGCGCGAAAGAACGGAATTCATTTGTAAATCAAGGGTTTCTGAGGTGTCCTGATCCGAAATTTCATCGAGGATATCCATCACCAGCCCCCGAAGGTCGGCCTTGGCGCCTAAAAGGGCGGGAACGGCTTGAACAGCAATAGCTCCTGCGCCGAAAGGTTCGATTTCAAGCCCCAGCTTTGCAAGGCTCCCGGCATGGTTCAGGAGCTGTTCTGCCTGATCCTCCCCCAATGTGATGATTTCCGGCGTCAGCAATCCCTGCCGGGCAATCCCGCCCTCCAGCATCTGGATTTTAAGTTTTTCATAAACAAGACGTTCGTGCGCCGCGTGCTGGTCTACAATCACCAGCCCGTCTTCAGTTTGCGCAATGATATAATTTTCATGAATCTGAGTCCGCGCCGCGCCCAACGGGAAAGCCTCAGCCTCTCCGGCACGTGGAGTATGCATCTCCTCCGCACGCGCGGAAGGAAAAAACCCCTGATCCAGCGCGAGCTGGTCGTTCTGCTCCGCAAGATTACCGTAAAGGGCCGGCGAAGAAAATCCGCTCCCGCCGCTACGGCGCAGGGGCAGGCCGGGACTGTTTGCAACAGGGCCCGGGACCCTAAAGGACGAAAGCGCGCCCGCGGCAACGGTGCTGGACGCCGCAAATCCGCCTTCATGGATCGCCTGCTTCATCGCGCCGATCATCAGCCCGCGCACAAGCCCGGGATCGCGGAACCGTACCTCCGCCTTGGCCGGATGCACGTTCACGTCAACCTCCGTAGGAGGGCAGGAGAGAAAAAGCGCCACGACGGGATGCCGCTCCCGGTGCAGCACATCGGCATAAGCCGCCCGCACGCAGGCCCCCAGCAGCTTGTCCCGTACGCTTCGCCCGTTCACGAACAGGTATTGATACTGTGCGCTGCCCCTGTGATAGGTCGGTAGCCCCGCATACCCCGAAAGAATGATCCCTTCGCGCTCGGCGTTAATTGCCATGGCGTTCTCCGCAAAGTCCTTGCCAAGAAGAGCAGCAAGCCGGTCGGTCAGCGATTGGGCGGCGGGAAGTTTAAGCACGGTTTTATCGTCATGGATCAGCGTAAACCCGATAGACGGATAAGCCATCGCAAGACGGCTGATCGTATCCTTGATCGCCATGAACTCCGCCCGCTCGCTCTTCTGGAATTTCAGCCGCGCCGGGGTGGAAAAGAACAGGTCGCTGACCGTAATTTTTGTGCCCTGCGGATGAGAAGAGGGTGCCGCGTCGCTTTTCTTGCCGGCAATGCAGGAAATCTCCCAGCTTTCTCCATCCCGCGCGCTCTGGATGGTCACGCGCGAAACCGCAGCGATCGAGGCCAGCGCTTCCCCGCGGAACCCCAGCGCGCGGATATTCAGCAGATCCTCATCGGGAAGCTTGGAGGTTGCATGACGGTCCAGCGCGGCGATCATCTCCTCGCGGTCCATGCCGCCCCCGTTATCGGAAATCGTGATCGCGCTTTTCCCGCCGCCGCGAATATGAACGTCGATCCGCGTCGCGCCGGCATCAATGGAATTCTCGACCAGCTCTTTGACCGCGGATGCGGGACGCTCGACGACTTCCCCGGCTGCAATCTGGTTAATCAGGGTTTCTGGCAGATATCGGATACGCATAGTGAAAACCTAGCGCGAAAGAGGGACAAAAGTTAACAAATCTGAGAGGAAAGCCCTGTGAGTCAGGGGGATAACTGGGCCTAAAGCGCTCCGTAATCGATTTTTGCCCCGTCCAGCAGGACTCCGTCCACCTTGGCGCCTTTAAGCGTGGCTCCCGTCAGGTCTGCCCCGCGCAGATCCGCCCCCGTAAGGTTTGCGCTGGTCAGGTCGACGCCCATCAGCACCGCATCCTGAAGGTTGGCGCTGCGCAGATCCGAAAACCGCATGGACGACCCGCTAAGGTCGGGACGTTTGAGCCTGACGGCGCCATCCCGTTTAAAAGCGAGCGCGCTGAGATTGACACCGCGCATATTGGCGCGTGTGAACTTGGACTCTTTTAAACTGGCTCCGCGCAGATCGGCATATTCGAGATTACAGTCGCGGAAATCGGATTTATCGAAAATCGCACTCTGCATGTTCGCGCGCCGCAATTCCTGACCGACAAAATTCGCGCCGATCGCCTTGATAGCTGTTAAGGGATAGAGGTGAAGATTGATAACATCGCGCAGGTCGTAACCGCTAAGATCCAGGCGCTTCCCCTTTTTCCCCGCGGAAGACACCCAACTGGTATGATTTTTGAGCATCTGTTCCAGCTCTTCAGGCGTGGCGTCCAGCCGCTCGCCCGTTTCGCCCTCGCCAATCGATCCCTTGGTATTGATTCCAAGGATATCGGCGTCAAAGGTCACGATGCCTGTGCGGATGGTTCCCCGCATATCGGCCTGCGAAATATCCGCGCCTGTAAAGTCGCCGCGTGAAATATTGGCACCCTTAAAGGAAGCGCCGCTCATTTGTGCGCCGCGGAACAGGGCGCCTTTCAGATCGGCATCGGTAAAATCTGCGGCTTTTGCCATCACCCCGGAAAGATCGCAATGAACCATCTTCGCACCGGTAAAAATGGTTTTCGCAGTGTTGCCCGCATCCAGCCTCTTGCGGTCTTCAAGCCCTCCGGTTCTGCTGTTGGTCATGATTTTTCCTTCGCGCAGATCCGCTCCCGTCAGGTCAGCCCCGGTCAGATCCGCCCCCGCCAGATAGCATCCCCGTAAATCCGAACGGGTAAAATCCGCACGGCTCATATCGGCGTGCCGCAGGTCGCAGGCAAAGAAACAGGCGCTTCTGAATATCCCGAAAGAAAGATCGGCCCCTTGAAAAAAGGACCCCGTGAAATCCGCCTGTGAAAGATTGCTGTTGTGAAAATTGAGATAAGAGAGATTGCGGTATTTAAGGACAGCTCGTGCGCCGCCGCGCTGTCCGCGGACGAACATCAGGTGCTTGTCGAGAATTTTATTGAAGTCCTCTTGGTAAAGGACGGGCAGGGCATGAGGTTCGGGAATGGCGGACGGGTCGTTCTTTCGGCTCATGAGAAAGACCTGACCGCATCAACCAGCGCTCTTGTTGAGGAATCAAGATCGGGCGTGTCGGCAGAAAGAGCCTCGGAAGAAAGCGAAGGTAAAACCTGTCCGGCAATCTTTTTGCCCAATTCCACCCCCCACTGATCGAAACTGTTAAGGTTCCAGAGTACGCCTTGCGTAAAGATTTTATGCTCGTAAAGGGCCACCAGCGCTCCCAGCGTATACGGATCAAGATGTCTAAGGACAAGCGTGCTCGACGGTCTGTTCCCGTCAAAGCGTTTTTGGGGGTCCGGATCGGCCTTTCCATCCATCAGTGCCTTGGTTTGTCCGATGGCATGCGAGAGAAGTTTCGGCTGATGGTCTAGGGAAGGATAATCGGATTGAACGACGGCAATAAACTCGCACGGGACGACTGTCGTCCCTTGATGGAGTAATTGGTAAAACGCATGCTGCCCGTTGGTTCCGGATTCTCCAAAAATAACCGGCCCGGTCGGATAGGGAACGGGGGTCCCGTCCCGGTCCACGCTTTTGCCGTTGGATTCCATATCCAGTTGCTGGATGAAGGATGGAAATTTATGAAGAAGCTGGCTGTAGGGCAAAAGCGCCAGCACCGCATGCTCAAGAAACGTGCGGTTCCACATGCCGGTCAGGGCCAGCAGAACCGGAAGATTTTTCTCGAATGGCGCTTCGAGGAAGTGGCGGTCCATGGCATGAGCTCCCTCCAGCAGGGCCTTGAAATTCTCGTACCCGACCGAAAGGCACAGGGGAAGCCCGACAGCCGACCACAGCGAATAGCGTCCGCCCACCCAGTCCCAGATAGGAAAAATCCTGTCCCGGCGGATGCCGAAAGCCTCCGCCTTGTCCGTATTCTGCGTTACGGCTGCAAAATGCTCCGCGACGTCGGCAGTCTCAAGTTCCTGTTGAAGCCACAGTTTTGCGCTCTGCGCATTGGTCATGGTTTCCTGTGTCGTAAAAGTCTTGGAGGTCACGATGAACAGGGTCCGCGCCGGATCGCACTCTTTAAGAACTCCGTAAAGATGCGCCGCATCCACGTTGGAAACGTAATGAGTGCGGAGTTCCGTATCCGCAAAGGGCTTAAGCGCCTCGTTCGCCATATGCGGGCCGAGGTCCGATCCCCCGATCCCGATATTGACGACTGACGTAAACGCTTTGTCCGTATGCACCTGTTCACAGAATGCCTTCATCCGCGAGAGCGTGTCATGAATCAGGGGCGAGATATTAACGCCGTCCGCCATCGCGGTCTGCCCCGCCGGAGCACGCAAGGCCGTATGTAAAACAGCCCGGTTTTCGGATTCGTTGATCGCCACGCCGCCGAACATTCGCGTCCGCCACCCGGCCAGATCGCATTCGCCGGCAAGTTGAAAAAGCTGACCCATGACAGCGGGGGTCACTGCCTGTTTTGAATAATCGAGTAAAATTCCGCAGGCTTGGGCGTGAAACCGGTCAAACCGGCGGGGATCGGAGGCAAAAGCTTCGCGGATTGAAAAAGACCGGGCTTCGCGGGCTAGGTCCAAAAGCGCCTTCCATGCCGCAAGAGACGTGCGGGGAGAGGAGTGGAGTTCTTCACGCTCCTTTCTCTGGGTCATGCTATTCAACATTCGGCAGCGTCGTCACAATCTCTGCGCCTTCGATTCCTTCCTTCTTGCCGACCAGTATAGTGGTAAAACTCTCCGGCTTCAAAAGCCTTTGTGCAACTCTCTGCACGTCTGCAATCGTGGTGGCCTCTATTTTCTGCTGCCTCTGGTCGAGATAATCGATGGGCAGGTCATCCATCTGGATGGAAATCAGAAGACCGGCGATTTTATCGGTGGAGGTCAGCGAAAGCGGGAGCGCGCCGATCAGGTAGTTCTTGGCGTCTTTCAACTCCTTCTCCGAAATAGCGGTATCGATCATTTTTTTCCACTCTTCGCGGGTGATCTTGATCACTTCGTTGACGTTGGACGTAGCCGTAGAGGTTGAGACATGCAGAACTTGCGTATCCTCGTAATCCACAAAATAGGTAAAAATCCCGTAGGTCAGGCCGCGCTTTTCACGAACTTCTTCGGTCAGGCGCGAACCGAAACCGGAAGAGCCGAGAACAAAATTCATGACTTGCGCAATCTGGTAGTCCGGGTCTTTCCGGGAGATACCGCCCTGACTCATCTCGATCACGGTCTGCGGAATATCTTTCTCATGAAAATAGGTTTTCCCCGGATGGGTCACGGTAAAAGGTGCGCTCTCGGGAAGGGTCGCCTGGGGCAGGGAACCGAAAATCTTATCCAGTTCAACTTTTAACTCATCGGCGGTAATATCGCCCGCTACGGCAACGCGCAAATTATTGCGCCCCAGACGTTTCATAAAAGTGTGCAGATCATCGGCAGTAATTTTTTTAAGGCTGGTCAGGGTTCCCCCGCTGTTCAGCGCATAAGGATGCCCTTCGAAAATTTTGTCGTTTTGAATCCGCGAAGCAATCCAGTCTGGCTGCGTCATCGATCCTTTGACCCGGCTGATATTGGCGACCCGCATCCGCTCAAGCGGTTCGGCATCAAAGCGTGGCTTCATCAGGGCAAGATTGAGAAGTTCAAACGCGCGGCCTTTATTCCGCGTCAGGGTCTTTAATTCTCCGGAAAAATGATCGCGCCCCGAACTGAACGAAAGATGAATGGAAAGATTTTCCAGCTCACCCTGAAACGCCTGGCTTTCCAGGTCGCCCGCCCCTTCATCCATGGTATTGGAGGCGAGCTGGGATAAACCCTGCTTATCGGCGGAGTCCTGCTTGCTTCCTGCGTCCTTGAATCCGAACTGCATCGAGATAACCGGAACCGAATGGTCCTCAACCAGCCAGGCTTTCAGCCCGGAAGCGCTGTCCACCTCTTGGATTTTTATGAAAGTCTGCTTGGAGGATGGCTGATCGGAAGAGGCTTGTTCCTTGGCAAGAACGGTCAGGGAAAAGACCGGCAAAGCGCAAAAAAGAAAAATAACAGGAATAAGAAAATAACGGGTCTTCATGGCGTGATGCTTTACTTCTGTCCGGTTTCTTGTGTCTTGGGTGCCGCTTCAGCCTCCTTGGCAGGCGGATACAGATATCCGTCCACGTAAGGGGTCTGTGTGGGTTTGTCGGGATCGAGCAGGCGCGCCGCAACGTCCTGAACCTGCTGCGCGGTTACGCCCTCAATCAGTTGCGGCCATGTTTCCAGCTCATCGAGCGAAGACCCGGTTACAAGCGTGTAGCCGACAACCATGGCCGGTCCGGTAACGCTGTCACGGGCGTAAATCGCCTGCGCCTGAAGCCGCAGGACGGCATCCTTCAACTCCTCTTCTTTAACGCCGTCTTTGATCAGCGTGCGCAGTTCATCGTCAACCGCCGTTTCGGCCTGCTCGGGGGTGAGGCCATCCATCGGTACGGCACTGATCGAAAGGGTGGAATCGTCCCACGCAAAAGAAACATACGAAAGGTTCACCGAGCTGGCGACTTTCTTCTCGACGACCAGATCCTTGTAGAGTCGGGACGTCGCCCCGCCGTCCATGATCTCCTCGAGTACCTGCAGGGCCAGTGAATCTTTCAGATTCTCTCTGGCGCTCGGAACGCGGTACTCGCGTACGAAGACAGGTTCCTGTACGACCGGGTGGGTCATTTTCACGCTGGTCTTGGCGATAAAGGGCGGAGAAACCGTTCGCGCCCGTTTAGGGACATCCACGCGGGGAATCAGGCCATAGGTTTTCTGGGCAAGGGCCTTGACCTCATCGACCGTGACGTCCCCGGAAACCACGAGAATGGCGTTATTCGGGGCGTACCAGCGCTTATAGTAGGACGTCGCATCTTCCCATGTCAGTCCCTCCATTTCGTGAAACCAGCCGATAATCGGCGTTCCGTAAGGATGATTGGGGAACAGGGCTTCGTTCATCTGCTCGTCAAAACGCGCGCGCGGATCATTGTCAATCCGCTGGCGCCGTTCTTCCAGAATCACAAGCCGTTCGGCATCGACGACATCTTTTGGAAGATTAAGGCCGCGCATCCGTCCGGCTTCCATCCGCATGACGGTCTCAAGATGTTTGGAAGCGATCGTCTGGAAAAAGGCCGTATAATCCTGCGAGGTAAAAGCGTTGTCGTTTCCGCCCAATGACCGGATGATCTTCGAAAAATCTCCCGGACCCAGCTTGCCAAGCCCCGGATAGGACTGGCCTTTGAACATCAGGTGCTCAAGAAAATGCGCGATCCCGGATTTTCCGGGCGTTTCATCCGCCGCTCCCACCTTGTACCAGATCATGTGCGTAACGACCGGCACGCTGTGATTTTCGACCACAACCCCCAGAAGTCCGTTATCAAGCGTAAAGGTTTTGGCATTGAAAACCTTTTCCGTTGATACTTTTTGGCCGCTCAGGGGTTCTTTTGCAAAAGCCCTTCCCGACGCAAGAGCCGGTAAAGCGGTAAACCATGAAAAAACAAGGAAAAGGAATACGTAACTTTTATTCATAACCGTTGATCGTGGATGATGAAGCGCTGATAATTGTTATAATATAACCTTAAAATCCTATTCGTCAATATAGGGGGTCTCGCCCTCTGTCGCGGGTTTGCCCGCAGCCTCGTTTTTCTTCAGACGCTCATATTCCTTTTTGGCGTCAACAACGGTGGCGGAACTGTCCTCATCGCTGTTGCCGAGGCCTGTAAGCTTCTTGATAACGGGCTTGTTGCGGTCTTTAAGTTCGGCTGTTTCCTGATCGATCGTGCGCCGAATAGCAGGATCGGTGTCGGTCGCATGCGTCTTTTGCAACAGAAGATCCTCGGACGCGCTCGGCTCCTTGGAAAAGCTGCCCTCGCTGTCTTCACTGCCGATCAGGGCTTCGCGGGCCTCTTCGGAAGGCGTGGATTCCTGCGGACGCTGCATGCCCGGACGCGGCGGTGGAAGGGCGGCGGCGGTCAGCCCCGGCGGAATTTCAAGCGGCGCGCGGCGCACGACAGCGAATTCATCCGGCGCATCCTTGTTAAGCCCCAGGGTATTCCGCACATTGCTGCAGCCGCACAGGAGGGGCACAAGACTCGCGCACAGAGCCAGAACAAAAACAGGAGAGTTTTTTTGGGATTGTCTCATATATTTCACTCGTGAAAATGTCTCCGGGGACCGAAAGATCATCGTTAACTCAACACGCCCTCTATATACACCACAAACTCTTACCGTCCAACGTTACCGTAACGATAAACCTTTTTTTGCCGTTCTTTATAATTTTTTCGGTATCGTTTTTTACGGTTGGTCGTCTTGTATTGTGAAATGCCGATAATCGACACAACTCCGGTCACGACAGCCATATCCGCGACATTGAAAGCCCAGAAATGCACCCCGTTGGAATGGAAATCCAGAAAATCCATGACAGCCTGAAACCGGAACCGGTCAATCACGTTTCCGAGCGCTCCGCCGATGACAAGGGCATAGGGGATCATATATTCGCGTGTCTTCGCCTCGTACATCCACAGGCAGAACAGCGCGATGATCGCAAGTGCGATAACGATCAGGATGATATAGCCGAACTTGCTGAAACTCCCCAGTAGCCCGAAACTGATTCCGTAATTCCAGACCATGACCACATTGAAAAAGGGCAGAACCTTGAGTGCTGCGGGAAATCTCAGGACATAAGGCGTATGAATGTACCAGTCGAAAAACCCCATGCTTTCCCCGCCATTGTGGGTTCTGGGCCGGATAACATACTCCATGACGTACCATTTGCTCAGCTGGTCCGTCAGGAAAACCGCAAGGGCAAGATAAACATATTTAACCTTTTTTCTGAGTTGCTGGCGATGAAAAGCGCGAATACGCGCCCTGATCCGGGCCCGCTTTTCCTCTTTGCGGATTTCTTCGGGATCGCGTAAATCGACCGTGTCTTCTTTTTCTTTTTTCGACGATTTGCCAAGCACCTTCGGCTCCTTGAAATCCAGCCTGATATCCTGTGAAGCCTTCAGGGTAAATATTTATGCTCTGAGATCAAGCTTTTTCAGCACAACTTCCCCTCCGAACGAATTTTCCGGGCGGATTTCCATCCGGGGATCGGGGGCTGCCCGGGAATATCTGGCTAAGACACGGCCCTTAAACCAATGCCCGCCGGGTCGTCACGCGGGACAGCCGGCGGGCACGGGGCTAAGAAGGCGGCGCATGATATGAGGGAGGCGCCGCCATCTAAATCGTATGTCGGTGAAAAGTAGCCTTACTCTTCATGGTCTTCTTTCGGGGGCATAACCTCTGCAGGGGCGTCTTCAACGGGAGTTTCTTCCAAAGCCGGGGCGACGGGCTCAAGGGATCCTCCGGCCAGCCTCTCGCAGACCCCTTTGGGCAGGCCGATCCATTCTTGACCGCTGCGATCGACACCGGCATGTCCGGCGCAGCTGTGAGCCTTATCGGCACTGCCGCAATCATTTTTCCCGGCTTTAACCACGCCGTAGCATTTTTCCTTGTCGCCGCTCATGCCCATGGCGGAAGCGCCCTGTGTCAGCCCCATGGCCGCTGCGGCAACCGCTCCGGTCAGAAAAGGACTGAGTGTTTTTTTATTTTTCATGAGTGACCCTTTGACTGTTTTTTTGACTGGTTTTCAGAAAAATTATTTTGGTCCGATTCGAACAGGCCAGAATCTTGGTTACAATTTTTTTCCCTGTAAGGGGAGTCGTTTTTGCTGGATTTTTGCTTTATGACTTTCTAACGAGTGATTTTGCGGTAAAGGAAAACGCGTATGCGGCGTTTCAAACTGGATAAAAAGGACATTCCCGAAAACGCGAAAAACGCGGCGGTCGTTATCGGCAATTTCGATGGCGTTCACAGGGGGCATCGCGCGCTCCTGCAACGAGCGTCAGGCGTTGCAGGGGGGCAGGGCCTGCCGCTTGCCGTTCTGACCTTCGAGCCGCACCCGCGCGAACTCTTCCGCCCCGACGAGCCGCCCTGCCGCATCACGCCTCTGGAACTCAAGGCGGAGCGTCTGGAAAAAGAGGGGGTAGAGGATCTCTTTTGCAAACCGTTCAACTGGGATCTGGCCAGCATGAGCGCGGAAGATTTTATCGAAATTATTTTAAAGCGGGAATTAAACGCAAAGCATGTCATCGTCGGCTTCGACTTCCGTTTCGGACAGATGCGCAAAGGTACCCCCGACATGATCGAAAAATCCGGCATCGCCGTCACCGTGATAGAGGAAATCAGGGCGCAGGACGGTCAGGAAATCTCTTCCAGCCGCATCCGCCAGCATTTGCGCCGCGGGGAAATCGACAAGGCCAACGCGCTTCTGGGCTGGGAGTGGGAAATTCGCGGCGAAATCGTCAGGGGAGACCAGCGCGGGCGCGAACTCGGCTACCCCACGGCGAATATGGCGCTCGGCGAAACCCTTCATCCGGCCTACGGCGTTTACGCGGCGTACGCCCGCATGGAAGGCGAAGAGCAATGGCGGCTTGCTGCCGTGAATATCGGGATCCGCCCGATGTTCGAAATCCACACGGCGCAGGTCGAAACTTTCATTTTTGATTTTGACCGCGAAATCTATGGCAAAACGCTCCACGTACAACCCGTCGCCCGCCTGCGCAGCGAGGCAAAATTCGCCAACGTTCAGGATCTCATCGCCCAGATGGAAAAAGACTGCGCTCAGGCAAAAGCTCTGTTAAAAACAAGCAAATAAAGAGCCGGGTTTATTCTGGAATAAACTCGCCGGGCTCGGCGGTTATGCTAAAATCCTGCGGACCGGAGTCCCGATTATAGATTTCATAAGGATCGTGCTCCCGGATAATTGTAATGGCCTGAGAATCGAGGGCCGAAAATGTTTCTTCTCTCAAGAGATAAATACCGTCATACCCGGCGCCCACAAGGGCGCGCCGGATATTGTGAAGATCATAAAATTCCTGGGGCTTGAATTTAAGATCGTCGTCATCTTCAGGCTCCTGAATGGCCATCTGATACAACGCGCCCTCATCGGGAAAGATTGCGAAGCTTTTCACATTTAAGGTGGCTTCATAAATACTGGGACAGGTATTTGGATAGGGTGTGCCGGTCAGGGGATCAAGACAACGAAATACGCCGATCTCGGCGGCGCTGCTAAGATCGTCCTGAAACCACACGCCAAGACCTTGCCCGATTTCAGGATCCAGAAAAGGGAGGTTGCTGTAGACACTGGAATGATAGAGGGTATCAGGGACTTGGATAAACCCTTTATTCTGTTCTGAAAACCGGGCAATCCGCTCAAGCATCACATCATGGTATCGCCGGGCCCGCTCTTCAATTTTCTTTTCCCAGTCGGGCTCTCCGACGGGCTCGGAAAACTCGTCTCTGAGCCAGCCCGCAAGAAACCGTTGCTGAAGGGATCGCAGTAACTCTTTCATATCACAGGCCCGCACCCGCTTTTAGGTGTTCGTTCACGCAGATAAAAACATATTTCGCGCCAGGTGCATAGAAAATACGCCTTTATAACAAGGGATATCATTTTAAATCAGCGGCTTAATAACTGTCAGGTTTACAGGCTAAAACTTCGGTGTGGCAGCTAAAAAACGCCAAATTACCTCTGCAAAAGCGCGTAAGAACCTGCTAAGGCTAGACTTTGTTATTTGAGGCCGAACGATGAGTGTTTTCTTCTCTTTGCTTGTAAACCTGCTGCCGCTCTATATCCTGATCGGCATGGGGTTTATTGCCGCGCGCTACCTGAAAGTTGACCGCCAAAGCCTCGCGTCCCTGGCGATTTTCATGTTCATGCCCATCGTTGTTTTTGGTTTCGTTGTGAAACTGGAATTTCAGGCTAGCTATATCATGCTGCCCCTGATTATCTTTTTGGTCAGCATCATTACGGGTCTGGTCTTTCTGGCGGTCGGCAAGAAGGTTTACGGCGATAACACGGCCAACCTCATGGCCATGTGCTGCTCGATGGGTAATACCGGCTATTTCGGCCTGCCGCTGGTTTTCCTCTTTTTCGATGAACAACAGACCGCGGTATATATCTTCATGATGCTTGGCGGCTCGGTCTACGAGGCGACCTTCGGTTATTACCTCGCGGCGCGCGGCGCCTTCGATGTAAAAACCAGCCTGAAAAAACTCGCGAAGTTTCCCGCCCTTTACGCGATCACCGCCGGATTTATCGCCAACGGCCTCGGCTACAAACCGCCCGAACTCTTCGAGACCTACTGGGCCTATTTCAAGGGCGCATACGTCGTGCTGGGTATGATGATTGTCGGTGCGGCGCTGGCAAATATCAACAAACTCGTCTTCGGACCGCGCTTTATGGCATTGGTTTTCCTGGGAAAATTCGTCGCATGGCCGGCCCTGATCTATGCGTTTATCGCCTTCGACAATGCCGTGCTGGGCTGGTATCCGCAGGACATCCATAACCTGATCCTCATCATGTCGCTGGTCCCCCCGGCGGCCAATATCGCCGCTTTTGCCGCCCAGATGAACCTGAAACCTGAAAAAGCGGCCACCACCATCCTCGTCAGCACGGTTTTCGCGCTGGTCTATATCCCGGCCATGATCTGGCTCCTGAATATACAATAAGGGCACGTGGAAAAATCACGGCATAATGAGCCTCGCGCATGTCAGCCATGCAAAAAAAACACGTGCCATTTTCGGGGGGCGGGCGTATAACCCGGCCCGTATAAGCCCCTGTTTCCCGGGCTTTTTGAATGAGTTAAAGCGGTGAGTTAAGCAATGTACGATACTACAGAGACCAAAAAGGATGAAGCGGTCCTAACGACCGAATTCGCAGGCGAGAATCAAACAGATGCCGCACGGGAGTGGCCCGTTCAGCAGCAGCAGAGACAGGACACTGAGTTAGAGCGCATCAAGGCTCTGCAGGCGATGCAGCAACAAATCCAGATGTAAGCGAAGAAAAGGTGAAGGTCATGACGTATCAGATGGGCGATAATGAAAAGGCGCTTTCCGGCTCTCCTGCAAACGGCTCTCAGATGGGCTGGCGCGAAGACGATCTGGAAAAGGCATTTGCAGATTCAAACATAACCCGCCTTCAACAGGGTACAAATGAAGCTCTCTGGGGCGAGCAGGCGGACAAAAAAGACCGCCGCCGCGAAGTGAAAACAAGAGTTCGTCAGATGGGCGAAGGCGAGCACGAAGAACAAAAGGGAATAAGTTCAGAGCCGGCTGTAGCCGTACAGATGGGTTAACGAACAGAAGTTGGAATAAGCGGAGTACGGTTTAGAAACGAATAACACACTCCTCTTACCAACTTGAGATTAAAGGCAGGGATTCCAAGGGAATCCTTGCCTTTCTTTTTATGATTTCTTGTCAGCTGCACAACCTTAACTTAAGCTAGACAAATTCTAGTATTTTATGCGGTTTTTTTATGTCTGAAGAAAATTTTGAAAGACCTGATCAGAGCATTATGGATGAAGCCAAAGCATTGCTTAAGGCAGCAGAGTATTGCGCGGATTATCATTTATGCAAAAAAATGCGGGAAAGGGCCTTGATGCTGTTGGCCCCTTTCGTTGAGCGCAAGGTTCCTGAAGCTTTGTACCTGAACCTTTTCAGACCCTACGACCCAAGCAAATACTCAGATGAAGAGCTTGACCGCTTATTTCTCTCTTTATTGCGAGAGGCGGCCGAAGCCGGAAGCATAGAAGCAAAATTTCGACTGGCTTGTGAACTGGATGAAAACAAGACGCGGGAGGAAGCATCGGCGCTTTTCAAGGAGGCTGCGGAAGCAGGGCATGCCTACGCGATGTGGTGCCACGGCTTAAATCTTTATGGTGGGACAGGGCTGGTTCAAGACAAGGAGAAAGGCATTGATTTCATTCGAAAATCGGCTGAGCTTAAATTTGAGGGAGCGATCAGATTTATTGCGGAGGCTTATGCGAAAGGCGTGTACGGCTTTAGCAAAGATGAAGTTGAGTCAACCAAATGGTGGAAAAAGCTGGCCGACAAAGATTTGATCTCAATCAACGGTTATTGATCCTTTTTGCCCAAAAGCTTGATATTTATAAGTCTTACAGCCATATTAGCACTCATGAAAACGCGCCGGACGCACATCATGCGAATTATCGGCCCGGCTCGGGGGTTAAGGGCCTGAGACCGGGAATTCCCGCTTTTGCCTGATTTTAGAGCGAAAGCCACCTTGTACTTTCAGCAAAAAGGACTAGATTACAAGGCGTTCAAAGGAGCGCGATAAGAATTATGACTGACCAGAACGACCGGAATAACGATAAGAAAAAAGAAGACCTCTACCGCCAGACCGTCTTCCTGCCGAAGACCGATTTCCCCATGCGCGCGGGCTTGCCGCAGAAAGAGCCGGAAATTCTCGCGCACTGGAACAGGATCGGCCTCTATAACAAAATGCGCGAAGCCGCGAAGGGTAAAGAGAAATATATCCTCCACGACGGCCCGCCCTACGCGAACGGCAACATCCATATCGGCCACGCGGTGAATAAAATCCTGAAGGATGTGGTGGTCAAATCCTTCGCTATGCTGGGTTACGATGCGCCGTACGTGCCGGGGTGGGATTGCCACGGCCTGCCCATCGAATGGAAGATCGAGGAGCGATACCGCGACTCCGGCAAGAATAAGGATGACGTCGATATCCTGACCTTCCGCGAGGAATGCCGCAAATTCGCCCGCCACTGGGTCGATACGCAAAGCAAGCAGTTCCAGAGATTGGGCGTGACCGGCGATTGGGAAGACCCGTACCTGACGATGAACCTGCCCTCCGAAGCATCAATCGCCAGGGAAATCCATAAATTTGCGCTCAACGGCGGCCTTTATAAAGGCCTCAAGCCCGTCATGTGGTCGACCGTGGAGAAAACCGCGCTGGCGGAGGCGGAGATCGAATACGCCGAACACAAATCCATCACCGTCTGGGTGAAGTTCCCGATCTTGTCTTCCAAGATCAAGGAACTGGAAGGCGGAAAAAATATTCTTATTTGGACAACAACCCCTTGGACTTTGCCTTCCAACCGCGGGATCGCTTACGGTGAGGAAATTGAATATGGCCTTTTCGTTGTCGACAGAGTCGAAGAGGGCAGCAAGGCGCAACCGAATAGAGACGATAAGTTGGTTATTGCTCTTAGTCTTGCTGAAGATGTTAAAAAATCAGCCAAAATCTCGGAATGGGAATGTGTACATACCTTTAAAGGAAAAGCTCTAGAGGGAACGCGCTGCAAGCATCCTTTAAACGGCAAAGGTTATGAGTTTATTGTCCCGTTGTTGGCGGGCGATTTCGTAACCGCCGACGCCGGAACGGGCTTCGTCCACATCGCTCCCTCGCACGGCGCGGACGACTTTAACCTCGGTCGGGCCAACGGCCTCGAAATCACCGACAACGTCACCGACGACGGACGCTTCCGCCCGCACGTGCCGTTGTTCGCGGGCCTCGAAATTTACGATCAAAACGGCAAGATGGGGCAGGGCAACTTCGCCCCGATCAAGGCGCTGGACGAAGCCGGAATGCTGGTCGCCAAGGGCTCGATCAAGCACGAATATCCGCATAGCTGGCGCTCGAAAGCACCCGTTATTTTCCGCGCAACCCCGCAATGGTTTATTGCGATGGATAATGAACTCGGCCTGCGCGAAACAGCTTTAAACGCCATCCGCGAAACCAAATGGGTCCCCGGAAAGGGCGAGGCCCGCATCACCGCGATGATCGAAAACCGCCCCGACTGGTGTATCTCGCGCCAGCG
>JAGRIJ010000032.1 GCA_020443295.1 Alphaproteobacteria bacterium | reverse complement strand
GCCGCATCGGTCGCGGCCGCCGTGACGAAGTTGATCCGGACATCGCCGCCGTTCAGCGACTTGATCTCCAGATTGCCGCTATCGTCAAGACGCGCCTCAACCTTACGCTCGGTCAGGTTGTTGTTGTCGTTGATCTCGGCAATGATCTGGTCGATCGAGTCGTTCGTGTTGAACGTGATCGTCAGATCCTGCTGACCGGCGTTGCCGGTGTCGAAGTCGACAAGAGCGCCCGCCGTGGTGGAATCGGGGTCCGTGACCGAAATTACGATCGTATCGCCGTTGGCGATCCCGTTCACCGCGGTAACGTTGGTCACGCCGGAGAGGTCGCGGGTCCCGGTTACCTTGGCTTCGGATGAACCGCCGGCCAGCGCGTCGCGGGCCTGGGTGGCCACAGAGTCAGCCTGCTCGATCAGAGTCAGCAGCGAAGAAACCGCGTTATCCGCGGCCTTGATCGTCTGGATCGACTGTCCGATCCCGTCCAGCAGACGGCCCAGGTCGCCCGCACGGTTATGCAGACTTTGCGCGGCAAAGAAGTTCTGCGCATTGTCCAGTGCGGAGTTGACCTTCAGTCCCGTCGCGAGACGAAGCTGGGTTTTATCGATCAGGCTTTGGGTGTTTTGCAGCGAGAGAAGATTATTTCGCAACGCCGCCGTAAGAACTACATCGGAAGACATAGTGATAAACCTTTCCTAGGCCACTTTCGAGACTCCTGTCTCGATTACATGTGTATGTTCATTATCATCGATTCAGTCGTTCGGTGTACAGAAAGGTTTTTCGAGAAAACTGGATTTGTGCATAAGTTTTCTTATAAAAACGGCTGGTTTGAGATTCAGGGTAGGAATTTTATCCTTCTTCTTCCGTGTTCTCCGTTTCTTTACGAAATCTTACCGTTTTCCGGGCATCCTGTAATTTGGGTAACTATCGTACGGAAAAAGCTATGCGCGACCTTATTTCACAATATCTTTGCGGCGAAGAGGGAGCCACGGCTATCGAATACAGCCTGATTGCTACGGGTATTTCGATTGCTATTGTCGTTGTCGTTTATACGCTGGGGGATGATGTCGCGGCCCTTTATGAAGGGCTGGTCGGCATATTCACAAGCTGATCTGCTGATTTTTCCTGCTGTTCCTTCACGGTTTTTCTTTCTGGATTTCCGATCCTGCTTGCTTTAATTAGGGCACAGGCTGGCTGATCATGCCGGCCTGTATTCGTTTTCCCGAGCACCGAGAGGGGGTTCGTCTTTTTGTCTTCGCTTCTCGCCGCGATTATTGCTTTTGTCCTTGTTGCCGTTTTTATGCCTTTGGCTATCCGGCTGGCGGTGCGTTCGGGTTTCGTCGACGCGCCGGGAGGCCGAAAGGTCCATGACATCCCGGTTCCGCCGATCGGGGGGCTGGTCGTTTTTCCGGTTTTTATCCTCGTGTTCGTTCTT
Source organism: Alphaproteobacteria bacterium (assembly GCA_020443295.1). GTDB lineage: Bacteria > Pseudomonadota > Alphaproteobacteria > Micavibrionales > Micavibrionaceae > JAGNKE01. The sequence goes on along the minus strand of JAGRIJ010000032.1, from coordinate 10,119 downwards.
TCCGGATTCGGAGCGCACGGGCACTGGCCGCTGATCGAGGGGCTGGTCCTGCTGATGGCGGTCGGGGTTGCGGACGACTTCAGGCCGATCCAGCCGTGGATCAAGTTCGGGGCGCAGATCGTGGCGGCGTGCGTGGTTGTTATTCCCGGCGGGGCGCAGGTTCATACTCTTGGCAATCTGTTCGGATTCGGGGGAATCTGGCTGGATCTTTTTACCGTTCCCTTTTCGATTATCGCGATGGTGCTGTTCATCAACGGGATGAACCTGATCGACGGGCTGGACGGGCTGGCCGGGGGGATCGGGTTTCTCAGTTTTTTCTGGTTTCTGCTTGCCTGTCTTATTAAGCCGGATGCCGCCTTGCTGCCCGGTCCGGCGATGGCGGCTGCGGCGATGGCGGGGTTTCTGATCTATAACCTGCGAACACCCTGGCGGAGGAAAGCCTCGGTTTTTCTCGGCGATTGCGGGAGCCTTTGCCTGGGGTTGCTGATGGGGTGGTATGCGATCAAGATTGCCGAGTTTCCGGGACCGACGATGCTGCCGATCTCGGTGGCGTGGATTATCGGGCTTCCGGTCTTTGACGAATGCGCGCAGTTTTACCGGCGGGTGCGCGAGGGCAAGCATCCCTTTACCGCCGACCGGGGGCACCTGCATCATCATTTTCTCGATGCCGGGTTCACGCCGGGGCAGGCGAGCAGGTTTATCCTTTCCATCGTATTTTTGATGAGCGCGATCGGTTATCTGGGCATATTGTGCGGGGTTCCGCAGTATGTGCTGGCCTATGTGTGGATCGCGATGCTGTTTTCGCACATGGCCCTTTCCTATAAGCCGGAGCGATATGTCCGCATCCTGAAAAGCCTTCGTGAGGGGCCATTCGTTTCTAAAAGAAAGTCAGCCGAGTAATCTCTTCGACACACGTTATGAGAAAAACCACGTAGGCGGCCATCGGCCAGCGGATATTCAGGCTGTGCATGATAAAAAAGCCGGACATGGAGAGGGTGTAGACAAGGAATATCATTTCAAGGGGGGCGATCTCGTCCAGAGTATGCGCTCCCGTCCAGGCCATAATATGTATGGGTGTTTCAACGATCGCCGGGATGATGCCGAGCCAGTTCATTCCCGCAAGACAGCGCGGAAAATATTCAAGCCGTTTATGAATAATGCACAGGGTATAGACCGCCAGAACATTGAAGAGCGTTACAAAGACAACGCGCACCGCCTCCAGATAGATCAGTTCCGGGGCGGGTAAGTCGCTCATGCCGTCGCTTTGTGTACTCAAAAAGAGGACCGAGCTGCAATTCAGCGGAAAGGTCAACAGCACGATCCAGAAGGAGCGCATGACTTCATCGGTCGTTTTCGCAAAGCGGGCGACGCCGTGTTTGAGGAAACAGGCGATCTCCAGCGTGCCGATCAGGCCGCGTTTTAACTCTTCTCCTGTGAAAAAAAACTGTTTGCTCATCGGGTGCGTTCGCAGGTGTTACCTTCCCAATCTATTAAGACGGACCGGAAAAGGGAACAGGGTTTGCAGTTTGCGTGTCTTCGATCAAGAAATATGATATGAAAGGGGGTGTGGATAATTTTTGTTGCCGCACGGCACTCCCGTTGACCGGACGTCTTCTGGTTCCTACCTTTAACTTCTTGACCTGAGTACGATTTGTTATGCGTGTAGAGATTCCTCTTCGATTCTCACTCACCCGGCCTTTTTATGCGGGGCTGGCCGTGTGCGTTCTGTGTCTGACTGCCTGCCAGACCACCAGCGCGGGTTTTCAAAAATCCGGTCAGGTTTCCGGTTCTTCGCATACTTCCCTTTCGGAAAGCCCGTCAGAGGTTCTGGCCGATGTTACGGCGATCCTCGATCACCGGGGGGGAGAGGCCGGGATTTCTCCTGAAGATTTGCTGGAAGCTGACGGCAATATGAATATTATCGAGCAGACGCCCGAAGAGCCTGATCCGTCCTCCGAGCATCTGAAGGCCCGGGAGCATGTCGATACATCGCGGAAAACGAAGTCCGCTTCGCTGGCTCCACGTTTCGATCCCGATCTTGCGCCGGAAAAGGATAACCGCTTTCGGGTCCTTAAAATCCAGAAAGGCGATATGAAGGACACGAAACTGGCGTCCGCCATCACCGTACCGCAGACCGTTCCCGAGCGGGTTACCGAGAGCGTTATTACTTTCGAGCCGGAGCCTGCGGACCCGATGAAGGCGGTGCTGGAGGCTTCCACCGTTGTTCCGGCCCGGAAGCCCTCCAAGGCCGATCAGGGGGCCGTAGAGGTGGCTATGACCAGCAAGCCTGTTCGTGCCGAAGAGTCCCGGGCACCGCTTTCACCCGTTGTGGTTCCCGTGCACAAGCCCGTTTATGAGGACAGACGACCAGAGCAGATTGCTTCGATCGAACCTGCCGCGGGGTTAAATTCTCATGCGGTTCCGGTTGCTCCCGTCGTTCCGGCCAAGAAGCCCGCCGTGGCGAAGAGTCGTGACAGCGACGATCTCGGCGGTTCCAAAATTCCCATTCCCCGTCCCAAGACGTCTTTCATGGCGGTTAATCTCAAGCCCCTGAATGCCGAGGTTTCTTCGCCCGGTTCGCCCGGACGGGGGGACGTGATCAAGGTCCGCAGCGGCGAGCATTCCGGGAAAACCCGTATCGTTTTTGATATCAGCGGGGATGCGCGGTTCGATGCCAAGCTGGATCATGCGCGGAAGGTGCTGGTCGTCGATTTGCAGAATGCGGAGTGGTCCGCAGATGAGCATGTGCAGTTTCATGCGCTTTCTATTGTCAGCGGTTACCGTGTGCAGCCCCTCAGTGACGGCGCGACCCGGATCGAGCTGAGCCTGAAGAAGGATACCAAGCTTTTGCAGGCTGTTTCGTTCGGAACAGACGCGAAGGGGATCACCCGGATCGTTCTGGACCTGAAAAACGGATAAAAATCCCTGTCTTATTAAGGCTTTGCTTTCTTTTTTCCTGCCTTGTATTCTTAAGCCGCCCTTTGCCGAAGGCGCGAAGGGTTTGTTTTCCTGTTGCGTAAGATGAATAACACAGTTCCAATGAAAGGGTACGATCCATGAAAAAACTGTTGATGTTGAGCGCTTTGGCGCTCGTTATGACGGCCGGCAGCGCGTTTGCAGGTCCCGGCGAGGGCGGTGACGGACCGCGTCATATGAAGAAAGGTCCGCGTCATGAAAAGATGCTCGAGAAGATGTTCGAGAAGAACGACAAGGACGGCGACGGAACGATTTCTCTTGAGGAGTTCCAGCAATCCAACGAGGAGCGCTTCAAGGCTATGGACGCGGATGGCGATGGCAAGGTGACCAAGGAAGAGGCCAAGGCTCACGGCGAAGCCATGCATAAGAAGTGGATGGAAAACAAGGACAAGCGTAAGGAAGGTTTCGGCCAAGGCGGACCTGACGGCGCCCCTCCGATGGATGACGGTGCACCTGACGGGGAAGGTTCTGCCGAATAATCCGGCAGTCTTTCGGGGGACCATCAGAGCAGCGCACCCATGGCGATCAAGCCGGATGATGTGAAAGAGAGCGATGAAAGCCTTATGGTGCGCGTCCGCGAGGGCGACCATAAGGCTTTCGCGTCGCTTGTGAACCGCCATTCGCGGATGTTTTACGCGGCTGCATTCAGGATGTGCGGCCATCAACAGGAAGCGGAGGATATCGTGCAGGAGGCTTTTATCAAGTTGTGGAAGAACCCGCATAGCTGGGATCCGGAAAATGGCGCGAAATTCTCGACCTGGTTTTACCGGGTTGTGACGAACCAGGCGCTGGATCATCTGCGGAAAAGGAAGCCGCAGGCGGAAGTGCCCGAAACGCTGAGCGACGGTGCGCCCGATGCGCTGGATCAGCTGGAGGCGGGCAGCATGCAGGCTGATCTGGAACGGGCTATTCAATCTCTTCCCGAGCGGCAAAAGGCGGCGCTGAACCTGTGTTTTTATGAAGGGCTGAGCAACAAGGATGCTGCGGATATTCTGGGGGTCGGAGTGAAGGCGCTGGAATCTCTTTTAATGCGCGCGAAGACGGCGCTCAGGGACGAGATGGCGCGGATGGGATATGAAGTGAAGGATAAGCGATATGGGTGAAGACATGACAATCGATGCATTGCTCCAACAACGGCATGTTCCAGAGATGCGCCGCCATTTGTCGGCGCGCATTATCGATGCGGCGATGAAGCACCCGCAGGCGGGAGCGCAGACGATCGAAAAATCATCCTTCAGCTTCAAGGGCTGGTGGGCAGATTTCTGGGACGGGTTTGCTTTGCCTCAGCCTGCGCTGGTTATGAGCCTTGTTCTGCTGTTGGGTATATTGGCCGGAACCAAATTTGATTTTGATCTTTCCGATACCGATCAGGACAGGCCAAGCTATGAACTGGTTGTGTCCGACGGTACGGATCTGGAGGCGCTTTTATGAGTAAGAAAATGAAAATCCTGTTTACGCTTTCGGTTCTGGTGAACCTGCTTCTGGCCGGACTTATCATCGGGCATTCCGCCAAGCGCTGGCACCATGGATGGCCGCCGCAGCCCTATACGGAGTCTCTTTCCGGGGGATCGGCGGATCTTATCCGGCAGGCCTTTAATGACGAGCGCAAAGGATTTTTGCCGCTGATCGAGGAGATGCGCGGGGTCAAGGCCGAGATGATGGCGGCTGTGAGCGGCGAGCAGTTCGATGAGGAGGCGTTCGATTCTGCGACCCTTAAAATGAAAGACACGATGGAGAAAATGACGACCCAGCGTTTTGCCTTGCTCAAGAGCCTTGCCGGGCAGTTGCCGAAAGACGACCGCGTTAAATTTACCGACAAGTTCGTCCGTTTTATTCAAGGTTACGGCAAGATCATGTACAAGTCTTCCGGGCCCAGACCGCCTTTCCCGCCTCCCCATGGCGATCACCCATGGAAAGATATGGTGCACGGGACCATGCCCGGGCCATCGTCTTATCCTTCGGGTTCCGAGCAGCCCTCCGGTCCGGCCGGCAGCCTGCAGGATCATTCTGAAACCGGGGTCGAGAAGACCGATGATTTTGGTTATCTCGTGTTTCCAAACGGGGATATCGACCTGGACGGCGACATGATTCCCGATTACTCCTTTGACGAGGAGCCGCCGGAGCCTTCGCAGAAATAAGCCTTAAGATGTTTCGCGTTGTTCGAAGCTAGAGAGCAGTTCGTCGAGTCCGTCAGAAACGCTGATCGTTTCGACTTTCGATGCGCGCGGGCCTTCGTAGCAGGCGGAAATGAATTTCTGCACCGCGTCCTCGTCTCCGGTCACAACGGCCTCGACGCTTCCATTCGAGCGGTTGCGGACCCATCCTCTCAGGCCAATCTGTGTTGCGTTTTGAACGGCCCATGCGCGGTAACCGACTCCCTGCACATGACCGAAAATTTTCAGATGCTTAGTGACTCTCTCCATGGTCTTGCTGTTCTCCGTGACGTTCTCCGTTGTGGCGTGAATTGTAGTAGCTTTGGCGTTCGCGCAGGCGTTTTGCGCGCTCTTCGGTCAATTCCCCGATGCAGTGCGGGCAGGATACGCCCTTTTCATAAGCGGCGCTTTTCAGATCGTCCTGCGAGAGCGGTTCACGGCAACCGTGGCAGATGTCCCAGCGGCCCTGATCCAGACCGTGGCCGACGGAGACGCGTTTATCGAAGACGAAGCATTCGCCTTCCCACAGGCTTTCTTGCGCCGGGATTGTTTCCAGATATTTCAGAATGCCGCCCTTGAGGTGATAGACCTTTTCGAAACCGTGGGCGAGCATGTAGGCGCTGGCTTTTTCGCAGCGGATTCCGCCCGTGCAGAACATCGCGACTTTCTTATGTTTTTCAGGGTCGAGGTTTTGTTCTACCCATTCGGGGAATTGCGTAAAGACATCGAGTTTCGGGTCGAGAGCGTTTTTGAAAATGCCGACGCGGGTTTCGTACTCGTTGCGGGTGTCGATCAGAACGACTTCCGGGTCGGCGAGCAGAGCGTTCCAGTCCTGCGCGCTGACATATTCTCCGACCTGTCTGTTGGGATCGGCTTCGGGGCGTTTGAGGGTGATAATTTCTTTTTTCGGGCGGACCTTAAAACGGTTAAAAGGGGTGCCTTCACAGGATGAATATTTGACTTCGCCGTGAAGGATACCGAGTTTTTGGTCAAGAAAACCGATCATTCGGTCGAGAGCTTCGGGTTTTGCGGCGATCGTGCCGTTCACGCCTTCGGGCGCCAGCAGGAGGGTTCCGCACATGCCTTCGCAGCTTTCCCCGAATTGACGGATTTCCGCGCGCAGGGCAGGGATGTCCGTGACCGGCACAAAACGGTACAGGGCGGCGATTTTATATAAGTCTTTTTTCATGAAGCCATTTTATATGCCAAGGGCTGGAAAAAAGCAATTCTCAGGGTGTGGATGCGCGGTTTTTGCCTTGTTTTATGTCGGGACTCTTCGCAGGTTTGCGGGTTCGTCAGCGGGCCGGGTTTCCATGCCGGATTCTCCTGCGTTTTTGTGCCCGTATCCGCCATTATCCGGCTTTTCCTCGTGTTTCCCAGTCTTACGGTCTATCAGCGCGAATGGTCATGCCTTTTAGTTCAATTACTTGTCCCTGTTCTGCGGGTTGGGCAGGGAATAGTTCGTCCACCAGCGGCGTGGCGATTTCGGCGGCGGCTTCCTTCGCCGTGCGTTCCGTATATTGCTCGGGGTAGGCTTCGTCACCCGTGGCGGCATTAAAATTATTCAAAAAGATCAGGTTGGCATGACGAAAAGCCGGGTGGTCCGCAGGCAGTTCTTCGTTCACAACCCGGTCGGCGTAAAGCTGGTCGACGCCGTGACGCATTTCCTCGTTCACGTCGCGGAGGAATTTCCCGGCCACATCGCGGGCTGTTTCTCTTGGATATCTCTGGAGCAGTTCGTCATAGAGGCTGGCGCGCATGACGATATATTCTTCGTTGTGGATGCCGGGTACGCCGCCGGAGTAACCGTAGGTATCGTTCTGCGCCAGTTTTTCCGCGGGGGCATAGAAGGTGGCGACATTTCCCCGTCCCAGTTGCGGGACGCCATAGACCTGCGCGTAAATTCCGGCCATTCTTTGTGTGATGGACTGGCGCAGGCGGGTTTGTTCCACAAATTCACCATCCCCCGTCGCATCGAGAAGGGGTTTGAGCCGTCCGATATCGGCCATCAATGTTTCATCGCCGCGGATGGCGGCTACGACCTGATCGCGTTTTCCGCTTTCCCATGCGGCAAACTCGTCGTCCTGCTGGACGCTGACCATCAGCTTGTTCCCGATTATGCCCTGAATGAGGTCCGGGGAGGCCGATTGCAGGGTGCGGTACAGCGCGGGATGGTCGGCGCGCAGGCTTTCCCGGTTTATATCGACCATCATCAGGGCGGTTGACGCCACCACGACCGGGTCGGCATCGCCGTATTTCCAGTTGACCTCTTCTCCGCGGGTGGTTTTTTCAACAACCTCGACCGCGTCCGCAAGGGTCATCGATTTGAGCTGGGGGTGGTTTTCGATGAACCGGTTTAAGATCAGCCGTTTGCTGGCCAGCGTGTTTTCAGGGTCGAAAAAACCGGGCGGCGCGTTTGAGCGGGTTTCGAGACGACGGATAAATTGTTGCTCCGCATCGCTTAGCCGGAGCCCTGAACCGTGTCCTGAAGCGCGGGCTTCCGTCCCTTCGGCTCCTTCCAGGGGCCGGGCGATCAGAATCCCGGACCGGTCGTTAAAGCTGCCCGATAGTCCTTGCGTCAGGCTGCGGTCGAGCCGGAGGATTCTTTCTACATAATCGGCTTCGGCAAGATCCCCGCTCTGAAATGCCGTGCGAGCGGCGCGCATGTCCCGGAGAATGTCAGCGACGGTTCGGGGCTGAGAGGGAGGGCCGGGGGGTGTATCTTCGGTTTCCGCCATGACGCTTTCCTACTGCCTTTGCCCTACCTGACCCGGTCCGACAGGCTGCGGCGTTCCGGGGGATCCTTCCGGTGCTCCGGCCTGCGGCGGGAGAGCCGCCATGACATCTTGCGCGATTATCCGGGCGCTCTCTTTGGCCGTTCTTTCGCTATATTGCTGTTCGTAAGGTGTTCCCTGATCTGAATAGTAGAGCTTGTTGAAAAAGATCAGATTGGTGTGACGGTACACCGGATCGTTAATATCCATGCGATCGTTTACCAAGCTGTCCGTGAAATGGAGATCGACGCTGTGGCGCAGCTCTTCCATGACGGTCTGAAGATAGTCCGATGTGACATCGTAATCCGTGCTGATCGTCTGCGGTTCCAAAATCTCACGATACAGGGAATTTCTTATAATCGAAAAATCGTCATGCCTTATGCCCGGCGCTCCCCCGGTCAGGCCAATCGTTCTGTCTTCATCCATTCTTTCCACCGGGGCGTAGAGTGTCGTGATATGGCGGCTGTTCAGGTCCGGCACTCTGTAAACCCGCCGGTATATATCCGTCATGCGTTCTGTGATGTTTTGGCGCAGCCGGTGCTGACGACGAAAATCATCTTCATCCGTGCAATCGAGTAAAGGCTTCAGGGCGGCGATATCCCTCATCAAGCTCCGGTCGCGGGTGATGGCCGTCGTGATCTGGGCTCTTTTTTGCTCTTCCCAGGCTGTGTATTCCTCGTCTTCGGCCGCCTCAGTCAAGAATCTTTCCGCGAGATCATCAATGGCAGTGTCGGTAATTTCATTTTTAATATCCGGGTATTCTGCTGCAATCCTGTCCTTATTTATCTGGAGGGTCGCCATGATGGCACACGCAAGGACGGTTGTATCAACTTCGCCATATTTTCTCGTTAACTCTTCTTCAGGCATGGTGTTTTGGATGATAGCGACTGAATCTTCGAGCGTCAGCCCCGATAGCTGCGGATGGTTTTCGATATAATGCCTTAAGATGAGTTCGCTGCTGGCTTCTTCATTTTCTTCGCGGAAGAAATCCGCAGAGGCGCTGGATCCTCGGCGGACGCGGTCGATGAAGGCTTGCTGCGTGTCATCAGAGGGCAGGTGGCGGCGCAGGGAACGGGTCAGGCCGCTACGGAATTCATCTGTACGCTGGCTTTCGGGGAGAGCGGTTCGTATGCCCGAGCGTAAATTGAACCTGTCCGCCAGACGGAGAGTCAGTTTTTGATCCAGTTCGATAATTTTATCATAGAAGTCGTCGACGGATATTTCCGAAGCATCATAAGCCCGCCGCGCTTCGCGCATATCGGCCAGAATCTCTACTAGGGGCGTGTTAGCCGCCTGTGTGACTTCTTCTGTTGTTTCCTGATTTTCAGGATCAGCCATGCCTTATCACCACGTATTATTCTGTGTTTGTTTTTTTGTTATTTTACAGAACTAATTCCCACTTGTCACTTTGTCCTTTATGTTCGCATAACTATTTGTGAATTCACACCTTTTTATTGCCTGAATTCTTGCGGCGGGTGCCTTTTCAGGTGGGTTGCCCCAAAGGCGATTGAGGGGTCTGTTCCCGGTGAGGTTCCTGATCGAATCCCGGCGCGGATTCCTGTAACGCGTTCATGTAGACCAGCCTTTGATTGATATCATCGGTCGAAAAGGTGATTTCCGCGGCTATTTTGCCGCCTCCGGGGAGATCCTGAACCGTTGTCAATGTGATACCGTTTTCGTCATTGCGCAGGATTTGCATGGGGATGCCGAGATCACTTGTCCCGGTGCCCGGAAGGCCGCCTTGGTCAAGCCTTTGAAGGCTTTCAAGCTGATCTTTTGTGAACATGAACTGGAATGCGACAGGAGGCGGACTCATCCCCATTCCCTGCTCAAAACCGGATTGAACGGCCCGGGTTTCGAAGACCTGAACCGGTCCGTCCTGAAGGTCGTAGAGGCTTCCGGGGTAAGCCTGAAAACGCACTACGCCCACGGCATTATTAAAGCCATCTCTTTGGGTATCGTTTTCAAAAGCCGCCATACTTTATGCCCGCTATTTTTTAGCTATTGTCATAAAGGATACTGAGGCTTTCAGCCTTTGGCAAACTTATTTTACCTTTTGGGCTGCAGTTTTATTTCAGGATGTACTGGATCGCTTCGCGGGGATAGGCAATGCGGAAATCATCGTTGAGATCCTTCGGATGCGCCATCAGACGGAAGAAGATCGGTCCGCAGAGGATGTCCACGGCCATATCTTCCTCGATATCATCCCGGAATTC
>JAGRIJ010000031.1 GCA_020443295.1 Alphaproteobacteria bacterium | reverse complement strand
TGCTCTTTCGGCCACGGAAGTTCGGTCATCTTTCCTACCCCTTAGTGTTCGTTTTCTTATTTTCTTTTTCCAGCTTTCCATTTTTATGAAAAAAAATCAATCTTTTTAAGTCCTTACTTCAGATTGAGAATATCGGCCAGTCTTTGAAAACCCTCCTCAATCGTGGCGGATTCGTCCTTGTTCTGGGCCAAAAAGGTTTCCAGTTGCGGGTAGAGCCGGATTGCCTCATCAACAGCAGGATCTGTGCCCCGGCGATAGGCGCCGAGGCGGATCAACTCGGCCATATCCTCATAGACCGTAATGACCTGCTTGGCCTTGCGGACGACGCCGTTCTGCCAGTCACTAAACACGGCGGGCATGGAACGGGAGATGGATTTGAGAATATCGATTGCGGGATAACGGCCCCTGTCGGCAATGCGGCGGTCCATCACGATATGCCCATCCAGAATCCCGCGCGCCGCATCGGAAATCGGCTCGTTATAATCGTCTCCTTCCACCAGAACGGAAAAGAGGCCGGTTATGAAGCCCTGCCCTGCGGGACCAGCCCCCGCGCGTTCGAGCAACCGCGCCAACTCTCCGAAGGTTGTGGGGGGGTAGCCTTTGGAAGTCGGCGGCTCCCCGGCGGAAAGACCTATTTCACGCTGAGCCATGGCAAAACGCGTGACCGAGTCGATGAGGCAGAGAACCTGCTTCCCCTGATCACGGAAATATTCCGCCGCCGAGAGCGTCAGATATGCCGCCTGACGGCGCATCAAAGCGGGCTCGTCCCCGGTGGCCACGATGACGACCGACCGCGCCAGACCTTCGGGTCCGAGATCGTCGTCCAGAAATTCCTGCACCTCGCGTCCGCGTTCCCCGACCAGACCGATCACAGAGACGTCCGCATCGGTATAGCGCGCCATCATCGAGAGCAGAACGGATTTTCCGACACCGGAGCCGGAGAAAATACCCATTCTCTGCCCCTGCCGGAGGGGAAGGAAGCTGTTTACGGCCCGGACGCCCAGATCGAGTTGCGGGCCGAGCCGCTGGCGCGCGTGGGCGACCGGCGGACGGTTGCGGAGCGGCACAGCTATACTGCCCTGCGGCAGGAAGCCCTTGCCGTCGATTGGCTCACCCAGCCCGTTCAATACCCGGCCCAGCCAGTTTTCGCATGGATAGACCACCGGCTCCTGCGCCTGAATGACCGCTTTGCAGCCCAATCCGACGCCCTCAAGCGTGCCAAAGGGCATTAAAAGGGCCTGTTTTTCCCGAAAACCTATGACTTCACAGGGAATTCTGCGGTCGTCGCGGGGACAGAGGTGAACAACCGAACCTACAGTCAGACGGTCGCTTACACCTGCGATTTCGACCAGCAGGCCAAGAATTTTGGTCACCTGACCGTAAAATTCAACGGTCGGAAGCTTTTCGATCGCGGTTATGGCCTGTTCTGCGAGCCTGTCCATAAATGACTTTAAACCTAAAAGGAGATAGAAGATTAGCTATATTGTGCCCTGTTTGCTCCTGATCCAGAAGCCAAGGGTTTCAGACCTTTGCATTCTACCAGCATTCCAGAGAAAAGAGAAATAAGAGAATTTCAAGCTTAAACATACACTTATACAAAAAATTTAATCGTTCATAATTTTCAAAAAGAATTGTTAACCTTTTTAATATTTGTTAAGATATTTGTTAATAAAGTGAACCGCTTTATGTCTCGCACCGTATTCAGTATCAGGGGATTTTCATATGCGTGTATTGTTAGTAGAAGACGACACCTCAACGGCCAAAAGCATTGAGCTGATGCTCAAGTCTGAAGGCTATATCGTTGATACAACCGATCTGGGCGAGGATGGCCTTGAGATCGGGAAGATCTATGATTACGACATCATCATTCTGGACCTTATGCTGCCCGATATGGACGGTTATGAGGTTCTCAAGCAGCTTCGCGCCTCCAAGGTCGAAACGCCGATCCTGATCCTCTCGGGGCTGACGGAACTGGACAACAAGATCAAAGGGCTGGGCTTCGGGGCTGACGATTACCTGACCAAGCCGTTCGACAAGCGCGAACTGGTCGCCCGGATTCAGGCGATCGTGCGCCGCTCGCAGGGCCATTCGCAGAGCGTGATCCAGACCGGAAAGATCAAGGTCAACCTTGATACCCGCACGGTGGAGGCCGACAGCAAGCCGTTGCATCTGACGGGCAAGGAATACGGCATTCTGGAACTTCTTTCCCTTCGGAAGGGCACGACTTTGACCAAGGAAATGTTCCTCAACCACCTTTACGGCGGGATGGACGAGCCGGAGGTCAAGATCATCGACGTGTTTATCTGCAAGCTTCGCAAGAAACTGGCCGAGGCGACCGACGGCAGCAACTATATCGAGACTGTCTGGGGCCGCGGGTATGTCCTGCGTGATCCGGAAGCCGAGAAGGACAAGAAGGCCGCTAACGCCTGATCTTTCCGTTTCTTTTTCCAGAGCCGTTGACTCCTGAGGCCGGGGTCAGCATCATGTGTCTATGGTTTCCCTGAACAGTTTTTTTACAAGAATTTCGCGGCTGGATTCCCTCGATAGCTGGATCAAGATTTTTTGTATCTTGCTTGGCCTCGTTTATATCCTCTCTCTTGGCGCCTCGTTTTTCTGGATTTTCGACCTGTTCCGGCATTTCATGGTGCAATATGTGATTGTTGCGCTGGTCTTCGCGTTGTGTGCCGCGCTCCGAAAACAGTGGCCATATGCCGCAGCCATGCTGGTTCTCGCCTTTATCTGCGGCTTTGAAATTGCCAGCCGTATTGATTATGTCCCGCCTCCGGCCTCCATTGAAGCCCTTGCGAAGGACAAACTTTTAAAGGTGATCGTTTATAACCGCAAGTACACCCTGACCGAACATCAGGCCATGGTCGATTTCATCAAGGCAGAAAACCCGGATATCTTTTTTATTCTTGAAGCCAACAAGACGCATTCGGACGCCCTTCGAACAGAATTCAAAACCAATTACCCCTATCAGGTTCTGATGCCTAAAGAGAACGCTTTTGGGATGGTGGCAGCCAGTAAAACCCCATTTACTTTCAAATGGAAAACTCCCAGCAACCCAAAAATTCAGGTCCTTGATAATTTTATCCTCGTAACCCGTATACACCCCAAAGGGAGCGCGCCGATCAATTTTTTTGCGCTGCACGCGCCGCCACCGATGTCTCCCAAGCTTTTTGCCCAGCGCAATGCCGACTTGGAATACATTCCCGAGATCATGAATTCCAAGCTTAAGCGTCCGGAAACCAATGTGATTGTTCTCGGTGACTGGAACATCACGCCCTATTCGCCGTTTTTCAGTCAATTGCTTCGGGATACAGGGTTAAAGAACCAAACAACAACCCGCTATTTTCCGCCAAGCTGGCCCGCGGGTTTTTATCCTCCGTTCCAGATACCGATCGACTATATCCTTCATAAAGGAAAGATCCGACTGGTTGAAAAACGCCTGGGCCCCTCATTAGGATCGGACCATCGGCCGGTCATTGCCGTTTTCAGCTTTGAGAACTGAGATTTTGAATGAAGTTTGATTCTCATCTCTTTGGCCTGAATGCAAAATGGTATGTTCTGGGCGGGATCATCCTTGCTCTTTGCGCGGCGCTGGCGCATCTGGCCCGCTGGCACTGGAGCTTTGATCTTCTGAGCCACTTTCTTATCCAGTATGCTTTTTTTGGTTTCGTTTTTTTTGTGATTTTTGTCCTTTTGAAGCTGCCGTTGCTTGGCGTGCTGATGCTCATGCTTTCCGTTTTTGCGTATTACGAAACGCGGCTTCCTCTGACCCATCCCTGGCAGTTTACCCCGCCGCCGCGAATCGAAACGGAGCGGAACCTGCTGCGGGTGGTTCAGTATAATAAACATTACGATAATAAAAATTATACAGCGATTGCCCAGTGGCTCAACAATGCCTCTGAACCTGTTGATATCGCGTTTCTTCTGGAAGTCGAACCGGAAGATGCCCGCGCGTTACGTTCACTGACATCCGGCCGCTACCCCTACACTCAGCCCGCCGAGGGGCTGGGGCCCGATTTTTCCCTGATCCTGAGCCGGCATCCGTTTCTTTCGATGGACGTGAAAAAAATTGCTCCCTCTATCATCCCCACGCGCGGAACACGTTTTGAAATCCAGCCGGAAGGATTCTCCCGACCCGTTGCCTTTTACACCTTCCATACGCGCGTGCCGATCGCCGCCCGCGGGCAGGCACAGCGGAATGCCGAGATTGCCGGGATGGCCGAATGGATTGCCCAAGATCACTCGACCGACAAGATTCTGGCCGGAGATTTCAATATTACGCCCTATTCGCCCTACTTTTACGAACTTAAAGAAAAATCAGGTCTTCAGTACCAGTCTTACGGGGTTTTTCCGCCCGCAACGTGGGTTTCATATTTTGTCCTGCCCGTCCTGAAAATCCCGATCGATCATATGTTGTTCGGAAAAGGTTTAGACTTGCTGGAAATCAAGGCCGGACCTTCTTTTGGGTCGGATCATCAGGCCTTGATCGGTGTTTTCCGTCCTTCTTCCCCGTAATGGCTTTACTTTATTTCTGGTTCTGGTTCGATTAATCTTCATTTTATGCAGTTATTAAAAAACAATCTTGCCAATATCCTGACCTGTGCGCGGATGGTTTTGCTTCCGGTTATGATCGCGCTCTTTTACATGGAAACACTGTGGGGAGCGGTTGCGGGATGGCTGTGCTTTCTTGTCTTCGTTCTCAGCGCCGTCACGGATTATTTTGATGGCTACGTGGCGCGCACCTACAATCAGGTTACCCCGCTGGGAACCTTTCTTGATCCGATTTCCGACAAGATTTTTGTTTCCACGCTGCTTGTGCTTCTTGTGGCTTTTGGGCGGATCACCGGATTGTGGGTTCTGCTGGTTTTACTGATCTTTGCGCGAGAGTTTCTTGTTTCCGGGCTGCGCGAATATCTGGGGCCCAAAAACGTCCAGATGCCCGTCAGCATTCTCGCGAAATGGAAAACCACGGCGCAGATGGTTGCCACGGGCTTTCTGATCCTGGGGCCCCATGCGCCTTACGCGCTCCAGATCGGCCTGATTTTTCTGTGCCTTGCAACAGTTTTGACGGTTATTACCGGCGCCCAATATTTGAGAATTGGTCTCCGGCATATTGCCACGGATTAAGATTTCCCTGCTTCATTCACAAGATATCAACATGATCCTGCGGATAACCCTGCGAGCGGTCTGGACCGTTCCGGCGAAATTGCGTAGCCTTTTTTTATGCTAGGTTTATACCGCCTCGCCCGCCCGGTTCTCTTCAAGCTGGAACCAGAAAAAGCCCACCGGATGACCCTCAAATTCATGAAGTCGGGGTTGATGCCAGTGCCGCAGCGAATAAAGGCTTCAGAGCTTGAGCAAACGCTATGGGACCTCAGGTTTCCTAATCCTGTGGGTTTGGCTGCCGGTTTTGACAAGAATGCCGAGGTTATCCGGAGTGTCCTTGAGATGGGATTTGGCTTCATGGAGGCCGGAACGGTGACGCCTTTACCGCAAGCCGGAAATCCCCTGCCCCGCGTGTTCCGCGATCCGGGCAGCGAGTCCATTATCAACCGTATGGGATTTCCGGGCGAGGGTTCGAAAGTCTTTGCCTCCAATTTCGACCGCTATAAGAGCGAGGATGTCCCGCCGCCGGGAGTGGTCGGAATCAATATCGGAATGAACAAGGACCAGAAAGAGCCCGCCGCCGATTATAACGCTCTGATTCGCGCCTTCGCACCGAAGGCGGATTATCTCACCGTCAATATCTCTTCACCCAATACGCCCGGTCTGCGGAACCTTCAGGAGCAGGATGCGTTGCAAAACCTGCTGACCTCCCTTGTTGAAACGCTGAATCATGCGACCGGGGATCTCGCCCCGCCGCCCTTGCTGGTCAAGCTGGCGCCGGATCTCACCGATGAACAGCAACAGCAGATTGCCGATGTGCTTCTGGATGTACGAATCAGCGGCGTCGTTCTTACGAACACGACTACGTCCAGACCCCCAGCCCTTCCCAAATCCTTTGCTTCGCAGTCCGGGGGGCTGAGCGGCAAGCCCCTGAGATCCCTTTCCACTCAGACGATCCGCAACTTTTACCGGCTGACCGGGGGCAAGCTTCCGATTATCGGTGTCGGAGGAATTTTCAGCGGAAAGGACGCCTATGAGAAGATCCGCGCAGGCGCTTCGCTGGTGCAGCTTTATACAGGGCTGGTCTACCGCGGACCGGAGATTGCCTCTTCTATCTGCCGCGAATTGATCGGCCGTCTTAACAAGGACGGGTTCGCGCATATCAGCGAAGCGGTCGGGGCCGATCACCGTGACGGGCAGAGCAACGGTTCGGAGCGTGCGGCATGATGGCGCCTGAAGGACGGGTTAAAGAAACACATAAGGCCAGCAAAACCGAAGCGTTCATGCGCGGCGTGGCCGCTTCCATGTTCCTGATCTGCTGCGTGATGGTGGCTTTCCTGTCCTCGGTTTCCGTCGAGATGGCGCTTTTTGTGTCGTCCGTGATTCTTGTCGGCTGTTTCTTCAATATGACCAGCGACCGAAAAGACGAGATCGGAATGGAGTTCATGGACACCGTGCGGCATCTGTACCGCCGGGTGAACGCCATCGAAACAATTGTCATAAAAAATGAAACTGATATAATGGGGCTTCGTGAAACCCTTGAGGACCAGAGCACGCTTGTCGGCCGGCACACGCCGGAACGCAAAAGCGTCCTGGAGATGCAGATCAAGATGCTGGATGATGAATCGGGACAGAACATGGAACAGATCGTTCCCGCTTTCCTGAAGCCCCGGAACGGCATTCCCCCCTATTCGAACGATTCGAAGGCACCGCAGCCCGTATCGGGCGAGGTGCTGCGCGCGCGCCGCACGTCTCACGTCGTTGCCAATCAGGATCTTTACGCCAACACAGACGCACTTACGGACATGGCGGTTCGCGAGTTGCTGCATCACGCCGTGCGCAACAGGCACATCGATGTCTTCCTGCAGCCTATCGTCCGCTTGCCTCAGAGGCATACAAATTTCTACGAGCTTTTTGCGCGCATCCGTGCGAGGGCCGGGCTTTACCTTCCCGCCCAACGCTACATGGAACTGGCGGTTGAAGAAAAGCTGATGGAGTCCATCGACAACCTGCTCCTGCTGGAATGTTTGAAAGTTCTACAGGTCAATTTCGATACCGAGAAGGTGTTTACGTTTTTCCTTAATATTAAGCCCTCGACGCTTCGAAACGCCGATTTCATGGACGATCTGCTCAAGTTCATCGCGCAGAATAAAAAGATGGCGCCGTCACTCGTTTTTGAGATGAGACAAGCCGATTTTGAAAAGCTTTCGAGTGGGGAGCGGTTGATCCTTGACGGCATGACCAAGCTGGGCTGCCGTTTTTCGCTGGATCATGTGACCGAGCTGCCTGACGATATCATCAGCCTTTATCAGCGTAACGTACGCTTCCTGAAAATCCCTGCACCGCGTTTCCTCGGCAAGGAGGAAGGCTATGCCGACTTTGCGCAGATGATCCGGAAGAAGCGACGTCTCGAAGTCAACGGCATCGAGGTCATCATCGACCGCGTAGAGCATGAGCCGGAGTTGCTGGAGCTGCTCGATTACGAAGTCAATTACGGTCAGGGATTCCTGTTCGGGCGGCCTGACCTTGAAGGCGTCTATAAATTCCGCAAAACTGCATAAAGCCTTCTTTCCTTTTCTTCTCCGGACAAAACGAGCGTGACTTTGCCGCAGGGCGCGTTAGAATACCCGCGTATCACTTTAGTTACGAGCGCAGGGATTTTTTGCATGCACCGGATTACACGTTTACTGGCAACCGCATTTTTATTTGTTCTTTTTACCGGATCGTTCTCCTGTCCCGCCAAGGCTGATGAGAAAGAGCTGGACCAGAGCCAGCCGCAATACGGCGTTGCCCTGCACGGCGCTCCGAAATACCCGGCGGATTTCAAACATCTGGATTACGTGAACCCCGATGCGCCGAAAGGGGGAACTTTACATGTAGGGGCTGTTGGTACGTTTGATTCTCTTAACCCTTTTATTGTCAAAGGCAACCCTGCTCCCGGAGTTTCCGTCAACTATTTGCGCAGCGGTCTCGTCTATGAAAGCCTGATGCAAAATACGTGGGACGAGCCGTTTTCCCTTTACGGAATTATCGCGAAGTCCATCCAGATCGCCCCTGACCGTTCCTGGGTCACGTTTGAACTCCGCGACGAGGCCACATGGAATGACGGGGTGCCGATTACAGCGGATGATGTGGTCTGGACCTTTGAGACTCTGACGACCAAGGGACAGCCTTTTTTCCAGGCGTACTGGCACGATGTGGAGAGCGCGACTGCCGAAGGACCCAAAAGAGTGACGTTTAAATTCAAAGTCAAAGGTAATGCCGAGCTGCCCCTGATCGTCGCTGAGATGACGATCCTGCCCAAACATTACTGGACCGCGGATGGGCATAATTTTGAGGATTCTTCTTCTCTGGTTCCCCCTTTAACCAGCGGGCCTTATACATTTGGAAAAATCGATGCGCCGCGCTCAATTGAATATGTCCGAAACGAGAACTGGTGGGGCAAGAACCTGCCTTTTTTCAAAGGTATGAATAATTTCGACCGGGTTGTCTACGATCTTTATCTTGATGAGAAAGTCATGCACGAGGCGTTTCTGTCCGGCAATTTCGACTTCAAGATGGAGAATTCAGAACATCAGTGGCAGACAACTTATGACGTTCCTGCCGTGAAAGACGGGCGATTGATCAAGGAACTGATCGATAACAGCCGTCCGGCGGGAATGCAGGCGTTTATCTTTAATATCCGCCGCCCGGTGTTTCAGGATATCAAAGTCCGTGAGGCCCTGAACTACGCTCTGGATTTCGAATGGTCGAACAAGCAATTCGCCTATGGCGCCTATACGCGGACAAACAGCTACTTTGCCAATTCGGAACTGGCTTCCTCCGGCCTTCCAAGCGAAGCCGAGTTAAAGATTCTTGAATCTTACCGCGGAAAGATTCCCGATGAAGTCTTTACGAGCGAATACAAAAGCCCGGTGACGGATGGTACGGGGAACGCACGGGCGAACCTTAAGAAAGCCGCAGATATTCTTGAAGCCGCCGGCTATAAGCTCGGGCCGGATAAAATTCGCGTCAAGCAAACGGAAAACGGTCCTCTGCGGCTGGAGTTTGAACTTCTGAGCGACAGCCCCATGTTCGAACGCTGGATTCAACCCTTTATTAAAAATCTTGAGCGGATCGGCGTAAAAGCCAAACTCAGAACGATCACCGATTCCGCCCAGATGCAAAACCGCATGAATGACTATGATTTTGACATGACGATCGCAACCTTTGGACAATCCGATTCACCCGGCAACGAACAGCGGGAATTCTGGGGGTCCGATAAGGCCGATGTTCCCGGTTCGCGGAATTACATCGGAGTTAAAAATCCGGTCATCGACGAGATCGTCACGCAGCTGATCCATGCGGAGTCCCGCGAGGATCTGGTCACTAAGACGCGCGCGCTGGACCGCGTCTTGCTCTGGAACTATTACGTCATCCCGATGTGGCACTATAATAAATGGCGGATGGCCTACTGGAAGAAACTAAAAAGACCGGAACATCTTTCGGGCCTTGATCCTCTGGTCGTTCAGACCTGGTGGATAGACCCGGCATCAGTCAAGCCAGACTCCGGTTCTAAATAAGGCGTGCTTTTATGGCCAAACCCAATCTCGCGATTGCGATTCCCGCCCGGTACGGCTCCAGCCGTTTTCCGGGCAAGCCGCTTGCCGAGATCGGCGGGCGGTCCATGCTATCGCGCGTGGCTGATGTCGCCAAACGCGCGGTCGTTCTGAGCGGCGCGGCCGATGTCGCCCTGTTTGTCACCACCGAGGATAGGCGGATCGCCGCACATGCCGAAGAGATCGGCGTTCCCTGCATCATGACGCCGGAGAGCTGCGCGACCGGATCGGACCGCGTACTGGCCGCGTTGCGCCAACTGGATCACTGGCCTGACTTTATCATCAACCTGCAGGGGGATGCGCCGTTTACTCCACCTTCTGTCCTGCGCACGATGTTCGACGCTTTTACCGAGAACCCCGACGCGCAAGTGATTACGCCCGTTCAGGTGCTGAGCTGGGCGGATCTCGACCGGCTGCGGAAATCGAAGAAGAAGACCCCGTTCAGCGGAACAACCGTTACCGTCGATTCAAAAGGGCGTGCCCTTTGGTTTTCTAAAGTTATCCTGCCCGCGATCCGCAATGAGGAAAAACTTCGTGAGGCTGGCGCACGCTCCCCCGTTCGGCAGCATCTCGGGCTTTACGGTTTTCGTACCGACGTGCTGGAAAAGTTCTGCTCGCTGCCGCAGGGTGTCTACGAAAAGCTCGAGGGGCTGGAGCAACTGCGCATGATCGAGAACGGGATCACGGTTCAAACGGTTGAAGTCAGCCTGCCCGAGGGGACTTTACAGCCCGGCATCGATACCCAAGAAGACCTCAAACGCGCCGAGACGTTTCTCAAGAAGCACGGCGACAGCCTGTCATGAAGACCCTGATTATCGCCCGTCACGGCAATACGTTCGGTCCGGGGGATACGCCGACCCGCGTCGGGGCGCGCACCGATTTGCCGCTGGTTGAGAAAGGGCGTGAGCAGGCGCGCGCGCTGGGACTTTATCTTAAAGCCCAAACTCTTGTTCCCGAGACCGTTTATGCCTCTCCCCTGCTCCGGACGCAGGAAACCGCGCAACTTGCCCTTGAGGCCTGCGGGGCCAAGGTGTCCGTGCAGACTTTAGAGTTTCTGAGGGAGATCGATTACGGGCCGGATGAAAACCAGACAGAGGAAGCCGTGGTCGCGCGGATCGGCCTTGAGGCGATTCGGCGGTGGAACGAGGAGGCGGTGGTTCCTTCAGGCTGGCTGGCCAACCCTGAAAATATAAAGGATTGCTGGCTTTCCCTTGCTCAAGATATTGAAAAAAATGATAAAAATATTATCCTGGTGGTTACGTCCAATGGAATCGCTCGCTTTGCCCCCGTTCTGACCGGCGATTTTGAGTCGTTTCGCAGGAATCATTCCCTAAAACTTCGCACCGGGGCGATGGGCATTTTCCTGTTCGATGGACAAAGCCGGAAAGTCTCCGCTTGGGACGTTCGCCCTTAACTCATTGTAATTAAATATATTTTGTTTCCTCCCTAAAAAATGTTTGTTTCCTCCCTAAAAAGGGAGTATAGTTAGGGAGAATACGAAATGCTGATATAACGGCATTCACAAAATGGGATGAAACAACGGTTAACATTAAGGTTGAATAAGAGATGGTACCTGACGAGATATACGCCGTAAGCGCCTCTTCTTCCAAGTTTCAGTATTCGCACCCGCTGAGCCACCTGCCGGTTGACGATGGCGCCCTGCGCGCCCGTCTGGCTTATGACCTGATGGCTTTTATGAAGCGCTCGGACTGCCCCTACTTCCTGAATCCGGACTCCCTGCACGGGTTTGATCCCCATGAGAGCGACGATGAGGTCGATATCCTGATTATCGACGGGTACTACAAAGAAGCTGAAATTATTGTCAATCAGCGGCTTGCCGCCAATCCAAGTGACGAGAAATCACAATTCCAGCAGGCTTTTATCCTGCACCTGCGCGACCAGTATGCCAAATTGCTGAAACGCGAAGAGCGGATCCTGCTGACCGATCCCGATAACGTCAATGCCCTGATTAACAAGGGGTTTGCCCTGGCCAATCTGGGCTTTGAAGAAGAAGCGCTGGCTGTGACCGACAAGGTTCTGGCCCTTGATCCTGAAAACCTGATGGCTTTAGGCAACAAGGCCTTTATCGCCAAGCATCTGGGCAAGGACGACATTCACCAGCAAACGCTCTCCGAAGCTTACAACGTTACGGCCCGCCGCCGTGTTGAAGAACTGGAAAAGCGCGAAGCTAGCCTGCTTCAGGACTTCGGTTCCTTCTTTGTTGAAAAGGATATGCCCTCGGCGTTTGATGATTTCAACCAGTTGAGCGGCGAAGGGTACCAATCTGTCCACTAACAGAAGACAGAGTACGAGTGCGCATCACAGGCATGGTACACTCCTAAAATGTGCATAGACTTGAAAACCGTAGCCCCCTATGATCGGGGCTATGGTTTCTTACGTTCTCAAACGGTTACTCCTTATGATCCCGACAATCTTCGGGATCCTGCTGATCAGCTTTATCATTATCCAGTTTGTGCCCGGCGGTCCTGTCGAGAGGATGATCGCCCAATTGCAGGGGCATGATACATCCGCGACTTCGCGCTTTGCCGGCGGAGGTCAGGGCGATGTGTCTTCGACCGGACCGGGCAGCGCTTCCGGAGGAGCCGAGACCAGCCAGTACCGCGGGGCACAGGGGCTGGACCCCGAGTTCATTAAAAAACTCGAAAAAATGTACGGCTTTGACAAGCCCGCCCACGAACG
Source organism: Alphaproteobacteria bacterium (assembly GCA_020443295.1). GTDB lineage: Bacteria > Pseudomonadota > Alphaproteobacteria > Micavibrionales > Micavibrionaceae > JAGNKE01. Next base: position 33,039 of record JAGRIJ010000031.1, on the reverse strand, counting down.
TTTTGCGTTGATGATCAAAAACTACCTGACGTTTAATCTGGGTGAGAGTTATTACCGGGATGTAGACGTACTTTCGCTGATCCTTGAAAAGATGCCTGTGTCGATATCGCTGGGGCTATGGACTTTTATCCTTATTTATACCATTTCGATCCCGCTGGGGATCCGCAAAGCGGTCCGTGACGGTTCGGGTTTCGATATGTGGACCAGCGCCGTGATTTTTGTCGGCTATGCCATTCCGGCCTTCGTCATGGGCATTTTCCTGATCGTCATTTTCGCGGGGGGCCGATATTTTTCCTGGTTTCCGTTACGCGGACTGACATCGGACGGATGGGAGAATATGAGCTTTTTTGATTGGGCGCTGGATTATCTCTGGCATCTGGTTCTTCCCGTCACGTCGATGGTGATCGGGGGGTTTGCGTCCCTGACCATGCTGACAAAAAACTCCTTTCTTGATGAGATCAGCAAACACTATGTGCTCACCGCTCGCGCCAAAGGGCTTACGGAAAAGCAAGTGCTTTACGGCCATGTGTTCCGCAACGCCATGCTGATTGTCATCGCGGGATTTCCGGCGGCTTTTGTTGCCATCTTCTTTACAAGCAATATGCTGATTGAAATCATCTTCTCGCTCGACGGTCTGGGGCTTCTGAGTTACCAGAGCGTCATCAACCGCGATTATCCCGTGGTTCTCGGCACGCTTTATTTCTTCGGGCTGATCAGCCTTGTCATGCATCTGGTGCGCGATCTGGTTTATGTCTGGGTCGACCCGCGGATCGATTTTTCTTCGCGGGCGACATAGATGGACGAGCGATCGGCTACGGCGGGCGGGTTTGCGGCAATCCTGCTGTGGTCTTCCACGACGTTGCTGATGAGCCTGACCTCCGATGTTCCGCCGATCCTGTTTCTTTCCATGGCGAACATCTGTTCCTTTACCATTCTGGCCAGCCGCTGGGTCGTGAAGCGAAAAAATCCCCTGCCCTATTTTACCGGAAATCCAAAGGTTCTGTTGTGGACCATGTTCGGCCTCGGTTTTCAGACCCTTTGCCTCGTCTACGCCGTGCGCATGATTCCGGTCGTCGAAGCCAACCTGATCAATTACCTGTGGCCGATGCTTACGGTTATCGCCGTCTCCTGCCTGCCGGGCCACGTCTTTAAAACCGAATATATTCTCGGCGCCCTGATCGGCTTTGCCGGGGTCCTTCTGGTGGTGAAAAGACCGGACGGGCTGGGTTTTGACTTTGCACCGGGGCATTTCGTGGCGCTGGTCGGGGCCGCAACATGGGCGGTTTATTCCGCAGGCACACGGCTGCTGAAACGTCATCCGGGAGATTTCAACACCGCCGCCTTTTTGTGTAATTCGACCCTTTTGTTCTGTGCGCATCAGGTTTTAGAGCCTCCGTGGGCTTTCAACCTGAACGATTTTTTACTAATAGCCCTGCTCGGAAGCCTGTCGGGGGCCGCGTATGTGCTGTGGGACAAGGCGATGAAACATGGACATGCGCAGATCGTCTCGGTTGCCTCGAATTCGATGCCCTTGCTCTCAACGCTCTACCTGATTGCCGGGCGGCAGGCCCCCTTTACGCCTTCGGTTATCGGGTCCGCGCTGCTGATCCTGAGCGGAACTCTGATCGCCTCGCAGGAAAAAATACGCGCGGCCTTTACGAAACGGGCGGGCAGGCTTAAAAAAGAAACAGGCCTCAATGTGGACACGGATACACCATGACTCTTAGCCCGATCACGGAAAGACGGCTGACCCAGTTCAAAGCGAACAAGCGGGGGTATTGGAGTTTCTGGATTTTCCTCACCCTTTTTGTCCTGAGCCTGATGGCCGCGGTTATCGCCAACGACAAGCCCCTGATGGTTCAGACGGGAGGCAAGACCTATTACCCGTTTTTATTCCTGTATCCTGAAACGACGTTCGGGGGGGATTTCGAGACCGAGGCCGATTACCGGGATTCCTACGTCAAGGAACTGATTACGGGGACGGATGGGAAGAAGGGCTGGATTTTGTGGCCGCCCATTCCCTACAGCTATGACACGATCAATTATGATCTGGGTTCGCCGCCGCCGACGCAACCGGGCTTTCAAAACCTGCTCGGTACCGACGATCAGGGACGTGACGTTGCGGCGCGCGTGATCTACGGCTTCCGGCTGTCGGTTCTGTTCGGCATGATCCTGACCGTGATCAGTTCGATTATCGGGATTACCGTTGGGGCGATACAAGGATATTACGGGGGGAAGACCGACCTGATCCTGCAGCGGCTGATCGAAATCTGGCACAGCATGCCGCAGCTTTATATCCTGATTATCTTCTCTGCGCTGTTTGCGCCCGGATTCTGGACGCTTTTGTGCATCCTGCTGCTTTTTTCATGGCTGTCCCTGGTTGATGTGGTGCGGGCCGAGTTCCTGCGGGCGCGGAATTTCGATTATGTCCGGGCCGCGGCGGCGCTGGGCGTATCCGACCCGGTTATCATGTGGCGTCACGTGTTGCCGAACGCCATGGTCGCGACCGTTACTTTTATGCCCTTTATCCTGACCGGATCGATTGCAAGCCTGACCTCCCTTGATTTTCTCGGGCTTGGGTTGCCGGCAGGCAGCCCTTCGCTCGGTGAATTGCTGCTTCAGGGCAAAAATAATCTTTCCGCACCTTGGCTCGGGTTTACCGCGTTTTTCTCGCTGGCGATTATCCTGATCCTGCTGACTTTCATCGGCGAAGCTGTGCGGGATGCGTTCGACCCCCGGAAAATGAAAATGTGAGCAAGGATCATGCCCGTCCGCAATGCCATTCAAGACCTGAAAGACGAACTTACGGAATACCGCCGAACCCTCCACCAGAATCCGCAGACTTCCTTTGAAGAAGTCTTTGCGAGTACCCTTGTCCGCCAGAAGCTTGCGGACTGGGCTATTCCTTTCGAGCACGGGATGGGGGTCACGGGCGTCGTGGCAACACTGAAGGGCCAAAAAACCTCCTCGGGGAAGAGGATCGCGCTGCGCGCAGACATGGATGCGCTGGACATTCCCGAAGAAGGCACCAAGGAATGGATTTCAAGGATTCCCGGAAAGATGCACGGCTGCGGGCATGACGGGCATACGGCCATGCTGCTGGGGGCGGGCAAATACCTGAAGGAAAACCCGCATTTCAACGGTACGGTCTACTTGATCTTCCAGCCTGCAGAGGAAACGGGCGAAGGGGCGAAGGCGATGATGAGCGAGGGGCTGTTCGAGCGCTTCCCCTGCGATGCTGTTTACGGGCTGCATAACTGGCCTTACAAGCCTCTGGGCGAGGTTGAAGTCAACCGGGGGCCGGCGATGGCGAATGTCGATTCTTTCCGTGTCACCATCACCGGGCGCGGGGGGCACGCCTCCAAGCCGCATACGACGGTCGATCCCATCGTGATCGCCGCAGAGATCATCACCACCCTGCAAACCATCATCAGCCGCGGGAAGGACCCGTTCGAGCCGGCCGTGCTGAGCGTCACCAACATCAATGGCGGGACGGGCGCGTTCAACGTCACCCCCACGACGATCACCTTCACAGGGACGGTTCGGACCTATTGCGAGACACTGCGGCACAAGATCAAGGCCCGGACGATTGAAGTCTGCGAGGGGATTACCTCGGCGTTCGGGGCTACGGTGGATTACAATTACGTGTTTGCGACGGATTCCACCATTAACGACATCGCCCAGGCGGATTTCTGCGCCCAAATCGCTTCGGCGGTGGTCGGAGATGCGCATGTGGATACGAACGCACCGCCCTCTATGGGCGGGGAGGATTTCGGGGCGATGCTCAAACATTGTCCGGGCGCCTATATCAAAATGGGCCAAGGCATTGCGGGCGAACCGCAAAATCCGTGCAGCCGGGGGCTGCATAATCCGAACTATGATTTCAACGACGATCTGATCCCGCTGGGCGTGGAATACTGGGTCAAGCTGGTGGAAACCGCGCTTCCGTTGAAATAAATTCTTATATTTCAATAATTCATTGACAAGCCGGCGGCAGATATGTTTGTGATAGTCCCATGAACACGATGAACACACCATCGCTGCCCCGACGACGACCGCGCTGAAGCCCTGCGGGGGCACAGCCCTGCGCTCGTTTTTCCGGATTTTTTCCCTTTATTTTGAAGACATGCCTGACCGGACAGGAATTTAGATTTTTCCAAAGATAAGCAATTGCAGCGCCCCGCGTTTTTGGGCATGGTTAAGGCTCTGCCCGGACCGGGGCAAGAATTTGGAAACAAAGGAAAAATTACGGACACTCACACCGCTTAAACGACGAATGCGAAAGACACAGGAATGAAGAAAGTTTCGATTGATAAAATCTGCTCGGTGACCAAGAACCTCGCGCTTAAGAACGTTGAGACGATTCAGGATAAGCCGGGCCTGCATATGCCCTGCACGATGGGGACGGTTCTGGCCGCCGAGGTGCTGGAGGACAAGTCAGTCTATAACGAGATCGAGCTTCCCTCCGGGCGGATGTCGAAGATCAAGAAGGGCGATATCATCGCGGTTGCGCTGGGGCAGCGGATGGCGCTCAAGGGGTTTGTCGGGCGGCTGCCCTCCTCCCTTCGGCCCGGCGATGTGATTCACCTGCTGAATTTTGGCGGCGTGGCCGGGGAGTGCCTAAGCGCGAACGTCAAGGAAGTCGGCGATCCGCTGCGGATCCGGGTTCTGGGCGCGATCGTCCGCAAGGGCGAGATTTTGAATATCGGGCAGAAGGCCCTGTTTGCGCCGAAGAAAAAAATGAAGAGCGATATTCCGCTGATTATCACCACCGGGACCAGCATGGATAGCGGTAAGACGACCGTGGCCATCGAGGTGGTCAAGACGCTGACGCGGATGGGGATGAAGCTTGCGGGCGCCAAGCTGACGGGCGTGGCGGCGCTGCGCGATCTCTACAAGATGCAGGATTACGGCGTCTATAACTCCGTTTCCTTCGTTGATGCGGGGATTACCTCGACCGCCAATATCCCGGATGAGGATATGAAAGATGTGGTGCGGGGCGCTCTGGATTATTTAAGCGATGACGAGCCGGACGCGATCATGATCGAATTCGGGGACGGGCTGATGGGCCGTTACGGGGTCAATGCCGTTTTGCAGATGAAAGAGATTCAGGAGAATGTGCGCCTTCATATCGGCTGCGCGAGCGATCCCGTCGGGGCTATCGGCCTTGCGCGGGAGTGCAAGAGGATCGGGATTCCCATTGACGTGATCAGCGGACCCGTGACCGACAACCAGGTCGGCAAGACGATCGTGAAGGAAGAACTGGGCGTTCTGGTTTACAACGCCTTTAACCCCACCAGCGAGTGGATTGATGTGGTGATTTCAAGATGGCTCAGAGACTCAAAGCTTCCATTGTCGGCGTAACCGGCTATACGGGACTCGAAATTCTGCGGATGCTGGTCGCGCACCCGCAGGTGGATATCGCGTACCTGACATCGCGGCAGAACCCGGATACGCCGATCGGCGAGTTGTATCCGCACCTTGCGCATCTCAAGCTCAAGGTCACGGATACGGATGTCGAGACGGTGGCGAAGAAGAGCGATGTTGTGTTTCTCGCCCTGCCTCACAAAACGGCGCAGGATACTGTGGCCGCATTGCACGGCAAGACGAAGATCATCGATATGTCGGCGGATTTCCGGCTGGACGATGTGGCGACGTACGAGAAATATTACGCCACGCCGCACGCTTACCCTGAGTTGCTTAAAGAAGCTGTTTACGGCGCGCCGGAATTTTATAAGGAGAAAATCAAGAAAGCCCAGATCGTCGCCAATCCGGGATGCTTCGCCCTGCTCGCGCAGCTGATGCTTTACCCTTATGCGGGGTTGATCGAGAGCGTTGACATCATGGCCGTGACGGGTTCGAGCGGTTCGGGCAAATCGCCGACCGAAGGGACGCATCACCCGGTAAGAAGCCACAACATGAAAAGTTATAACATCAATATCCACCGGCATATCCCCGAGATTATCCGCACGGCGCAGATCGAGACGAAGCAACTGAACTTCGTGCCGACGTCGGGGCCGTTCACGCGGGGGATTTTCGCGACGGCGTTTATCCGCACGACTTCCATGCCGACGAAATGCTCGACAGAGATTTATAAAGACGCGCCGTTCGTGCGGATCTGCAAGGAGGTTGCGCTGGCCAACGTCGTCGGGTCCAATTTCTGCGATATCGTCTATACGATGGTTGATGAAAATCATTTCATCGCGCAGGGCGTGCTGGATAACCTCGTGAAAGGCGCGGCGGGGTGCGCCGTGCAAAACATGAATCTGATGTTCGGGCTGGAGGAGACTCTGGGCCTGAGCGTTCTGACTCCGGTTTACCCGTAGGAGAGAATTATGGATTTGAAAGTTATTGGCGAGCATGAAGAGAAAACCATTGAGCAGATGAAAAACTGCGTCAATTTCGGCGGGGTGAAGGGCGTTCTGTGCGCGGACGGTCACCTTGGCTATGCGCAGCCTGTCGGAGGGGTCGTTGCTTACCGGGATGCGGTTTCCATTTCCGGTGTCGGGTTTGACATTGCATGCGGAAACATGGCGGTGAAACTTCCCGTTAAACTTGCGGAAATCGAACACCGACTGGACGAGATCGGGCTGGCGATTGCCAAATCGATTTCTTTTGGCGTCGGGCGCTCCAATAAAACCTCCGTCGAGGCGGAGTGTCTGGACGAAGACGATGCGTGGGCGATCGATGTTGTGGGCGATCTGCGCGATATGGCGGCAGCGCAGCTTGGAACCGTGGGGTCGGGCAATCATTACGTCGACGTGTTCAAGGACGAGCAGGATTTCATCTGGATCGGCGTGCATTTCGGTTCGCGGGGGCTGGGTCATAAATCCACTACGCACTTCCTGAAGGCCGCTGGCGGCAAGGACGGCATGCTGGTCGATCCGTGCGTGGTTGATCTCAAATCCGACCTCGGGCAGCAGTACCTCAAGGCCATGCGGCTTGGCGGGCGTTACGCCTATGCCGGGCGCGAATGGGTGTGCGATGAAGTCTCGCGGATCATTCAGGGTTCAACCGAGCGGCTTGTCGAGGTGCACAACCACCATAATTTCGCGTTCGAGGAAGAGCATGACGGCGAGACGCTGTTTGTCGTGCGGAAGGGCTCTACCCCCGCCTTTCCGGGACAGAAATGTTTCGTGGGCGGGTCGATGGGCGATATTTCCGTGATCCTTGAAGGCCGCGATACGCCTGCAGCCAAGGAAAACCTGTATTCCACCATTCACGGCGCGGGGCGTGTGATGTCGCGGACGGAAGCAGCCGGCAAAAGCCGCTGGGCGAAAGGCAAGAAGGTCAAAATCTCGGAAGGAAAGATCAACGAAGCCGAGATGCGAAAAAAAGTCGCGGCACAGGGCGTGCGGCTTTACGGCGCTGGGGCGGATGAGTCCCCCGACGTCTACCGGAAGCTGGATGATGTTCTTTCCTACCACGCTGATAGCGTGAATGTTTTGCACAGGCTGACCCCGCTTATCGTTGCGATGGCGGGCGCGGACGAATTCGACCCCTATAAGGACTAGAGAACATGGCCAAGAAAAAAGAAAACTCTAAAAAGAAAGCCGGCAAGAAGCCGCTGCCGGATTTTTTCATCAACGCGTTTTATGAAAGCAAGTTCCGGGACAATCTTTTTATCGTGAAGGCCAGCGGCGCGGTGATTGAAAACCCGGACGCGCTGGATAATCTGCTGGCGAATATCCGCTCTCTGACCGTGCACGGGGTCAAGGTTATTTTGATCTACGGGCATGGCGGGCTGGTCGATAAGGCTGTGGAAGCGCGGGGCGTGGGCGTCAAGCGCAAGGACGGGCGGCGGGTGACCGACGCGGCGACGATGGGCATTCTGCGCGAAGTTGTCGGAGGCGATCTTTCGCTGCGGGTTTACCAGAGCATGTTCAGGAATAATCTTGAAGGGATGGCGCTGAACGCGATCCCGGCGGACTGGATGCGCGTGGAGCTGCGCCCGAAAAAGCCGGTCGATTTCGGGTTCGTCGGCGATATCAAGGATGTCTATAAACGGCCGATCATGCGGCTGCTGAAGGTCAGCAATTTTATCGCCTGCCCGTGCCTGACCATGAGCCGGGAGGGGCATTTGGTGAATATCAACGCGGACTCGGTCTCCACGGAGCTGGCGATCGGGACGGCGGCGCATAAGCTGATTTTCCTGAGCGACGTGGACGGGGTGATGGTGAAGGGCAAGACCGCGTTCATCCTCACATCCAAGCAGATCGCGCAATACATTAAGGACGGCACGGTTACGGACGGGATGAAGGTGAAAATGGAGAACTGCCTGCGCGCGCTGGAGGGCGGGGTTAAACGCATCCACCTGATTAACGGGATGCGCGAGGACGCGCTTTATAAGGAAATTTACGAGTCGGTCAGCCCCGGCACGATGGTGCTGCCCGATGCGGAGCAACAGAACTACCTCAACGAAGTCGAGGTGCAGAAACTGATCGAGGCGAGGAAGTGAGCCTGCAATTCTTCAACCCGTGGATTGGACGCATGAACCGGCAGCAGTTTTTGCTTGGTGTGGCGGTATGCGGGAGCGGGATGTTTTTAGGCTTTCATCTTATCAGGGAGCCTGCCTTGATTGTAATTCTTAATATTCTTTGTTGTTATTTTATTTTTATTTTCATTTTAAGACGTCTTGCTGATCAGCGCCCAAATCCAGATCTTTCTGTTTCTTATGAATATCTGAGTACTGAAGACGCTTATGAAATTGCCCGTGCTAACCGTATATTCTTTTCAAGAGCGGCCAGTAATTTTCGTCGAGCCGGACTTTTTTTGTTGCCTTTTTTTCCCATGAGCCCGGTCTTTTTAGGCGTTCTTTTCATTTTTGTCGGCATGCCTCTGATTATCATCGTCAAGCATCTTGCAATACCTATTGCTGCAGTGCTGGGTACTGTGGTTCTTTTTGTCATGCTGGCAGAAGGACTTCCCGATGCCAACCAATACGGGTACCCCCCGGTCGGGATAGATTTTCGTACAACGATCCCTGCGACCTATCCTGACGCGATGATTGAGCGTTTCGACAAAATCATTCAGGAGAAACAACAGGAAGAGCGAGATTTCAACACCCCATTTATCGAACTCAAAGCCAAGAGAAAAGCCAAGACGGGCGGCGTGACACCGTTTGTGGAATTCAAGGGGAGAGGATGATGTGGGCGTTGCTGGATATCAGAACCGGGAAACTCGGCAGGCTGCGCTTTCTGGCGCTGCGGGTGATCTGCGAATTTTTTTTCCGGCTCTTCCTTCTGGCTGTTTCCTCGTGGTTCCTGCGCCCTAATGATTCATCGGCTCTTTTTACGTTCGCCGTTGTCCCTCATTTTATTTATCTTTACCTTGTCCTTCTGCTGGAGGTCCGGCGACTGCGGGACATGAATGTGAGCGTCTATTTCTGCCTGATCAGCATTTTTACCTTCCTGCTGGTCCTGTCCATGGATTCCATCCTTGGCGCCGTGGCCGAACACGCCCCGGATCTCCTAGGAACATGGGTGACGGAAAACACGGTCGGTGCGTTGTTTACACCCTATTTCATCTATTCACTGTTTTTGATTTTTTATAAAGGCGGGTGCGCCCCGGAGGACGAGCCCAGACCGGAAGCTGATTCCTTAAAAGGGTTGGCCGTCCTTCAGGACCCGATCAGCAGCCCCGACTTCAAGGGGAGAGGGTGATGTGGGCGCTGCTGGATATCCGGGTTGGGCGGGCGAACAGGGTGCAGTTTTATAGTGTTGCGCTTTTATGCTGTCTGGGGTTTTACGGATTATCTACCCTTGAAAACCTGTATGCAGGAGGCGCTGCCGCTATCGTTCCTGCGTATCTCGTTCTTCTCATGTGGGTCCGGCGGTACCGTGACACGCAATCTACTGTGCCAAAAAAGAATCCGGTTCTGGCGGCTCTGGAGGCCTTGGCATTGTTGGTTGGTTCCTTCTTCCTGTTGCTTCTTTATATCCTCATTACGATTATTACGGGCGGCAAAGCCAGTTCGAATTCAGAAAGGAAGTTTTTTGACCCTTTTAAAGCTGTAGTAGAGGATATTCTGTCCCCCGTCATTAGTATTTTCTTTAAATCCAGCGCACCCTATCTTACTGAATACGGGCTGCCGCCCACGGGTTATAATTTTTTGACGATGACTTATCAGACCTATCCCCCTACACTGCGACAAAAAGTCTCTGAAACCGTCAGGAAATATGAAGCCACTGAGGAGAAAGTTACGGAGCAGGAAGAACAGGGTCTTGAAGCGTTGATGGAGAGGCAGGCCAGAAAAGCGGCGCGCAGGAAGCGTTTCCTGTTTACAGAGGAGTTCGATGTGGATGATGTGTAACATCCGAGAACAAGGAAATTTAGCAGAAGCGCAAGAATTCAAGGGGAGAGAATGATGTGGGCGTTACTGGATATTCGGGTTGGGCGGGCAAACAGGATACAGTTTGTAATCTTTATCTTGATATGCGTTGCGATCAGAGGTTTGGCGGATATTTTTTACCCTGCTAAATCCGTTATGCCGGATCCGGCATTTCCTCTTAAAGCGTTTCTTACACCGCGACTGCTCTTTCAAATTATAGGGTTTTATATTTTCTATCTTGGTGTTTTTAGACGGTGCCGGGACAGAGGGTCAACGAAGGTGGCTTTTACCATGTTGGCGTTTAATGTGTTTTTTATTTTGCCTTATCTCATACCTCCGCTTTTTTCAATCTATATGATTGGGGGATATTTTGCCATCATGAGCGGGGTCTCTGGAATTTTTAGTTTGGTTATATTGGCTTTTTTAGTTCTCTTTACAATTCATCTATTCAAGAGCGGCGATCCTTTGCCTAATCAATATGGCTATCCTCCGGTAGGTTTAATTCTTGGCACTATGACACGAGCGACCTATCCACCTAAGCTGGTTGAGAAATATAATGCTCAGGCGCGGGAACGCGACGAACATGTCAGAGAACAAGAAGAAGCCTATCAAAAGCGGCTGGAGAATCTTTATGCCACGAATTTAAAACCATCTGAAACTCCAACTACTGAATTCCAAGAATTCAAGGGAAGAGAATGATGTGGGCGTTGCTGGATATTCGCCAAGGACGCGCGAACAGGGTGCAGTTGGCTGTCGCTGCCATTTCGTATTTTTTTTTACATTATTTCATTATTTACTTAACGGTTTATAGTATATTGCCCGTGTATTTGTTTTTAGTTGCTAATTTTTTTTCGTATTATCTTTTATGGGTTGTCATCATCAGACGGTACAGAGACAGAGATCATAATTTTTTAACGTATGTTCTTATTCTACTCGCTGTCATTTACGCCCCTTTTCTTTTTTTGAAACTTCCATGGAATGCTGGTGTGTATTTACTTATGGGTTATCTGAATCAGGACACTCTTGTTTTGTTTTTTATAAACATAGTTTTTTATGGTGTAGCGTTTTTAGGTTTGTGGATTCCCCTTTTGTTACCGGGAGATCCTGATATCAATAAGTATGGCTATCCCCCGAAGGGGCTGGATTTTCGTACCATGACCAACGATACATACCCAAAGGACATTCTTTTCAGTTCTGTTCTCGAGTTGAAGAATGCCCAGACATATTTCTGGAAATCGTAAGAAGGAAAGACGACCATGACACACCCCAACGCGCAAGAGATTATCGAGAAAGCCAAAGACGTTCTGGTGCGGACGTACGAGCCGCAGCCGGTTGTGCTGGATCATGGCGAGGGCTGCTACGCCTACGATACGGACGGGAAAAAATATCTGGATTTCGCCGCCGGCATTGCCGTGGCCTCGCTGGGGCATGCGAACCCCGCGATCCTGCGCACGCTCAAGAAACAGGCGGCGCGTCTCATGGCCTGTCAGGCCTCATATGCCACGCAGGAGAAGCTGGAGGCCGCGCAGCTTCTGGTCGATAATACCTGTTTCGATATGATCTATTTTTCCAACAGCGGAACAGAGAGCGTGGAGGCCACGCTGAAATGCGCGCGCAAGTGGGCGTACGATACCAAAGGACCGCACTGCAACGAGATTATCGCGTTCCGCAACAGCTTTCACGGGCGGACGTACGGTTCGGCCAGCGTGACGGAAAAGCGGATGAGCCAGCCGTTCTTCGGCCCGTATATCGAGGGGGTGCATTTCGCCACCTTCAACGATCTCAGTTCCGTGAAGGCGCTCGTCTCCGACAAGACGGCGGCGATTATCGTGGAGCCTGTGCAGGGCGAAGGCGGACTGACCCCCGCTGATCCCGCGTTTCTCAAGGGTCTGCGGAAACTCTGCGACGAGAAAAATATCTGCCTTATTTTCGATGAGGTGCAGACCGGGTTCGGGCGGCTGGGCACGTTCAATTCCTATGAAGCGTTCAAGGTGGAGCCGGATCTCGCGGCGTGGGCCAAGGGCATGGGCGGGGGCTTCCCGGTCGGCGCGATGGCGGCCAAGCGGAAATTCGGGTCGGCGATTGTTGTGGGCACGCACGGCACGACCTATGGGGGCAACCCGCTGGCCTGCGCGGTGGCGGCTACAGTCGTGAAACAGATTCTCAAGCGCGGGTTCCTTTCCAACGTCCGGAAAGTTTCCGGCGTGCTGTTTGACGGGCTGAAGCAGATCCAGCGCGAATCCAACAAGATCACCGAGATCCGCGGGATGGGGCTGATGATCGGGGTGGACACGAATACGAACTGCGGCGACCTGCTCAAAGCCTTGCAGAAAAACGGGCTGATGGCGACCAAGGCCGGGCAGAATACGCTGCGCCTGACCCCTCCTCTCATCCTCAAGGAAGAACAAGCGCACGAGGCGCTTGGCATTATTGGAAAAACGCTTAAGGAGATGGATTGAAAAGAAAGAAAATTATCACTACAGAGATAAACAGAGGGAAACAGAGATTTTTGTGCTTTCTGTCTCTGTTTATCTCTGTGTCCTCTGTAGTTTTTCTTTTAGGATTAGGCCGTGAGAGTTGTGAACTTTGTGTTTTATTAAATTAAGGAAATGAATAAATGAGTATCAGGCATTTCATCAACCTTCCCGAAATCGGGCCGGAAACGCTCAAGGGCATTCTGGAGCACGCACACGCGCTGAAACGGGAAAAATACAACCCGCCGCAGATTCTCGAGGGGCTTTCGCTCGTCATGGCATTCGACAAGCGTTCGACACGGACGCGCCTTTCCTTCGAGGTTGCCATGAAGCAGCTGGGCGGGCATACGATCGTGATGAATATGGGCGAGATGCAGATTGCCGGGTCGGAGACGATCGAGGATACGGCGAAAGTTCTTTCCCGCTTCGTGGATGCCGTCATGCTGCGGATGAGCAGCCACGAGATGATGGAGGAGCTGGCGCGCTGGTCAACGATCCCGATTATCAACGGGATGACGGATGAGTCTCATCCCTGCCAGATTATGGCTGATCTTCTGACCATCGAGGAGAAGCTCGGAGCGATTGAAGGCAAGAAAATCGCTTGGTTCGGCGATTACAATAATGTGTGCAAGACCTTTGCGCAGGCCGCGCCGATTTTCGGGTTCGATCTTGTCATCTCTACCCCGCCGGATCTCAAGCCCGAAAAGACAACTGCGGATGTGATCTATCAGGAAGATGCAAAGGCGGCGGCCAAGGATGCGGATGTCCTCGTGACCGACACATGGGTGTCCATGGGGCAGGAAGGCAAGTCCATCGAGAAATTCATGCCTTATCAGGTGAATAGCGCCCTGATGGCGCTGGCTAAGGACGGGGCGATCTTCATGCATTGCATGCCGATCCACCAGAACGAGGAAGTCACGCCGGAAGTTCTTAAAACCCCGGCGAGCGTGATTTACGATGAGGCCGAGAACCGCCTGCACGCACAGAAAGCCATTCTCGCGTGGTGTCTTGAGGAGGCGGGCGTGAGGGTGCGCAAAAGCGCATAAGTGCTTTTTCCTTCTCTTTTCCGGCAGCATCGGAGAGAATGCCGCATGGATATTCCCTCCGCCCTTGTCAGACAGGATGAGCACCCCCGGATCGTGTTCCGACGGGTTCTTATTCCTTTAGCGCTTTTCGTTGTCTTTATAGCTGCAGGTGGTTTCTGGCTGATGCTGCTGGAGTTGTACGGCATTACGCTCAGGGGCGATGAATACTGGATCCGGTATCTCGTTCTCGCGGCATTAGTCGGGTTTATGGGGTATCTGCATGTTACGGAAACCGAAGCCTATGAACGATTTTGTGCGGTTTTTATCCTGTATCTCGGGTTTTTTGGAGGCCTGACCCTGCTTGTCCCCTACCGCGACTCTTCCTTTGACCTGTTTGTTGCGCAGGACCAGACGGTCGCGAACTGGTTCTACAGATCGAAAGGCCTTATCCCGCAGGAATGTCTGCCAGCCATCAATTTCGAAGGAACTCTTTATTCAGAGTGCGAACTGCAATCGATTAATATTCTCTGGTTTATACTGCTAGGGCTGCCCTACTCCATTATCGGCCTGAACGGGCTCGGTTCGGATTTCTTTACCGGGGTGGCTTTTCTTACGCAGTCGCGGTCCTGGATGCTGGCGCTTTACTGTGTCCTGAAAGCCGTGCCCCTCCTGTTTGTTTTATATACCGGGTTCAGCGTGATGAACAGGAAATCCCCTTTTATAGCCGTGCGGTGGGCCGGGGGAATTATCTTCCTGTTTATTTATCACGGGCTCATGGGCGGCGGGACATTTTTTGGGACTTACTGAACCCCCAGCCGTTTCAGGATCGTTTGTGAGATTTCGGAATCCGGATCATAAATAGCCATGCACATAGCCCGGTGACTTAGACCTTGGACGACATGCATTTCAGCCTTATTTCCCGATTTCTGGACTGCCTGTGTCAGTTCTCGGCTCTGCTCCACCGCATCGGGTCTGCGGGATGAGACAAAAATCTCGAACTGGGAAAGGCGTTTCGATCTGGCCTTAAGCGCCTGTTTGCTCGGCGAAGCATCATCTAGAATCTCCTGTTCCGATCCGAAGGCGCGCGTACGCATCTTCTTCTGACGGCGGACTGCCAGGCCGTAGGGATCGGTCGAGAGATCGAAGCTTGCCGTATCGACCGGGACAACGGCCCGGAACATCCGCAGATCCAGCCCCTGCTCCCTGAGGAAATCCGGGTGAGTACCGATCAGGGCTACGAGATGTGCCCCGGCAGAATGGCCGGAAAGGACAATATTCTTTACGTCTCCTCCATATTCGCCGATATGGTCCACCACCCAGCGCATAGCGGCGGCGATATCCTCTGCAAAATCAGGATAAGGGTTGGCCGGGGCCAGACGATAGTTAAGAGAAACGAGGATGACACCCCTGCCGGTAAAGAACGGACCCATTTTGCGGGCCATTTTCTTGTCGCCCAGCCCCCAGCCGCCGCCGTGGACAAAAACCAGAACAGGCCTGTGTTTCGTGCCGGTCCGCGGGATGTAGAGATCCAGCATCTGTTTGGGGTTCGTGGACCCCTGAATATAAGGGATATCCTTAATAACCTCCGGGGTTTCCTGAGCCCAGACCATGTTCTGAGAGGCCGAGAACACACAAAAAAAAGCGGCGAGCCAGAAAAAAAACGGTTTCACTTTTATCTCCATGGGACTAATAACTTATGGATATTCTATTGAGGAGACTTAGACAATGAACAAAGGCAAAATCGTTCTCGCCTATTCGGGCGGACTGGATACATCGGTCATTCTGAAATGGCTGATCGAACAGGGTTACGAGGTGATCGCCTTTATCGCCAATGTCGGACAGGACGAGGATTTCAAAGCCGCCGAGAAGAAGGCGCTGCAAGTCGGAGCTTCCAAGGTCTATATTGAAGACCTGCGCGAAGAGTTCGTGAAGGAGTATATCTTTCCGGCTTTCAAGTCTCAGGCCGTCTATGAAGGGCGTTATTTGCTCGGCACGTCGGTTGCGCGGCCGATTATCGCCAAGCACCAGATCAAGATCGCCGAGAAGGAAAAGGCCGAGTATGTCGCGCACGGGGCGACCGGCAAGGGCAACGATCAGGTGCGGTTCGAGTTGACCTATTACGCGCTCAAGCCCGATATCAAGGTAATCGCGCCGTGGAAGATGCCGGAGTTTTTGCAGCGGTTCCGGGGGCGCACGGATATGCTGAACTATGCCGACCAGTATGGCATTCCCGTTACCGCGACGCGCAAGAAGCCCTATTCCGAGGACGATAATTTGCTGCACATCTCGCACGAGGCGGGCATTCTGGAAGATCCCGGCGCGGTGTGCGACGAGGAAATTTATTCCCGCACGTCCCACCCCGATCAGTGGCCGGATGCGCCGGAGACGATTATCCTGACCTTCGAACAGGGAATTCCGGTCAAGGTTGAAAATAAAGATGACGGCACGAAGAAAACCGGCGCGCTGGATTTGTTCATTTACCTGAACACGGTCGGCACCAAGCACGGGATTGGGCGGATGGATATGGTCGAGAACCGTTTTGTCGGCATCAAGTCGCGCGGGGTTTACGAGACGCCGGGCGGGGAAATCCTGCGGCAGGCGCATCGCGACCTTGAGGGCCTCACCATGGACCGCGAAGTGATGAAGCTGCGCGATATGATGGCGCTGAAAGTCGCCGAGCTGATTTATAACGGGTTCTGGTTTGCGCCGGAGTTCGAGCTTCTGATGCATTTTATGGACAATGCGCAGGAGCCGGTGAACGGCGCAGTGACCGTGCAGCTTTTCAAGGGGCGCGCCTACCCGGTTGCGCGCACGTCGCCCAATGCGCTGTACGATCCGCTGCAATCCTCCATGGATGAGGAAGGCGGTTACGATCAGACCGATGCGCAAGGGTTTATCCGCATTAACGCGGTGCGCCTGCGGAACAATACCAACGTGCGCAAAAAATCCGGCAAGACAGGCAGCAAGGCGTCTTGATAGCCTCGTAAAATCCCCTGCTCTTTCATAGCTTTAAGAGTTTGATATTCCTCACCCTCTTAAAATGCTTTAAAATGAGGGGGTTGGGAGGTGCTTTCGTGGTCACCCATTTTATTCAGAGCGGTTCGCTCAGTTATAAGGACCTGTTGAACCAGCGGAGCGACGAGCGGTTCCTGCGGATCACGCAGCGGCTTGCGGTGGAGCTGAATATTCTGCATGCCCGCGATCTGGGACAGCTTCAGGGCGATCTCCCTTCGCGCCTGAATAACAGCACCGCTCTGGCGTCTCAGGACGATTTTATCGCGCAGAGCATTAAAAAGATTCTCGATATCCGAAAGCGTCTGGGCATTGAGAGCCCCGCAGGGCAGAATTCGCCGCTGGATGATCTGCTTAAGCCATCCCTAAAAGGCAGCCTTCTGGATAAAACATCCTAAACGACGATGACTGCCCATCTTACACAACTGCTTATCCCCGTCATATTAGCCCTCGTTTTTATCTATTTAATGATTAAATACGAGGATAAAAAAGAGCAGAAGACGACCGAGAAAATTTTCGAGGGGCGTGAGCGTCTTAGCAAAGATGAGTTCTACATCCGCTATTATCAGCAGCAGGGCATTCCCAAAGAGATTGTGATAGGCGTGATTAAGACGCTGGAAGATACTTTAGGCGTAGATTTATCGCGGCTTCAGCCTTCAGACGATTTTTCCGGCAACCTCGGCTATTTTTTTGAAGTGGACGATATGGCCGATGTTGAGATTGCTATGTCTTTAAAAAATGATTTTTGTATCCAGTTTTCTGACGAGGAAGCGTCTAACGCCTGCATGATTGACGATATCATTCAACTCGTGAAGTCAAAAACACAGGCATCATAACACCTTGATTCATAAGTTTTTCTTTAGACTTTTTTGTTTTTTCGCTAAACTGTTCTTTTAAACACAAAAAAATATGCAGAACAGGAACAGGATCATGAGTACTAACGGCCACAATTCATTTGTTAATGTCGGCCCTCTGGCCGATGGGGAAACCGGGTTTTCCTGCACGGATATTGCAACCGGGCTGCGGCTTAACCTGCGCCAGATTAACGGGCAAGGGCTGGAACATGTTCTCTCCGGTCCGTTCAGCGGGCCGGAGGCGGAAGCGCAAATTCATGAAGTCCTGATGGAGGCTATGGAGCGTGTTGGCGCGATTATGCAGGAACACGGCGTTCATCTGGTGCAAAAGCCGCCCGGCCTTGAACGGGAGATGTAAAAATCAAAACAGCGCGAGATCGTGACGCTCGACGAGGCGTTCTTCCGGCTCGCCGTTGTCCCTGCCGATGCCGTGGGCGTGGATGTTCGGCGGCTTGCCTAGCGCCAGCATCGCCGGGGACGGCGCGGTGATCAGGACCGAAGCCCCTTCGGGGAGGATCAGCACGGAAATCCCTTCATGCAGCAATCTGGGGCTAAAGACGTCCACCCCGTTCTTGCAGCGTTTATCGACCGCGAAATCGCGGTTATCAAAGAGCACCGTACCGCTGCCCATCGTGACGTGGATCAGGCGGGCATCAAAACCCTGCTTGTTGTCGATGTGGGTGTTGATCTGCCCGTCGAGCGTGTGGATGCTTCCGTAATTCGGGTAATAGCGCAGGCTGGAATTCACGATCCGCGCGGGCAAGGCGTGGCCGACCTCTCCGGCCATCTCGCAGTAATAATCGGAGACGGTCACCAGATCGCGCTGGTTGAAGCGAAAGGCCCCGGTTCCCTGCAGCTCGTAATTCAGATAGCGGTCGGCCAGTGTGCGGCGCATTTCCTGCTGCGCCCAGCCGGGGTGCGCCAGAATAAAGCTGGGGTCGGAGTCGATCTTGATGCGTTTATCGACCGAGAGGCGGCGGAACGCATCCAAAGGCAGGAAAGCCTCGCGCTTGTCATCAAAAATAACAACCGCATCGATGCCCGGCATGTCCATGAGCTTGTGCAGGGCATCGGCATGCTGCTCCGCCATCGTTTCGCCCTGCGCGATCGCGATATTGGGGAAAAGATTTGAACCGTCAGGCAGAATTTCCGCCAGCGACGCCACTGCGCTGAAAGGGATTCTCGATTGCACTCCAAACCGCTCCGTTACTTCTCCGCAAAAAACGTAACACATCCCGGCGCAGGGCTCAACATACGGGCATAAAGTTCCTGTGCTCTAAGCGGGCTCAGTTTCAGGAGGCGTTTCCTGTCCCGACACGGTAAGCGTGAAATCATCTTTCTGCACGATGCAATTCATGGGCTTGCGTCCGGCAAGACGCAACTGGCCGCACATATCAAAGGCCACATCCGCGTTTTCCAGAACCTTGCGGTTCGTGGTCGCACGATCGGCCATGTCGTGACGGATATCCTCCGGGGAAATATAGTTATCCAAACCGGCTTCCGCCCAGAGCGGCGTCGAAAGCGCGCGCTTGTGCGGGTCGCCTCTCATATGCGTCAGCGTATTGTCACGCCTCGTGCGATCGCGCCATGCCGCGATGATCTGGGCTTCGTTCTCCGGGTCCGATCCCATCGCGATGTCCACATAAACCCGGTCGCTGACCTCCATCAGCTTCCCGATCATATCGAATTCGACGAACTCGATATTCGTGCGCAGCTTTCCCCTTTGCTTCATTTCCAGCAAACCGTTGCGCAAGCTGCGAAACACTTCCAGATCGGGGTGCGTGACGCGCAGAAAGTGGTCGTTGTTTTTCTGGCGGTTTTCCGAAACGCGAATAATCCCCTCGGTCAAAACGGAGACCCCGGCCTTGCTCATGCTGCCGATGACCAGAAGCTGGTCGCCCTTTTTCTGGCCGGAGATGTCGCGGGCGGATGTTTCATGCCTCTGATACCTGAACGCCGCTGCAATATCGTTGCGGATGAAGTTGACGTCCTCCCTCATCATTCCGATCAGGCGCTGATATCCCTCAGCCTTGTCGGGGTCTTCGTCGTTAAAACACCGCCAGCCTTCATCAAACTGGCTTTTCACGTGCGTCTCGCCAAGGCGGCTGCTCTCGAATCCTGACTGCACCCGCAGCAAAGCCGAATAGGCTTCGGCGCCCTTCAATATTTTTACGGCTTCACGGTTTGGGGGATAGGGAAAATCTTCAAAATCCTCTTCCGTCCCGTACCAGATCTGGCGGGCGCAGCTCGCGGCAAAAGGAACAGAAGTACGCTCTTTCCACTCTTGTATCTCCGGAGTCAGATGCTTAGTATGGAAATCAATAACTACCAGATCAGAAACCTGTACACTTTGCCCCAAAATTTCTCTCCCCTGAAGGAATGCCTTATTTGGCTTTAAACACCCATGATATTATGCAATCAGGTTAATTTTCAATAAGTATTATTTGCTTTTAGCTGGTCAAATCCTGATGATTACGTTAATAAAATCGACTGGTTAGGCATTAGTTTCAGCACGGAAATGCCATGAAAAAGAAAAAAAGCACCAAATCCAATACCATGTGGGGCGGGCGGTTTGAGGACAAGCCCTCGGACATCATGGAACAAATTAACGCCTCTATCGGGGTCGATCAGCGTTTGTGGCGGCAGGATATTCGCGGCTCTATCGCGCATTGCCAGATGCTGGCCAAGCAGAAAGTCCTCTCCAAAAAGGACTCCGAGGCCATTATCAGGGGGCTGGAGCAAATTGCGGAGGAAATCGAGAGCGGAAGGTTCGTTTTCAAGACCGAACTTGAAGACATTCATATGAACATCGAGTCACGGCTCAAGGAGATGATCGGAGAGCCTGCAGGCAAGCTGCATACCGCGCGCTCCCGGAACGATCAGGTTGCCACCGATTTCCGGTTGTGGGTCCGGGATGCGATCGACGAGATTACGCACCTGATCGAGGATTTGCAGGGCACGCTGGACGATCTGCGGGATAAGCATGCGAACGACCCGATGCCGGGCTTTACGCATCTGCAGGCCGCACAGCCTGTTACGCTCGGGATGCACCTGAGCGCGTATAGCTGCATGCTGAACCGTGATAAGCTGCGGTTCCTTGATTGCCGGAACCGGATGAATGAAAGCCCTCTGGGTTCGGCGGCGCTGGCGGGGACCCCCTACCCGATCGACCGGAACTTCACGGCGGAGACGCTGGGGTTCGACCAGCCGACGGCGAGCACCATGGATGGGGTCTCGGCGCGGGATTTCGCCGCGGAGTTCCTGTTTTGCTGCGCTCAGGCTGGAGTGCATCTTTCGCGGCTGGCCGAGGAGATCATCCTGTGGTCCACCACGCAATTCGGCTTCGTGAGACTCTCGGATTCTTGGAGCACGGGAAGCTCGATCATGCCGCAGAAGAAAAACCCGGACGCGGCGGAACTGATCCGCGGAAAAACCGGACGGCTGAACGGCAACCTGATTAACCTGCTGACCGTGCAGAAGGCCCTGCCGCTGGCCTATAACAAGGATCTGCAGGAAGACAAGGAGCCGGTTTTTGACTCCTTCGATACACTGAGCCTTGGATTGCAAGCGATGCGCGGCATGCTGGAAACGGCGACCTTTGACACCGAGCGGATGCTCGAAGCCGCCGAAGACGGCTATACCACCGCGACACGGCTGGCGGACTGGCTGGTCATGGAACTGGGCATTGCCTTCCGGGATGCCCACCATATCACCGGGACCATTGTTAAAATGGCGGAAAAGAAGGGCTGCAAGCTGCATGATCTGGCTTTGGCCGATATGCAGGCGGTCGAAAAAGGCATAACCGACGACATTTTCCGTGTGCTTCGCGTCAAAACCCGGTAACTTAGGCTGGTAGTTATCCCTGTTTTTGGGGAGCGGTAATCGGCTTTTTTTTAAGCACGCGTAAGAAGGCTTAAAACTGAACCATGGCGCACGACGATTTTCAGGACGTAATGGGCGATATACGGGAAGTCGCCGCTAATATCCGTAACCTTGCGCACGAAATTGACGAAGGCCGGGCCACGCCTCCCGATCTGTTCGTATATAACAATCAATACAGCTATGAAACCCTGATCGCTATGCTGGTGGATGTCAATTTTGCCAAGGCCGAGGATAGCGACCGCCCTCCTACGGAGGAATTGCGGGCCAGAGTTAACCCGCTGCTCGAGGAGATCGGGATGGATATCGATCAGGTTTATGCCGATGCCCGTAAAGGACAGCAGTTCATGATGCGGCATATCTGGGGCCAGATGAAATCCGGGCCGGATTACCCGCCCGATGCGGGGGTCAATTACACCATGCTGCATTATTCGCTCGATTTTCTGGGTCTTAAGCCCCACACGCCGGAAGCGTGTGAAGTGCTCGAAACGGAGGATCGTGACTTTACGCGTCTGGATAAATCCTACGCGCTGGCAACCATCTATGAATCCATCATGGATAACCAGATGATGATGAACATGGTCGCCGGAAAGCTCTATCAGCAGTATGCCCGACAGGGGCTGGCCGGACAGTTCGAATTCGCAAGGGAATTTGCCCAGCGTTTCAATAACAGCCTTGCCGCGGTTTACGATGACGTGAAGAAAATCATGGCGCAGTCGGGGCTGAGCCAGGAAGAGGTCCAGTTTTACGTGACCACGCGGCTGGAGATGAACGGCGTGGTTCTTTCAGGGCCGCCCCGCTATATGCAGTAAAACTTAGGCTCTTTCCTCGATCTTCAAAATCTTTATAGTGGCCTGATGTTCGACCCCCTCCTCCAGATTCAAAACCTAACGGTTGATTTCCGGACCCCGTCAGGCGTGTTTCATGCCGTTAAAAATATCAGCTTTACCATCGGCAAGGGGGAGACCGTTGCGGTGGTCGGCGAGTCCGGGTCGGGCAAATCGGTTACCGCGCTTTCTGTCATGCGGCTCCTGCCTTATCCCGTCGCCAGCCACGCACCGGAGAGCAAAATCCTGTTCGAAGGGGAAGACCTGATCGCGAGGAAAGAGCGCGCGATGTGCGCCATCCGGGGGCGGCGGATCGGAATGATCTTTCAGGAACCGCTTACTGCGCTGAACCCCTTGCATGTTATCGGGCAACAGATCGGCGAGGTCCTGCGGATCCATCAGGGAATGAACGCCGCCAAGACGCGCACACGGGTTCTGGAACTGATGGACATGGTGGGGCTTTCGAATATGAAGGACCGGCTGGATTCCTATCCACACCAGCTTTCCGGCGGACAGAGGCAGCGGGTCATGATCGCGATGGCGCTGGCCAACAACCCGTCCCTTCTAATCGCGGATGAGCCGACCACGGCACTGGATGTCACTATTCAGGCACAGATCCTTGAGCTTCTGGAGAAACTGCAGAACGAGTTGGGCATGGCGCTGATGCTGATCTCACACGATCTTTCGGTCGTGAGGAAGATGGCAGATAAAATCTGCGTCATGAAGAATGGCGAACTCGTGGAAGAAAAGCCGACCGAAGACCTGTTTGCCAAACCCGAGCACGCCTATACCAAAAAACTGCTTGCCGCGCAGCCCTCTGGCCGGGTGAAGCCGGCGAACGCTGCCGCCCCGGCCCTGCTGGAAGGTCAAAACGTTAAAGTTTATTTTCCACGCGCAAAAAATTTTTTTGGGAAGCCCCTGGATTTCGTGAAGGCGGTTGACGATGTGGATCTCATCCTTAAGCGGGGTCATACGCTCGGGGTAGTCGGAGAGTCCGGGTCGGGGAAGACCACGCTGGCTCTGGCGCTTATCAGAATGCTGCCCAGTACGGGGACCATCGTGTTTGCGGGGCAGAATGTCTCCCCTCTTAGCCGCAAGCAAATGCGGCCTTTGCGATCAAAAATGCAGATCGTCTTTCAGGATCCGTTCGGCTCCCTTTCCCCCCGCATGAGCGTGGCGCAGATTATCAACGAAGGGCTGGCGCTGCATAAGCGTCATCTTTCGGTAGCGGAGCGGGACGATCTGGTCGTCAACGCCCTCAAGGACGTGCAGATGGACCCGGAGACACGCTACCGTTACCCGCACGAGTTTTCCGGCGGACAGCGGCAGCGGATTGCCATTGCCCGCGCCTTGGTACTGGCCCCCGATTTTGTTGTTCTGGATGAGCCGACCTCGGCCCTTGACGTTTCCGTGCAGGCCGAGATCGTCGATTTGCTGCGTGACTTACAGCAAAAACACGATTTGTCCTACCTTTTCATCAGTCATGATTTACGGGTCGTGCGGGCCATGTGCCATGAGGTTCTGGTCATGAAGGACGGTAAAATCGTGGAATCAGGAACGGTTGATGCCATTTTTGAAAAGCCGCAACAGGACTATACAAAAACGCTGATTGAAGCGGCGATGAATTTGAAAACCCGCGCGGTTGTCTGATCTTCTTGTCCTATAAAACGGGGTCCGAGGGCCTGTTTTTCGGTTTTATATCCAAAAAAGCCTGTGAAATTTCTCTTTTTACCTGTTTCCAGCGTATAATGGGTTAGTCCTGATTTTCCTTGAGCGTGTGCGTTGCTGGCTTAAAAATGCAGCGCTTTTCATGGATTAGAGGCAAAATTGCCGGGGTCTCTGCCAAAAAAGCCCCCATCGCCAAAGATTTTACTTTTTTTTTGGCGGCGGGGATGTTAAGACCTTGGCAACCGAGACCGGATTAAGATTGTTATTAGAGTGCTTTAAGGGGCCGTTTTAGGCCATTATGGACAACCAGTTTTTAAGGAGTGATGACCTTTGGTTAGTGTGAATGTCAAGGATAACAACGTCGATCAGGCGCTGCGCGTCCTCAAGAAGAAGATGCAGCGGGAAGGACTGTTCCGCGAAATGAAGCTGCGCCGGAACTATGAGAAACCTTCCGAAAAGAAAGCCCGCGAAAAAGCAGAGGCTGTGCGCCGTTTCCGCAAAATGGAGCGCAAAAAACGCGAGCGCGAAGGCTACTAGAACGCTCTCTTAACCTTTGGTATAAAAAACTGCCAATTTTGACGTTGGCAGTTTTTTGTTTAGAATGCCTTATATTTCAGGCAGGGAATCTTAATATTCCCTCGTTAAGTTAGAAGAGAGCGTGTGAAGTCCGAGGAAACCAAGATGATGATGAAATACGGCAAAATTCGCCTGTTTTGGGTTGTTTTTGGCATTTTTTTGCTGCTTACAAGCGGTGTCGCTGTAGCAAAAATCAACTGGGAATATCATAAATCCATCTCGGGGGCTTTCGATGCCCGTTTTCCTTCCAATTACAAAATCCGATCCAATCCCCTGCGTGTTGACGAACACACTGTCATCTTCAGGGTTGAAGTCGTTTCGGAGGTCGAGGATGACGATAACCCTAACGCTCCAAATAAAGTTTATTCCATCAAGGTGGATCAAACTACGGGAAAAGGCTTAGGAAAGTCGAAAGTTAACGATCTACTGGCCCGTGATTACTACAAGTATCAAAAATTTGCAAAAGCCATGGGTGGAAAAATAGAATCGCAAAAAGACGTTGATGATTTTGGCTTTCCTGGAAAGGAGTTCTATTTCACTTTCGAAAAAGACGGCGTCGAGCAAGGCATGCGCATTAAAGTGATGTATACGGACGTTTCAAGGGTTGAAGCTGCCCTTTCCGGCCCCCAGTCTTCCATGTATTCTTTCCGGTCCAATGATTTTTTTGATTCTCTTAAACTTTATGACGGAGCAGCGACTATCGATGGAAAGCCCGGCGACGGGTGGGAGGAATATGAGTCTCCTCTCGGGTTGTTTACCCTTGTTCTTCCGGAAAAAGCGAATACCTTTGCTCTCGGTCCGCCGAGATTCGTTTCTAACCAGATGCGTGAAAAAGGACGGTATACGCTCAAAGATCCTGTCTTGGGGTACAAAACTTTCTTTAATTTTTTTGGATATAAAATTAAGCAAAAAAAGAATTTTGATGATGTCAAAACGCTTCTTTTCGCGGAACATATTTCAAAATATGTCACAAACGTGACCCGCGATAATTTGAAATTTGACGAGAGAATGGCTCCGGATGATAAATACGGTATTATCTCTACCAAAATCAGGATGCGGGGGCTGGAAAAGCACCCTTATATGACTGCCGTTATTATTCAGGCCCTGTTTAACGATGACGGAGTTGTGGTTCTTGAATATCTTGGGTCGTATCCTCATGTCGAATCCCCTTTGGGCAAGACCCTTTTCTCGCTCGTAAAATTCCATCCCGAGAAGAGCTATGAGAAGGAAAATGCCGGCGCAGACACCGCTGAAACAAATGCCAATTACGATGACTTTGAGGACAGTGTTCATGACGACGAACAGGAAGAGGACGGGGAAAACGATATTCCCGGAGTCCAAGTTCCTCCCGGGAAACCGGAAGCGCCTGCGACTTCATCTTCTAAAAACGCTTCATCCCCTTCGGATGATACGCAGACCCTGAAAGCCACTATCAAGCTTGGTCTTCCTGATGCTGAACATGAGGGAGGGAAGGACGCGCCTGAGGCTTCCCCGTCGCCTGACGGTCAAGGGCCAAAAAAAGCGCAAGATCCTAAAGAAAAAGAAACCAAGGTCGACCCTCCTGTGCCGACGGAACAAAAAGCAAAGCCCTGATATAAAGTTTTCCGATTATTCCAGAATGAAGGCTGTTTGCTTTTTCAGCCATTTCTGCATTTCAGGACGCAGATGAGGGCCGATCGTTTCCTCTATATCGAGATAGTAGCCCCGCAGCCATGAGAGTTCATCGGAGGTCAGAAGTTCCTTGTCGATCAGCTTCTGGTCGTAGGGAACAAGGGTCAGGGTCTTGAAGCCGAAAAGTTTTTTTCCATCCTCTTCCTTTTTCTCCAGACGGACCAGCATGATATTCTCGATCCGGATCCCGTAGGATCCTTCCAGATAATAGCCCGGTTCGTTGGTCAGCAGCATTCCTTCTTCCAGCTTTTCCCTGCAACGCGGAGAGATAGAGACCGGGCCTTCATGCACGCCCAGATAGCACCCCACACCGTGGCCGGTTCCGTGCGCAAAATCCAATCCTGCGTCCCAGAGATGCTGGCGGGCGAACGTATCGAGCTGTATTCCCGTCGCCCCCTCCGGGAATTTTGCCCGGGAGAGCGCAACATGACCTTTGAGAACAAGGGTATAATGTTTTTTCATTTCGGGGGTGGGCGGCCCGATCGCAATAGTCCGGGTGATGTCGGTCGTTCCCCACATGTACTGGCCGCCGCAATCTACCAGCAGCAGGCCGGGAGGCACGATCTGTTTGCCGGTTTCCGGCATGGCCCGGTAATGGATGATGGCGCCGTTTTCGTTATAGCCCGCGATTGTCGCGAAGCTCGGCCCCTGATAGCCGAATTGCTGCGCCCGGAACATCTGGATTCTTTCGTCAATTCCGGTTTCGGTCATGCGGCCCTTGTGGGCCTCCATATCGATTTCATGCAGGAGCTGGATAACAGCAATGGCATCGCGGATGTGCGCCTGCCGGACGGCTTCGATTTCAGTTTCGCTTTTCACGGCCTTTGGGCGTTCGATGGGGTCGAGTGCCTCGACCAGTTCCGCCCCTGAGTCCTTGAGGTTCTTTTCAAACCAGAGCGAGGCCTTTTCCCTGTCAAACATGATTTTCCGGCCCGAAAATTTTGCCAGATGACCGGCCATCTGTTCGTGCGAGAAGACGCGCACCTGCTCCCCGAGATGCGTGGCGAGGTTCGCAGGAACTTTCCGCGGATCAAGGAACCAGTCGAGCGAACCGTCCGCGTAAAGAATCGCGTGGGAGAGAATGACGGGCGTGTAGAGAACGTCCCGCCCGCGCACATTCAGGAGCCAACAGATGGAATCCGTCGTGGTCAGCAAGCAGGCCTCGGCGCCTTTTTCCCTGATCAGCGCTGCGATCCTTTCCCGTTTTTGCGCGGACGTGCTGCCGGCTACTTCATCGGGAAAGAGTTCTGCCGGGTTCATCGGTTTTCCGGGGCGGTTGGTCCAAACCGCGTCGACAGGATTATCGCTTACGGCAACCAATACGGCTTTGTCTTCCATCTTCTTATGTATGGCTTCCATTTGCCTGGGAGTATGTAAACGGGGATCAAAACCGATGCGCTGCCCCTTCTCCGCTTTCCTGGACAGCCATTCCCCAACCGAAGCTTTCGTACTGTCGGCCGTCTCGAAAAGTTCGGGATCGACTTCCTTCCCAAGCTGAATCGTATAGCGCCCGTCGCTCATAACCACAGCCTTGTCTTTAAGAATCACCGCGATTCCAGCGCTGCCTGTAAATCCGGTCAGCCATTCAAGGCGCAGGGCATACGGGGCCAGAAACTCGCTCTGGTATTCGTCGGTGCGCGGCACAATAAAGCCGTCCAGCCCTATTTCGGCAATCTTTGTGCGAAAAGCAGCCAGCCTGTCTTGAACTTGTAATGCGTTTTCTGTCATCATCCCTCTGACTCGTGTTTCCCTTTAATACTAAGGTCGCTTCCTATCAAGACACAAGATATGGCGCATATTATTGTTTTCGGAAATGAAAAAGGCGGGTCGGGGAAATCGACCGCGGCCATGCATACGGCGGTCGCCCTGCTCCGGCTGGGCTACAAGGTGGGCAGCATCGACCTCGATGCGCGGCAGGGCACGTTTACCCGCTATCTCAAGAAACGCTTTGATTTCATCACCTCCACGCGCGATCACCTGCCCAGCCCCACGCACATGGCGATTCCCCGCAGCGAGGCGGATACGGTCGTCGATCAGCGGGCGGAGGAGCAGGAATTCCTGACGCTGGCGCTGCAGGAGCTGGGCGCGAGCCATCATTTCATCATCATCGATACGCCCGGAACCGACAGTTTTCTCAGCCGGCTCGCGCACAGCCATGCCGATACGCTGATTACGCCGATGAACGACAGTTTTATCGACCTTGACCTTCTGGCCGATATCGATCCCGATACTTTTACTATCAAGGGTCCTTCGATTTACACCAAGATGGTGCAGGACCAGCGCAACCAGCGCAAGCTGAGGGATGGCGGGACGATCGACTGGATCGTCATGCGCAACCGGCTTGCGTCCCTGAACGCCCGCAACAAGCAGGATGTGGGGAAAGTCCTGAAATCGCTGGCTGAGCCTTTCGGGTTCCGGATCGCGCCGGGGTTTCACGAGCGCGTGATTTTCAAGGAACT
Source organism: Alphaproteobacteria bacterium (assembly GCA_020443295.1). Taxonomy (GTDB): domain Bacteria; phylum Pseudomonadota; class Alphaproteobacteria; order Micavibrionales; family Micavibrionaceae; genus JAGNKE01. Next base: position 4,264 of record JAGRIJ010000031.1, on the reverse strand, counting down.
TTTCCTCAAGGGGCTGACCCTGCTCGACCTGAAGGAAAGCAAGGAGCATCCGCTGACGCTTTCGCAACTCACCGCGAGGCAGGAAGTGCGCAAGCTGGTCGTCGAGCTGGGGCCGGAAAAGATCAAGGGGCATGTCCGCCCGCCGGGTTAGGTTTTCATAAGGTCAGATTGTTAGGCATGTGTCTTGCAAAGAGTTGCATCGCCCGCTCCGGCGTGGCAAGTATTAACGCGACTCGAATCACATGAGAAACGGTCAGAACGATGAGTAAGAACATAACTGCACGCCCGGTCAAAAAGGCCGTCTTCCCCGTGGCGGGACTGGGCACAAGATTCCTCCCCGCCACCAAAGCCATGCCCAAGGAGATGTTGCCTGTCTGCGACCGTCCGCTGATTCAGCATGTCGTCGAGGAAGCCCGGCAGGCCGGGATCGAGGATTTTATTTTCATCACCGGGCGGCACAAGGAACTGCTTGAAGAGCATTTCGATTATCAGGCGGAACTCGAAGCCACGCTGGAAGCGCGCAGTAAGACCGCGCTGCTTGAAAAAGTGCGCGAGAGCGAAATTCCCGCCGGGCATCTTTTCTGTACGCGGCAACCCAAGCCCCTGGGCCTCGGCCATGCGGTGTGGTGCGCGGCGAAGATTATCGGCGATGAACCGTTTGCCGTCCTGCTGCCTGATGTGCTGATGAAGGGCAAGGAATCATGCCTGAAGCAGATGGTCGATGTGTATCAGAAGACCGGGGGGAACCTGATCGCCGTCGAGGAGGTTCCGCGCGCGGAGACGAATAAATACGGGATTATCGATACCAAGGACGAGAGCCTTGCGATCATGCCCGTTGACGGGCTGGTTGAAAAACCTGAACCCGCGAAAGCGCCCTCCACCCTTTCGGTCGTGGGGCGGTATATTTTCCAGCCGGAACTGTTCGAATACTTAAGCGCCTTTGAAACCGGCGCAGGCGGCGAAATCCAGCTGACCGACGCGATGGCCAAGCTGATCGGCAAACAGCCGTTCAACGCGATGCGGTTTGACGGGAAGAGCTATGATTGCGGCAGCCGTCCCGGTTTTATCGAGGCGAATATCGCTTACGGGTTGTCCGATCCTGAAATTGCCCACAGTGTGAAAGAGGTTCTCAAGCGCTATGCCTAAGTCTAATATAAAGAGAGAGAGAGTTCCGGTTATGGGCGCCTATACATTCGATCCTACGATCCTGCGCGAATACGATATTCGCGGGCAGATCGGCAAGAACCTGTCCGAGGAGGACGCGTTCGCGCTCGGTCGCGCGTTCGGCACGTACGTCGCCGGGCTTGGCGGGAAAACCGTTTGCGTGGGCTATGACGGGCGGCACAGTTCCCCTGCTCTCTCCCAAGCGCTGACGGACGGGCTGATTGAAACGGGCATGGATGTGTGTTTTATCGGTCTGGGTCCTACGCCGATGCTGTATTTCGCGGTCAAGCACCGCAAGGCGGATGCCGGGATCATGGTGACGGGATCGCATAACCCTCCGGATTATAACGGTTTTAAAATGGCGTTGCAGACCGGGCCGGTGTTCGGCGAAAAAATCCAGGAGATCGGCCGGATCTCCGCTGCGGGCGACTTTGCCTCCGGGCAAGGATCGCGCACCGATGTCGACATTAAAAACGATTATGTTACGCGACTGATCAAGGATCTTAAACTGACGCGCGATATGCGGGTTGCGTGGGATTCCGGAAACGGCGCCAGCGGCGAAGTTCTGAAAATGCTGACCAGCAAGATTCCCGGAACCCATGTCATTCTCTACCCCGAAATCGACGGCAACTTTCCCAATCATCACCCCGATCCCACGGTCGACAAGAATCTTGTCGACCTTCAGAAGGCCGTCAAAGACAATGCCTGCGATCTGGGAATCGCTTTTGACGGGGACGGCGACCGGATCGGCGTGGTGGACGAAAACGGTACGGTCCTGCGTTGCGATATCCTGATGACAATCTATGCGAAGGAGGTTTTGAAGAACCAGCCCGGCGCCTCCATTATCGGCGATGTGAAATGCTCGCAGGTCATGTTCGATGAGATCAAGAAACTGGGCGGCAATCCTATCATGTGGAAGACCGGACACTCGCTGATCAAGGACAAGATGGCCGAACTGAAAGCGCCTCTGGCCGGGGAGCTGAGCGGGCATATCTTTTTTGCCGATACCTATTACGGGTATGACGATGCGCTTTATTGCGCCGTGCGGCTGCTGAACGCTCTGTCGCCTGCACAGGGCGGCTTGTCGGGCCTGACCGCTCATTTGCCCGTGCTGTTCAATACGCCGGAGGTACGGTTCGAGGTGAAGGAAGAAGAGAAGTTCGACCTTGTCCCCCGCGTCTATGAAAGCCTGAAAGCCAGAAATGCGCCCGATGTTTCCGTCGACGATATCGACGGGGTGCGGGTTTCCACGCCGGATGGCTGGTGGCTGCTGCGCCCCTCCAACACGCAGAGCGTTCTGGTGGCGCGGGCAGAAAGCAGCAGCGCGGACGGTCTGAAGCGCCTGACCGACATGGCCAAGGAAGAAGTAAAAAAACTCGGATACGATCTGGCATTTGCCTAGCGAATCGGTTTCACTGGTGCGGTTGCGTTCATCAACCTGTCGAGTTCAAGCATGAAGCCCAATGAGTGCGTAAAAGTTCTGGAACTGATGGCCTCCAAGGTCTGTCACGACCTGATCAGTCCGATCGGGGCGGTTTCCAACGGAATCGAATTTCTCGAAGAAGCCGGTGAGGCCATGGACGCAGAAGCGGTCAAGCTGATCGCCTTCAGCGCCGAGCAGGCCTCCGTCAAACTTAAAGTCTTTCGCCTTGCCTACGGGGCGGGGGGAAGCGATGCCTCGATCAAACCCGAGGACGTGCATAAAGCGTTTGGAGATTACGTTGCCGGGGACGGCCGAATCGAGCAGGACTGGGACCCCTTTGCGCCGCTGGGTCTCAGCGAGCCGCCGACAGGATTTTGTAAAATCCTGATGTGTCTGCTTCTGGCCCTGATTGATACTCTTCCGAAGGGCGGCACCGTTTGTGTTTTTGACGGGGGGGACGGCAGCACGCATCTTAAATCCGAGGGCGAGAATGCCGGGTTCCGCGAGGGTTACCGGGATGCTCTTTTCGGGACGGCGAAACCGGGCAATCTTGAACCCAAGACGATCCATCCCTATCTCACCCACCTGTTGCTCAGCCATTACGGCTATTCTATCCACGTTCTTGAAAGCCCCGCAGGATCAATTCTCTTGAGCTTGCGCGCCGCTTGAGTATCCTGTTTTAGGGAAATGGATTTCATTGCCTACTCCTGTATTTCTCACAGGATTTTTTCCCTTATTTTTTCTTTACGCTGCGTAACCCCTCCTGCTCTGCGTTAATCTTTTGTTAAAGCTGTCTTAAGATTCGTGAGTCATTATAGATATCTTGGCAGACTTGGCTGTTGTGTGTGACCGGGGAAAAACCGATGGATGATCTTGTTGCAGAATTTCTGACAGAAACCAATGAAAGCCTTGATGAGCTTGAGCTTGATCTTGATCTGGTGAATCTGGAACAAAACCCCAATGACAAGAACCTGCTGGGCAAAATCTTTCGCCTGATGCATACCATCAAGGGAACGTGCGGGTTTTTGAGCCTGCCCCGCCTTGAAAAGACCGCTCACCATGCCGAAAATGTGCTGGGGCGGTTCCGGGACGGGGAACTGGAAGTCACACCGGAGTACGTGACCCTTATTTTTGAATCCATCGACAGAATTAAATTCATTATCGGTAAAATCGAGGAAACCGGGGCCGAGCCCGAGGGTGCGGACAGCGACCTGATTGCCAAGCTGGATGCGGCTTATGAAGGTAAAGGGCTGGGCGCGGTTGCTGCAGCCCCTCCTCCGCCTCCGAAAGCGCCCGAACCTCCTGCCGCCGAGGAGGGACCTCCCGGAGAAGTGTCTCTTGAAGATCTTGAGGCCGCGTTCCTTGCCGCGCCCGGGCCTTCGGAATTCGCTCCCAAGCCGGTGGCATCGGCAGCCCCACCGCCGCCGCCTGCAGCAAAACCGTCTGCAGCGAGCGAGGATACGGGACAGCACAAGGAAAGCTCGCTTGCGGCACAAACCCTGCGTGTGAATGTCGATGTGCTGGAAAACCTGATGACGATGGTCAGCGAACTGGTGCTGACCCGCAACCAGCTCCTGCAGATTTTGCGCAGCAATTCCGAAAGCGAATTCACGACCCCCCTGCAACGGCTGAACCATGTTGTCTCCGACCTTCAGGAAGGCGTCATGAAAACAAGGA
>JAGRIJ010000030.1 GCA_020443295.1 Alphaproteobacteria bacterium | reverse complement strand
TGTCACCGAGCAGGACGGCAAGAAGGGCCTCGCGATTATTTTGCGAATCGAGGGAAATAATCCGAAGGTTGAGAACGGCCGGCCCGTAATATTGAATATAAGGCTGACCGGGGACCTGCTGGACTTTATAACCAGCAGTGCTATAGTTTTTACCAGTCCGCAGACCCTCATCCAACAGGGGAACAAATGAAAAAGACAGCGTTTTTAATTCTTTGTGCCGCCGTGCTTCCGGCCTGTACGCCCACTGTAAAGGTCGAGGCGCCCGACAAGCCCATCGAGATCAACATGAATGTCAATATCGAACACCACGTAAAGGTGGAGATCGAACGAGACGTCAAGGACGCCATCGCCAAGAACAGCGATATTTTCTGAGCAAGGAGAAAACCATGAAAACCAGATTCTTAGCCTTCATCCTCCCGGTCTTTTTCCTCATCGCCCTCCCGGCCTATGCGCTGGATCTGGATAGTGCCCGTGATCAGGGCCTCGTCGGTGAAAGACTGGACGGCTACGTAGGGATCGTCAAGGACGGGCCGGGAGTATCCGCTCTCGTCAGCGAGGTCAATACGAAGCGCCGCGCCGAGTATCAGAAGATTTCCGCTAAAAACGGCAAACCTGTTGATGTAGTAGGAAAAATAGCCGCAGAAACCATCATCGGCAGGCTAAAACCCGGCCATTATTACCAAGGCCCGGACGGCAGTTGGAAAAAGAAATAAAAATTTTTGCCAGTAACCCCCCAAATATTCTAGAATAGTGCGAAAGCAACAATTCTCTAGGGGTGTAAAAAATGGGTCAAAACGAACCGGGCGGCGAAGTGGGAATCGACCATCTGAGCCTGAATTCCTTGCATGATCATGGCACAATCACCGTTGAAGGCGGTGGACGTGTTCCGGAAAAAGCGCTCAACATGATATTACAGAACCTTATGGATCTCGGCCCTTACGAATTGGGGGAGCACGGTACGCGCTTTTCCCTCGGCCGGACGGCGGACCCTGAAGGACCGGGCCAGTTGATCAACGGTTTCCGAATCGTGGCCGAACCGTATGACGGCGGCGCCACTGTGGTCGGCAGCATCGAAGAATATCGAAATGGTGTCGCCGTGGACGTGGATTACTTCTCGGCAACCGTGGACGAAGGCCAGAAAATCGGCATGCCGATTAACATTAATCGCTAGCATTTAAGCTGCCAAAGACAACAAAAGCCCGCCCCAACTGCGGGCTTTTTCTTTTGCCTTTCCTGTGGCGAAAAACGTAAAGTCATTCCAAGTGGCCGGCGGCGCGAGAATGTTCCTGAGCGTTAGCATGACTATATCAGGGACTCTGCGGGGCATCCCCGCGGATTGTTTTTAACGCAACCATATCGTCACCATTACTTCGTTGCGCTCCGCGCAAACATGTAATGGCAAAACCGGACAGGTCGCCCGCCGGCCGCATTTTTAAATAAGGAGAGGGGCATTGCCCGGTTATAAGCAGACTACGCGCCTTCTCGCCGCCTCCATTATCGGCGGCCCTTGGGAGAGCGGACCGCTCTCCCGCCGCATCCATCACGCGATCAGCCTGAAGGGGCTGAACTCCGAACGCCTCGCCCTGGACCTCGTACATCGTTTCGGTGAGGGGCGCACGCCCTCTGTGAAGGAGCTGGCATCCGCAATTGCGGCGAACAAGCATTTTGAAAAGTGTTTTATGGCCTCGGAAGGTCAGGCCGAATGGCTCCGCATGGGCGTGGAGCCCGCGCAGATGAACCCACCCAAGGGCGATCTCGCAACGCTCCCCTTGCCCGCGCTGGCCACAAGCAGGGACGTGTGTGAATGGCTGGAGATTGACCAACCCGCGCTCGAATGGTTCGCTGATACCCGCAAACGGCAACCGCATGTGAGGGACGAGCGCCTGCTGCATTACACTTATCTCTGGAAACGGCGGCGCGGAAAATCCCCCCGCCTGATCGAAAGCCCGAAGGGAAAGCTCAAGAAATTCCAGCGCAAAATCCTCTCCGAAATCCTGAACAAAATCCCCCCGCACGAAGCCGCGCACGGCTTCGCTCGCAACCGTTCGATTATCACCCACGCTCTGCTCCACACCGAAAAAGAATGCGTGGCAAGTTTCGACCTGAAGGACTTTTTTCATGCGGTCCCGCCCGCCCGCATCGCATCTCTGTTCCGCGCCTTGGGATACCCGCATGAAGTCTCGCGCATTCTCTCCGGTCTTTGCCTCCACGCTCCGGACGCGCATTATCTGGGCAGCCCGCTGACAAACCTACCGTTCCCGGTTCAGAAAAAAATTCTTTCTCCACACCTGCCGCAGGGCGCGCCGACTTCCCCGGCTCTGGCCAATCTCTGCGCCTTCAGACTGGATGTCCGTTTGCAGTCTCTCGCGCAATCCATGGACCTGACCTATTCACGTTACGCCGACGACCTGACCTTTTCCGGCGGCAAGGATCTAAAAAAACAATTTTCTTACTTGCGCGGAACCCTCTCCGAAATAGCCGCGCAGCAGGGCTTTAAACTCAACCCCGAAAAAACCCGCCTGATGACACAGGCGCAGCGGCAGGTCGTGACGGGCGTGGTGGTCAACAAACGCCCGAACATCTCGCGCGCGGAATACGACCGGTTGAAAGCCACGCTCTATCAGTGTGCTGAAGGGGAGGAGAAGGATGCGCTGCTCAAACAGAGCCTACGGGGCAAGGTGGAATTTGTGCGTACCCTGAACCCGCAACGCGGCGAAAAACTTCTCAGGCTCTGGGAAAAAATCACATAAGAACTAGGCCGGAACAGGATCGCCATGCTCAAGCTCAGGGGGATGCGCGCCGTTAGGCTTCCGGGAAAAGAAATTATGAGTAATATCCGGATGGCCGAGGTCCCGTCCGCGGATTTTGTATTCAAGACGCACCAGCGCCTTCTTGATATCCAGAATCGAGGAGTTCGTCCATGCGAACCCGATATCATTGGTGGAGTACCCCTTGTCGATAAAGCCTTCCGTATTGGCCGTTCCGGTACGTCCTTCATATTTCTCATAGACATGTCCCGTGCGCTTGTATTCGCGGTCGACCATGGCCAGAAACGCCTCGCCGATAGCCTTTGCTTCTTCATAATAGCCGTAGCGCTCCAACGCCTCCATCGCGATCACCTGCAGCGGCGCCCAGATCAGCGGAGCGTCCCACTGGCTGCCCGTCTCGCGCGCGCTGGTCATGAGCCCGTAGGGAGTCATCAGCCGGGGCAGAAGATTTTTGACGATCTCGTCAGCCTGTTCCTGGCTGGCAACGCCGACCCACATCGGGAAAAATGCCGTCGCATAATCGTAATCGCGGAACGGTTCGATATTGTGCTTTTTCAAAAGCTCGTCATTGACATTCAGGTCTCGGAAGGAAGCATAGCGAACCTTTTGATCATTTTCGTCCAGCCCGTCATCATAAAGCCAGTCTTGAATCATCTCCCCTGTAGACAAGGATCTTTTCGCCCACATTGCATCCTTGTCTTGCCATTCGGGATTATTCGGTTCGGCCTCGGCAAGACAGCTAAAAATATCGGAAAGCTCTTTCTCCATTTTGTAGCGCAGGCAGTTCAGGGAAACAGGAAGATAATTGATGATATCGACGTTAAAAAACCCGAACAGGCGCGAAGGATCGAACCCGCTCTCGCGCATAGCGCGGTCTCCGCGGTAAAAGGCCTCGCTTAAACCTTTGGGGCGCCCCCATTCGTCCATTTCAAGAAACTGCTCGATATAATAGCGGTCTTTACGATCTTGGTACTCGGGAGTGGCACCTTCTTCATCAACACGCTTCTGCCGCTCATACATTTCCAGTAGCTTCCGGTAAGCTTCCGCGTAATGGGTGGGCTCGCTGTACAAGACCTCTTCGCCCGGTGACGGATCGTCGGAGTTATACATCGAAAGTCCGCTTTCCTCATGCAGGTGCGGCGGCGTGACCCAGTGCTGGTAATACTGTTCGCACAGCGTAGCCGCTTGTTTCAGCCACGTGACCTTGTCCATGTCGGGATTTTGAAGCTTATCGTAATGATGGTAAACCGCCAGGACTTTTGCGGTAATCAGGGGCGGCTGCGACCGCGGTTTCTGCTCTTTTTTCTTGGGCAGGTAATAGGTCCGGTTGCCGTTCAGGATCGTGCTGTCGTAATGGTCGATTTCATAAAGCATATTATCGACCAGCTCTTTTGCACGCTCGATCTCCTCGCTGTGGATCAGCCCTCTCACGACGAATGCGGTATCCCAGTTATACATCTCGTTAAACCGCACGCCGGGCACGACGTAACGGTGAGGTAAATAAAGCAGACCGTGCTGGTCTACGGGTATATTCAGATGTCCGTGTTCATCGTAAGGCAGTGTGCGGATATCGACGTTGGGAAGCGTTTCAAGACTGGCAGGTTCGATTTTACCGCCTGAAACGCGCATGACGGGATGACCGGCAATCAGGTCTTGCATCACGCGCTGCTGGGCGACGAAGGCCTCCATTTTCACGCGTTCTATATCTTCGGTTTCGGGAACGTAAAGAATAAAAGGGTCGCCCGGCGTATGCGGAACTTTCGGATCTTCAAGCGCTCCAAGAAACCAGTTTTCCTGCCCGCGCGTAAGGATCGGCCACATGGATTGCACATGCGCGCTCAGATCGGCATAACGCCTTTCCAAATCCTCACGATATTGGATAACGGGATCATCCGCACCCACATCGGCCGCACTCTCCCATTCTGCGAGGCGGCTTTTGCCCTCACCATTCAGTGCGTTTAGATCAGAACGCTCGTCCATACCCCTCTGAACTCTTTATATTGATTTTTATTTTTTATAATCCCCCATAATACCCTTTATGGCTCTGGGGATCAATTTTTAAACCCGTATTCAGAAATTTAGGGAAAAAGGGCCCTTTCTGGCTCTATTCTCATGTTATCGAACGGAGCTGTACCCGGATACTTTCAAAAACATTCTCGAACATTTCTGTCGTCAGGCGTCCCGTGTTCGTGTTGTAACGCGAACAATGATAGGAATCAAACAGGGTCAGGCGATCGGAAAGGGAATGCGATGCCCCGTGCACAAATTTGAATGCCGAAATTTTATGACGCGTGGAACGCAGCACCGCGTTATGCGAGACCAGACCAAGACTGAGAATTACACGCAGCCGGGGCATGCTGGCGATCTCTTGGGTAAGAAACGGCAGACACTTCGTTATCTCCGCCCCTTCCGGCTTGTTTTGAGGCGGCACGCATTTGACCGCATTTGTGATCCGCGCGTCGATCAGTTCCAGCCCGTCATCGCTCCGCGCCTGATAAACGCCCCGCGCAAAACCAAACTTCAAAAGCGTCGCATACAGTAAGTCACCGGCGTAATCTCCTGTAAAGGGTCGCCCAGAAAAATTCGCACCCTTCAGCCCCGGTGCAAGCCCGACGATCAGAAACCGGGCATCCTTCCGCCCGAAAGAAGGAACGGGGGCGTTGTATTTGTCGGGATAGGTTGCTCGGTTTTGCGCCCGGAAATCTTTCAGTCGCGGACACAGGCCGCAGTCTTTGTCCGGCAAAAGTTCAAACATCTCATCAGAGTTGGGTTTGGAACATATTGGGGAGGAAAAGCTCAAGTCTCTCAGCTCGTCTTCCGCTTGGGCGGCGTGTATTGCCCGTCTTCATCATCGTCGTAATCGTCGCTCTGCGCCCGGCTGGCATGACGCTGGATATGCGGGGCGAGAACTTCGAGTTCAAGGAAATGATCAGCCTGCCGGCGCAACTCGTCGGCCACCATCGGCGGGCTGGATTTGATCGTACTCACGATCGTCACCCGCACGCCTTTGCGTTGTACGGCCTCGATCAGTCGGCGGAAATCTCCATCGCCTGAAAACAGCATGATATGATCGACGTTATCCGCCATTTCCATCATGTCGATGGCCAGCTCGATATCCATGTTGCCTTTGATCTTCTTGCGCCCCTGCGCATCGATGAATTCTTTTGTGGGCTTTGTCACCATCGAGTAGCCGTTATAATCCAGCCAGTCGACGAGAGAGCGGATCGGCGAATATTCATGATCATCGATCAGCGCGGTATAATAAAAAGCGCGAACCAGACGCCCTTGCGATGCAATCCATTCCAGAAGTTTTTTATAATCAATATCGAATTCCAGCGCCCGCGCTGCCGCATACAAATTCGAGCCGTCGATAAAGATCGCGACCTTTTCCTCGGTATAGAACGGAATGCTGTTAATCATGTTTCTTTTGGACATATTATTTTCTATTCCAGTTTTCAGCGCATGAAAACCCCGAAAATCATGGAACCTTATATATTATAGAAGGAAATACAACGCAAATGATTAAATTAGATTTATTTAATATTAAAAAATCTGTTGAAAGGCAAGGACTTTCTTCTGTTGCAGGAACGCGGGCCTGTCATGTTGGCAAAAAAGCTTAAACTCTTGCTTTTCCTCCCGCAAATTACTATATATTCACTCCGAAAACAAAAAGATAAAGGGACGAACCATGGCGCGCGTAACCGTTGAAGATTGTATCGAAAAAGTGCCCAATCGCTTTGAACTGGTCATGTTGGCAACGCAAAGAGCCCGGAAAATCGGATCCGGCGCGGCCCTGACCATCGACCGCGATAACGACAAGAACCCCGTCGTTGCCCTCCGCGAAATCGCTGATGAAACCGTGGATATCGGTCATCTGAAGGAAGAAATCATCACCTCCAACCAGCGCTTTCTGCCGCAGGATGAGGAAGAGGAAAAAATTGATCTCATGGACGGTGAAAGGGAATGGGCAGGGCTCACCAATACCGGAAACCGGGACGCCGATTTTTCCGATGACTCGGATGACGACGAGGACGAGGATGAAGGCGCTGATCTCATGGATGAAAGCGAAGAGCCGGACCTCACGGCATTGGCTGGAAACAGCTAGTCTCTATCTTCGCCTGAAGAGGCCAAAAACCCCTGTAAAAGCCGCTCCACGCGGCTTTTTGCACTTTTTGCAAATGATTTCTTAGCGGTTTCATGCTACCGTCGGATAAAGAGACTGAAAACATACAAGTAAGCCAGATTTACCAGCCGCAGCCCATGCAGCCATTTGCCGAACTCGTAACGACCCTCAAAGCCTATGACCCCAACTTACAGGCAACTGCGTTGGACAAGGCCTACGAATACGCAAAAAAAATGCACGAGGGGCAAAAACGCGCGTCCGGGGAGCCCTATTATCTCCACCCTCTGGCCGTAGCGCAAATTCTGGCCGATATGCGCATGGACTCCACGACCGTGACCACGGCTATTCTCCACGATACCCTTGAAGACACCAAGGCGACCTACGACGACCTCAGCAAGAATTTCGGCAAGGAAGTGGCCGATCTGGTTAACGGCGTCAGCAAACTCACGCGGATCGAAAGCCAGACTCTCGAAGGCAAGCAGGCCGAAAATTTCAGGAAGCTCCTTCTGGCCATGTCCGAAGACATCCGCGTTCTTCTGGTCAAGCTGGCCGACCGTCTTCACAATATGCGAACCCTCGACGCCATTGAAAGCAAGGACAAGCGTCGCCGGATCGCTCTCGAAACTCTGGAAATCTACGCGCCTCTGGCCGAGCGCGTTGGAATGCATCGTGTGAAAGAGGAACTGGAGGATCTATGTTTTGCGCAGCTGAACCCGGAAGCGCGCGAAAGCATCACGAACCGTTTGAGCTTCCTTCGCAACGAGGGCGGCGCGGTTGATGAGGAAATCATCACCGAACTGAAAAACAGCCTGAAAGAATCGGGCATAAATGCCGAAATCATCGGACGTGAAAAGACGCGCTATTCCATCTGGAAAAAGATGCAGCGCAAGAACGTCACCTTCGAGCAGCTCTCCGATATCATGGCTTTCCGGGTCATCGTGGATACGACCGAGCAGTGCTATCAGGTTCTGGGCGTCCTTCACAGCCGCTATCACAGCGTGCCCGGCCGGTTCAAGGATTATATCTCGACCCCGAAACCAAACGGCTACCGCTCGATCCATACGACCATCATGGGCCCCAAGCGCCAGCGCATCGAAGTGCAGATCCGCACCCAGGAGATGCACAGGGAAGCGGAGTTCGGGGTCGCCGCGCACTGGAGCTATAAGGCCGGAAGCAAGGTTGATATCAAGGACATTAAAAAGTACCGCTGGCTGCGCGATCTTCTCGACATTCTGGAGCAGGAGCAAAAACCTGAGGATTTTTGGGAGCACACGAAACTCGAACTCTTTCAGGATCAGGTTTACGTCTTCTCGCCCAAGGGCGACCTGATCGAACTCCCGAACGGAGCAACCCCGATCGATTTTGCCTACGCGATCCATTCCGATATCGGCAACCGCTGCGTCGGTGCGAAGATCAACGGGCGGATTGCGCCCCTCAACACCAAGCTCGGCAATGGCGATCAGGTGGAGATCATTACCGCCAATGCGCAAAAACCCTCGCCGACATGGGAACGGTTTGTGGTCACGGGAAAGGCCCGTTCGCATATCCGCCGCTTTATCCGTAATGAGCAGCGGGACGAATTTATCACCCTCGGCAAGGCGATGATCCAGAAGGTCTTCCGTCAGGAAGGCTACGAATTCACCGAAAAAGCCATCAACAGCGTTCTCAAGCAATTCCGCATGGACACCAGCGAAGACATTTACGCCGCGATCGGTTCGGGGATTTTGGTGGCGCGCGACGTGTTCAAGGCGATCTTCCCGGCCCATAAGACGGAAATTGTCCGCCGCCCCGCCGAAGATATGGACACAACGATCCGCGTCAAAACGATCAGCACAGACCAGCCGATGCCGATCAAGGGCCTGATCCCCGGCATGGCGATGCATTTTGCCCGCTGCTGTCATCCCGTTCCGGGCGACCGGATCGTCGGGATCGTGACGACCGGGAAGGGCGTGACCATTCACACGATTGATTGTGAAACGCTGGAAACCTTCGCGGATACGCCTGAGCGCTGGCTCGATGTTTCATGGGGCGATGGCAGCGCGAATTCCCCCGAAGCGCATGTGGGCCGTCTGGAAATCACCCATGCCAACGAACCGGGCGCAATCGCGTCCTTCACCACGGTTATCGCCCGGAACGGAGGCGATATCACCAACTTCAAGGTAACAAACCGGACCACCGAGTTCTGGGATGTCACGCTCGATATCTGCGTAAAGGATATCAAGCATCTCAACAACATCATCGCGGCCCTCCGGGCCACTCCGGTGGTGGTGAATGTCGAGCGTGCGCGGGGACGTTAGTTCTGGGAGGCCGCGCGGGCAACTCCCGCGGCGAACGGGTCAAGCGGCGCCTGTACCAGCTCGGCAAAAGGGAAATCCAGTTTCTTGCGCCCATTAAGCTCATGCAGCTCGATAATACACAGCCCCAGGGAAACAGTGCCCCCGACCTTTCGCACGAGATCGCCCGTGGCGCGCATCGTCCCGCCAGTGGCGAGCAGGTCGTCCGCGATAACGACCTTCATGCCCTCTTCGATCATGCCGTTCTGGATTTCGATCGTATCGCTCCCATATTCCAGCGCATAATCTTGCCGGATGACGGCGCCGGGCAGTTTGCCTTTTTTGCGCACCATGGCGAAAGGAAGACTGAGCTGTTGCGCCACGGATAAGCCTGTCAGAAAACCTCGTGATTCAATCCCGAGAATGATATCCGGCGAAAGAGCCTCTGCTTTTTCAACCAGTCTTTCAACGATGCTGTCCCATAGCGCGGGATTTTTCAGAAGCGACTGGATATCGTAAAAATTGATCCCCGGCTTGGGAAAGTCAGGCACGACGGCAATGTGTTCAAGAATATTCATGGCGTTCCCCCTATCGTTAGGACATTTCAGAACTATTCGTTTTTCTATTCCATGGCAACACCCCTTTGCGATAAAGTGCGCGGATGATTATCGGGATAGGCAACGATCTGGTGGATATCAGGCGGATTGAAAAAGCCCTCAAACGCCATGGCCGGCGCTTTGAGGAGCGTTGTTTTACCGCCGCGGAAAGATCCAAGGCGGAGCGGCGCCGGGCTTCGGGCCTGCACATTGAGGTTTTCGCCAAGCGCTTTGCCGCCAAGGAGGCATGTGCGAAGGCGCTGGGGACCGGATTCTCGGAAAATGTGTTTCTCAAGGATATCGGCGTAGTAGAAGATCAGACCGGCAGGCCGTTTCTGGAATTGACCGGCGGCGCTCTAGATCGCCTCAACGCCCTGATTCCGCAGGGAAAGCGCCCCGTTCTGCATCTGAGTCTGAGCGACGAGCCGCCGATGGCGCAGGCCTTTGTCATTATAGAAGCGGTATGATCTCGAAATCATACTGGAAATTAGACTTTAGATCGGGTAAACCCATACACGATGTCTGATAACGAACAGCAAAGCGCAGCCGGGCAAAATGAAGAACATAAGCCCGTCCTTATTGAAAAAGGCGAACTGGGAGAGTTGGCGAAAACCGCCCTACTGGCAGTATTCATAGCGCTTCTGATCCGCACCTTTCTGTTCGAACCCTTTAATATTCCCTCGACCTCCATGAAACCAACACTTCTGGTTGGAGATTATCTTTTTGTCTATAAGCCGTCCTACGGCTACAGCCGCTATTCCTTTCCCTTCTCCCTGGCCCCGATCGAGGGGCGGATCTGGGGCAAGGAGCCCCAGCGGGGGGACATCGTGGTCTTTGCGCAGCCGAAATACGGGATCAACCTGATTAAACGGGTGATTGGCCTTCCCGGCGACCGGATTCAGGTCACAAAAGGCCGCCTGTATATCAACGATAAAATTGTGCCCCGGGAATTTGTTCGCTCCTTTGAAGAAGACAAAGGCTCCGAAGGGATGGTGAAAACATACGAATATCGTGAAACCCTCCCCGGCGGAGTTGTCCACTCGATCTACGAGGAAGGTGACGACAGGAATTTGGACAATACGGAAGTCTACACGGTTCCCGAAGAGCACTATTTCATGATGGGCGACAACCGCGATAATTCGCAGGACAGCCGGGTGCAGGAAGCTGTTGGCTACGTGCCGCTGGAATATCTGATCGGAAGGGCCGATTTTCTCTTCTTCTCAACCAACCATTATGCGGCTTTGTTTGAATTCTGGAAGTGGCCGTGGTCGATCCGCTACGAAAGGCTGTTTATGGATCTGGATCCGGTCCGTCCGGCGCAGCCCTCTTCAGGCGAAGCTCAGGCCATGCCTGTAAATAAAGAGAAGCCCCAAGGCTGAATATGGTCCGTCCGGCGCCCGAACTCCAGCCTTTGATAGGCTATACGTTTCAAGATCAAAAACTCCTTCAATCCGCGCTGACTCATTCCAGCGCAAAAAAAAAGAATAACTACGAACGTCTCGAATTTCTGGGAGACCGCGTTCTAGGCCTGATTATTGCTGAACTGCTCTACCAGCGTTTTCCCGAGGAACCTGAAGGCGATCTGGCCAGGCGGCAGGCCTCCCTTGTCCAGGGGGAAACGGTGGCAAGGATCTCGACCGGTATTGCTTTGGCCGATTTTATGATCCTCTCCGATGCAGAGCGCGGATCGGGCGGAATGGAAAACGACAATATCCTCTCCGACGTCTATGAAGCTCTTCTCGGCGCGATGTATCTGGATGGCGGTCTGGAGCCTTGCCGGAAATTGATTTCCGAACAATGGGCCGATGTTCTCGATCTGATGATCCGCCCGCCCATGCATCCCAAGACGGAAGTGCAGGAATGGGCGCAGGGACGTGGGCTGCCGCTGCCTCTCTACGAGATTATAGAACAAAGCGGCCCTGACCATGCGCCGTCCTTTAAAATCGGACTAAGCGTTCAGGGCTTTAAACCTGTGCAGGCCAAAGGGCGGTCGAGGCAGGATGCTGAAAAGGAAGCAGCCCGTAAATTCATCGCCATGTATATTCGGAAAGAACCGTGACTGAAACAGCGACAAAAACAAGGTGCGGATTTGTAAGCGTCATCGGCCTTCCGAATGCCGGCAAGTCGACCCTTGTAAACACATTGGTGGGTTCGAAAGTCTCAATCGTAAGCCGGAAGGTTCAGACAACGCGCACCCGTATTCTGGGCATCCTTACGCAAGGCGAGGCGCAAATCATTTTAGTGGATACGCCCGGACTTTTCACGGCCCGGCGGCCCCTGGAAAAAGCGATGGTCCGCACGGCTGTCAGCGGGATGGAAGAAGGCGAGTTGATCCTGCATATCGTTGACGTCGCAAAGAGAAACGCGCTGGAAGAAAATTCCGCAATCCGGGAAATGCTCAGGAAAAAGGCGCCGTCCGTTCTGGTCCTAAACAAAGTCGATAAAATAGCCAAGCATAAACTTCTGGACCTCTCCGCGCAGATGAACGCTGCTTTCCCCTACGAGGCAACTTTTATGATTTCCGCTCAGAACGGGTCGGGCGTTGAAGACATTAAAAAATATCTCGCTGCAAACCTTCCAGAGAGCGTTTGGCTGTTTCCCGAAGACCAGATGAGCGATATGCCCATGCGCATCTTGGCGGCGGAAATAACCCGCGAAAAAATATTCGAGCAGCTTCATGAAGAGCTACCCTATGCGATCTTTGTAGAAACGGACGCGTGGGAGGAATTTGAAAACGGAAGCGTAAAAATCAACCAAACGGTCTTCGTCGAACGCGAAACTCAAAAAGCGATCGTGCTTGGAAAAGGAGGGAGCAGAATTAAGGAAATTGGCAGCGCTGCCCGGGAGGAACTGAAAAAAATATTGCAGACGGATGTGCATTTGAAGATCCATGTCAGCGTATTGGAGAAATGGACGGAACGCCCGGCCTGTTTTAATCGAATAGGCTTGGATTCCGGCACCTGAAGCGCGTTTACGCGTTATGGCATGTGGATAAAGAAAATTTTTTTAAAAGATTCGCATGGCAATGAAGGCATTGGACTGATAGAGTGAAACCTTCATACAGACATAAAAATTTTTGACGTTTAAAGTCAGTGCCGGAACACTGGCTGGGCTTGTTGAATTAGTGTGGAGGATTTCATGAGTTGGACAGATGAACGCGTAACCCTTTTAAAGAAACTTTGGACCGAAGGTCGGACAGCGGCAGAAATTGCAAAGGAACTGGGAGGGGTTACACGGAACGCGGTCATCGGTAAAGCGCATCGTCTGAAACTCTCCAACCGCGTATCGCCGATCCAGCAAAATAATAAGAAGCCCGTTGTCGCAAAATCCATAGAACGTAAAATCGAAAAGCCGGTGATGGTTCTCCCTCCGGTCAAACCAGTGGAAACGCGAAAGCAAAGAGACGCGGACTCGCTTTTCAGTCTTCTCGACCTGAAACCCCGCATGTGCCGTTGGCCGGTCGGTGACCCTCACGACGAGGAATTCGGATTTTGTGGGGAAGAAGTGATCCTCGGCCTTCCTTATTGTTGCGAACACGCTAAAACGGCATATCAGGCCGCGACCCGGAACAAGATTCTTCAGGCCGAAAACGCCATGGCGATGATAGACCCCAAGCCCGATGTCCTGAAAGCCTATGATAAAGAAGGGAAGAAAGCGGCAGGATAGGGCGCGAAAACCCTCAAAATCTAAAGGATATAAAAGCAGGAAAAAATAATTTTTTCCTGCTTTTTGACTGAAAGCACTTTCATAAAAGTTAAAAAATTAATATTTGTATTTTTGCTAAGTTTATACTCTCATATTATTTTTTTGATCATAAAAAAAACTTTTAAAATTAAAGAGTTAGTGCTAAATTAAAAACCGGATAAATCGGCCAAAGTCCGTCCTGGACTTCCCCAGAAACAATGGATTTCGCTAAAATTTTAAATAATTTTTCATATTTCCGGTGCTAGGATAGCATCAAGGAAGTATATTTTTTTAAGAATTTTACGACAAAGTAGAGTTTTGTGGCTTAGTGGTGTAAGGCAATGAAAAACGAAAAAGGCTTCTCCCTTCTTGAAACGGCCCTTTTGCTTCTGATCGCGGGTATTTTGGCGGTTCCGTTGCTGGAGGCATACAATAGATATGTCATTGAGCGCAACCTCTCCAAAACCTACACCGCGGGATCGACCATACAAAATGCCATCACCGAGTTTTATGAACTGCATGACCGTTACCCGTGCCCGGCAATTCCGGAAATTCCTTTAGGCTCAGCTCTTCATGGTGTTGAGCAGTGCCCCGGAAGGGATATGGACGGAGACGGAACCAATATGGCGGCAATGGCCATGGAAGCCTGTGATCAGGGATACTGCCGCGTATCCGGACGCGATGCGGACGGCGATGGAAATGACGATGGCGTGCTGATAGGAAACATTCCTTACGTAACATTGGGAATACCTTATGATGAGGTGCTCGATGGCTGGAAGCACAGATTCACGTATGCGGTAACGGAAAGTCTTACGGACTCGGTAACCTTTATTCCCACGCGCGGCGCGATCATGGTGTGGAAATCTGACGGCTCGACGCCGCTCTCATATGGCGATCCCGATAATCCCAGTGCCAACCCAAAAGAGCAAAATGGACAGGCAACCGCTCACTTTGTCTATTTCTCCCACGGTGAAAATGGAAGAGGCTCCTATACAATTGACGGCATTCGCGTAGGTGAAGTCTGTGACAACGGGGTTTTCACGGCAGCGGAGGTAGCCGCCGCCGGCAAGGACTATAACGAGCTTGAAAACTGCGATAATGACTACGAGTTCACGTGGGACTCTGAAGCCTACTCCACGCAGGCGGGTTACGATTATTATGATGACATCTTCTACTATCAGGACGGCGTGCCTTCCGGGGGAACCTGGAATTACTCCGGAGTGCAGGAAGATGTTTTTACCAGCTTTGGCGGCAACCTTGGGATCGGAACGGCTGACCCGCAATACGCTGTGGATGTGAATGGCAATATCCGTGCCGCCAGCAAAACCCGCACAGCCGGTTATTGCGACGAGAACGGCGATAATTGTATGGAAGCTCAGGTAATCGGCGGCAGCGGAATGAGTTGCAGTGGAAAACCCATGTCCGGCATAGAACTGAATGATGGTGTTTGCGAAATTGAGTTGCCCGCAGGAACCATTTCAGGTGAGTGCGCCAGTGGCGAGTATGCGACGGGAATTGATGCCACAGGAAACGTAATATGTGAACCGATAAGCTAAAACCCTGAAACAGGGAATTGAAAATCATGCGAACAAAAGACAAAAACAGGAAAAAAGGCCAGAAAAAGCAATCGGGGTTTACCCTGATCGAAATGGCGATCGTGATGATCATTTTTGGTGTCGTCGTTGTCGCCGGTCTGAAACTCTATGATAATTATCAAACTCAGCAGAAAAATGTAGCAACGGGTGCGAGTATCTCCCTGTCCAGCCGCGCGATCACCGATTACCGCGCGCGCTTCGGCCGTTATCCGTGCCCGGCGCCGTTAACGGCGGCGCGCGGAGATCCCGATTACGGCCGCGAAGGCGATTGCAACCCCAACGGTCTGGCGCGCGACGGCGTGTCGGTCGGGGACGAAACGCCGGCAAGCGACCTCGGAGCGCCCTGGGGCAAGTATGCCAACGGCTACTATTTTGAACGCAGCGCCCGGATGGTGGATACGGACGGCAACGGGACGCCGGATACGCGTCCGCTGGTGGTGCGGGGAGCGATTCCGTTCCGCGACCTGAACCTTCCCGAGGATTATGCGTATGACGGGAACGACTACCGTCTGGATTACGCGGTGACGCAGCGGCTGGCGGTCCAGCAGACATTCAACCCGCAGCAGGGGGGAATATCGATCGTGGACACGCAGACGCCGCCGCAATCTTTGCTGGAGGTTGCGGATTCCGGTTTGTTTGTGGTGCTGAGCCACGGCGATG
>JAGRIJ010000029.1 GCA_020443295.1 Alphaproteobacteria bacterium | reverse complement strand
TCGATGAACAGGCCGCCAATGAGCTTGCGCTTGATTTCCGGGTCCGAAATTCCCTCCAGCCCCGAAAGGAATTTTTCGCTGGCATCTTCATGGATCAGGGGGATGTTGTAATGGTCGCGGAAGAGGGACACGACCTGCTGGCTTTCGCCCGCGCGCATCAGGCCCGTATCGACGTAAATGCAGGTGAGCTGGTCGCCGATCGCCTCGTGCAGCAGCACGGCGGTGACCGAGGAATCCACGCCCCCCGAAAGCCCGCAGATCACTTTGCCCTTGCCGACCTGCTTCTGGATTTTCTCCACCGCCTCGTCTTTAAACGCCGCCATCGTCCAGTCGCCCGAACACCCGCAGATAGTGTGCGTGAAGTTTTTATAAAGCTCCGCGCCGTGGGGCGTATGCACGACCTCCGGGTGGAACTGCACCGCGTAGAAATGCCGGGCCTCGTCCGCAATAATCGCATAGGGCGCGCCGCTGGAGGTTCCAACGACTTCAAACCCGTCGGGCAGCTTCGTCACGCGGTCGCCGTGGCTCATCCAGACCTGTTCGTGTGCGCCCTGTTTCCAGACGCCCTCCAGAAGCGCGCTTTTGCCCTTTACATCGACATAGGCCCGCCCGAATTCCCGCGTCTCGCCGGGTTCGACCTTCCCGCCAAGCTGTTCGACCATCGTCTGCTGGCCGTAACAGATCCCCAGGATCGGCACGCCCAGGGTGAAAACGCCTTCCGGCGCGCGCGGACTGTCTTTTTCCGTCACGCTGCACGGCCCCCCCGACAGGATAACCCCCTTGGGGTTGAAGGCTTTAATCCGCTCCTCCGGCGCCTGGTTGAACGGCCAGATTTCGCAGTAAACGCCGGATTCCCTTAATCTTCGGGCAATCAACTGGGTGACCTGAGAGCCGAAATCGAGGATCAGGATATGGTCGTGCCTGTGCGTGAAGTTCAAAGGGTCGCTCATCGGGGTTTTCGCTGTTTTGGGGGGAATCGGGTGTGTCTTTGTCATGCTTGTTTTTTAACCCTGCCGGAACGGGCTGTAAAGCAGGGCATGAGGCAAAACCGTTGATTTTTTTATGAAAACCGTATTAAGCTGGAAAAAACGATAAGCCGGACAGGGTGAAAAAGAACATGGCGGAACAAGCCCCCCGCGACAAAATGGTTGTAGTGCTGGTGATCGACATGCAGGACGGCATGTGGAAAAACGCACCGCCTGAGCCGGGCGAGAAAGTCGAGCGCAGCGAACTTTTCGACAGGATTGCGTTGCACCGGGAAGAAAAGCGCAAAACAGGAATGGACGCTCTCGCTGCCGATATCCAGCCGTTCGTCGATGAAATGCGCGACAACGGCGCCATGATCGTCTGGGTCAAAATGAAAAGCGACGATGTCATGCAATACGGCGATCTCTACAAACTCACACCGGACCCTGTGGACTCCGAGCTTTGGAAAGACGCGCAATGGGTCTACCCCGGCAATGAAACCTTTTTCGAAGCGCTGCGCGATGAAGCCGAAGCCAGAAATCAGGATCTCGAAATCAAGGTATGCGGAGTCTGGGCCCTCGAATGCGTGATCAACTCTCACGTCACGCTCCACAAAGCAGGGTATCACAGCCGCATCGTAGGCGATCTGACGATTGACAGTGCAAAACCCAGCCAGGACGATGACCGCCCGAACAATAATGAAGCGCATGCGCTCTATCAGGCGTCGCTCGCAACGGGCATCAAAAAGCCGGCGCAATGGAAAGACGACATTCTGCGTGAGCAACGTGCCATCTTCGCCCGCCGTCAGGCTCCTTCATCCGTCGAACCGGTGGGAGATGAACCGGGCTTTTAGCTTCGCCCCACACACACCAAATCCTTATTGTGTTTTCGCCATGACAATGGTGTAATCGCGCCTTGCAAAGATAAAGCGAGGGTGAAAGCCGTGAGTGCAAACAGAAAAATGACATACAGCTTCGAATATTTCCCGCCAAAAACAGATAAGGCAGCGGAAATGCTCTGGTCCGCCTTCCCCGAACTCGTGGCCCTGAACCCGAAATACATGACTGTGACCTACGGCGCGGGCGGCACCACGCGTGACGGCACCATCCAGACCATCGAGAAAATGATGCGGCAAACGGACATTCCCATCGGCTCGCACCTTACCTATATCAATACGACCAAGCAGGCCCTCTACGAATATGTCGATGGTCTCTGGGACAAGGGCATCAAGCACATCATCGCCCTGCGCGGCGACATGCCCTCCGATCTGGAATGGCCGCTCGATAAGGACGGCGAGTATTTCCAGTATACCTCCGACTTTGTTGAAGGGCTGGTCGACCGCCATCCCTTCGAAATATCTGTCGGCGCCTACCCCGAAAAACACCCGGATGCAAATTCCCTCGATCAGGATATTCAGGCGCTGAAATTAAAATGCGAAGCCGGGTCGACCCGCGCGATCACCCAATTTTTCTTCGACAATAAAGTATACTATGATTTCGTCGAACGCTGCCGCAAGGCGGGGATCACTACCCCCATCTGCCCCGGCCTCCTTCCCGTGCATGACTTTACGAAGATGCTGAGTTTTGCCGAGCGTTGTCAGGCGGGCGTGCCGCAATGGATGCATGAAAAATTCGCGGGTCTGGAAGACAAACCGGAAGAAGCGAAAAAAATCGCAATCGAGCTACTCGTAAAACAAAGCCTCGATCTTAAGGCCAACGGCGTGGATCATATCCACTACTACACGCTGAACAAGTCAGACATCACTAAGGAAGCCTGCGAGGCAATTTCTTAAATATTTTCCGTTATTATTGGGATAATAGAGGCGAAAACCGCGACATATTGCGGTGCACAAAGCTTTCTTTTTGGTCAAAGGACTCAAAGTTTGCTATCTTTTTTGCATAAAATTGGCAAAAAAACAAAATAGAGTTTCTGGGGTGGATTACGCCGGATGGATCATTCAGCAAAACACGTAGTCATAGTAGGAGCCACGAACATGGATCGTGTGCGCCTGCACCCGAATCTCGATTCCATTGAAGACGGAAAATTCCGTGCCAACCATTCTTATTCCGCAGTGGGCGGTGGGGGCGCGAACGTGGCGATCGCCCTCAAACAACTGGCGAGCGCTGTAAACATGCCGCTGCATGTGACTTTTTTCACAAAAATCGGGCGCGAGCATCACGACTACAACCTTCGTCATGAAGTCTATCAGGGCATGGAATCGGTCGGGGTGGATATGCGCGACCTCGTGGCGAATCAGGATTTCCGCATAGATGATAATACCGTGATTTCCTTTTCAGGCGGTCGGTTCGTTTCCCTGATGGAGGAATTCGGAAAGGCCAAGTTAACAACCCGGGGCCCTCTCGATCATATGCTGCCGCCAAAGGTAGAGCCTTACGACCCCGGCGTGGTGGAACAGGTTCTGCAGGCGGTAAAAGGTGCGGACTTTGTCATCGTAACGCATCATTACCCGGAAATCTCCGAAGCCGCGGCTCTGGCCGCGCACGAATCCGGCATTCCGGTTCTGATGGACTATCCGGTAACAAAATATGACGCAGCATGGAAATATCAGCGCACTTTGGAGGTCTGCGATTATATTCTGGCTCCTGCAGAGGCGCGCCTGCCCGATATGGTTGAGGGGGCTTATAAAAACGGCAACAGTCTCTTTTCCAGGCTTTCCTCGCGTTATCCCGATACCTTTGTTGCGGTTTCCGATGGAACAGAACCGGTCCTCACCCATCATCAGGGCGAAAAGGGCCAAATTCCAGTCATGCAATTTCCGGTGGTTGATCCTCTGGGCACAGGAGACGCCAGAACAGCCGCCTTCGCCCTGTTTGTAGTCAGGGGAGATGATCCTGTGGCCGCTCTGAAACGGGCCAGCCGGATCGCAAGCTACTCCGTGCAGCACCCCGGACGTGACTGGGTGCACAGTATAGAAGCCTTTATGGCCTCTCAGCCGATCTTTAACGATCCTGCGGCGAACGATCCCGTTGCCAATGATCGTGACGACAATACCCCAGGCATCTCCGAAAACATCATCGGCTGAATCGAGCTGGGCTGAATCTTGCATGAACACGGCTTTTGCCTTTTTACCGCAAACCCCCGGACTCTCGCTTTTTTCTTGATATTTATGCAGAACCGTTCTATCCCATTCAGGATTTATTGTATCAAAGCCCCATAGATGGAGGAATTTTATGGTTCTCGCTACCAACCTTGGCTTTCCGCGCATTGGTGATATGCGCCAACTGAAAAAAGCCGTCGAAGATTACTGGAAGGGCAACAGCTCTCAGAAAGATCTTCTCGCGACGGGAAAATCCCTGCGCGCGCATAACTGGAAACTGCAAAAGGATGCGGGGCTGGATCATATCCCGTCCAACGACTTTTCCTTCTATGACCAGATCCTCGACCTGATCTGTACGCTGGGCTGTATCCCCGAGCGCTATAACTGGGACGGAAAAGATATCGACCTCGACACATACTTCGCGATGGCCCGTGGCCGTCAGCAGGGTGGCGTGGACGTAACTGCGATGGAAATGACCAAGTGGTTCGATACCAACTACCACTATATCGTTCCCGAATTTACAGAAAAAACCTCCTTTAAACTGTCTTCGTCGAAAATCTTCGACCAGTATAAGGAAGCAAAGGATCTGGGCATCGAAACTCGCCCGGTTCTTGTGGGCCCGATTACGTTCCTGCGGATCGGTAAAAAGCAGGCTGGATTTGACAGCTGTCGCTGCGAGGCGCTGGCGCCGAAACTGACGCCCGTTTACATTGAAATCCTCAAAAAGCTGAAAGATGCAGGCGCGCAGTGGGTTCAGATCGATGAACCGGCCATGGCCCTCGATCTCGAACCGCAATACAAGGAAGCGTTCAAGAACGCCTACAAGCAAATTCGTGAAGCAGTTCCGGGTCTCAAAATTCTCGTGACAAGCTACTTCGATACGCTGCGCGACAATGCCGATGCGTTCTTCTCAGCCCCTGTCGATGCCTTCCACATTGACCTGTGCCGCGGTCCGGGTCAGGCAAATACGGGCGCGAACAACGCCGAACGTGATCTGGATGCCGCTCTGGGAAAAATCCCCTCCGGAAAGATTCTCTCGGTCGGTGTGGTCGATGGCCGGAACATCTGGAAAAACGATATCGCTAAATCGCTCAAGCTGATCGAAAAAGCGGTCGCGAAACTCGGTTCCGACAATGTCTTTGTGGCCCCGAGCAGTTCTCTCCTTCACACGCCTGTTGATCTTAACAGCGAAAAGGAGATGGATAAGCAGATCAAGAGCTGGCTGGCTTTCGCAACCCAGAAACTCTCTGAGATCGCAACGATTGCCAAGGGAGTCAACGGAGGCAAAGAAGCTATTGCTGACGAATTGAAGGCAAGCGATGCGGTTCAGGAAGACCGCCGCACTTCGACCCGTATTCACGACCAGGCGGTCAAGAAGCGCGTGGAGGGCATTACTCCTGACATGAAGAAGCGCAAGTCGCCCTTCTCCAAGCGTCAGGAAGTCCAGCACAAGGCGCTCAATCTTCCGCTTTACCCGACCACGACCATCGGCTCCTTCCCGCAAACGAAGGAAATCCGCAAGGCACGGGCGGATTTCAAAGCCGGAACGATCGACGAAAAACAGTACAAGGAGGCCATGCAGGCGGAAATCCGTGCAGTGGTGGATTTCCAGCATGACGTTGGCATTGATGTGCTTGTACACGGCGAACCCGAGCGTAACGACATGGTCGAATATTTCGGCGAACAGCTGGCCGGTTTCACCTTCTCGAAATTCGGCTGGGTCCAGTCCTACGGGTCTCGTTGCGTGAAACCGCCGATCATCTTCGGTGATGTTTCCCGTCCGGATCCGATGACCGTTGAATGGTCCAAGTACGCTCAGGATCAGACCGACAAGATCATGAAAGGGATGCTCACCGGCCCCATCACGATCCTGCAATGGTCCTTCGTTCGTGACGACCAGCCGCGCAGCCTGACCTCCAAGCAGATCGCCTTGGCGATCCGCGACGAAGTGGCTGACCTCGAAAAGGCGGGCATCAAGATGATCCAGATCGACGAAGCCGCTTTCCGCGAAGGCCTTCCCCTCCGGAAAGCCGACTGGAAAGCCTATCTGGATAATGCCGTCGAAGATTTCCGCATCACCTCTTGCTGTGTCGAAGATGAAACCCAGATCCACACCCACATGTGCTACTCCGAGTTCAACGATGTCATCGACTCGATCGGTGCCATGGACGCGGACGTCATTTCCATCGAGTGCTCCCGCTCTCAGATGGAACTGCTGGAAGCCTTCACCGAGTACAAGTACCCGAACGAAATCGGACCCGGCGTTTATGATATTCACTCGCCGCGCGTTCCCGATACGGGCGAAATGGTGCAACTGCTGGAAAAGGCGAAGAAAAACCTCGACGAACGCCAAATCTGGGTCAACCCGGACTGCGGTCTGAAGACCCGCGGCTGGCCGGAAGTCAAGGACTCCCTCAAGCATATGGTAGCCGCCGCCGATCAGATGCGTTCAAAAGCGAAAGCAAAAGCAGCCTGATCCTGATACGGCATAATATTTTTATCGGAAAGCCCGCTTCATGCGGGCTTTCTTGTTGTATAGTGGTTAAACTAAGCTTGCAGTAAGACATGACAATCCCTAAACGATGAAAAAAACCGCCGTTCTGCTATTTATGATCTTCTTCGCCCCGTTCGTCTCTCCGGCCCTGGCAGGCGACGCCGGAATTGTCCCTTTGCCAAAGGACATGGATACTCTGACACTTGAAAATTACGTTGAGGCGGTAAAAGACACTGCGGCGATGGGCGCCAATGCCACGCTCCTTGCCCCCAATTGGCGGGAAATGGAACCGCAGCCCTCAAGTTTTGATTTCGATAAGCCGATAGGGGGTGCCCTTTATTCGATCTCTGAAGGCATGTCACATCTTTATCTGAACCTGCAGATCATAAACACAATTAAGAGAGAGCTTCCCCCCGACCTGTCCTCAAGCCGCTGGGACGATCCAAAACTTCTGGAACGGCTCGAAGCGCTCATAAAAGCGCTCAAGGATCAAAAGCAGCTCGCCCCTCTGTGCGTTTCAGTAGGGAACGAGGTTGACGTGTATTTCGAGAGCCATCCGGATGAGCTTGAGCCTTACCTCTCTTTCCTGACGTCCGCAAGGCGGGTCATCCGCAAGTACTTTGGCGACATTCCGGTAGGGGTCACGGTAACCTTCGAGGGAACGCTCAAAGACCGTTTGCAGATCATTCAGAAACTCGCGGAAAAAAGCGATATTCTCTACTTCACCTACTATCCCGTCATAGATTTTAAAATCCTTGATTTTAAGGATATCCCAAAGCACTTGGAAAAGATGAAATCGCTCGCGGGCGATAAAAAAATCGTAATTCAGGAAATCGGCTTCCCCTCCGGCACACTTATAGGATCGGGAAAGGAAAAGCAGGCGGAGTTTTTCAAAACGGCGCTTCCCGTGTTTTTGAAAGACGGGCAGGTTGATACCGTATTTGTCTTCGCCCTGCACGACTTCTCTCCGGGTGTCTGTAACAATCTTCTGGGCTACTACGCCGCCTCAGGCTGGCCTCAGGACTTTCAAAGCAAATTTAAGGATTTCCTGTGCACTTTAGGCTTGCGGGACAGCGAAGGTATTGAAAAACCGGCTCTTTCTGAAGTTCGAAAGATCCTGAAACAGAAATAACACCGCAGGGGACGGGAGAACAATAATTTTTTGACATAAACCTTTTATGAGGTAATACTGGTCGACAATAATAAATAAGAAAATAAGACAGGGTTAACACCGATGGCGGTGCTCTTTGACAAACAGAATCCGTTTCTCCACACGGCCTTGATCGAAGGCGTGATTTTCGATAACGACGGCACTCTCTACCATGAGCCTGAAAACGCCCCCGAATATCACACCCAAGCAGCCGTAAGCGCTGTAAAAACCCAGCTCAGCTACCGCAGCATACAGGAAATCGAATATCTGATGGGCCAGAGCCGCAAGCAATATGGGGGCGCTCTTGATATCTTCGAACACGAATACGGGCTCGACATGCTACGGCTGCGCCGCGACCATTATCACAACCTCGTGGAATTAACCCGCGAAACGACTTATTTTGAAGGGGCCGATACGCCCGAAAGGGGGCTTTCTACCCTTAAGTCGGCAGGGGTAAATCTCTATATTGCGACCCACGGCAACGAGGAGTGGACGGATTATTCCCTCGAAAGCAACCGCCTGTCTCATCTCTTCAGCGCCGCTCACGATAATGTAATCCATAAGGATGATGTCCCGGGACACCACGGCAAGAACCAGAGCCCTGCCATGTATGCTGCGCTTTTGGATAAAATAGGTGTGCCGGATACCGAACTGCCTTGGGAGAGAGGCGTGAATTATGCGATGGTGGAAGACACCGTGGCGAACCTTAAACAGGCCAAGGCGCTGGGTATGATGACCGTTTTGATCGATGAATCCGGAAAGGTGGACCCTGCAACTCTTCCTGACTATGTCGATATCGTCATCCGCGACCGCAACGACATCGCCTCCGTCATTCTGGTCAATAACTACCTTCACCATGAAGAGGATCTGTTGCAGGAGCACGGTCCCAATTGGAGCTTGGGTGGAGAAGAAGGTCTGTTGCCCGCTCACCTTTCGGGGCATCACAAGGACTAGAGGGCTCAGCTTCCCCGCCGCAATACTGCAGCAAAAAATCCGTCCGTCCCGTGCCGCAGCGGGGTCAGCCTCATGAACGGGCTGCCAAGGCCCAACGATTCATCCAGGGCGGCAACGGTAAATTCCGGGTGCCGCTCCAAAAACGCGGCCACCTGTGCCTCGTTTTCCTCACGAAGCAAGGAGCAGGTCGCGTAGACAAGCGTGCCCCCCGGCTTCACGCAGGGCGAGGCTTTTTCAAGAATTTCAGCTTGGATCTGTGTCAGTTCTTCGACCTGCGGCCCGTAAACCCGCCAGCGCATATCCGGGTTGCGCCGCCATGTTCCGGTCCCCGAGCAGGGAACATCCAGAAGAACGATATCGAACGTCCCCTTCTGCCGCTTGAGCCACCGTCTGTGACGGTCGTCGGAAAGGGGCCGCACCTCGATAATATCCGCAAGTTGCGCTTTCTTGTACCGCTCGCGCCCTTTCATCAGGCGCTTTTCATCGGTATCCATCGCAACGATCCGGCCCTTGCGCTGCATCGCCGCAGCAAGCCCCAGCGTTTTACCCCCGGCCCCGGCGCAATAATCCAGCACCTGCATGCCCGGCTTCGCCCCGCACAAATACGAAATCAGTTGCGAACCTTCATCCTGGATCTCGATCCACCCTTTCTGAAACGCCTTTGTGCGCGAAAGAAAGGCTTTCCCCTCGCACCGTAACCCCCACGGAGAATAGGGCGTTTCAGACGTTTTCACGTTGTCCGCTTCCAGAAACTTTATGACCTTCTCTTTCTCCGCCAGAAAAAGATTCACCCGCAGATCAAGCGTCGCGGGCTGCAGCATGGCCTGCATCTCGGGCAGGAACCGGTCGCCGAACAATTCTCGCAGCCGCACCTCGAAGTCCGGCGGACATTCTCCGCGGACTGCTTCGGACATTTCTGGTTCATCCAGTGTCTTCCCTTCAAGGGCAGCAATCAGCGCGTGTTCGGCTTCTGTTAATTCATCCGGCGCATACTGAGAACCATCGAACAGTTCCCCCAGCCGTTTCATACCGCACCCTTCACCCAAAACCAGCCACGCAATGACGCGGTTGCGAGGTGTATTCTCGGAGGAGTTTTTCTCCAGCCACCACCCAAGCCTTGCATGCGCACGCGTCACGTTATAAACGCGCTCGGCGATTTCGCTGCGGTCCTTGGCCCCGATATAGCGCCGCACGCGCATGTAATCGCCCACGGTGGAATCCAGCGGCACGCGGGCAAGATGCCCCTTGCTCAGGATGTCGATCGTCGCTTCAATGCGGGAGGCTGGTTTCATGTCCGCTGATGTATACCTAAAATTTCCAAATGAAAAGCAAAAAGCCTGACCGCGGAGTGCAAGCCAGGCTTTTTTGATCTCAAAAGACCGTGTAATTCGCAGACGCGAAATTACTCGGGAGCTTCTTCCGATTCAGGAGCTTCTTCTGCAGCAGGCTCTTCTTCGCCGGCAGCGGGAGCGGAAATAACAGAACCGCCCATCGTTTTGATGGTCGTTCCGTCAGCCAGCGTGTGCTCGCCGTCGGGAGCGGGGGTTTCATTACCCTCGGCATCAACGATCGTAGCCTGACCGTTGCTGATCTGGATTTTCGATCCATCGGCAAGGGTCAGTTCTTTGACTTCGGCAGCTTCAACAGCAGCTTCATCAGCAGCGGCTTCAACAGCGGTCTCAGCGGCAGCTTCATCTTCGGCCATTGCAAAGTTTCCTGCACCAAACAAAGCGGCTGCGGTAACGCCGGCAGCCATCAGCAGATGTTTAATTTTCATGGTTTTTCTACCTCAATATAACAAACCCCGCGAAAAATCTCGCAGAGCGGTAGGAATATGCAACAAAGCAGGATTTTTTTCAAGATAATAAAAAAACAAAGATATCCATTAAAAACAATCAATTACGGGGCGTCATCCTCTTTATTATCCGCCTCAGTACCTTCTTCCTTCTTTTTACAAAATTTTCGATAGAGTTTTAAAAAGGGAAAAGATAAGATCATCAGAATTCCGGCGATCAAAGCACCTATAGGCCCAAACAGATACCCGATAAAGACGATAGCTGGCCCGATATAGGCATAAGCGGGGGAACTCCCCAAAAGAATTACGAAAAATAAAAGGTAAAAGAGAAAGAAACCGCCACGCTTGGACATATTGTTCCTATGGATTCAAAAAAAAACACGCTTCTGTACAAAGACTACATCGACAAAAATATTATAAGCAATAAAAAGAGCTATAATATCAGCGCCCCCTTACACTATGCCGGAATAATGGCAAAAGCAATCGCGCCGCTATGGTTTTTTCTGGGAAATATCGAGTCGGAATTCTACCTTCCTAAACTAGAGAAGCTGAAAATAGACAAACCGGTTTACGTATCCGGTCTGGCGCGTTCCGGAACGACGATTACGTTGGAGCTTCTGCACGAAAGCGACTGCTTCTCCTCCTTTACCTACCAGTTCTATCCTTACGTATCCTTCCCGATGATCTGGAATATGCTGACCAATAAATCCATAGGCGGTGAAACAGTACAGCGCGCCCATCTCGACCGGATAAAAGTCAGCGCGAAAAGCCCGGAAGCGATCGAGGAAATGATCTGGATGCATTTTTTTCCGGGGCAGACATCGGATCCTTCAATTCCGATTTTCATGGACGCACAGACTTCCAACCCGGCTTTTGAAAAATTCTACCGGAACAGTATCAAAAAGATAATGTTGCTGGGAAAGAAGGACCGCTACCTCGCCAAGGGCAACTACAATCTGGCAAGAATTCCCTACATTCTGAAGATTAATCCGGACGCGAAGTTTATTCTCCTGATCCGCGAGCCGGAAGCTCATATTGCCTCCCTGATGAAACAGCACTACCTCTTTTGCAAAGTGGCCAATCCGAGGGTAATCAGCTACATGAAAAATATAGGCCATTATGAATTCGGCCCGCACCGGGTTCCGCCCAATTATGGTTCTTACGACGATGCGAAAAAAATCATGGAAGCATGGGAATCGGGCGATGAAATACTGGGCTGGTCGCTGTTATGGAGGAATACTTATGACTTCCTGTATAGGAAAATCATGGCGGACAAGAACTATGAATCCTCTGTGCACCTCATCCGCTATGAAGAGCTTTGCAAGACCCCTGCTGAACATGCGTCAATGATTGCAGAATTCTGTGGCATTCCTCTATCGGATTCGATGAAGGGCTTTGCGGAAACCATCAGCGCTCCCGATTACTACGATTCTGGTTTTTCCGAAGAGGAAAAGCAAAGAATCCGGGACATCACCGAAGAAACTCGTTCCTTATTTTACGGATAAAAACGGCAGGTCTTTCTGCAGATAGCGCTTGGCCGTGAAGATAGATGGAATTCTCTGCTTGTCTTTGGGAAACAGGGATCCGGCGGTCCCGGTATACATATAACGCTCCGGAACATAGTATTCCCAGACAATCTCCTTGTCCTTGGTTAACTCGAACAGCCTGCCGCTGTGCGTTTCCGTTACCAGAAGGTTCCCGTTAGGCAGGGCATCGACCGACCCGTTGTAAATAGTGGTAAAGGGGTTCTCCTTGGTGCCGTTATACGACCAGACGATCCCCATGGTATTCAGATCAACCTCAATGACTCGCGACCCGTCGGTTTGGGCCATCCCGCCCAGATTATCAAGCATCGCCAGATGCCCGTTATCAAGAAACACAGGGCTATGCTGCCCGTGCCATGGCCCGAAACTGGACCATTCAATCTCCAGCGTCTCAAGGTTAATAATGCTAAGCAGGTTAAGATTCCGGAAAGAAAGCAGGACCCTGTGCGCTTTAAGCATGGGGGCTTTTCCAATCACGGAATCCGGAACGGGCGTAATCGTATTGGGGTGCAGGATATCGCCTACCCGCAAAAAACCGTCCAGCGGAATATTCCCCAGCGTATTGATAAATGCGTTCGCATTCGACTTGCTTAAAGCATCAAGAATGGGAACTTTTTTAAGGACATGCCCGTCGCTCTTGTCAAGAAAAAGCAAAGACTCTTTCAAATAGGGCGGTTTAAAACTGAAAAGATCCTTATCGACCGTTTCTGTAAACTCCGAAATAAAAGTCAGCAGGGTCCCGTCGGGCAGGAAAGCCATGTCGTGGTGCACGGGCATCGGCAGGCTCCAGAGGACTTTGGAGTCTTTATCCAGCTTGGCCATTCCGTATTCGTATACGATACCCCCGCTGCCGAAAAAGAAGACGTAAATATCCCCGTTTCCAGAAGGGTCCAGATAGGCTCTGTGAAGAGTAATATGCTTGGCGGGCAGGGGGTTGGAAATATGTGTGGGATGCGGCCAGATATCGTAAAATTTTGCGCTCCATCGGTACAAAACCTTTCCGGAATTATCGATCAGCAAAACCTCGTTCTTGTCGGCGGCAGTAAGAAGAGTGGCATCTCCCCACATCGCGCCTGCATTATAGGTATAGGCCCCTTTCTTGTCGTTCCGCTCGGGAAAGAAAAACCACTCGGGAAAAGAAGCGTCTTTAACGTACTGCGCATTTCTAAGGCTGGTCAGACCAATAGAAGGTTTGACAAGAAGATCGTCGAAAAGCGCCGGATTAAAAAAATTAACCAGTATAAAAAACAGGTAGGCAGAAATGATTCCTAATAAAAAAAGTCTCATATTGTTACGGCGCGCGGGATGTTGATTGAATAAGGCACTCTATAAAAGATTATCTGCTGACACAACTTGTTTAAATTTACAGCAAAGCCTTCAGCGTCAGCGACAATGCGGTAAAAGCCAGCAACACCTCGATGGCTGTGAAAAACCGCTTTTGCGGGATTTTCTTATGCAGTTTCTGCCCTAGCACCAGCGCGCCGAGGTAAAACGGATAGACGATCATCGCCGTCGTGAAGATATCCCACGTCATCAATCCTGTCCCCAGCGTCCCGGCCAGCCGGGGGATGTTGGACAGGAACAGGATCGCCGTGATATTCGCCCGGAACTCGCTCGGATTACTCGCTTTATCCTTTAGGTAGAGAATAAAGGCTGGGCCGCCGCCCCCGATCATCGCGTTCATCGTCCCGCCGAGAAACCCGGCCAGATGCGCCCCCCCCGCCTTGATGATTCGTCCCAGCGGGTCGAACTTGGTGTGCGTCCGCGCAAGGTGCAGCAAAATATACCCCGCGAGTGCAAGGCGGATGATATCTCCGTTTAGATATTTAAGCAGCGCGATCCCCAGCCCCACCCCGATTACCGTCATCGGCAATAGGGCGCGGATATGCTTCCATCCCGTATCCTTGTAGGTGCGGAGGATCAAAAACCCCATGGAAATCTGGAACACGCTGGCCAGCGTCACCGCGTTCTGCACCGGCATGAACAGGCTCAGGATCGGGATGGAGATCAGCCCGCCCCCGAACCCGAACAGGCTCTGGCAAAAAAATGCGAAAGTCAGGATAAAGACAATAAGAGCGGTCAATTTTCCGTCCGGTAATTGGGCGCCTCGCGGGTAATCGTCACGTCATGCACGTGCGACTCGCGGTATCCGGCGGACGTCATCCGCATGAACTCGGTCTTCTCCTTCATCTCCGCGATCGTGGCCGAACCGGTATAACCCATTGCCGCGCGCAACCCCCCCACCATCTGGTGGATGACATTGCCGATCGGCCCCTTATAGGGCACGCGCCCCTCGATCCCCTCGGGCACGAGCTTCTGCGACTGGTTGACCCCGGCCTGGAAGTAACGGTCCGCCGAACCTTTGACCATCGCCCCGACCGATCCCATTCCGCGATAGGATTTATAGGATCGCCCCTGATACAGGATCACTTCGCCCGGCGCCTCGTCCGTTCCGGCGAACACGCCGCCCATCATGGCCGCATCCGCCCCGGCGGCAATCGCCTTGGCGAAATCGCCCGAATATTTGATCCCGCCGTCAGCGATCACCGGAATACCTTTTTTGCTGCACACGGCGGCGACATCCATGATCGCGGTCAGTTGCGGCACGCCGACCCCGGCGACCACCCGCGTCGTGCAGATAGACCCCGGCCCGATCCCGACCTTGACCGCATCCGCTCCCGCCTTGATCAGCGCAAGCGCGGCATCCGCCGTCGCAACGTTCCCCGCCATGATCTGCAGCATTTTGTTTTTCTTGCGGATCGCGGCGACGGTATCGATCACTTTTCGGGAATGTCCGTGCGCCGTATCCACGACCACGAGGTCCAGCCCGGCCTCCGCCAGCGCCAGCGCTCGATCCGCCCCGTTGCCTTCGCTTGTGCCGACTGCCGCGCCGACGCGCAGCCGCCCGTGCTCGTCCTTGGTGGCGACGGGGAACAGGTTCGATTTTTCAATGTCCTTGACGGTCATAAGGCCGATACACTTGCCCGCCTTATCGACGATCAGCAGCTTTTCGATCCGGTGCTGGTGCAGCAATTTTTTTGCTTTTTCCTTGCTCACCGACCCCGTGACCTTCACCAGATTCTCGTGCGTCATCAACTCGCGCACCTTTTGTTTCGGATTTTCCGCGAACCGCACATCGCGATTGGTCAGGATCCCGACCAGCATCCCGTCTTTCTCCGTCACCGGAATCCCTGAAATACGGTTCGTATGCATAATCTCAAGCGCGTCGGCCAAGCTCGCTTCGGGACGGATCGTAATCGGGTCCACCACCATCCCCGATTCAAAACGCTTGACCCGCCGCACCATCTCGGCCTGCTGCGCCGTCTCCATGTTGCGGTGAAGAATGCCAAGTCCGCCGTTCTGCGCCATGGCGATCGCCATATCCGCTTCCGTCACCGTATCCATCGCCGCCGAAAGAATGGGAATTTTCAGGCTGATGGTCTGGGTCAGCCGCGTGGACGTGTCCACCTCCATCGGCTGCACGTTGGATTCTCCGGGAACCAGCAAAACGTCGTCGAACGTCAGCCCTTCACGGATCATTTGGGTACTTTTCGGGGATTTTTTGATCTTGGCCATGCAAATCTCCA
This sequence comes from Alphaproteobacteria bacterium, assembly GCA_020443295.1. Lineage (GTDB taxonomy): Bacteria > Pseudomonadota > Alphaproteobacteria > Micavibrionales > Micavibrionaceae > JAGNKE01. The sequence continues at coordinate 21,268 of JAGRIJ010000029.1, read as the reverse complement.
CTCTTCGGCTCGCGGAATTTGCAGGTGATTTATACGCCCTTTTCCCGTAAAGTAAAGAAATTAAATGCCCCGCAGCGATTTTTCAAAAATTTAGAGGGGGCGAGGCTACCAGCAAAAAGGCGCAGATAATTTTACATTCCAAAAAATGGGTTGTTTTTTTAGGTTTGTTAATAATCGTAAGCGCCCCGGCGATATGGATTACAACAATAGGCATGAACGATGACATAAAACCCTGCGATGTGGGCATCGTATTGGGTTCGCAGGTCATGGAAGACGGTACTCCGTCCGACCGTCTGATCGGGCGTCTAGATCGCGCGGTCAGCCTTTATCGGAAAAAAATGATTCCAAAAATCATCGTAAGCGGCGGCAAGGGCGAATCAGGCTATGAAGAGTCCAGCGTGATGAAAGAATTTCTAAAAAACAAGGGTATACCGGAAGCGGATATCATAGAAGACAGGGGGGGCGTAAATACAATGGCTACGGCCCGCAACACCGCCGACATCATGAAAACCAGAAATTTTCATTCTGCCATGGTAATTACGCAATATTTCCACATAGCTCGAACAATTACAGCGCTCCGGGCTTACGGCATCGGCCAGATTGGTCATGCGCACGCTCAATACTATGAACTGCGGGACGCATACTCGCTGCTTCGTGAAAGCGTGGCTCTGCCTGTGTATCTTGTCAAAATTAACATAAAGGACGCACCTCTACCGCCGAAAACAACTGACAAAAGTGCTAACCCTTAAACCCAGTCGCGACCACGTATTGCTCCGAGGAATCCTTGCGGCTGGCTGGCGGTTTGATGTGTTTAACCTTCTCAAACCGCTTTTTCATATCCTTGAGCAGCGTATCCTCCGCCCCGCCCTGAAAAACCTTGGCGACGAACGCCCCGCCGGGCCTCAGCACCTCGGTGGCAAACAGGTAAGCCGCCTCGACAACCGCCATGATCCGCAAATGGTCCGTCTGCTTGTGCCCGATCGTATTGGGCGCCATATCGCTCAGCACCACATCCGCCAGCCCGCTCTCGTTCAGCTTGCTGATTTCCGCCTTCAACAGCTCCGGCGCATCGTCCTCCATGAAATCCTTCTGGAAAAAAACCACGCCGGGCAGCTCGTCAATCTCCAGCAGGTCGATCGCGACCACCTTGCATTTTTTCTCCAGCGCGATCTGGCACCATCCGCCCGGCGCCGCGCCCAGATCCACGACGACCATCCCGGATTTGAGAATCCCGGCCTTCTCGTCGATTTCCTTTAGTTTGAAAGCCGCCCGCCCGCGGTAACCCTTCTTTTGCGCCTGCTCGACATAGGGGTCGTTCAATTGCCGCTGCAGCCAGCGCGTGGAGGAGCTTTTCCTCTTTTTTGCGGTTTTCACCCGTGTTTTCGGCTTGTTGCGGGTCATTTCACAAAGCCATCACGAGAGTCGAAGTAACAAAGCCCATGAAAAAAATCGCGATACAGGCGGCCATGAACACGACCCCCTTCGTTCGGGGTGAAAAATGGGCCATGAGCAAAAAAAGGACGTAAAAGACGCTGTATGTGATCTGCGCTCTTGTGTGGACATCTTCCGCCATAAACCCCATAATGCCGTTCGCACGGTGGATACTGGCGAAAATTTCCGTTTGTAGCCGCATCATGATGATGCAACCGATGCCAAACCCCACCGCCCACCAGCGTTGCGGTTTATGCACCAAAAAGAAAAGGATTGGCAGCCAGATTACGTCTATCCAATATCTGATAAGTTCGTCCATAACGCGCAGTGTAGGGCATGGCCTTGTTCAAAAACAGATCAAAATTGTACTTCAGCAGGCTTTTTTTCACCCTGTGTTTTCTATTGGTTCAGATCACGCCTGCCGTGGCTCAGCCCCGGGACACAACGGTTATCCGGGACACCGAAATCGAAAATACGTTAAAGAAATGGGCCGACCCGATCTTCCGGGCTGCAAATCTCGACCCCAGCGGCGTTAAAATCGTCCTGATCCAGAGCCCGGACGTCAATGCTTTCGTCGCGGGCGGCGCGAATATTTTCATCTATACCGGGTTGATCGAACTGACAGAAAGCCCCGGCGAACTCATTGGCGTCATCGCCCACGAGGTCGGGCACATAGCGGGCGGCCACCTGATTAAAACCAGGGACGCTCTTGAGCGCGCCTCATATGAATCCATGCTGGGCACTCTTTTGGGCATTGGTGCGGCGATCGCTACCGGCGACGGCGGCGCGTTTCCCGCTCTTTCGCTCGGCTCGAATTCCATAGCCATGCGCCGTTTTCTGGCTCACAGCCGTTTGCAGGAATCCAGCGCCGATCAGGCCGCCCTGACCTTCCTTGAAAAGGCTGGTATAGATCCCACGGGCATTGAAAACTTTCTGGACAAACTCAAATCCCAGGCCCTCATGCCCGTGGACCAGCAAAGCGAATATATCCAGACCCACCCGATCCTTGAAAACAGGATGGAAGCCCTGCAAACCCGTATCGATGCGTCCCCCTATAAAGGGAAAGGCTACCCGGACTCGTGGAAAAACGAGCACGCCCTGATGAAGGCAAAGCTGATAGCCTTTATCAACCCCGGCCAGATTCCCTGGGTATATGATGACCGCGACACGTCTCTCCCGGCGGCTTATGCCCGGACAATCGCCGCATACCGCAATAATCAGGTCGAAGAGTCCTTAAAACAGGTGGACGCGCTTCTGGCCCGCCAGCCGGAAAACCCGTATTTCTTGGAACTCAAGGGACAGATGCTTCTGGAATATGGCCGCCCCGAAGAGGCGCTGTCATCCTATCGCAAATCTTTGGCGATCTTGCCCGACGCCCCCCTGATCCGCGCGGCCTTGGGCCACGCCCTGATCGAAAGCAAGGCCTCAAATCCTGCGCAGGAAAGAGAGTGGCTGAACGAAGCCATAGACGATCTTGAACGGGTGCTGAACGAAGAGCCGCGCTATGCTCTGGCCCACCGCCTTCTGGCCACGGCATATGGCCGGGAAGGAAACACCGGAATGGCAAAAATTCACCTCGCGGAAGAGGCGATCCTCCAGCAAAAATTTGACTATGCGCGCCAGCAGGCCGAGGGGGTTTTGAATAGTTCCCCTAAGGAGAGTAAGGAGTGGCTTAAAGCAAAAGATGTGCTTTCTTACCTCGACACGCACGAAAAGGGGTGACTTTTTACCCTCAAACCACGAATATACTATGAATCTGGAGTAGCTCTTGAAAGGAGAAAGCCGTGCTCAGCACCCCTAAAACATTGAAAAAAACCATTTTAATGATGTCTGTCGCTGTTTTGGCAGCTTCTTTCGCATCGCCCGCCCGCGCCGATTCCTTCACTGCGGAACAGAAAAAAGATCTGGATGCGATGTTCAAGGAATACATTATGAACAACCCGCAGGTCATCATGGACTCTGTGCAGGCTTACCAGATGAAAGAGCAGGAGCGTCTCCAGAAGAGCGCGGAAGACAACCTCAAGGATTATAAGGACAAACTGACCAGCGTTGATCTGCCTTTCGCGGGCAATCCCGACGGAGACGTGGTCATTGTCGAATTTTTCGACTTTAACTGCGGCTACTGTAAGAAGGCCTACGGGGATATCATGGATCTTCTCGAACAAGACAAAAACATTAAAGTCATTTTCATGGATATGCCCATCCTGAGCGATAAATCTCAGGTCATGGCAAAAATGGCGATGGCGGCGCATAAACAAGGCAAATATTTCGAAGCACACAAGGCCTTGATGAGCTACCGCGGAACCCAGAACGAGGAAAATTTCCTGAACGCCCTGAAAGACGCCGGGATTGATATTGATAAACTCAAGGAAGACAGAAACTCGCCCGATATTGAACTGGCCCTGGACAAGCACCTGAAAATTGCAAACGACCTGAATATCCGCGGTACGCCCGGTTTCATTGTGGGCGACCAGCTTCACCCCGGCTATATCGGTCTTGACGGCCTCAAGCAGGCGATTGCCGAAACGCGCGAAGCGGCGAAAGGCAAGGAAGGCAAGTAAGACGGGGAATGGTGAAAAGGCGTGTTTTACAGGGGCCTGACTGTTGCGCTCTTACTCCTCGTTGTTTACGTGGGAATAAGCTTTTATCATCTCCGCGGAAAACTCTTCGAGGTCTATAAAACACAGCCCGAGTACACGATCGGCCCGCAGGACGCAGATTTGACCATTGTTGAATTTGTGTTTTACGCCTGCGAAGCATGCCGGGCGATCAACGATCCGTTTCAGGCCGCCATGAAGCATGATGGCAAAATCCGTTATATCCCCCGTCTTGTGGCATATGAAGAAGAGCATCCCGGCCAGAGCGAACTTGTATACCTGACCTATGCTGCGGCAAAACAGGGAAAATTCGAGCAGACCTTCAATTATCTGATAAAACACGACATCAAGCTGGATGATTTCGGGTACCAGACTCTGGCCGTTGAACTGAACCTCGACCTTGACCGCCTCAAGGCCGATATGCAATCCGAAGACGTAAAAAAGCAACTGGCGATAAACGAGAAGTTTTTTGAGGAATGGGCGCTGCACTCCGCCCCCGCCTATCTGATAGGCAAGAAGGCAATTTTCCGTATCAGGAGCAAGGATGAAATGCCGACGGAGGAAAATTTTCTGGAGATGTTTGAAAAAGGAAGAAGTTTTTTCTAAACTTCCTCCAGTAAAACGAATGTAAAGCTTGGCCCATGAAAAAAATTATTATTTTGAACGGCCCGAACCTGAACCTTCTGGGCATCCGCGAGCCGGAGGTTTACGGCATCGACACCTTGCGGGATCTCGAAGATCTCTGCCACCAGAAAGCCTACAGCCTGAATATGAAAGTCGATTTCCGCCAGACCAACCACGAAGGTGAGATGATCGAATGGGTACAGGAAGCGCGTGGCATTTATGAAGGGATGATTATAAACGCCGCAGCGTGGACTCACACGTCTCTGGCCCTGCACGACGCCCTGAAAATCGTCGACATGCCTATCATAGAAGTCCACCTCAGCAACCCCAAGGAACGGGAAACGTTCAGGCATTTTTCCTATGTAGAATTGGTCGCGGTCCACGGCATCGCGGGAAAAGGGCCGGAAGGCTATACCGAAGCCATTGAAAAACTGGCAGAAATTCTCTCAAAATAGGGGTGAAGACTTCCTCCTTTCCCTTTTGGAAGGAAGTCGCTAATATTGCGCGCACAATAAGCATAAGCAGGAAATGGCATGAAAATTGACGCAAAGGCGATTAAGGAGCTGGCGGACATTCTGGAGGAAACGGGCCTCACGGAAATCGAGGTTGCTGACGGGGACAAGATCATTCGTGTTGTAAAGGGATCGTCTTTTGTTGGTGCGCCTGCCGTGGCGGCGGTGCCTGCTTATATGCCCTCCGACCCGGCGGTGCCGCAGATCGCGAATATGGAATCACCGGGCAACGTGGCGACCGCTCATCCCGGCGCCGTTAAATCCCCGATGGTAGGAACCGTCTATCTGCAATCCGAGCCCGGCGTCCCCAAATTCGTCGACAAGGGTACAAACGTAAAACCGGGCGATACGCTCCTGATCATCGAGGCCATGAAGGTCATGAACCCGATCAAGGCCGACCGCGCAGGGACGGTCACGCAGGTTCTCGTCGAAAACGGCCAGCCCGTGGAATTTGGAGATGTCCTGCTGGTGATCGAATAAACCGCGGGCGGTAAAGCATATGTTCAAAAAAATCCTCATCGCCAACCGTGGAGAGATCGCGCTCCGTATCGTGCGCGCCTGCCGTGAAATGGGCATTCGCACCGTTGCCGTCCACTCCACCGCGGACGCCAGCTCGATGGCCGTGCGCCTGGCCGATGAATCCGTCTGTATCGGCCCGCCCAAGGCCAAGGACAGCTATCTCAATATCCCCTCGATCCTCACGGCGGCAACCCTGACCGGCGCGGACGCCATTCACCCCGGTTACGGTTTCATGTCCGAAAACGCCGATTTTGCGCGCAAAGTGGAAGAACACGGCTTTACTTTCATTGGCCCGTCTCCCGAGATTATCGAAAAAATGGGCGACAAGGTCCGCGCCAAGCAAACAGTGCAGGAACTCGGTCTTCCCGTTGTGCCCGGTTCGGATGCCGATGTGGAATCCGCAAAGGAAGGGCTGGAAATTGCCAAGGGCATGGGTTTCCCGGTGCTGATCAAGGCCGCCAGCGGCGGCGGCGGCAAGGGCATGCAGATCGTCCGCCATCCGGATTACTTCAAGGAAGCTTTCGAAACCGCAAGGTCAGAAGCATTGGCGAATTTTGGCGACGACACCGTCTATATCGAAAAATTCCTTGAAACACCTCGTCACATCGAAATCCAGATTTTCGGCGATACGCATGGCAACGCGATCCACTTGGGCGAACGCGATTGTTCTATCCAGCGCCGCCATCAGAAACTGGTGGAGGAGGGGCCGTCCCCCGTCCTGACCGATGAGCAGCGCGAAGAAATCGGAACCCTGGCTGCAGAAACCGTCCGCAAGCTGGGTTATGTCGGGGCGGGAACGATTGAATTCCTCTATGAAAAGGGAAAATTCTATTTCATGGAAATGAATACGCGCATTCAGGTCGAACATCCCGTCACGGAAATGATCACGGGCATCGATCTGGTCGCCGAGCAGATCCGTATCGCGGCGGGCGAACCGCTGTCTGTTCAGAAACAGAATATGCGCTTTCGCGGCCATTCCATTGAAATCCGTATCAACGCCGAGGACCCGAACGATTTTACGCCCTCGCCGGGCCGTATCGATCAGTTTCACGCGCCGGGCGGGCTTGGGGTCCGGTTCGACAGCGCGATCTACGGCGGCTATTCCATCCCGCCTCACTACGATTCAATGATAGGCAAGCTGATCGTCCATGGCCGTAACCGCGAGGAATGTATTCGCAGGCTCCAGCGCGCCATCCGTGAAACCGTCATAACGGGCATCAAGACGACCTTGCCCCTGCACCAGTGGATCCTTGAGCAGCCGGATTTCATAAAAGGTGAGTACACCATTCACTGGCTCGAAAAGAAGCTCAAGGAAAAGGCGCAGGCCGAAAAGGGCCAGCCGCCCGAAAAACAACCCGATAAGGCTCGCGACGCGGCGGAATAACGGGTCTTTTTACAAATCCCTGTAAAACCGTCATAATGGGACCATGCAGCTCGTTCTGACGACGGAGTTACTGTTGGAAGCCTACAAGCAGGGCCTGTTCCCGATGGCTCAGAGCGCGCACAGCAAATACATCCACTGGGTTTGCCCCGAACTGCGCGGCCAGCTCCCCATCGCGGACCTGAAAATCTCCCGCAGCCTGCGCAAGATCATCAAAAACCAGACCATGCGCGGCCAGTTTTATACCATCCGCATCAATACCGATTTTGAGCAGGTCATCGACGGCTGCGCCCGCAAGATGCCCGACCGCCCCGAAACATGGATCAACGGCCAGATCAGGGACGCCTGCCTGCGTCTTCACCGCGAAGGCCACGCCCACAGCGTCGAATGCTGGCACGGCGGCCACATGGTCGGCGGTCTCTACGGCATCGCTCTGGGCGGCGCGTTCTTCGGCGAGAGCATGTTCTCCATCCAGCCCAACGCCAGCAAGGTCGCGCTGGTGTATCTGTGCGCCCGGCTCTGGCGCGGCGGCTTCACGGTGCTGGACACGCAGTTCGTGAATAACCACCTCCAGCAATTCGGTGTCTATGAATTGCGTTACGAGGAATATATGAAGGTCCTGCGCGTCGCGGTGAAAAAACCTGGCGACTTCCTCCAGCCCGGCACCAGCGAGGCCGAACTCATCACCCGCTATTTCCGTATGCGTGAAGAAGAGAGTTCTTGAAAAAAAAGCCTATGACCGGCCATACTAAGCCATGCGATATGCTCTGGCTTTAGCTCTTTGTTTGTTAATGATGCCTTTAGCTCCTGCCTGGGCGCAGGAAAAAGTGAACTATTGGTTGATGGAGGTTCCGGTTATTGAAGGCGGGGCAAACATTGAACAAGAAAGAGACGATGCACAATTTATGTCGCATTTAACTTACGAAATATCTATCAAGAACCCCGACACAATATACAAAACCTACAATAAATTTTACAAAGATAAAAGTTGGGATAAACGTCTGGAAAATAACCCTTCTAATGGAAAAGCTTGGGAGGGTCACACTTTTAATATCACACCGGAAGGCACTCCTGTCGCTACTTATGGAGGATTCTGGCTGTCCCCGAATAAAGCTTTTATGGCAAAACTCACCCTTACTTTAACGGAATATGACAATACTGTTTTTAAAGGAAAAGTAGAGATACTTACTACTCCAAACTATGAAATGATTTTAACCGGCGATGTTATAATGTCCACGCTTCAGATCACTTCCGAACCCCGGGATATTTTTATCGCGGCTCAAGTTTTTGGAAAAGATATAAATGACATGACCAAGTTTGATTTCACCAAAGTACCGGAAGAATACAAAAACGAAAAAGTGGTTATCGCCTATAAAAAAATGTCGGATAAAATAAAGCAAAAATATAAGGAATTTGGCGATAAATACGTTGATCGTGAAAAAATTCCAGTTAAGTAAAAAAATGTTCTTATAAAAAACCGAAAATCACTCATCCCCGCTCGGCGGCAATCCCTGCGTCTCATCGTCGATAATTTCAACATCGACAGGCGTCGGCTCCGGTATATTCTCTTCCCCGATATCGGGCGCGACGGGCGTTTGAAGCTCGCCGTCAGGATCGGTATTCGCCTGATCGCCCGCGGCTTTGTCCGGAGAGTTTTCCGCGGGCGTCTCCCCGTTTTCCCCGTCGGCAGGAGCGGATTCGGAATCGTGCCCGGTCAGCCCTTTGAGCAAACTGTCGAAGTTTTTCGGCTCCTGCGGTTGCGCGGCATCCGTAGTCACACCGTCCCCGTCGCCTTGCGCGGTGGCGGTCTGTTCGCCCTCCGCCCCCAGGCACTCGAGAACCCACACATCGTAAATCGGATGATCCATCGCCGACAGGCCGGGCGAGGAGGCGAACATCCACCCGCTGAACACCCATTCCGAATTATTCTCTTCGTTTTTGCTCTTCTTCGGGTCGGGAACCTCTTCCCAGATTTGCAGGAACGCCGCGGCTTCCGGTTGATCGACCGGGGAGGATTTCTGACACGATTGCACCTTGATATAAAGCGATCCGAATTTCAGCGTGCTGCCCACAGCCGCCTCGAACGTCATCGTCCGCGCGGTCGTCTTGTCCAGCGTGCGCAGGCGGATGCGCGGCTCTTCGGTCATCTCCCGGGCAGAGGCGGTACCGGCGCTGAACCCCGCCAGCGCGCAGCAAAGTCCGGCCGCTGCAAAAAGTTTATTCAATAGCGGGATCGCCTGACGGAGTGTTGCTTTTCTTCTCATCTTGCAGACTGAAAATGAATTTTCCTAAAAGCTGTTCAAGATTCTGCGGGGCCTGCGTATATTGAATGCGTCCGCCCGGCTCGATCAGGCGTTCATCCGCTCCCGGCTCCAGCGACATGTAAAGCCCGCCCAGCAGGCTCTCGCTGCTGATCATCGCGGCGGTATCCGCCGGAAGTTTATAGGCCGGATCGATATCCAGATGCACTCGCGCCAGATAACTCTCAGGCAGAAGTTCGACATTCTTGACGACACCCACTTTCACGCCGCTGATCTGAACCCGATCTCCGGCTTTCAGACCGCCGGTGCTCGTGAAATCCGCCGTCACCTCATAGCCGTTCGCGCTGCCGATATCGGCCTTTTTATACCCGTAGGACAGGAACATACCCGCCGCGACGATCACGACACCCCCTAAAACCGTTTCGACCACACTGCGTTTCATGGTTTCCTCTTAACTGACAGAATATCAAAGCCTGAACTATAATGGGTTAAACAAAAAAACGCCAAACCTCAAGACCTTCAAAGGATTAATCCGGCGGGCTCCATGCCTCGTAATCCCCCGTGGCCTTATCCCGTTTGCCGCCTTCGAGAATATGTCCCGGCGGACGGTAAGCTCCCGTGGTGCCCGTCATGTTCTGCTGGTGCGGCTTCTGCCACATCCTGCGGAAAGAGGGCATATCTTCTTTGGGGACGGCGTCCGTCTGGTGATGCAGCCACCCGTGCCATTCCGGCGGCACCTTGGAGGCTTCAGGCTCTCCCTTGTAGATCACCCAGCGCCGCGTGCGCTTATACCCTTTGCGCGGCTTGGCCTCATAATAGCGGTTGCCGTAAGGATCGGTCCCCACCTTCTTTCCCCCGGAAAAAAGCGTGACGATCATCGTATAGGCAGGCGACTGTGCGCCGAGATAACTGAAAAAACCCATAATCCTGAAATCCTTTAGCGGCTTTACAAGCCGTGGCGATTATGGCAGAGGATGAAAAAAACGGAAAGGGCAAAAACATGAATCTTCTAGCCAAACTCAAGGAACTCGGACACGACCTGCCGGAGGCGGCATCTCCCGCGGCCAATTACGTCCCCTTCGTCATCTCCGGTAAATCCCTTCACATTGCCGGGCAGATTCCCTTTCTGAACGGCCAGCCGATGCATAAGGGCCGCTTGGGAGAGGATTTGACCAAGGAAGAAGGGGTAAAAGCCGCCGAAGCCTGTGCGCTCAATATCCTCGCGCAGGTCAATAAAGCCGTAGACGGCGACTGGTCAAAGGTTGCTCGCTGCGTGCGCCTGGGCGTTTTCGTCAATTCCACGCCTGATTTCACCGACCAGCCGGAAGTCGCGAACGGCGCCTCCAACCTGATCGCCGCCGTAATGGGCGAGGCCGGCAAACACGCCCGCGCCGCTGTGGGTGTGGCTTCTCTCCCGCGCGGTGTAGCCGTCGAGGTCGATGCCCTTTTTGAGCTCAAATAAAATTTTCGCCCGGGCCGTTCTTTATGTATAATTCCCGTGGCGAAAGAAAAAGGCGGGAATTCAATGGCTAAGCCTCTTTTGGTCTACCATCTCACGACGGCGGGACAGGATGATGAAACCCTGCGCTCCCTCTTTGAGCATCACGCCCAGACCATTGGCCCCCAATGGGTTCCCCATGCGGGCCAGCGTAACGGCTTTTTCGTCAACAGCAGCCGCAGACGCACGGAGAATATCGGCATAACGCCCCCCGATGATCTGGATGAGGAATTAACGAAACCCAGAATAGGCGCTCCGGTTATCGCCACCGTAGCGTGCGATTTTTCTGAAGGCTGGGATATTGATTATGAAGACAACCCGGATGTGGCCAAAATGGCCTTCTTCAGATTCGCGCAGACGTTTCAGGATGCGCCCGCCGATCGCATTGTTCTCTCGGACGGTACGAAAATCCGCGCCATCCGCATCGTCAATGATGAAGATCGCGACGGCCTTGAATTCGATGTGCTCGGCCCGCACGATCCTGCGCAGCAGACTCTTTTCATGTCTTGGGACGAACCCATGGATACCGCTCGCCTGATAGAACTTAAGGCGCTTCCGCCCGATCAATTGGAGGCACGGGTGAGTGAAATGAACCGTGAGCCGCGCATCTCCGAATATGCGCTCCTGCAGGCGCTGCGCGATTATCTCGTGGAGACGCACGGCGAAACCTATCTCCGGCATGAGGAGCAGGTCATCCGCGATGCGATCAGTCGCACCGAACGCCGCGCCGACCGGAACGAAGACGAACAGCCGCAGGGAATCAGCCTGAAATACTCGGGAACGGAACCGCTCAAAATTGTCCGCATGGAAATCCTCACACCCCGTAAGGGCTGGCAGACGATCAACGAACCCCCCGCCGGATCGGGCGAACCCGACCACAACCCGCCGGAACACGCTTAGAAAACCAGCCAGACCTGTTCCTACTCAGGCAGTTTTTCTTCTTCCAGCTTCTTGGAACTTTTCTTCAGCTTGGCTTTGAGCTTGGCCGCTTCCTTGTCGTCCTGATAGCTGAACGTCAGCGCTGACCCGTCATAATCGATAAAGACCAGCCCACCCTTGCTTAGCTTGCCGAACAGGATTTCCTCGGCCAGCGGACGCTTGACCTTCTCCTGAATGATCCGCGCCAGCGGCCGAGCCCCCATCGTCACATCGTACCCGGCTTCGGCCAGATATTTCCGCGCCTCATGCGAAAGCTCGATGGAAACATTGCGGTCCGAAAGCTGCGATTCCAGCTGGATGATGAACTTGTCGACGACCTTCTCCACTGTCTCGGGCTGGAGGTTCTGGAACGGCACGATCGCGTCCAGGCGGTTGCGGAATTCCGGCGAGAACATTTTTGTGATCGCCTCGTTTTCTGCGTAATCCATCGAAGCGCCCACTTCCCGTCCGAAGCCGATGGGCTTGCGCGCCATCTCCTGCGCGCCGGCGTTGGTGGTCATGATCAGGATGACATTCCGGAAATCCACGCTCTTGCCGTTATTATCCGTCAGCTTCCCGTAATCCATGACTTGCAGCAGGATATTGAAAAGATCCGGGTGCGCTTTTTCGATCTCGTCCATCAGCAGCACGCAATGCGGATGCTGGTCGACCTTATCGGTCAGCAACCCACCCTGATCGAACCCGACATAGCCCGGCGGCGTCCCGATCAGCCGTGAAACGGAATGCCGCTCCATATATTCCGACATGTCGAACCGGATCAGCTCGACGCCAAGCGATTTCGCCAGTTGCCGCGCCACCTCGGTTTTCCCGACCCCCGTAGGACCGGAGAACAGGTAACACCCGATCGGCTTTTCTGCATCGCGCAGTCCCGCGCGCGAAAGCTTGATCGCATTGGTCAACGCCTCGATCGCCTGATCCTGATCGAACACCAGCCGCTTGAGATCGCGGTCGAGATTCTGCAACGCCTCGCGGTCGTTCTTGTTGATGGTGGTGGAGGGAATGCGCGCGATTGCCGCGACGACATCCTCGATATCTTTAACGCCGATCGTCTTCTTGCGGTCGCCTTCGGGAACCAGCATCTGCGCCGCGCCGACTTCATCGATTATATCAATCGCCTTGTCCGGCAGCTTGCGGTCGCCGATATATTTCGCCGACAGCTCGACGGCGGCCTGAATTGCGGAATTGGTGTATTTGACGCTGTGATGCTCTTCGTAATAAGGCCGCAGGCCTTTCAAAATTTTTATCGCATCCTCAAGACTCGGCTCGTAAATGTCGATCTTCTGGAACCGGCGAACCAGCGCGCGGTCTTTCTCGAAATGATTGCGGTATTCCTTATAGGTCGTCGATCCGATACAGCGCAGCCGCCCGCTGGAGAGCGCAGGTTTCAACAGGTTGGAAGCATCCATTGCCCCGCCGCTCGTCGCGCCCGCGCCGATCACGGTGTGAATCTCATCGATGAACAAAATCGACTCGTCGATATTCTCTAGCTCGGTCAGCACCGCCTTGATCCGCTCCTCGAAATCCCCGCGGTAGCGCGTTCCGGCCAGTAACGATCCCATATCCAGCGCGAAGATCACGGCCTCATGCAGGACTTCCGGCACCTGTTTTTCTATAATCCGTTTCGCAAGTCCTTCGGCGATCGCGGTCTTGCCCACGCCGGGATCGCCGACATAAAGCGGATTATTCTTGGAGCGGCGGCAGAGAATCTGGATGGTCCGCTCGACTTCTTTTTCCCGTCCGATCAGCGGGTCGATCTTCCCGTTCCGTGCTTTTTCGTTCAGGTTGATGCAGTAAGCATCCAGCGCCTCGCGCCCGGTCTTGGCAGCATCCTTCGGCGGCTCCTCGATCCCCGTTGGGGGCTTGTCGGTCCGGCTCTGGGTCGGCACTTTTGCAATCCCGTGAGAGATATAATTGACCGCATCGAACCGCGTCATATCATTTTCCTGCAGATAATACACGGCATGGCTTTCCCGTTCCGAGAACATCGCAACCAGCACGTTTGCGCCTGTCACTTCTTCCCGGCCGGAAGATTGCACGTGAATCGCCGCCCGTTGCAGAACGCGCTGGAACGTGTTCGTCGGCTTAGCCTCCTCGATCTCGAAATTGATCAGATAGCTCAGGTCATTTTCGATATAATGCATGATCTTGGATTTCAGATCGTCCAGATCAATCCCGCACGACCGCAGCACCGCCATCGCATCCGGATCGCTCGCCAGCGCGTATAAAAGGTGCTCAAGAGTCGCATACTCATGATGCTTCTCGTTGGCCACAGCCAAAGCACGGTGGAGGGTTTGTTCAAGGTTGCGGGAAAGCATCGTTGCCTTATATTTTCTAGTGATAAACCGTCTACCCTTAACTTATTCATTATACTGCAAAAAAGCTATGGGAAAAAACCAATTCACACGCACACCATGTCAAAAAAATCTCTTGAAATAGCAAGCCATAGAATATAAGTGTACTAAAAACGGCAGATAACCTACTCATAACAAAAGAAATAATAAATCATGGCGGATGTGTTGACAAAAGAGGGCGGTAAAAAATTTCCTGCCATATATCTGCTGGTTTTCTGTTCCGGCATGGCGGCATTGTCATGGAACGTCATCTGGCAAATCCGCTCGTCTTTGGCCTTGGGCGTCTCTGCATGGGGAACGGCGCTGACTTTGGCGGTCACGATGGGCGGCATGTGCATAGGATCATTGACCGCAGGCTTTTTTCTCAAAAACCGCAATAAAGTAAATGCCCTGCGCGTATACGGGGTTCTGGAAATATTTATTGGCGTATCCGGCCTCTTTCTGATGCCGGCGCTCGATCTGGTCGAGCGGATTGACACGCAAACCTACAGGACGATGACCGAAGGCCATTACTGGGTCCATATTTTTGGAATCGCCATGGCAACGGGTTTCCCGGCCATTTGTATGGGGGCGACGACTCCCGTCTTCGGTCTCGCCGCTCGCCAGCATGATTCATCGATCTCCACCCTCTATGGTCTCAATACGCTGGGGGCGGCACTCGGTTCGATCATGGCAGCCTTTATAATCATCCCGCTTCTGGGAGTGCTGGGCACGACCCACTTCATCGCAGCGATCAATATTTTCGTGGGCGTTTTTGCCGTAATGACGGGCAAGACCATGGCTTCTGCCGCTGCGCAGTGGACAAAAGAAAATGCCCCGCCTGTGACAGGCTCTTCTTTTAAACCGTGGCAGGAATACCTTCTCGTCTTCGTCACAGGATTTTCCACACTTGCGCTGGAAGTTGCATGGTTCAGGTCCTTTACCGCAGCGTTCTGGAGTACGACAGCGGCATTTTCTGTGATGCTTTCTTCCGTTCTTTTGTCTCTGGGGCTTGCAGCAAAACTTGTGCCTTTGATGAGATTAAAGGGTTACAGTCTGTCTGTTTGTATGACCTTGGCTGGAATTTCCATTCTTCTGGCGACGCCGATCATAGAACGATTTGATCTTCTCGCTCATACGAATAGTAACATGCCAGCGATCCAGTTCATGAATTGGTTCGCCCTGTCTTTTCTCGTTACTTCTGTTCCAATAACCGTCATAGGTTTGGGTCTGCCTTGGATTTTGGATAATCAGTATTCTGCAAAAAGGTGGGGAATTCTCTACGGGGTAAACACAATATCATCCGTATTGGGTTCAATCATGGCTGCTTGGGTGTTACTGCCATCAATAGGATTTACGAGAACCTCATGGATTATTGGAGTGGCTGTAGCATCAATAGGGTTAATATTGACAACCCCAGAGCTTAACAAATTAAAATTGAAATTACTTCTATCGGCAATACTGGCACTCGGTATCGCTGTAGTTTTTGAATCAGGAGTGGGTCGGACAAGAGTTCAGATACATGTTAAAGAAGCTCCGGATAACATAGTAAGCATTGTGGCCAGCACTGAGGGGCCGGACGCTACGGTAACTGTTGTTGAATTCTCAAAAAACAGGGAAAGAGCGCTGGTCATAGATGGTTTTATTGCGACATCTCAGCCGCCAAAGAAAATGGAATCAGCGCTATCAACCCAGTACATGCTCTGGATGGGTCATTTACCGATGCTCTTGCACCCTGACCCGAAAAAAGCGTTGGTCATCTGTTTCGGAACGGGGCAGACCGCCAATGCCGTGCGTAGGGAAAACCCCCAATCCCTCACGATTGTGGACATAAACAAAAATGTCTTTAGCATGGCGGACTATTTCACAAGTAACGAAGCCGTGCTCAAAGATCCGAGGGTGACGGCAAAAGTGATGGATGGCCGGGCATTCCTGCGCCGCACGGATCAGGTTTTCGATGTAATAACGCTCGAACCGATGCCGCCGACTTTTGCCGGTGTTAACGCTCTTTATTCCCGCGAGTTTTATCAACTGGCCCGTCAGAAAATGACGGACAAAGGCATCATTGCTCAGTGGCTGCCCTTTCACCTCGTATCCTCCTATCACTCTGCTTCAATTAGTCGGACTTTCAATGAGGTTTTCCCAAACTCTGTAATGTGGATTGACCCACAATCTTTAACAGGAATTCTTCTGGGCTCGAAAGATGATAAGGGTTCGTTAGGAAAAGATTTTCCAGGCTTTAAGCGAAACCGGATACAAAGAATATTGCCTGAAGAAAAAGTTCCCCACGCAGTTTATTTGGAACGCAACGGCTTGAAATCCTACGGAGAAGAAGGGGGAGAGATCATTACTGATGACAACCAGCTTCTTGCCTATGGCTTAGCGAACTTTGATATCCACTCAAACATATTAGAATTAATCAAGGATAACTACGACACGCTTAAAGCGTTCAAAGAAAAATTCTATAAACAAAAACAGGATTCTTCGATCGAAAATTTTGAAAAGCTGGAAGAACAAATCAACAAAGCCGGAACCGGCCAATAGTAAATCGACAAGTCCGTATCATTCTTTCTCCATCGTGCATTGCAAAGGCTGCTCGTTCGCCCGCGCAAAATCCATCACCTGCGCGACTTTCGTTTCAGCCACCTCGAACGTGAAGACACCGCATACGCCGACACCGCGACGGTGAACGGTCAGCATAATATCCGTAGCCTCTTGCCGGCTCTTGTTGAAAAAACGTTCCAGCACATGCACGACAAACTCCATGGGCGTATAATCGTCATTCAGCAGGAGCACCTTGTACATCGAGGGTTTCTTGGTTTTTGGCCGGGTCTTGAGGATAATGTGGGTTTCCTGCTGCCCCCCGTCATCAGGACCGCGCCCGGGAGCATTTTCGTCATCCTGCGAAAGCCTCACGGACCCGTGCGTCAAACTATATTTTTCGATAGTGCGCATCGAAAACATCTCCAAAAATCATGCACCCGGAAGATAAAGATAAGATCCTTAAAATCAGAATCAGCCGGATAATATATTATCGCACAGAATTTTTTCCAGTTAAAAATGGTCGAAAATAGCGCTGAAAATGAAAAAATCCCATAGCCAAAGCATTGTTTTTATTATAGATAACCATTAAACCAGAACAGGGAACATAAAAAATGCCAGAAGATATTCAAGCCCAGAAATGGGAAGCCTTATTGCGCGGCCAGATCGTATCGGCCACCATCAACAAATACGCGCTGATCCTGCGGATGATCGACCAGAAAGCGCAGGTGATGATTTTCCTCAACTCGATCCTGATCCCCGTAGGAATCAAGGCAATGGAGGCGGGAACATTCATCTGGGCGTCGAAAATTTCCATTTGTGTAGCAGTCGTGAGCATTATGGCTTCGATGGTTTGCATATACCCGAAGCGTAAATACCGGAAATCCGGCGACCGTCGCTTAAATCTTCTGCACTTTAATGACATTGGTCATATGGAGGAGGAAGAGTACCTCAAGAAATTTATGGTCATTCTGAACGATACGTCGAAACTCGCCTCCTCGGCGGCGTACGACCTCTATGACACGGCGCGCTTTTCGATCATCCCGAAATTCTTTTGGCTGAAGATTTCCTACGCGACTTTCGCCATCGGCAATCTTGTCGCGCTCTTGGCCGCTTTTTACGATATGGAAGTCTCTTAGGCGGCTTTCGTTCCGGTTATCGAAGAACGTTTTCCTGATGCAAAATCCAGAATGGTCTTTACGCGCATATCCCAGGTAAAATTCTTCTTGAGATCGGCAAACGCGTTCTCGGAGAGTCTCTGGCACAATTCCGGATCGTGATGAAGTCGCTTGATCGCTTCGACCCATGCCAGCGGATCGCCCACCGTCATTAGCAGCGCATTCTGCTCATGCGTAAGGAACTCCCGGAGAATCTGCAGGTCGGAGGCGATAATCGGTTTGCAGGCGGCCATATACTCGAACACTTTCATGGGTGAAATCCAGCGCGAAATATTTTTCCCGGTCTTGATCAGCGCCTGATGCTGATACGGCGCGAGAACGATATCAAACGCCTTAAGATACCCGGCGACCTCAGCATGCGGGCGGTAACCGTAGAAAATCACATTCGCAGGCGGCGTGTTCTTTCTAATTCGCGCAAGCTCTTCTTTCGATCCGCCGACGACGTGAAAATCGTAATCCGGCAGCAGCGGGGCAATTCTGAGAATCATGGACAGCCCCTTTCCCTGATGCAGGGTGCCGGCATACCCGATTTTCGGAGCTTCTTCCCGGCCTTTCAGGCTTTGTACGGGCAGGGCCGTTCCGGAAATGTTATGCGGGATATCCGCCGCATCGTGCGCCACGAAAATCTGTTCGGGCCTCAGCGACGGGTATTTCTTGAGATAGATCTGTTTAAGCGCATCTGACAGGGCAATAATCCCGCAAAAGCCGGGCCTTTTGATCAGGCGGGAGATGGCGACATATTCTGCCTTGTGCTGCGGAACCTGAGAGGCCTCGAAAACAACCCGCACCTGTTGCGGAGAGAAAAGGGCAAGCGCAATCGGGTCCCGTCCGTAAACCATGTCCGGCGCCCCTAAGGCCTTCATCTTTTCCGCGATATGCCGCATTCTCTTGTACCCTGAGAGCAGGGGCAGTTTGACGTCATGCGAAAGGGAAAGTGTGAAACTGCCCGTCACATCATAGGCCTTGAACACAGCATCCGGGTCTAAATACGGACTCCCCATGGCGAATAAAGTCACATCGTGCCCGGCCTTTCCAAAGGCCTCGCACATCTTGATGACATGAACGGACCGCGCTTCCGGGGAAGGAAAAGACGCGCCCGAAAAATAATAAATTCTCATAGGATATCACCCGTAAAAACAAAAAGGGCGTACACGTCCGCCCGGTTTTTTGCAAGAAAATATCGTACCCTGAGCCAAGCATATCCCTTAAATTCGGTCAAAGAAATTTTCCGGCAACCAACAGATTATTTGGGATTGTTCGCACCATGGTTCAATCGGAGGGTGGAATTTCCGCGTGCGGAGCGTATGATGGGAAAAGCGGACCGCAAAGGTTCGCATGTCTTGTTCTGTCCATAATTCTCCTGAAGCTCCATGTCCATTTCGGTCCTGAAATCAATCCGCAGTCCTGAGACAATTCCCCATATCAACCGGGTCTTGGCAGGCTGCCTCTCCGCCCCGTCCGATGCCGATCTTTCGGGCCTGCAGGCCCTTACGCTTCTGATCGGTGGCCAGTGGAGCGGCAGCACTTTGATCAGCGCCATGCTCGATGCCCATCCCGAAATCGTTATGGCCAATGAATTCAATCTTCTTCGGCAATTCAAGAACGGCCTCAGCCTGAAACAGGCCGCGCGCCTCATGCTGTTCAACGCCCGCATGTTCACGAAAAACGGCACGCGTTGGACGGGCTACGCCTATGCCATCCCCGGCCAGTTTCAGGGCCGCTACCGGACGCTGAAGATTATCGGCGATAAAAAGGCGCAATCCTCTGCGCAGCAGCTTTATGCGAACATCGATCTGATTGCGCGGATGCAGGATAAATATAATCTTCCCGTGCGCATGATTCATGCTGTCCGTAATCCTTACGACACTCTGGCCATGATGGCGCAAAGACAGGGCATGCCTCTGGATCAGGCGATAGAAACTTTCGAGAAAATCTGTGAGGGTGCGGCTTTCGCCTACCGCAAATACCCCGCGCAGGTTCTTCTGGTCCGTCACGAGGACCTCCGCAAGGAACCGAAACATACAGTCCGGCGTTTGATCGCATTTCTCGAAACGGAATGCCCTGACGATTATGTTGCCGCATGTGCGGCGGCAGTTGATCGCGAACCCAAGAAACCCCGCCATGATGTATCGTGGACACAGGAACAGAGAAGGCAGGTAGAAGATATGATCGACCGCCACGAATTCCTGAATGGCTATGCCTTTGACGAGCCTTAAGCCGAATTTTCTTGCATTTCCCACTAAAATAGACATATATTCCTATTTATAAGGGCCACCATTGTGTCTGCCCGAATTTTTCCAACGCATTGACAAACTAACCGATCAAGGAGATAGCCATGCTGATCCGCTTGGGCCGCATGATGAATGTTTGCGGCCGGATTTCCGTTCCCGACCCAGACCCCGCTCAATCAACCACATACGATTTCACCGCCGGGTCCATGCCTTCGCCGTTCCAGTATTACCGCTCGGATACCGTGGCGACCTACGTGGACGACACGCCGGAATGGATCAAGTGCACGGCGGCGAACGAGGCGCGCTTTCACCATGACGCCGGCGGCAACCCTCTGGGCGTCCTCATGGAAGTTTCCCGCACCAATAAGACCGCGCAGAAAAACTTTGCGCCCGATAGCGGTCTAGACGGGATTACCGTTATTTCCGGGAGCGTCACCGTCTCCCTTGAAAGCAGCTATTCCGGCCTGTCCACGGCCACCATTGACGGCATTCCCATTTCCGGCCTGACCAACGGGGATGTTATCAAGCTGGAAAATACCGGGGGGACAAGCGCCTCGATCCAGCTTTCGACGACGACGGGGAACACCAATGCCCACTCCTACCGCGTTCTGGTGGCCGGGGCCGCGACCGGAAGCCATGGCAACATGGCGCTCTCGAACGGAACGGGTGTAGCCAGCTTCTCGCCCGGAACGGCCAATGTATTTCAGGAACTCACGAAAGAGAACATCACGGTCGATAGCTCCGCCCGGTATGTCCGCTGGTCCCTGCCCGCCGGAAAGACGATCTATATGATCGGCTTCCAGTTCGAGGAAGGCGCGTTTCTCACCAGCCCGATTGTCACAGGCGGCGCGACGGCCACCCGCACCCATAACCGGATTATCGCCACCGATATCACGCAAATCCCGACATGGAACGAGGCGCAGGGCAGCATCGTCGGGGAGTTTTTACTCTATCAGGATTACACGATCACCAGCCTTTCCGCGCAGGCCGACCAGTATCTCTTCTCCGCGCAGAACGGATCGAGCGGATCGGACGGGTTCGGGGTCTACATGATTACCCCGCGCGGCAGAGGCCGGGCGCGGGCCGTGGCAGGGGGCAGCAATGCGTATACCTCCGATATTGATGGGGGCTACCGGAATGACACAATCTACCCCGTGGGGATTTCATGGGTGAACGGCGCAAGCGGCGCGGTGAAAGCCTTTGTCGGCCCCGGCGTGTTTCAGGAC
>JAGRIJ010000028.1 GCA_020443295.1 Alphaproteobacteria bacterium | reverse complement strand
TACTCTATCAGGATTACACGATCACCAGCCTTTCCGCGCAGGCGGATCAGTATCTCTTCTCCGCGCAGAACGGATCGAGCGGATCGGACGGGTTCGGCGTCTACATGATTACCCCGCGCGGCAAAGGCCGGGCGCGCGCCGTGGCGGGGGGCAGCAATGCGTATACCTCCGATATTGACGGGGGCTACCGGAAAGACACGGTATACCCCGTGGGGATTTCATGGGTGAACGGCGCAAGCGGCGCGGTGAAAGCCTTTGTCGGTCCCGGCGTGTTTCAGGACGCGACCATGGCCGGAAGTGTAACCACGCTCACGCGCCTTTATGTCGGCGGGCGGGA
Organism: Alphaproteobacteria bacterium; assembly: GCA_020443295.1. Taxonomy (GTDB): domain Bacteria; phylum Pseudomonadota; class Alphaproteobacteria; order Micavibrionales; family Micavibrionaceae; genus JAGNKE01. The sequence goes on along the minus strand of JAGRIJ010000028.1, from coordinate 28,739 downwards.
TACGTCGCAGTCGATCAATGGCTGCGTCCGCACGCTGCGCGTTTACGACCAGTCCCGCACGCTCGCGCAGATGCTCAGTGGCTTTATCACCGCGAACGACCGGGCCGTGACAGGCTCCGGCCAGTCGAACATGGCGGGCAATTCGAGCCAGCAGAATACCGGATACAACGGCGGCGAGCGCGCCTACATGGACACGCTCGATTCCTTCTGGGGAACCTCGACCCGGAACTGGCTGGTCAATGGCTCGGTTCCGGGGACAAGCATCGCGCAATGGACCGCGCCATCGGGAAGCTCGATCAATTACTGGAAAGAGATTGTCGGGGCCTACATGGATGCAGGCGGGGTCATCGAGGCGATCATCTGGGATCAGGGCACGGCAGACCTTGGCAGCAGCACGGCCACGCTCAAAGCCGGGTGGCTGGCGATCTTCAATGATATGCGCGCCTTCCTCGCCGCGCATGGCGGCACGGGCAGCGAACCCGTGATTATCTGCCCGGAAGGACGCCGGGAGAATAACGACCAGAACTATAACCCGAACCGGCAGGCGCAGAAAGAACTGGCCGACGAAAACGCATGGATACACCTCGCGCCTGAAAAGTGGCTGGAACCGCTGGACAGCGGTGATGGCCTGCACCTCGAAGATGATGGATATGCGGATTACGCGCCGCATGTCGTCCGCAAGGTTATGGATGTTCTGGGCGAGAGCGTCAGCGGTAGAGTGGACGGCCCGGTGATTACGGGCGTATCGCGCTTGGGAACGATGGTCACAGTTACGCTTTCCCATGACGGCGGAACCGACTTCACCCCGACAACCGGGATCGACGGGTTCGCCTTTCTGGACGACGGGGTTCCGATCACGATCACCGCCGCCGTGCGCACCAACGCCACGACGATCACCCTGACGCTGGCCTCCGCGCCGACGGGAGTCGAGGAATTTTATCACGGCTACCGGGCCTTGTACGGGGTCAATCCTGCCGATCTCGTGGTGGATAACGAGGCGACCTACCCCAAAGCGCTGCATTATTATTACGAGGCCCTTTAGAAAAACGGGTTATATCCCAAAAGACAAAAGCCGCTGAAAAACAGCGGCTTTTTATCAGATCCGGGGAAGTCCTGTGGACTGAGTCCTAGAACTTATGATTGACGTTCACATAATACCGAGGATCTTTGTCGCCGTGGGAATCGATCTCGCGGATCAGCGGGAAAGCCACGGCAACGCCAGCCTGTGTGTTCTGGGTGATATCGGCCCGGACGCCAAGCCCCGTAGAGCTTAAGGATTCGCGCTTGTCATCGCTCGACGTCGCATCCTGATTCCAGACCCGCCCGATATCGAAGAATGCATAAAGCTGGTAATTATCGACACCCTTGATCTGGTGCGGTTGGTTCCAGTGCAGTTCGACTTTTCCGGCGATCCCGTCATCCCCGACGATTTCAGACGGGTCGTACCCGCGCCCGAAATTAACGCCGCCGACACCGAACTCCTCGGAACTCAGCAACGGATCAGCCGACCACTGGCCCGTCCCGGCGACCAGCACGTTTACCTGAGAGGTCACGCGCTGCAAACGCTGTAAATTCAGCTCGGCCTTGAAATATCTCGGATCCCCGAACTGCCGCGTCATGTTGGAATCGCCCTTGTCGCTCGCGTTAAAGAGGGACAACCCGTGTGAAAGCTCAAGCCCTGCGGAGTTGACGCCGACGCCCAGAAGCGTATCGACATACTGAACCTGCCCTCCGGCGCGTAAGGAGGTAATCCGGTCCCGGCGCGTGGGTTCAATATTGTTCTTGCTGTCGACGTGACGGATATCAAAGGTCGAATAACCGGTCAGGTTGAGATTCCTTGAACGGATAAACGGGTGACTGACGGTAGCGGCAACCAGTGTCGAGCGACCCTTCACTTCAAATTCCCGCAGAGTATAGCCGGGCTCGGTTGAGGTCAGGCTGGCCAGAAGCTTGAGCTTGGTCCCTTCCGATCCCAGAGGAACTTCATAGGCAGCGGAACCGAACAGCAGCTCATCAAAGCTTTCCTTGTTGTCGCCGGCGATAACGAATTGGGCCGACAGCCGGTCATTATATCCGAAGATGGAGTTGATGGCCCCGGTCGCTTGGCCTTCATATTCCCCGAGGAAACGGCTGCCGAAATTATCGAATCCCACTTGGGCCTCGGCCTTCTTGCGTTCCACGATGATCGTAAGGTCCGCAGCGCCCGGCGTAGTTTCCGAGGGGCTGAGAATCGAACGGGCCGTAACGCCCGGCAGATCGTTGATCAAAAGCAGGTTGCGCTCCAGAGCCTTGACATTCATGGCCGCAGTCCCCTGCAGGTGACCGGCGAGTTTCCGGATCAGGCTGGCTTCGGTTTCCTTATCCACGCCTTGAACGATGACCTGGTCGATAAATCCTTCAACGACCTGCAGGCGGACCGTCCCCGTCTCGATGGTCTGGGGCGGAACAACCACCTGTGTCAGGACATACCCGTCATTGCGGTACTTGTTGGTTAGGGCGTTCGCAATAGAATAAATATCTGCCAGACTCACATTGGTGCCGAGCATATTACGGTAAAGCGGATCAAGATCCTCCGCCTTATATATGGTCACGCCATCAATCTGCAGCGTCTGCAGATCGAACCGCACATTCTCCGCGCCGTCCGGTGCCTGCGCCGTGGCAGACTCGCGCACTTCCACGTTCGGTGACACCTCGGGGAGCTGCGACTGATTCAGAAATTGTTGTTGAACCCGTCCGGGGTCCGCAGTTCCCGTCGCATCGGCAACCTGTGCATGGGCAGGGGATGCAAAGACGGCCAGAACACCCAGAAGAGTTCCTCCAGCCAGTTTCAGTTTTAATTTCGAAAAGAATCGTGTCCCGATCATGTTTTTTTACCTTAAGCCAAAAGCGATCCGGCGCATCAGCGACTCAGGTGGACCGCGGTGATAATTCCCACAAAGCTCAGCATACGCAGAGAAAACGAAGAAAAAAATGACGCAGAAGAATAGGTTAGGAAGGAAAGTTAACAAACTTTCTATGAGCGTAAGCATAACTTTTTTATCGAAACTTTCAAGTGGTTTTCTTTTGATCCGATATTTTTCGGTTCAAAGGCCAGTTCAGAAAAGAGTCACAAAACAAAAAACTTGTATTTTCCATAGCAGTACAGTAAAGAGATTTTGGTTTACGTAATGCATGGATCAAAAGGCTCCAAAACCGGTGTGAGTCACAACGCACGGAATTTGCAGGAGATTTTGATCCGGTGCATGGAAGTTCACCCATAAACATAAAGACTTGTTTGCATCCTATTGAAAACTTTTAAAAAAGATGCAATATAGGGGCGATACACGCTAAAGCGCTTCAAAACCGAGTCATGCAAAGCGAAAAAAACGCTTCGTATGGGTCAGAAAATAAGGCTCTTGAGATGTGTCGTCAGGAACGCAAAAGCGTTTCACGCGCCGTCAGGCTAGCAAAAAAAGACGGAGCATGGGCTGAGTAAAAATGAGTTACCTGGGCAACGACTGAATATATTCAAAGTTTTTTTACAGAGGGACCGACGATGACAAGAGTATCCGCAGCCACCAATAAATCCGCAAGACGCAGATTTTTCTTATCGACGACAGCATTTCTGGCGGCAAGTGTCGCAATGCAGTCCGTACCCGCGCTGGCCGTAGATGACTACGCCGACTGGGATGGTGTCAGCATCGTAGAAGGGCAGGGAACGGTAACGGATACAGGGCTGGGAACAACGACCATCGACCAGCTGTCGGACCGCGCGATCGGTGAAGCGCAGGAACTCCACATCGGGACCATGGGCTCGGTCACGATTAACCAGAATTCTAAAAACTCCCTCTTCGTTGGCCGGGTTATCGGCAACCATTCCGATCCGACCCAGATTCTCGGTCATCTCTCCGCTGACGGCCGCGTTATGATTATTGACCGTAACGGCGTGTTTTTCGGCAAGGACTCCGTGGTTGATGCGTCGGGCATTGCGGTCACGACGGGCGATATCGCGAACACGGATATTATGGACGGAAATGAAAACTACACGTTCCAGAATTTCGGCTCCGGCGACATCGTTCTTGAAGGAACCATGAATGTAAAAGACGCAGGTCTGGCAGCTTTCGTAGCGCCGACTGTTCGCAACAGCGGCGTAATCAACGCCAAGATGGGCAGTGTTGTTTTCGGTTCCGGTGAAAAAGTAACCCTGGATCTTTACGGGGACGGTCTGGTCGAGGTCGCGGTTGACGGTGCGCTGGGCAACTCCCTGCTTGAAAACAAGGGAACCGTAAACGCCGAGGGCGGAACGGTGGTCATGACCGCGCAATCGGCCAAAGAAGTGGTCGACAACGTTATTAATAACGAAGGCATCATCAACGTCAGCTCCGTGACCCAAAAGGGCGGCAAGATTATCCTTTCCGGCGGCAGCAAGGGCAAGGTTAAGAACTCCGGCAAGCTGGATGCGTCCGGTACGCAGGGCGGTTCTGTAAAAGTGACCGGGCAGGCCATCGAACTGGCCGGGACCTCCGAGATTAAGGCGAACGCCACGTCTGGCGAAGCCGGCAAGATTGAAGCTCTGGCCGCGGAAACGCTGGCTGTAAACGGCAAGCTGAAAGCGCAGGGCGAAGGCAAGAGCGGATTTATTGAAACCTCCGCGCCGGATGTTTCCTTTGAAGCGGGTACGGAAATCAATGCAGGCTACTGGCTGCTCGACCCGACCAGCATTCTGGTGGACGATGTTCTGGCGGCAGTCCTCGAAGGGGAACTGGTCTCCGGGGATGCGGCTATCACGACTCCCGATGAAGGAGCAGAACAGGGCGCAATCACCTTTGAAAGCACGGTGGACTGGTCCTCGGGCAATAATTTCACGGCGACGGCTCACGATGATATCCGCTTTAACGCGAACGGGGGCTTGAACGCCACGGGCGGCGGGAATATCGTCCTGAACGCCGGCGATGATATCCGCATGTATGGCGGGAACACGGGCATTTATACCAATGGCGGTAACGTCGACCTGAACGCTCACGAAGAAGTGGCGATTATTGGCGGCCCCGGCATTAACGCAGATGGCGGCAATATCCTGATCAACAACCAGACCGGCGGTTTTTATGGCTTTGCAAACAGCCTGAACACCAGCGGAACGGGAACGATCACCCTCTATCAGCAACAAGATAATATTGAAGAACCTGATCAGGCCGCGACGATCCAGAACGCGATCGACGCGATCAACAATACCGGAACCGGACAGAACACCCTTTACGTCCGTGACGGCATCTATAACGAACAACTCACCATCGACCATGACCATCTGGCCCTGATCGGCGATCCCGGTGACACGGACGTCCCCGGCGCTAATTCCGCGACACTCATGGGGTCCGGTCTGGATGGCAGCGTCGGCATCAACGTCGTCGGCGGTCTGACTGACGTAACGATCAGCGGATTTGAAATCACCAACTTCGATGACGGCATTAACGCCCTTTTCGGCGGCGGCAACCTGAATATCAACAACAACACGATCACCTCTATCGATGCGGGCATCCGTGCTTTCAACTGGGATTCTGTGGACATCGGTCAGAATATCTTCGAGGTCACCAACCCCGTGGATATCGATCCCGGCGCGATCTTCCTGAGCGCGAATACCTCCAATATCCACGATAACGTGATGTCTGACAGCGGTGATGTCGGCCTCTACGGTATCTTTATTACCGGCGACAGCGCGGACAGCCACACCATCGTCCGCAACGACGTCAGCGGCTTCGGCACGGGAATTTTCCTTGCGAGCGCGATGAACACGTCCATCGAACAGAACTTCATCAATGATAACGGCACGGGTATCAGATCGGCGGGTGGCGATGTCACCGTCTTCAACAACGACCTGTCCGGCAACACCCTTGCGATCAATAATGTCGGAGCAGAAACCGTAGATGCGTCGGGCAACTGGTTCGGTACGACCGACGAGGCCAGCGTCATCGCGCAGACCTCCGGCTCTGTTGACGTTTCCCCGTACCTCGCCAGCGGCACCGACACCGACGCAGGCCTCGGCTTCCAGGGCGATTTCTCCGCGCTGTATGTGACGGATGAAGGCGCGCAGACCTCCGGCCTCATCAACGAAGCCGTTTCGCGCGTAGACGAAGACGGTCAGATCTTTGTGAATGACGGTCTCTACACCGAAAACGTCCTGATCGACAAATCCCTGAAACTCACCGGCCTGTCCGGCGCGACGCTGCAGGCGGAATCCGCGGGCGATGCATTGATCACTGTTACGGCTGACGATGTGAATATCGACCCGTTCGTCTTCGACGGTCTCAACCTCGTCAAGCACGGCATCTTCGCTCAGGGTCAGGGCACCCACGGCCTTGTCATCGACGGCAACACCTTCCGCAACTTCAAGAAGAGCGCGATGCTGCTCGGCGCCTCCAATCACGGAAATATGACGGTTATGAACAACATCGTCGAAGGCTCCATGGGGCAGGCCATCCAGGTCGGTACGATCCAGAACGGCACGGAACTTCTGATCCAGAACAACACCTTCGGTTCCGAAGCTGACCCGTTGAACTACATCGGTATCGACGTGGGCCGCGTCCGCAACTCCGTAGTCGGTATATCCGGCAACACGGTCTATGCAAAGAACAGCGGGATCAGCGTCACCCATACGACCGGCAGCACTGTAGACGTAACCGGCAACACGGTCCGCAGTAACCAGGCCGCCGTGAATTTCCACGGTATTGAAAACGGCTCGGTTGTAACCATTTCACACAACGACCTTGTCTCCTCGCTCAACACCGGCATTAAGTTCAACCCCGGCCCGGTAACCCCCGACGTGATCGTATCGGGCTCGACCGTGAACATCACTGACAACGAAAATATCGAGGGTCAGGGCGGCTACGGGATTGACTTCTTCCCTGGCGACCTGAAGAACGGCGCAGTCATCAACATCACCGACAACGAATCCATCAGCGGTTTTGATGACGGTATTTACGTCCGCGATTCTATCTACGGCGGAGTCACCGTGAATATCAGCGGCAATGGCGCGGGCCTTGAAACGCCTGACGGTTATGTGGGCTACGGCGGTATCACCGGTCTGAACGGAAACGGTATCGCGCTCTACAACATTGAAACCTCCGATATCCGCGATAACTATATCCACGATGTCTGGACTGACGGTATTCACCTTGAAAACTTCGGCCAGTCCTGGATCGCCTATAACTACATCGACGGTGCGGGCGATGACGGGATCGAAGGCGTCTACGGTGGCTTTGCTGCCGTCTACGGCAACACGATCAAGCATATCGGCGCCGGCGGCGGCCCGCTGTTCGCACTCCTCTCGCCCGAAGCGATTATCGAGGTTGATGATGAATTCGGTGCGGACGGGATTCACCTCCGCAATGTCGGCGGCGGCGAAATACCTCCGCTCACAGAAGGAGAGCTGGGCTTTGGCTACGGCGCCTACGGTGGTGATACCGAAGTGTACGGCAACAATATCTCGATTGTCGCAGATGACGGGATCGAAATCCTGAATGGTAACATCAATTACACCGGTAACAACATTATCGGTCACGTCAATGGAAACGGTATTTCCGTTGAAGGCACCACGTTTACCGAAATAAACGGCAACGCGATCAGCCTGGCTCTTGGCAACGGTATCTACGTCAACGGCTTCTCGGACTTCGGATCCCCGTCTGCTCTCTCAGAAGAAATCGTGTACGCCCCGCAGGGAATCTACGCGGGCATCTTCGATAACAAGATCCTGCTGACAGGTCAGAACGGTATCGAGGTCACGAACATCTATGACTTTGGGGTTCCCTCTTATGATGTCCAGCTTCTGGGCGCACCGGGCTACGGCGAATATGGCTGGGAAGTGAACATGCAGGGCAACCAGGTCGCGATGACCGGCGAAAACGGCATCTACGCCCACGAGAACAGCTCGGTTCGCGCTAACGAAAATCAGGTCTTCGCGGCCGGTATGGGCGAGGATCTGGCTTCGGATATTGAACTGATCAATTTCTTTGCCGGTGTCTCATCTCCTGCGGTCTTCCTTGAGAAAGCGAGCTTCAGTGGCTACGGCGAAGGCGGCTACGGTTACGGCTACGGCGGCCCGTCCTTTAACTGGCATTGGGGCGATGGCGATGGCATCCGCGTCGAAAATACCTACGGTTTCGCCGGAATAGGGGAAAGCGTGGATATCGAGCACAACACGGTGGACTGGACCGGCGGTCACGGCATCAGCGTCTTCAATGCGCCGTATGCCCGCGTCAGCTATAACGACATCAACCACGCCGGCCTGAAAGAGACGAAGATCAAAGGCTATGAGTCACTCCTCGATCTTCTTTCAAGCGGCCCGTTCGATGACGAGAGCGGCTACTTCGACGGCGAGTACGGCTACGAAGTCAACCCGTTGGCAATCGTTGACGAAGAATGGTCGGAAGGCGACGGCTACCCGACCCGCCGCGACCTCTGGGCGTCTGCGGACGAGTCGATGATCGACATCCTTAGGGGCTACATCCCTTACCCGCATAAGATCAGGTACGACAGCCATGACGGCATCCATGTCGAAAATGTCGGCATTATCGCTCTCGGGATTGACGCACCACTCCTGTCCGGACCCGGTGTCTACGGCTACGATTACGATCTGCCTTATTATTTGATCATTCAGGGCAATTCCATCGACCACACGGGCGATGACGGGATTGATGTTCTGAATGCCGGACGCACCCTCATCGGCGGTGACGCCTACTATGAAGGCAACACCATCAGCAACGTCGGTTTCGGCGAATCTGGCGATAATTACGGCCCTGATTGGAAAGGCGCGGATGGCATCCATGTCGAGAATGTCTACAACAACTACTTGGGCATGGCTCTTTCAGGTATTGAGGCTGGCGGCGACACGCCGGGCGGCTACTATGGGTACGCGGTTGATGTGATCTTCAATGAGATCATCAATACGCAGGATGACGGCATCGAAATCGTCGACGCTGACTCCACGCTGGTTAAATACAACTACATCAGCAACATAGGTCTGGGCAATGACGATAGCGGCCGCAAGTACGGCAAGGGCGCTGACGGCATCCATATTAGCAACGTCGGGCAGAACTTCCTGCTGATGGCGAATTTGGAATCCGGCTATGAAGGTGGCGTGGACGAAGGCGGTTACATCGACCCCTACGCGGTTGTCGTAATTGGCAACAATATCTCCACGACGCAGGATGACGGTATTGAGGTCCGTGACTCCGGCCGCACCCGCATCGGTGGCACGGCTGAAGGCGAAGGCAATTACCTGACCTATATCGGTCTGCTCAACCACGGCTGGCACGATGACGATCCTGACGCAATCCATGTCAGCAACGTCTTCTCAAATCCGTATATCCTTTGGGCACCCGGCAGCATCTCTGATGAACCGACCGACCACTTCTATGATGTACAGATCATTGGCAACGTTGTTGACCACACGAAGGACGACGGTATCGAGGTTCTCGACAGCGGCGACACCTTCATCGGTAACAACCTGCTGACGAATATCGGCTACGTATACGGCGCCCCATATGATGACGGTTCCGATGCGGAAACGCCTGCTGAGCTGACGTCGTCTCTGGGCTTCGGTTACGGGGAAGGCTTCGGCTATGGATACGACTATGGCTATGGCAGTTCCGATGCTGACGCGATCCACGTGAAGGTCAGCGGCGAGGGCACTGGCTTTGAAGTTGCTCAGCTCGGTTTTGGCGGCGGCTACGGCTACAGCCACGGTCCGGGTTATGCCAACACGACCGCGATCGTCAATAACCGCATCGATCGCACCAAGGATGATGGAATCGACACCGACGGCGTCGCCTTCCTTCTTGTCGACGCGAACACCATTCTGAATGCGGGCGATGATGCGGTCCACATCAAGGGTTACGGCGGCTTCGCATATGAGGTCCCAACCTATGATACTCTGGAGCGTTCATCCTTCTACTACCCCTCGTTCCCGTACAATGCGATTGTGACCAACAACACGATCGAGAATTCCGGTGGCGATGGGGTCGAGTCTACGGGCTACGATAATCTGGACGTCAGCTTCAACACGATCACGAACAGCTACTTCAACGGGATTTATATCTCCGGGAAGCACAATGGCTATGTGTCGATGCTCAGCAACATCCTGACCGATAACGGCCATGTGATTTCGACCGAGGACGGCGACGTTCTGGAAGGTGCCGGTGCGCGCTTCGAAAGCGGCAACATCGACTTCAGCTTCCTGGACAATCCGAACCTGTTCATCAATACGACGGGCGGCAAGGCTCTGGGTATGCAGTTCGACCCCTACGAGCACCACTACACCTACGGTTATGGCGGTTACGGCGAGGAAGGACCCGCAGCACTCTACTTTGGTGACGGTCCGACGAACCTGACCATCGTGAATGAAACGCTCGGCTCGACCATCTTCAATGGCTACACGCCGACGGGCAGCTTCTACGTCCGCTTCGAAGACGGCGCGATCCTCGATGAATTCGGCAACGTGATCGTGATTGACGGTCTGAACGCAACCTTCGACGGGGTTCGTCCGGCAGCGTTCGGTGGCGTGCTTCCGCTCGCAACTCTCCAGTTCATTGAAGAGCGTCTCTGGGATGCGGATGATCCGGAAGTGAACGGCCGCGGCCAGATCTTCGTTGGAACGGCGCAGGCTGGTTTGGACAATGTTCAGGACTTCTTTAACGAGTTCAGCAACGGCGGTGGCCAAAGAAACGGCCTGAACGTGACCTTCCTGGGCTTGCCCCCGGTCGGACCGATCAACCCGGCGAACATCAGCCCGGCAGCCGGAGACGAAGGAGAGCCGCAGAACAATACGCCTGAAGCGCTGGCCAATATCGTTACCGAAGCCGGTGATGAAGGCGAGGGAACCGGAGACTCCGAACAGGTTTCTTGCTGGTCGGACCTGAGCAACGCTCTGGGAACCGGTAAGCCGGTTTCCATCAGCGATGACGGCACCGCTGAAGGCGCGATGAAACAGGCCGCCAACTGCGGGAACCAGCAGATCTAACTGGTTTACGGAAAACAACAATTTCAAAAAAGCCCGTGCAAAACGGGCTTTTTCATTTGTTAACCTTTTTATGTGATAAAAGACTTGCAAAGACCCTTGGATTTGGGCTTAAGTTAAAAAAAATTTTTGAATAACAGGGGGTTGCACTCGTGCTATTTTCTGTCAAAATAAGGCGGTTTACGATCCTAGGTTCGATGGTAAGGTTTCTCTGAGATGTATGAAGATAATAACTGGAATGCAGTAACGGGTGACGAACTGGCGGGTTTTCTCGACCAAATCAATCCGATAGACGGGAAATACCGCACATCCCCGCAGAGCACACAGGTTCACTGGCGTACCCTTCCGTTCTACGAAACCGTTGCATTGATCCGCGTAAAAGATCCGAACTGGGTGAATAAAAAGCTCAATATCTATTATCTGACGGATCAGGGCAGCCTCTTCCGCCTGAACGGAACCTCCCCTCCGATCCACGAAGTCAACAGCAAGGCGCCCATCAAGCTGAACGAAGGCAATGTGATGGAATATCTGCGCTTCTTCTGCTTCTATGTTCGCGGCGAGGAAGGCCCGTTCTATATCGCCGAATCAATCGAAGATCCGAACATGCCCAAGGAAATGGATGAGGTCACCCGTTCTGTGATCGAAGGAACCGTCCGTCCCGCAAGCTTCGAAGGGCTGAACGAACACGGACACTTCCTCTGCGATGCCGTCGTTTTCTACTCGAACGCGCTCTTTATCGCCAACTTTGCCATTCAGCATACCGGCATGATCGAAATGCTCAATGACGAGCCGATTGCCGGCGATCTGAAGGCGAAAATCGACTGCCCGATCGCTTGATCAATCCGAAAATCCGGTGATCTTCCGTTTGCCGCACGGCGCGAACGGTGCTATAGCCTTGGTCTATGTCCGCGAGCAAAAAAACAAAAAAATCCCCCCCCCAGCATTACGATGTCGTTATCATCGGCGGTGGCCTTTCCGGTCTGGCCCTTTCATGCCTGCTTGGCTCGGTCAGGGGCCTGAAGACCGCCTGTATCGATCGCGAAAGCCCGGAACATCACCTCCGCACGGACTCCCGTACAACGGCGATTTCCTATGGCTCCTCAAAAATCTTCGAACGTGCAAAAATCTGGAAGGGGCTGGAGCCTCTGGGCTGCCCGATCCGCGATATCCGTATCCTGGATGGCGACACGCCCGTCCTGCTGCAGTTCCTCAGCGACGAAGTGGAAGGCCGCGCCTTTGGATGGATTTTCGCTAACGCCGATCTGCGCAAAGCGATGATGCAGAAAATGGCCGGCTTGAAAAACGTCAGCCACATGGCGCCCGAACAGGTCTTGGGATTTGAAGAAGGGCAAGACCACGTGAAGGTCATGCTGAAGTCGGGGAAAATCCTTGACGCCGGCCTCGTCGTAGGTGCCGATGGGCGCGGCTCTTTTGTCCGCGACTGGCTGGATATTCCGGTCCGCCACTGGGATTACGGCCAGCGCGCCGTCATTTGCAACATCGCCCACGAATTTCCGCATGAAAACCGTGCCGTAGAAAATTTCTGGCCCGAAGGACCCTTCGCCATTTTGCCGATGAACGATGATGAAAACGGTCGCCATCTTTCTTCGCTGGTCTTCACCGAACATGGCCCGAAGCGCCGTTCCTTGATGCGTCTGAGCGAAGAGGATTTCCGGCAGGCGGTGGCGGATAAATTTCCGGCCAGCTACGGCAGGATCGAACTGGCCTGTCCCCGCCAGTGTTATCCTCTATCGCTGATCCATGCCGCGCGGTATATCGGTCCGCGCATGGCTCTTGTGGCCGATGCCGCGCATGCCATTCACCCCGTGGCGGGGCAGGGCCTGAATCTCGGCTACCGCGATATTAACGAATTGGCCTCGCTCATCGAGCAGGCAGCCGTACAAGGCCGGGATATCGGTGCCCCGGACCTGCTGCAAACCTACCAGCGCCGCCGCCGCCCGGATAATACCGCCATGATCGCGGTTACAGACGGTCTGGTCCGGCTTTTTTCCAACAATATCCTGCCCGTTCGCATACTGCGCCGCGCCGGGCTTAAGGCGGTGGCGAAAATCCCTCCAGCCAAGCGCTTTTTCATGGAAAATGCCATGGGAAAGGCCTCGTAACCCTTCAGAAATACGGGTTTTCGACCATTCCGGCCCATGGGATTTGACAACCCGGCGGGGACAGGGTATAAACCAGCTTCTTTGAAAAAAAGTGACAGAATTCGCCCTGTTGAAGAGGGCTGCAAGTTGAGGTGAAACCATGAAAAGAACATTCCAGCCCAGCCGCATCGTCCGCAAGCGTCGTCATGGCTTCCGCTCCCGTATGGCCACCAAGAACGGCCGTGACGTACTGGCCCGCCGCCGCTCCAAGGGCCGCAAGCGCCTGAGCGCCTGATCCCGCGCGAGCCTTTTATAAGGAAAGGCTCCTTATGCACGCGACCAAAGAGCAGCTTAAATCCCTTAAAATTCTGAAAAAGAGAGCCGACTTCCTGAAGATGAGAAACGGCAGGAAATGGGTTTCGCATGGCCTCATCTTGCAGGTCTGCGACAACGAACTGGGCATCAAGAGAATAGGGTTTACGGTCAGCAAAAAAGTTCATAAATCCGCTGTCCGGCGCAACCGGATCAAGCGCCGCTTGCGCGCCGTTGCTGCCGATATTCTTCCCCTCTGCGCACGCGACGGGGTTGATTATGTGCTTATCGGGCGCGAACAAACGGCAACACGCCCCTACCAATTGCTGCAAAATGATTTAAAGTGGTGCCTGAAAAAAACGGGGTACCTGCAACAGGAATAAAATTTTCACATGGACCGGGCATTGACCAGAATCTTTCAGAGCCTCATCAGGCTCTATGCATTTTGCGTATCGCCGCTGCTCGGGCGGAATTGCCGCTATGAACCGACCTGTTCGTGCTACGCGCACGAAGCTCTTGAAAAACACGGAACGTTGAAGGGATTGATGCTGACGCTCTCCCGGTTGCTGCGCTGTCACCCATGGTCGAACGCGCACTGGCGCGATCCTGTGCCCGAACGGTTTACAGCCCAAGCTCTCTTGCGCTATAAACGCCAAGACTTCAGAGAACCGGAATTTCCAAAACGGGATCAGGCAAACTAAGGACAGCGCTTTCCGATGAATAATAAAGAAAATATGCACCCGGATGATTTCCGCAACCTTGTAATTTTTGCAATCCTGTCCGTCACGCTCTGGTTTGTCTGGGACAATTACATCACCCGTCCCCAGATGGAAAAGTTGGAAAAGGCCAAAAAAGCCAAAGCCGAGCTGATGGTCGCCGCGCCGGAAATCATGGAGCCTGTGACCTTCATCGAACGCCAGGACGCTATAGACAAGTCTCTGCCCCAGCGCGTCACATTTGAAAACGAGCATATAAAGGGTTCGATCCTGCTCAAGGGCGCAAGGATCGATGACATCAGGCTGAAGGACTACTTCGAAACTCTGGAGAAAAAGGAAAACGTCCATCTTCTCTCTCCCGAACAGACGCAAGGCTCCCGCTACATCGATTCCGGATGGGTCTCTCAGGACGAAAACATCAAGCTGCCGGATTCAGACAGCATGTGGACCGTTGGGCAGGGAGGGCATAAGCTGACCCCCGGTCACCCCCTGACGCTGACATGGGATAACGGTCAGGGCCTCACCTTCGAGCGCAAGATCACAATGGACGAATTGTACGGGATCAAGGTCGAGCAGACGATCAGCAACAACACGCAGGCCCCTGTGACGGTTTTACCCTATGCGCTTCTGGCCCAGATGGGGATACCCAAGGACTTCACGGGCCGCTGGACTGCTTACGAAGGGCCGATGGGCTTTATCGGCGGCGAACTTGTGCATGCGGATTACCATGCCATGCTCAAGGAACGAAAAGCGATGAGAGAAGCGGAAACGGGATGGCTTGGGATTACGGATAAATACTGGCTGACGGCATTGATCCCCGCGCAGGCCGTGAAAGTTAAATACCGTTTTTTACTCACCCCGGACCCGATCCATCCGGAAATGAACCGCTATCAGGCCGACTTCACCGGAAGCGCCCGCGCAATCGGAACGGGGCAAAGCTCGTCCACCAGCTTCGATCTTTATCTGGGATCAAAAAAGGTTTCCATTCTCGAGGCCTACGAAAAACAGCTTGGCATCCCCAATTTTGATCTGGCTCTGGATTTCGGCTGGTTCTGGTTTTTCACATACCCGTTTCATCTGGCTCTGGATGGCTTGGGGCAGATCACAGGGAATATGGGGATTGCGATTATCATTATGACGGTTGTGCTCCGCACCATGGTCTACCCCCTGACCAAAACGACATTCCGTTCCTTTGCCAAGATGCGGGTGGTCCAGCCGCAAATTGTGGAAATACGCGATAAATTCAGCGATGACAAGGAACGCATGCAGCAGGAAATCATGGAAGTATACCGCGAAAACGGTGTAAATCCCCTCTCGGGATGCTTGCCGGCGCTCGTCCAGATTCCTATATTTTTTGCGCTC
Source organism: Alphaproteobacteria bacterium (assembly GCA_020443295.1). Taxonomy (GTDB): domain Bacteria; phylum Pseudomonadota; class Alphaproteobacteria; order Micavibrionales; family Micavibrionaceae; genus JAGNKE01. Next base: position 13,260 of record JAGRIJ010000028.1, on the reverse strand, counting down.
TATAAAATTATTTTTGTCAGTATCGAATTGCGGCAGGCCCCGTTTTTTGGCTGGATTCAGGATCTCTCGGCTCCCGACCCGACCTCGATTTTCAATTTGTTCGGCCTGATCCCGTGGACGCCGCCGGCCCCTCTGATGATCGGCGTATGGCCCTGCGTCATGCTCTGTGTGATGCTGGTTCAAAAACGCCTGACCCCGCCGCCGCAGGACCCCATCCAGCGCGATATGCGCAACTACTTCCCCTTCATTATCACTTATGTCATGTCGCATTTTGCATCGGGCCTTGTGATCTACTGGACCTTCAGCGGAATGATCTCCTCCCTGCAACAGGCCTACATTATGAAATCGTTCGGTGTTCCAATTCACCTCTTTGATAAGGACAAGACCGAAAAGGAACTTGAGAAAAAAGTGACCGAAGGCCCGCCGATTCATCCGTTGATTGAAATGGCGGAGGAAGACGCCGAAAAAGCTCTCTTCGGAGAAGACGAAACGCCCTCCGTTATCCCCGGCCCTGAAGAAGGGGGAGAGGAGACGAACGTGGTAGCCCTCAAGCCGCCCAAGCCAAAAAAGAAAAAGAAGAAGAAATAATCGCGTTCTTCGAATGGGATAGGCGTCATCATGGAACAGGAATTCACCGATCAGCAAATCGAAGCCGCGCGGATTCTTTTTTCCGGCCCGTGCGATTTCATGCTCGGCGTGGCGGGTCTCGAACAGTTGCCCGAAGCCTCCCGCCCGGAAGTGGCCTTTGCTGGCCGCTCGAATGTCGGCAAATCCTCGCTAGTGAACGCGCTCACGGGCCGTAAAACATTGGCCCGTACCTCCAACACGCCCGGCCGCACGCAACAGCTCAATTTCTTTAATCTCAGCGATGCGCTGAACCTTGTCGATATGCCGGGCTACGGCTACGCAAAGGTTTCAAAGACGCAGATCGCGGAATGGACAAAACTGATTTTCCAATACCTGCGGGGCCGACCGAATTTGCGCTGCGTATTTATCCTCGTCGACTCCCGCCACGGCATCAAGGACAGCGATACGGAACTCATGAAAATGCTCGACGAAGCCGCCGTCTCCTACCGTCTGGTCCTGACCAAGATCGACAAGATCAAGGATCAGGCGCGGGACAAAATCGCGCAGCAGACCCTTGAAGCCCTGAAGAAACGCGCGGCCGCCTTCCCGGCTGTCGCCTCCACCAGCGCGGAAAAAAATATCGGCATCGCCGAACTCCGGGCAATTATTGCAGGATATGCAGTATAATAACGCCTCGGATTTAAAGGGGGCTATATGAATATAAAAGTAAAGCAATTCTATTATACCTCAACAGAGTTCGCAGTAAGTGACTTTCCAGTGAAAGCACAATTTATCCGTTCGCTTAAGCCAGTATCAGGAGATTTAAAGCGAGAGGTTGCCTTGATTAAACTGGAGCGGGAAACTGACGATAAATCTTCTTGGTTCCCGAATGATCTTGTCATAACTCAAAGACACGCACATGGCGGGCTTTTTCATACCTCTGAAGATCCGGTATTTCTCTATGTTCTCGATGGCGATAAATATCTGAACGAGACCGAAATAGATTTAGCGAACGCCCGCAACTTTGTAGATATTGGTGCAATCTCACACAGGAAAGAAGAAGCACAAAAATGGACTGTTTCTGAAGAAGGGCCAGCACACAAGCCGAGTGAAGAATTCCTGAAACAATATGAGAAAATTTACGGCAAGAAGTTTTCAGGCTAATTAATATCCTTCTTGATACAAACTATCCACAAGTAATGTTCGCTCTTTGTTTCCTTTTTGCCTCCCCTTGTGTAGGATGGGGGCAGGGAATCGCCCCGGCCTTAAAGAACCAAACACAGTCAAAAGGACAGGCATGAGCCAGAACGCGCAATTTATGGAACGCCTGAACGACGCTTTCGCAAAGCTCGATCCCGCGGCCTTGCCGCCTGAATTCTGGGCTGCGTTCGGCGGCTTCGGCCTCGGCGTGGTGATCGCCAGCCTCTTTGCGCTGATCGCCCGCCAGAAACTGCTTTCCCGCGCCATTGCCGCCGAAGCGCAGCTGGAGGCCGGACATGAAGCCCTTGAGCGCGCCACCGAAACCATGGACCAGCGTTTTGGCGCTGCCGCGCAGGACGCGCTTTTGAAAAGCAACGAACAATTTCTTCAACTCGCCCGCGAGCGCCTCGGCGCGCAACAGGCCGACAGTGCGCACGATCTCGAAAAACGCCAGAAGGCAATTGCCGAACTGCTGAATCCGGTAAACGAACACTTGAAGGCCCTCTCCGGCGCGATCGAGCAGGTCAAGGGCACGGACATCGCCCTGCGCGAAGACCTCAAAAACCTCGGCCGCGAAACGGCAAAGCTTGTCGGCGCGCTCCGCGATCCCTCTGCGCAGGGGCTCTGGGGCGAATTCATCCTCGAAGGCGTGCTCGACAAATCCGGCCTGATCAAGGGCGTGCATTACGAAACGCAGGTCACGCTCCATTCCGAAACCGGACGGCAACGCCCCGACGCGGTAATCCGCATGCAGGACGGTTTTAATATCATCGTGGACGCCAAGGCGCCGATCAACGAATTCGTGCAACGCCTTTCGGAGGATTTGAGCGAGGAGGAAACGCAAGCCGTGATGCACGGCCTCGCCCGGCAGGTGCGCGAACACGTCAAGGCGTTGGGGGCAAAGACCTACTGGGAGAATATCGAAAGCCCGGATTTCACGGTTATGTTCCTGCCCTCCGAGCATCTCTATTCCATGGCTCTGCGCGCCGATCCCTCTCTGGTCGATTTTGCCGCGCAGAAGGATGTGATCATCGCCTCCCCGACTCTGCTGATGTCGCTTCTGCGGGTTGTCTCCCTGAGCTGGCGGCAGGTCGAATTGGCCCAGAACGCGCAGGAAATTTCCGAGCGCGGCCTCGACCTGTACAAGCGCCTTGTCACTTTCTCCGGCCATATCGAGAAAATCGGCAAGGGGCTTCAGAACGCGCTGCGGGGCTATAACGATGCGGTCGGCTCGCTGGAGCGCAACGTTCTTCCCGCCGCCCGCAAATTTAAGGACCTCCAGCGTCAGAGCCACGGCGCGGACCTGCCCGCCTTCGAGCCGCAGGACGACAATATCCGCCACCTCGCCCTCGCCGCCGAGGACGAGCAGGAAAAGAAAAGGGCCTAGGGCCGCTAAACCCTGACTTTCCAGTCAAATCCTTGACCTTAAAGACGAAAACCGATACCTCTTTGAGCATGAGTACGATTAAAACCTACGAAATCATCATGGTCCCAGACCCCGTCCTGCGCGAAACCGCGCAAGCCATAACGCGGGTGGACGACGCCATCCGCAAACAGATGGACCGTATGCTGCAGACCATGTACGACGCGCCGGGCATCGGCCTGGCCGCCAATCAGGTCAACCTGCTTAACCGCGTGCTGGTCATGGATCTGAGCAAGCGCGAAGAAGAAACCGCTCCGGCGGAGCCTATTTTCATGGCCAACCCGGAAATCATCTGGGAGTCCGAGGAAATGAGCGTTATGGAGGAGGGCTGTCTCTCGATCCCCAGGCAATATGCCGATATTGAACGCCCCGCACAGGTCCGCGTGAAATATCTCGACTACCACAACAAGGAAGCCGAACTCACCGCCGACGGCCTGCTGTCCCATTGCGTACAGCATGAAATCGACCATTTGAACGGTGTGTTGTTCGTGGATTATCTCTCGCGCCTCAAGCGCAATATGATGCTCAAAAAAGTCGAGAAGCTGAAAAAGCATCAGGAGATGTAATGAGCAAATCCCTGCGCCTTTCTTTCATGGGAACGCCCGATTTTGCCGTCCCCGCCCTTGATGCAATCTACCGCAGTCATCACAAAGTCGCCTGCGTCTATTCCCAGCCGCCAAAGCCGAAGGGGCGCGGAAACAAGGTTCAGCCATCCCCCGTCCACGCTTTCGCCCAAGAGCGAAATATCCCGGTTTTCACCCCCGTCAGCCTGAAAAAAGGCGAGGCGCAAAAAGAATTCGCCGCGCACCAGCTCGACGTGGCGGTCGTAGCCGCTTATGGCCTGATCCTCCCCTCCGAAATTCTCGAAGCCCCGAAATACGGCTGTCTGAATATCCACGCATCCTTGCTCCCGCGGTGGCGCGGCGCGTCACCGATTCAGCGCGCCATCTGGGAAGGCGATAAATACAGCGGCGTGACCATTATGCAGATGGATGAAGGTCTCGATACCGGACCAATGATCGACCATACTTATCTTCCTCTGACCGATGAGATGACGAGCGCCTCCCTGCATGACGCGCTGGCAAAAATAGGCGGCGATCTTATTCTCAAAGTGCTTGATAGGCTGGCCGAAGACGGCAAACTCAAATCAGCCCCGCAGGATGATTCAAAGACAACCTATGCTCACCTCCTCAAAAAGGAGGACGGAAAAATTGACTGGCAAAAAGACGCCGCCGCCATCGACCGCCAGATCCGCGCCCTCAACCCGTGGCCGGGGACCTGGACGGAATGCGGCGAGCGAAGATTTAAAATTCTGTCCGCCATCCGCACGAAACAGACTACGAAGGAAAAGCCCGGAACGATTATGAACCGTCTCGGCGAGGTCGCCTGCGGCAAGGGTACGGTATTGAAAATCCTCAAGCTGCAGCCGGACGGCAAACAGCCGATGGATTTTATCTCCGCCCTGAACGGCGGCTATATCGGCGAAACCGGAAAAGTTTTTAAATAAGGGCAGCCCTGACCATGCCGACACGCTGGAAACTGACCATCGAATATCACGGCGCTGATTATTGCGGTTGGCAGCGTCAGGACGACGTCCCGACGGTCCAGAACGCGATCGAGCAGGCGATCCTTGGCTTCAGCGGCCAGGCAGTCACGTTGCATGTGGCCGGGCGTACCGATGCCGGTGTTCATGCAAGAGGGCAGGTCGCGCACGTTGATCTTGAAGATTTTTCCAAGCCCATGCAGCCTTTCGAGGTCGCCAAGGCGATCAACGCGCACCTGCGCCCGCAATTAATAAGTATTTTGCTTGCCGATCCTGTCGCCGGTGATTTCGAAGCGCGCTACCACGCAAAGGGCAAGCACTACCGTTACAAGGTCATCAACCGTTATCCGTTTCTGGCGCTTGACCGGGGATTGGCATGGCAGGTCAAAAAGCCCTTGGATCTGGGGGCAATGCGCGAAGGCGCGGCGGTTCTGATCGGTCACCACGACTTCTCCACCTTCCGCGATGCGGAATGTCAAGCGGCTTCTCCGGAAAAGACGCTCGATTCAATTGAAATAAGCGCTAAGGAATGCGATGAGAGCGGCGGCAGGGAAATCCTGTTTGATTTCAGGGGACGCTCCTTCCTCCATCATATGGTGCGTAACATCGTCGGCACGCTTTCTCTGGTCGGTGAAGGAAAATGGCAGCCCGCAGATGTCAAAACGGCGCTCGAAGCCCGCGACCGGACGAAAGGCGGACCGACCGCCCCGGCCTGCGGGCTTTATCTCATGCGTGTGGAGTATTGAAAATGGAAGGGATCGAATCCTACCGCGTGTGCGTCTATGTGCCGTTAGACTCGTTGGAAGAATTTATCAGGAACGTTAGCCCCGAAATACCGTCTTTTCTGGGAAACTACGATCATGTGTGCTGGTGGACGGAAAAGGGCATTGAGCAAAGCCGCAAGATCGGCTCGAAACAAATCGAGCGCGTACCCTGCGCACGTTTCGAATGTTCCCTGCCGAAGGATCGGGAGCGGTTACGACGTTTTATTGAAAACACGGTTAAACCCTCTCATCCGTGGGAAGAGCCAGTTATACTCATTCATGAAAGTATAATTATGAAAAATAACATGTGATTTTTATTATCAGCGAGCCATGCTATAAAGTTTGAAATCACTTAAAACAAGGATCTGCCTTATGAAACATCTTCTTCTGATCGCAGCAACTCTTGGTCTTGTCTCCTTGCTCTCTCTGGACACCTATGCCGTGAATTACACCGCAATGCCGGATTCAGACTCAAAAGCAGAATCCGACGATTCTTCCGCGAAGGAAAAATCGGAAGAAAAAAGCGAAGATACGGCTTCCATGACGTTCGAGGAAAAACTGGCCGAATTTAACGGTGGCCGGAGCTTTCTGACCGATTCAAGGGATTTGTTTGCTGGAAAAGTTTTCGATAATGAGGGCAAATCCATCGGCGAAATAAGGGATATCGTTATCGGAGAAGGCGGAGATGTCATGGGGATCATCGCCGTCTTGGGCCGTCTCTCTCTGGGTGAAGCCTATCTCAATGCTCAGGATATGGATCTTGAAGGCAATGAAAAAGGGTATGCGATCAAATATTCTAAGGACGACGTTAGAAAAGTCTTCCTCGATATTCCCAAAAAAGCGCCGGAATCTCCGGAAGGAAAAATCCTTTCGGCAAAGGCTTTATATAAAAAGGACGTCATAACGCGCCAGGGTGATGGCTTCGGAAGGATACTGGATCTTCTCTTTTCCGAAGATCACCTGCGTGTGGAAGCTGCTGTGATAGAAGTCGATTTTGGTCCCGTAAGGAAAAGGCCGATCGCCGTTCCCATAGAAGCCCTGAATTTCAGCCAAAAGCGGACAAAACCGATTTTTACGATTGATTCAAAAATGGCCGCAAAAGTCATGGATTTTGCTATGGCTCAGAAATAGAGCATCAGCAGCCGTTCATAAATCCGTGTAAGGTCTTCAAGGTCTTTGATGGCGACATGCTCGTCGATCTGGTGAATAGTGTGGTTCAGTGCCCCGAACTCTACGACCGGGCAGAAATTGACAATAAAACGGGCATCGGACGTCCCTCCGTTTGTCGTATATTCCGGCTTTTTCCCGGTAATGTCCTGTACGGCGCGTTGCACTAGTGAAGACCAGTCGCCGGGTCTTGTAATAAAACTTTCTGCCCCGCACGAGAGATCCAGCTCGTAAGGGTGCTTGGTTTTATCCAGGATTTCGATAATTTTCTGGCTGAGGGTTTCCGAAGTCCAGCGGTCGTTGAAGCGGATATTAAAAGACGCGCTTCCCTCGGCCGGGATCACATTCCCGGCAGGATTTCCAACATCAATCGTCGTAATCTCAAGATTGGTTTGCGGGAAATAAGCCGAACCTTTATCGAAAACATAATCATTCAGGGCATCAAGCATTTTAATCAGAGGCGGAAGCGGGTTATGCGCAAGATGCTGGTAAGCGACATGCCCTTGCTTGCCGGCTACCCGCAAGGTTCCGCATAAGGAGCCGCGGCGTCCGATCTTGATTTCCTGCCCGAGATAATCCGGGTTCGTCGGTTCGCCTACCAGCGCGACATCGGGCACATGGCCGTTTTCCTTCATCCATTCCAGAACCCGCACGGTTCCATTGACCGCAGGTCCTTCCTCGTCGCCCGTAATCAGCAGGCTGATACTGCCCCCGAATTGTTTCTTGCGCTCGATGAAGGCGGCTGCTGCTGCGGCGAAAGCGGCCACGGCGCCTTTCATATCTGCCGCGCCCCGCCCGTAAAGAATACCGTCATGGATGTTCGCCCCGAACGGTGGATGAGTCCACTTGCGCTCGGGCCCCGTGGGAACGACATCGGTATGACCGGCAAAGCACAGATGCTTTCCCCCGCTCCCGTACCGGGCGAAAAGGTTGGGCACATCCTCAAAGGGCAGGGAATAACAGCTAAACCCAAGAGCGGTAAGCATCTCGGCCAGAAAGACCTGCGCTCCGGCATCTTCGGGCGTAACGGACGGGCAGCGGATCAGGCCCCGAGCAAGGCTGAGAACATCATAAGTCATGGAGGAGGAGTTTACTTGCTAACTTCAGGAATGTCACCAGCAACATCCTGATCCCCGGAACCGTTTGCGCGGCCGCCACCTGAAATAATACCATGATCAAGATCAGCCGAAACGGTATCCTCTCTGGCAGCCAGATGCGTTTCCGGGTAAGTGTGACGAATGCGCTCGGCCGCAAAAATCAGAGGATGAAACCCGTTGGGCAGTTTCCGGAACCCCCGTTCGGGCATGGCATTGCGAAGATCGTCGTCATCAGTAATCTTCTTTCCGGTATTCACGATGTAATATCGGCAGACCTGCGATTCCATCTCGATCAGATGAGAGAGAGTAAGATACATGGTGGCCTGAGAAGGGAAAGCCTGAGAAGCATTGCGCACATAATCGTTCTGGAGTTGAAGAGTTTTGGCGACATATTCCATCATGCGGATTTTATCCTCGGACCCTTCATTCTCTTTTACGCCGATCAGCGTCATGATATTGTGTGCACGGTCGATCATTTTTGCGACGGAGGCGTTTCTGCGTACTTGCAGGGCCAGATAATACTCGTAATCATTTTTGTAACGCAAAGGCCCGTCTTTTCCCCAGCGCTTGGAAATCACGTCGAAATCCTCCAGAAATTCGTCCATCTCGGGACTTTCCGTGAAGCCTTTTTCGTTATGCAGATACTGCCAGAGCTTTTCTGGCGTTATACCGTAATCCTCACCGAGATCATGAGCGAAAATAAGGCTCAGAACGCCTTCGGGATGATCGACAGGAAGCCCGTCCTCTATACAGCTGATGAACCAGATAGCCTGTGTCAGTTCGTGAAGGGCGCCGGGAGTCTTTTTGTCTTTTCTGAAAACGCCCTGTTTCTTTTCAAGCATGTAATCCATGACCGCCATGGCATGTGTATAGCCTTTGGCTTCAAGCCATTTGTGAACATCCTCGACGAGGTGGTCAAAATTGGCGACGACATCCTGCTCGGAATCGTACAGGCCTGTCTTGGTCAGATAATCGGCAAAAGTATCCTGACGGCGAAAGATATCGCCACGTGCAACCCTGCGGAAGAACCCCGATACATCGTCAAAATTCAAACTCATAAAAGAATAACCAAAAGTATGTATGAATAAAAAAATTGAGAATGAATATCACAGCAGGCACAAATTATCCAGTAAAACAGTTGGAAAATGCAAAAAATCTTTTTATTAGAATAAGTTGCCTAATCCCGCAAAAGATCGTTAACAGCGGTCTTGCTGCGGGTTTTTTCATCCACCTGCTTAACGATGACCGCGCAGGCCAGATTAGGGCCGGGGCTGCCGTCTGGCAAGGGCTTTCCGGGCAGAGTCCCGGGAACCACGACGGAGTATGCGGGGACGCGGCCCATATGGATTTTGCCGCTCGACCGCTCGATGATTTTCGTTGAGGCTCCGATGAACACGCCCATAGAGAGGACCGCCCCCTGTTCGACGATCACGCCTTCGGCGACTTCCGAGCGCGCCCCGATAAAAACGTTATCCTCGATAATAACAGGCTCCGCCTGCAAGGGCTCCAGAACTCCCCCGATTCCAACGCCGCCGGAAATATGACAGTCTTTCCCGATCTGCGCGCAGGACCCGACCGTCGACCATGTATCGATCATCGTCCCGGAATCTACATAGGCCCCCACATTGATAAAGCTGGGCATCAGGACGGCGCCGGACGCAATAAAAGCGGAACGGCGCACGACGCAATCGGGAACGGCACGGAAGCCCGCCTTTTTGAAGTCTTTTTCATCCCACGTCTTGAACTTGCTGTCGACCTTATCATACCAGTGTCCGCCGCCGGGGCCGCCGGGAATAACCCGCATGGCGTTCAGCCGGAAAGAGAGCAGAACGGCCTTTTTCAGCCATTGATTCACGACCCATTTCCCGTCTTTTTTTTCTGCAACGCGCACGGTTCCGCTATCCAGCAGGGAAAGCACTTCCTCTACCGTTTCCTGAACAGGCCCGCCGGTGTCGGGGCCGATATTGACCCGGTCCTCCCAGGCTTGATCAATAGTGCTCTGCAAAGGGGCGTACATTCCGGACATTGATCTGAACTTTCCTGTCATTCATGAAATTCTGATGAATTGACCATGCCGCCCCGGCAAAATCAAGCAGGATCGTCGAAATTTCCTCCGCCACGGCCCTTGCTGACCCTTATAACCCTATTTCTCCAGAGAAAAAGTGCGCGTATACGCTGCGCAAGGCTGGACGGGCAGCCGCTCACAGGTGTATGAATTGAATGTCATGTTAAAGGCGTAACTGATCGGACAGGCTGAAAAACTCAGCCCGGAACCGGGATGTTGTGTGCTCCGTCTATTGCTGTGGGAAGCATGGGGAGTTTAAGGGAAAGGGCAATTGATGATGTCAGTCTGGATGGTATTGACCAAAGGAAGGAGAAGAGCAGCGACACCTTCCCGAAAAATTTCAAGGCACAAACAAATCAAAAACGTGTCCGGACGGTTTGCCCTTGCCTCTCTTGCAATGATCTGCCTGTCCGGGGTAGCGCAGGCCGCAGAAAATCCCGGCACCCGTTCTCCGTTTTTGCAGAAGATGAAATTCGAGGTTTACGCAAGCGGCGTAAATGCCGTCAGTGCGGAATTGCAGGTCGATTTGCGCGAGAAAGACCGTTACCGCATGATCTTCGGCGCGGAAACGGAAGGATTCCTGGCCAGCATGGTCCCGTGGGAGGGAACGTTTGAATCGAAAGGCTGGGTTCTTCCGGGCGGCAAGCAGCAACCGGAACTCCATCAATCGATCGCGTCATGGAAGAAAGAACAGGAGATCAAGACCTACCACTACAGCAAGGACGGAACTTTTCTTGGAATTGAAACGAAATATACGACCAAGAAACCGAAAAACGAAGTTCCGGACAAAGCCCTGACGGACCAGACCACAGACGTTCTCACCGCAACCTTGGTGATGATGGAAGAACTGGCAAAGGGCAAAAAGTGCGATAGCTATTCGGAAATTTATGACGGTAAACGCCGTTACGGCATGTCGTTCCAGCACCAGCGCTATGTCATGATCAAGCCCAGCCGCTATAATGTTTACAGCGGACCGGCTGTGGAATGCATTGTCGAAGTGATTCCCAGAGGCGGAGACTGGGGCAAGAAGCCGCGCGGATGGCTTTCGATTCAGGAACAGGGACGCGCCAGGGGAACGATGCCGACCGTCTGGTTCGCGATGGTGGGTGAAAATAACAATATCGCCGTTCCCGTCCGTGTCCGCGTAAAAACCGCTTATGGAACGTTGTTTATGCATATGACCTATTTCGAACGTGGGGACACCATCCTCACCCAGAAAAAATAAACTGATGAAACCGGAAAATCACAAGGATGATCGGGGAACAGCATGACTAAAAAACCCCTCGCCTGCGTAATTCTCGCCGCCGGAAAAGGCGTAAGGATGAAATCCAAACGCCCGAAAGTGATGAACGAACTTCTCGGCTGGCCGATGATCAAATGGCTGCTCGAAAGCGTCCGTCATCTGGAACCTGACCGCGTCATCGTCGTCGTCGGGCCGGGGATGGACGATCTGGTTCAGGCGGTTCACCCCTGCGAGGCGGTAATCCAGCCCCAGCAGGACGGAACGGGAAGCGCTCTCAAATGCGCCATGAACCTGCTGCAGAGATTTACGGGCGACGTGCTGGTTCTTCTCGGCGATACGCCGCTCGTCTCTCCGGAAACCCTTTGGAACCTGATTCAGGCCAGGCGCCAGGAATCCGGGATCGGCATCTCCGTGCTGGGAACTGAAGTGCAGAACCCGACCGGCTATGGCCGCCTGCTGATGGATCCCGAAGGCAATATTGCCGCCATCCGCGAAGAAAAAGACGCCAGCCCGCAGGAAAAAATGGTGCGCCTGATCAATACCGGCGCGTTCTGCATGGATGGCAAACGTCTGGAACGCTGGCTCGGCAGCCTCACGAACAGGAACGCGCAAAAGGAGTATTACATTACCGATTTGCCGGAAATCGCGGCCCGTGACGGCTACAAGACCTGCGTGTCGGTAACTTTTGATGCTGATGAAGTCCGGGGATGCAACACCCGCGCGGAACTCTTTGCGCTCGAAAAAATTGCCCAGCGCCGCATGCGCGAGCATTTCCTTGAACGCGGCGTCACTCTGCAAGACCCCGAAACCGTCTACTTCCATTTCGATACGGTTCTGGAAGAGGGCGTAATCGTCGAGCCCAACGTTTATTTCGGCCCCGGCGTCGAGGTAGGCGAAGGCACGCGCATTCGCGCTTTCTCGCATATCGAAGGGGTAAAAATCGGCAAGAATGCAAGCGTCGGCCCCTTCGCCCGTATCCGCCCCGGAAGCGAATTGGGTGACGATGTCCGCATCGGCAATTTCGTGGAAATCAAGAAATCGAAAATCGGCGACCGTTGCAAGATCAGTCACCTCGGCTATGTGGGGGATTGCGAAATGGGCGAGGATGTGAATTTCGGCTGCGGCGCGATCACGGTCAATTACGACGGTTTTGAAAAGCACACGACCATCATCGGCAAGGGTGTGATGGTCGGGAGCAACGCCAACCTGATCGCCCCCCTGATTATCGACGACGGCGCATTCATCGCCGCGGGATCGACGATCACCCAGAACGTTCCCGCAGACGCGCTCTCGGTTTCCCGCGCGAAGGAGGAGGTCCGCAAGGGTTGGGCCGCCATCTACCGCCAGCGCAAAACCGAAAAGAAACAGAAAAAGGCGAGTTAGGCCCTTTTCCGGCGCTATATTTTTTGCTGGAACCCGGCCTTGCGGAGCGCTAATCTCTCCCGCATGAGATTTCTGCTGCTTACCCTTGCGCTCCTTTGTGCGCCTGTGTCCGCCTTCGCCTGCGAATGCACGAAAGACGCCTTCACCCCGCAGGCCAGCCGGGAAAACATCGCCGCGGCGAAATATATCGTGGCAGGCCGCACCATTGGCCTGGAAAAGAACCCCGACACGCCTTCTGACAACACAGACCAAAACCGGCTTCCCCCCCAACCAAGTAAAAACCCGGCCTTCTCGAAACTGACCGTGGACGTTCAAAAGCTCTTCCGCGGCAAAAAGAACCGCAAAACTCTGACGGTCTACGCCGATACGGGCACAAGCTGCGGCGCGGCGCCGGACCAGCTCGCAAAGACCACCTTGTTTATCGTTCGCGAAGTTAAAGGCGATTTGGTTCTCGCCGATCAGTGCGGTTACTACCTCACGGATGAGGACCGCGACGCGTTGGTCCGGGGCGACTTCATGAAATCCGTTCCCCCGCTGCCCCTTCCCCCACCCGTAAAGGCCGCACCGGAACCGCACGCCGCCGCGCCTGAGGAAACGGCCTCTCCGGCCTCATGGGAAGACGGGATCGAACCGCTGGATAAAAAAGTCGAACCCGCCCCGGTAACGGTCGTCGCCCCGGATAGGGAACGACAGGAACTCGGCATCGAGGTCTCGCCGCCCGAAACGGAGCAGGCGCCGCCGGAACAGGAACAGGCTCCCCCTCCTGAAAATACTCAGGAACCCGAACCTCCGGCGGCTCCGCAGGAAC
>JAGRIJ010000027.1 GCA_020443295.1 Alphaproteobacteria bacterium | reverse complement strand
TGCAGTGTGTGATCGAAACCAATATCAACGGTGGAAAAGTGATGATGGACCAGACAACCTTGTTCATCGGCCTTGCGGTCTTCTTGGGCTACATGCTGATTTGGACGGCCACGATGATACTTAGATTCGCTCGCCTGCCGGATAAAAAACTATAGGAAAACCTAAAAATCATGAGTTTCACAGGGAGTTTCGCACTCATTTCCCTTGTGGCAATCAAAGACTTTATGTAAAAATTGAGCTTGCACATGGAGAGCCCATAAAAACAGGGGGAGGCTCCATGCTGAACAGATTAAATATTCTTATCGTCGACGACGAACCTGATATCGCAACTCTTCTGGAATTCAATCTCAGCCGCTCGCTGAAGGCGCAGGATTTGCGCATACAAACGGTTTCAAATGGCACCGAGGCGCTCCGCGCCGTTCAGATATCCGGCGACGGCAACGGCCACCCCCCATACGATATTATCCTGACCGACTACAATATGCCCGGCATGAACGGCGTGGAGTTAACATCGCAGGTCAGAACGGAGAGCGGCTACCTCACGACCCCCATCATCATGCTGACCGCAACAGCCGATTTTCAGGATATCCGGCGGCAGGCCCTTGAAAGCGGCGCTTCCGAGGTCCTCACCAAACCCTTCAGTTTAACCGACCTGAAAGCCGCGCTGGAAAGAAACCTGCCCGAGGCGGCTTTCACAGCGGCCCCTCCACCCTACGACCCGCTCGCGGCAAAAGCAACGGTGGAAGACGGCGCTCCGATGGATCTGGCGATGTAGAAAGAATACGGCTTCAGAAGACCTCCGGCGGCAGGGAACGCAGATGTTCCCAGCCCTCAGCCTCCGAAACAGTGCTGGGATCAAGCCCGCTCTCTGCAGAAAACTCGGCTACGGCCTCATCCAGCACGGGCAAAATTTCACGTTCATAAGCATCAAGGATCTCCTGCACACTGCCGGGCATATCCTCCCCCAGCAGCAGCGGATAGTTATGCACGACCTCCCTCATCATGTCGCGGGACTGCGTAACGATCAGCAAAGCCTTGTGCGGATCATCGGCGGCGATCTTCCCCTCGCCGAACAATTCCAGGTAAATGGAGGCTTTCAGGACCGGATCGCGAAAAGCATGGGCCAGAATCTTCGCAAGCTTATCCTGAACCTCTTCGCCGCTCCCTTTCGCCAGCGCGTTGAAATTACCCCGGCAGGTCGGCGTCGCCACCGCCTTCATCGCCTCGATCTGCGCCAGGCTGAACTCTTGCACGGAAAGCGCGGTTTCAAGATCCTCCCGCCACACATTCCCCTGCAGAAGCTCGGGAATCCGCATCGCGGTATCATAAATTCTGCTGCGTGTATCGTTCATAACCGGCATGGCCGCTCTCCTCGCCCGGATTAAAACATGCCGCCCCCGCCAGCAACAAGCAAAAACAGGATATGGCAGGATGCTCCCCAGAAACCGGGGCTTTCATCCCTAAAATCTTCATTTTGTTAAATTTTTTGCACTTTTGCGCGGTAAACAGCTAAAATAGGGGCACAAACAAACAAAAGGACGCGGGTTTATGCGGGATAAATTTACGGAACTTATAGACGGGCTCTCCGAAGCTGTGGCCAACGCCGCTCCGGATACAAAGGAACACATCCACTATATCAGCCGCGTCTGGGACGAAACGGCCAGAGCCGCCGCCGCCATGGAAGTCCGTCTGGTCGGCCGGTTTGTCGACGATTACGACCCCAACGCAGACACACCCATGAATACAGTGGTCAACGAAAGCCGCGACAAGCTTGAGACCATGATGAAGATGATCCTCGCCTCCTGTGTCGACGACCCTGAAGACGGCGGCTTCCCGAACAATTTTCTGGAGAAAATCAGATATCTGGCTTCGGACGAAAACGACGAGGTTCTCACCCCCGAAATGATAGAGGAAATCAGGGCTTATAACGCG